>NZ_DAOMPS010000014.1:0-91081 GCF_035444905.1 Thauera sp.
TGGAAGCACTTTCCAAAAAGGGGCGAAAATCGGGGTGAAGTGTCGAACCCCGGGGAGCATGGCCATCGGCACATCCATGACGAACACCACCAGCACGAACACGACTTCGCCTGGAACAGTGACGATCCACATGAACATCGGCACCGCCACGAGGCGCTGGTCCACAAGCACCCGCACTTTCCGGACATCCACCATCGGCATTCACATTGATTGACCAGAACACCAATTTGGCGTCTCCAATATGTCATGCGAGGTGGCGGCTTCACTCGGTTACTTGCCGTTCGGACCACGAAGTGCCCGATGGCTGGATTGGGTCGGGTCCGGCTATAGCGTGAAGTGACAAGCAGTCATTGGCCGCCACAAGCAGGCGAGCGGCAGGTGACCGTCAGATTGCCGCCCGACGCCGACGTCAGGCCCAACGTCGGCATTGGCCGACAAGCCGTCTGCTGCCTTGCACCCGCATCACCGGACGGTCGAAACAGTCCTACCCGATCTCCGCCAGAAACCGCACCCGCGCGCTTTCCAGCGTCAGTCGTCCCGCATCGTCCGCAACCCGCAGCGCCGTGCGGTGATAGGCCTCGAAGGCGGCTTTCACCTTGGCCGCGTCGAGCGCTCCGGAGGTTTCGTCGGGCACCAAGGTTGGGGGGGCTTCGCCAGGGGTCGGCTGCAGGCTGGCGTGCTTGGGGATGAAATCCACGCCGCCGGATTCGGCAGCGGCGGTCATGGGGCCGACCTTGGTGTAGTTGCGGCCTTTCCACTGGAAGCGGGTGCCGTTCGGGAGTTGGTCGATCTTCATTGGTTGCCGCGGCAGTGTCGTCGGGGCCGACAGTCTATTTGAAGACTTCGGCGGGCGGCGCGCTCAGGTGCGTTGTGACAGCTTGATGGGGACGCGCAGGTGGTGGCTGAGGTCGCCGGTGAAGTCGAGCTGACGGTAGTCGCGTTCCACGAAGCACCATGGCCCGTCGATGCGCGCGAAGCGGTCGTGGTAGCGGCCACTGGCGATGATCTGCAGCGGGAAGTCGGCGGCGGATTGCAGCACGGTGAAGCAGGAGCTGACCTTTGCAGTGCCGGCGGTTTCGTCGATATCGAGGATGGGGTTGGTGACGAGGTGGCGGGTGCGAGGCGTGCCGCAGGGGTGGATGATCAGGATGCGGCGCCACAGGGCGAGCAGGCCGTCGGCGTCGAGCGGGCCGGCGGCACCGGTCTCGATGCGAGCATGGCGGAAGAGGGTGGCGGCGTCTTCCAGGCGGCCTTCGTCGATGGCCTCGGCGTAGCGGTAGAGGAGGTTGCAGATCGCGGTGGCGGCGGTGCTCATCGTGCGCTCCGTTGCTGCGCTTCGCGTGCGCGGCGGGCGAATGAAAAAAAGCCGGGCGGCGGTTTGCATACCGCACGCCCGGCCGAGGGAGGATCTGTGGAGTCGGTCAGGCCGACAGGCCGGCGAGCATGCCCGACTTGACGGCGCCTTCGATGTAGCCGATCTGCGCGCCGTCGCCCACCGAGCTGACCGGCACGCCAGCCGCTTCGAGCGCGCGCGCGAGGCTGTCGTCCGGGCGGGCGCCAACGGCGAGCACGACCGAATCGGCCGCCAGCGTGTGCTGGACGCCCTCGGCGTCGGCATAGCGCACCGCCTTCTTGTCGATCGACTCGATCTTCACCTTGGTGTGCAGCACCACGCCGTGCTCGCGCAGCGTATCGAGCACGCGCCAGCGGCGCACGATCGACAGCTCGCGGCCCAGGCTGGGGCCTTCTTCCAGCACCACGACCTCGCGGCCGCGATCGACCAGGAACTCGGCGAGCTCGATGCCGACCAGGCCGCCGCCGATGATCGCGACCTTCTTGCCGAGCGGCATCCACACCCGCGACAGGTTCTGGATGGCGTCGGTGCTGTCGGTGACGCCGACCAGGCTGCCGGCCTTCATCAGCGTGCGCTGGGTGAAGGACAGCTTGCGCTTGGCGATCTCCTCGGCGCGGTCGTCGGTCATCAGCCGGCGCAGCTCGTCGCCCGACCACACGTGGTCCATGTCGGCCCCCGGGATCGGCGGCGCATTGCGCTCGGCGCCGGTGGCGACGATCACCGCGGTGGCGCCGAGCTGGCGGACGAGCTCGGGGGTGGCGACGGTGTTGAGGCGCACGTCGATGTCGAGCTTCTTCATCTGCGTCGTCAGGTAATCGAGCAGGCCGCCGTTTTCGGCATAGGCCAGCGCGGCGAAGAACAGCGTGCCGCCCAGCCGGCTGCTGCGCTCGACCAGGGTGACCTTGTGGCCGCGCAGCGCAGCGGCACGCGCGGCCTCCATGCCGGCGGGGCCGCCGCCGACGACGAGCACGTGGCCGGGTTTCTCGGCCGGCACGAGGCGGATCTCGGCCTCGTGGCCGGTCATCGGGTTCACCGCGCACTTGACGCGCTGGTTGATGAAGATCTGGCTGACACAGGCGTAGCAGTAGATGCAGGGCCGGATGTCCTCGGGGCGGTTCTCGATGAGTTTCTTCGGCAGTTCCGGGTCGGCGAGCATCTTGCGCGCCATGGCGACGAAGTCGCACTGGCCGGCGGCGATGGCGTTGTCCGCGACCTCGGGCTCGAGGCGGCCGACGGCGATCACCGGGATCTTCACCGCCTCCTTGATCTCGGCCGCCCACAGCAGGAAGCCGGCCTTCTGCTGTACCAGCGGCGCCTCGGTGAAGGCCACGCCGGTGCTGGTGTTGGCGTAGGCCGAGACGCTGACCGCGTCGCAACCGGCGTCGGCGGCCATGCGCGCGAAGACCTTCGCGTCTTCCAGCGTGATGCCGCCCTCGGTGCGCAGTTCATAGGCGTCCAGGCGCAGCCACACCGGGTAGTCGGCACCGACGCGCGCGCGCACGGCGGCGATCACCTCGCGCATGAAGCGGCCACGGTTCTCGATCGAGCCGCCGTACTCGTCGTCGCGTCTGTTGTAGTAGCCCGACAGGAAGCCGGCAATGATGTAGTTGTGCGCGGCGTGCAGTTCGACGCCGTCGAAGCCGGCGCGCTGGGCGCGCTCGGCCGCGGCGGCGAACCATTCGATCATCTGCGCGATGTCGGCCTGCTCCATGACACGGATCTTCACGCCGGCCTTCTCGCGGCCCTTCGACGAGCTGATGAAGGCGCCGAGCTCCTCCTGCGTGAGCGCGGCGAACATGTCGGTCTTCACCGCCGGCGGCATCGACGGCACCCACAGCTCGCGGCCCTCGGCGAGGTCGCGCACCGAGTTCTTGCCGGCGTGCTGCAGCTGCGCGGCGATCTTGGCGCCGTGCTTGTGGACGCGGTCGACGATGCCCTTCAGGCCGGGGATGAACTTGTCGTCCGAGAGGCCCACCTGGTAGGGCTCGGCGGTGCCGTGCGGATAGGCGATGGCGACCACGCCCATGGTCAGCAGGCCGGCGCCGCCCGCGGCGCGCGCTTCGTAATAGGCCTGGATGCGTTCGCCGCAGGTGCCGTCGGCTTCGGCGAAGTTCGACCCCATCGGCGCCATCACGATGCGGTTGCGCACTTCCATCTTGCCGATGCGGCCAGGCTGCAGCAGGTTTTCGAAGGATCCCATGGCGTGGCTCACCCCTTGGTCAGAAAGTCGATGCAGCTGCGGTTGAAGAGGTCGCTGTGCTCGACCTGCACCCAATGCCCGCAGCGGTTGAGCAGGATCATGCGCGCGTTGGGCGCGTTCTCGATCACCTTCAGCGCGCCGGTATGGGGGTTGAACTTGTCGTCGGTGCCCCAGAAGCCGAAGATCGGCGCCTTGATCTCGTGCAGGCGGGTGGTCATGTTCGGGACCATCATGGTCGAGAACAGGTTGGCCGGCTGCGAGGGGGCGATCGCGGAGCGCTCGTTGATGATGGTGTCGTCGAGCATCGAGGGATCGAACACCTGCAGGCTCATCACATGGCGCATCTCGACCGGTCCCATCGGGCCCTTGGCGAAGGTCTCGACCATGCGCACGATGCCTTCCATCCTGAAGTAGGTCTCGCGCTCCTCGACGCCGCCCGGCGCCATCAGGATCAGCCGCTCCACCGTGTCCGGGTGGGCGAGCGCCTGGCCGAGCGCGATCGCGCCGCCGAGCGAGTTGCCGAGCAGGGTGCACTTCGTGACGCCGATCTTCTGCAGCAGGCCGTTCAGGCAGGCGACGAAGAAGTCGAGGTTGTACTGCACGTCGGCGGGCTTGTCCGAGCGCCCGAAGCCGGGCAGGTCGAGCACGATGTTGCGGAAACCGGCCGCGGCGAAGGCCGGGTAGTTGCCCTTGAAGTTGCTGTAGCCGCTGGCGCCCGGGCCGCTGCCGTGCAGCCACACAACCACCGGCCCGTGGCCGACGTCGAGATAGTGCAGGCGCAGCCCGTTGTCGAGTTCGGCGAACTGGTCGAGGGGGATGGGCAGGTCGGGTGAGGTCATGCGGTAGTCTCCAGTGACGTGGGCTGTTTATTGCCGGGGCGCTCAGGCGCTCGCCGGGGTCGCGTTTGCGGGCGCGGCAGCGCCGAGCAGTTGGCGGCGGTAGCGCGGCAGCGCGAAAATCAGGCAGAGCGCGGTCAGCGCATAGAGGACGACCGTGCTGGCGAGCGCATAGCGCAGGGCTTCCTGGCCGAGGCTGACGGCGAAGAAGTCGCTCAGGCCGCCGACGATGATCGGGCCGAGGCCGACGCCGAACAGCGTCATGCCCATCACGAAGATGGCGTTCGCCTGAGCCTGGCGGTTGGGCGGAAAGAGGTGGCTGATGGCACCGAAGCAGGGCACTGTCCACCAGGTGGCGGCGAAGCTGAAGGCCAGATAGAACAGGTAGGCCTGCGGAACGGCCATGCTGCCGAGGTGGAAGGCGGTGCCACTGGGCCACAGGTAGAAGGCGAACCCGAGCGGCACGCTGAGCAGGCAGGCGATGACCGGTACGCCGAGCTGCCAGCCCGGGTCGCGCGCCACCAGGCGGTCGGTGACGCTGCCGCAAAGCAGCGTGCCCACCGTCGCCGCGATGCCGCCGCCGAGGCCGACGAGCAGGCCGGCGTGCTGCATCGACAGACCATGCGAGCGGATCAGGAAGCTCGGGTTCCAGGTGCCGATCGCGTAACCCATGATCGCGGCCAGGGTGCCGGCGACGACGATCAGCAGGAAGCCAGGCATGGCGAACAGGCTCCCCAGCGTGCGCTTCCAGTTCTCCTGCGCGGCGTCGGCCGCCTCGCGCGTGGTGAGCGCCGCCGGGCGCGGGGCGCGGACGGTGAGCAGGAACGACAGGCCGAGCAGCACGCCCGGCGCACCGATGGCGATGAAGGCCGTGCGCCAGCCATAGGTCTGCGCGATCCAGCCGCCCAGCCCGAGACCCAGGATTGCGCCCAGGCTCGGCCCCATCAGGAACACCGACAGCGCGCGCGAGCGCTGCTTGGCGGGATAGAGGTCGGATACCATCGCCACCGAAGGCGCCGTGCCGCCGGCCTCGCCCACGGCGACCCCGATGCGGAACAGCAGCAGCATCGCAAAGCTCGTCGCCACCCCGCACAGCATGGTCATCGCGCTCCACGCGATGCAGGCGAGGGCGATCACCGGCTTGCGCCCGATGCGATCGGCGAGGCGACCGAAGGGCAGGCCGAAAACGGTGTAGAAGATCGCGAACGCGACCCCCGACAACAAGCCGATCTGGGTGTCCGAGATGCCGAATTCGAGCTTGATCGGTTCGATCAGGATCGAGATCACCAGGCGGTCGATGTAATTGAAGACGTAGATGATCGCCAGCATCGCCAGGGCGTAGTGGGAGTGCCAGGTGACGCGTTGCTCAATACCGGGGCTTGCGTTCACAGCCTGCCTCCATGCGGGGGTCGATGAATGGCGGACGCGGATCCGCCGACGTTGTGCCGCTATCGTCCGGCGCGCCCGCGGCGGCGGCATCGTCCATTCAGACGAAAGGCCCACCGCCGTCCGCCTCTTCCCGCCTGTGCAATGTCGTCCTCATTAGTCTTAGTGGACGATGTCCGCCTGTTCCATCCCGACAAAACTGCGCTCCATCGACTCGAGCGACGACTGCAACCGTGGTCGCCGACGCCCAAACGAGACAAGGAAGGAGACGACGGATGAGCTTTGCAGACAAGGTGGTGTTCGTGACCGGTGCCGGTCAGGGCATGGGGCGCGCGATTGTGCGCCACTTCGGTGCGGCCGGTGCGCGCGTGGTGGCGGCCGATATCAACGCCGACGCGGCGTCTGCCGCGGTGGCCGAGCTGGGCGCAAAGGGCCTGGCGCTGGCCTGCAACGTGGCCGATCCGGCCTCGGTGAAATCGGCTTTCGAGGCCGTCGCCGAGCGTTTCGGCCGGCTCGACGTGCTCATCAACAGCGCCGGCATCGGCTCGGTCGATGCCTTCCTCGATACCCCCGACGACAACTGGCTGCGCGTCATCGGCGTGAACCTCACCGGCACCTTCCTGTGCTGCCGCGAGGGCGCACGCCTGATGCAGAAGAGCGGCGCCAAGGGCGCCATCATCAACGTCTCCAGCACCGCCGCGATGTCGGGCGAGGGCCCCAGCCACTACTGCGCCTCCAAGGCCGGCGTGATGGGTCTCACGCGCAGCATCGCGCGCGAGCTCGCCGCCAGCGGCATCCGCGTGAACACCATCGTCCCGGGGCCGACCAACACCCCGATGATGGCCGGCATCCCCGACGAGTGGATGCAGTCGATGATCAAGGCCATCCCGCTCGGCCGCATGTGCGAGCCCGAGGAGATCGCGCGCGTCGCCGGCTTCCTCGCCAGCGACGACGCCAGCTTCATCACCGGGCAGAACATCGCCGTCAACGGCGGCATGGCCTTCATCTGAGCGGCGCCGGCATGACGACCTCCGCACCGCAGGCCGACCTGCTCGCCCGCATCGACCGTCTCGAGTCGACCGAGGCCATCCGCCAGCTGGTGGCCCGGTATGCGCTGTCGCTCGACATGCGCGACCTCGACGCCCATGTGAACCTGTTCGCGCCCGACATCCGCGTCGGCCGCGAGAAGGTGGGCCGCGCCCATCTCAAGGCCTGGGTCGACGACACCCTGCGCAACCAGTTCTCCGGCACCTCGCACCACCTGGGCCAGCACGTCATCGAGTTCACCGACCCCGACCATGCCGTCGGCGTCGTGTACTCGAAGAACGAGCACGAGACCGGCCCGGAATGGGTGATCATGCAGATGTTGTATTGGGACGATTACGAGAGAATCGACGGGCAGTGGTATTTCCGCCGCCGCCTGCCGTGCTACTGGTATGCGACCGACCTGAACAAGCCGCCGATCGGCGATCGCAAGATGCGCTGGCCGGGGCGTGAACCCTACGAGGGCAGCTTCCACGACCTGTTCCCGTCGTGGCGCGCGTTCTGGGCCGAACGTCCCGCCAAGGACCAGCTGCCCGAAGTGGCGGAACCCGCCGCGCTGGACCGCTTCCTCGCCACGCTGCGCCGTGGCGCTCCCGATCCCCGCATCCGCGTGCGCTGACGCGCGCGGTCGCTCTCCGAACAGCAACGCTCGAACACAACATGGAGAAGGGCGCATGTCCGATTCTGCCGTCGTTATGAATCCGCCCGCGGCCCGCAGCAAGGTGGTCCCGCGCGAAGAAACCCAGGCCAAGCTCGACGCGCGCTCGCGCGCGGCCAATCTGATCAAGCCGGCCGACCGCTACACCGTGGCCGACCGCCTCGAGGAGCAGGCCGCGCGCTTCGGCGAGCGCGACTTCCTGATCTACGGCGGGCGCCGCTTCAGCTATGCCGAGGTGGACGCACGCGCCAACCAGGTCGCCCATGCCCTGCATGCGCGCGGCCTGCGCTGCGGCGACGTGTGCGCGCTGGCGATGGAGAACCGGCCCGAGTTCTTCTTCTACTGGTTCGGTCTCGCCAAGCTGGGCGTGGTGGTCGCGGTCATCAACACCCAGGTCAGCGGCCGTCCGCTCGCTCACGCGCTGGAGTCGACGCACGCCCGCGCCGTCGTGCTCGGCGAGGAGTGCCTCGAGAACTTCGCGCTCACGCCCGAGCGTCCCGCGCAGCCCCTGTACCTCGTCGCCGACCCCGAGAAGCCCGCCACCGCCGAGCATCGCGCGCTGGCGAGTGCCGATCTGAGCGCCGAGGTCGAGGCCGCCGCGCGCAGCCCCTTCCCGCGCGAAGGCCGTGCCGAGGTGCGCGCCGAGGAGTCGATGCTGCTGATCTTCACCTCGGGCACCACCGGCCTGCCCAAGGCGGCGCGCTACAGCCACATGCGCTGGATGTCCTCGGGCGACGTCATGCAGGTGACCCTCGAGGTGACGCCCGATGACGTCTTCTACTGCTGCCTGCCGCTGTACCACGGCGCGGCGGCGACCTCGGTGACCTCCACCGCGCTGAAGTCGGGCAGCAGCATCGTGGTGCGGCGCAAGTTCAGCACGCGCGAGTTCTGGACCGACGTGCGCGCCAACGGCATCACCATCTTCCAGTACATCGGCGAGATCTGCCGCTACCTGCTCAACGCGCCCGCCCAGGCCAACGACCGCGACCACAGCCTGCGCGCCATGCTCGGCGCCGGCCTCACCGCGGAGACCTGGACGCGCTGGCTCGATCGCTTCGGCCCGATCCAGATCTTCGAGGGCTGGGGTTCGACCGAGGCCAACACGGCGGTGATCAACGTCGACAACCACGTCGGCTCCTGCGGTCGCATCCCCGACTGGAACAAGACCAACTTCCGCCTGGTGCGCTACGACGTCGAGACCGAATCGCATCCGCGCGACGAGAACGGGCACTACATCCTGTGCCAGCCGGGCGAGGTCGGCGAAGGCATCGCCTTCATCGTCAATCATCCCGAGATCGGCGGCGGGCGCTTCGAGGGCTACACCTCCGAAGAAGCCACCGAGAAGAAGATCGTGCGCAACGTCTTCACCGAAGGCGATGCGTACTGGAGTTCAGGCGACCTACTGCGCTACGACGAGGACGGCTACTTCTACTTCGTCGACCGCATCGGCGACACCTTCCGCTGGAAGAGCGAGAACGTCTCCACCGCCGAGGTCGCCGATGCCTTGTCGGACTGCGCCGGCGTGGAGCTGATCAACATCTACGGGGTGAAGGTGCCCGGCCACGAGGGGCGTGCGGGCATGGCGGCCATCGTGATGCAGCCTGGCCACGCCTTCGATCCGAAGGCCTTCTACGCGCTCACCGAGGCCCGCCTGCCGCGCTATGCGGCGCCGCAGTTCGTGCGCGTATCGAGCGCCGCCGACCTCACCACCACCTACAAGCTGCGCAAGGTGGACCTGCAGCGGCAGGGCTACGACGACAAGGCCTTCGACGACCCGCTGTACG
This sequence comes from Thauera sp., assembly GCF_035444905.1. GTDB lineage: Bacteria > Pseudomonadota > Gammaproteobacteria > Burkholderiales > Rhodocyclaceae > Thauera. Next base: position 9,263 of record NZ_DAOMPS010000014.1, read on the forward strand.
TGCGCGACGAGGCGGGCGCCACCTACGTGCCGTACTCGGCCGAGGCGCTCGCACGTGCGGGCCTGCCCCCGTTCGCCTGAGGCGGGGCGGCAAACGATCGATCGGCGCTCTTCGGAGCGCCGTTTTTTTTGATTTAGTCCATTCGGACGATGTCGCGCTTGCGCGCCTTCGACAATCTACACACCGTGCAGGAGGAGACACCTGGGCGGCAGTCGCAGCGAAGCGGCGTCGCATCACGTTCCTGCAGGCGGCGTGCAGCGCGCACGCAAAACTGTAGCGCACGAAGGAGAAGCACATGATTACCAAGGCCCTGTTGTGCGGGTGCGTGTTTGGATGCCTCGCGGCCTTTGCGGCAATGCTCGATCGTGGCCATGCCCGGGTGCTCGACTCCCTGGTCCAGATCCCGGCCTGCGGCGCCAGCGAGACCGAGTGCCACACCACGGGTTCGCCCGCGAACGCCTCGACCGGCCGCTTCTTTGCGATGCTGGCGACGCACTGAAACATGCTCCGCGACCGCCGCTGCGGTCGCAACGAACGACGTGGCCCTGCCTTCGGAATCCGGAGGCAGGGCCATGTTGCATGGGGGCGCCCGATCCTGCGCCGGCAGCTGCGCACCATGACCTAGGGTCTCCCCCGCTTCGCCTAGTCGATTTGAACGATTGCCGGCCGCAGCGCCTGTGGCATCGTTGAGCGCACTACAGAGCGGGCGGTGCCCGCATCAGCGAGGTGAGGGAGCATGGGTCTCAAAGGAAACGCAGCAATTGTCGGCGCCGCGCAGTACCGGCCGGAGAAGTACGCGATCGCGCCACGGATGTTCCATCTCGAGCAGGTGGCCGACCTGGCCGGCCTTGCCCTGGCGGACGCCGGGCTCAAGGCCAGCGACATCGACGGCCTGGTGATCCACGGCCCGCAGTTCCACGAAGCGCAGGTCTTCGTGCCGGCGATGGCGGCGGAGTATCTCGGCCTGTCGCTCAACTTCGCCGAAGTCGTCGACCTGGGCGGCTGCTCGTCGGTGGCGGCGGTGTGGCGCGCGGCGATGGCGGTCGAGATGGGCCTGTGCCAGGCCGTGCTGTGCGTGATTCCCGCGCGCATGGCGCCCTTCGGGCCGGACGAGGACCCGAGCTGGATGGCGCGGGCGATGCGCTTCGGTGGCCACAGCACCGCCTTCGGCGCCCCCGAGGCCGAGTTCGACCTGCCCTACGGTCACATGGGCCAGAACACCGGCTACGCGATGATCGCCCAGCGTTACGCGGCCAAGTACGGCTACGACCCGGTGGCGATGGCCAAGATCGCGGTCGACCAGCGCACCAACGCGCTCGCCAACCCGGACGCCAGCTTCTTCGGCAAGCTGCTCTCCATCGAGGACGTGCTCGCCAGCAAGATGGTCGCCGAGCCGCTGCGCGTGCTCGAGATCGTGATGCCGGTCGCTGGCGGTGCCGCCGTGATCGTGGCCTCCAAGGAAGTGGCGGCGCGGGCGAAGAACCGCGGCGCCTGCATCACCGGCTTCGGCGAGCACCTGTACTTCAAGTCGCCGACCTACGCGACCGAGATGACCGACACCCCGATCGGCCCTGCGGCCGAGCGCGCCTTCGCGATGGCGGGCATCCAGCGCAGCGACATCCACGCCGCGCAGCTCTACGACTGCTACACCATCACCGTGCTGCTGACGCTGGAAGATGCCGGCTTCGCGCCCAAGGGCGAGGGTATGCGCTGGGTGCGCGAGCACGACCTGACCTACAAGGGCAACTTCCCGATGAACACCCACGGCGGGCAGCTGAGCTTCGGCCAGAGCGGCACCGCGGGCGGCATGTCGCAGGTCATCGAGGCCTTCCACCAGATTTCCGGCCGCGCCGGCGAGCGCCAGCTCAAGCGCTGCGACACCGTGTTCGTCTCGGGCACCGGTGGCGTGATGAGCGAGCAGGGCGCACTGATTCTCCAGGGAGCATGACGAGCATGTCGACCAACAAACCCCTGCCGACGGCCACCGAGATCTCGGCACCGTTCTGGAACGGCCTCAAGGCAGGCCGCCTCACGATCCCGCAATGCAAGTCCTGCGGTCACTGGGTCTTCTTCCCCCGCCGCCATTGCGACAAGTGCTGGTCGCAGGACCTGGCGTGGAAGGAGGTCAAGGGTACGGGCACGCTCTACACCTATACGCTGACCCGCGTCCCGACACTGCCCGACTTCGCCGACGAGATGCCGCAGAAGATGGCGGTGGTCGAGCTCGACGAAGGCGTGCGCATCAATACCACGCTGATCGGCGTGGATGAATCCGAGGTCAAGGTCGGCATGCGGGTCAAGCCTGTGTTCGACACGGTGAAATCCGATGGCACCGCGCTGCTGCGCTTCACCGCGGCGGACAAGGATCTCCCGTCCCGCATCGACAGCACGCCGACCGCGCTCGCCGCGGCCGCCGAGGCCCAGGCCAGCGCCGAGCCGGAGGCCGCGAAGCGCCAGGTGCGTTTCGACGACGAAGCGGCTATGAAGGCGCTGGTCAGCGAGACCTACTCGGCCTGGAGCAACCAGGTCGTGGTCGATCAGGCGCTGATCGACGAGTTCGCCAGGCTGTCGGGCGACGACTACTGGATCCACACCGATCCCGAGCGCGCGCGCAAGCAGAGCCCCTTCGGCGGCACCATCGCCCACGGCGCGCTGGTGCAGGTGCTGCAGTCGCGCCTGCGCATCCCGCTCGACTTCGAGGTGGTCGGCTTCAACAACATGGTCAATTACGGCTCGAACCGCCTGCGCTTCCCGGCGCCGGTGCCGGCAGGATCGCGCATCCACGCGCGCTCGCGGGTCAAGTCGGTGGAGAAGCTGCCCAAGGGCATGCAGATGACGATGGAGATCGTGACCCATATCGTCGGCAGCGAGCGGCCGTCCGTCATCAACGATCTCGTGATCCTTTACATGTGAGGCGCCGCCGTCCCGCGGTGCTCGATGTGCAGTTGTTCCTGTAGTGCGCAGTCGTAGTACCTGCAGTTTCGTTGCATGGTTGTCCTCCTCTCTTCCAGGCCGCCTCCCCGCAAGGGTTGGTGGCCGTTTTTTTGCTGCCTCGGCAGGAGAGGGCTAATTGGAGCCTTGGTTGTCCTCATCCGATCGGCGCTGGCCTTGCGCCTGTTGCCAAGCCGTGAATTCCGAGCGCCGCAGCCGGTAGCGGGCAATGTTGCCCTCATGCAGCTGGCGCAGGGCCGCCGTGAGCATTGCACGGAATGCCGCCAGGTCGGCTTCGATCGCGTGCGTACGTGCCTCCCTGGCGATGACGGTCTGGCTGGGGGGGCGCAAGCCCTTGACCACGGATTGCACTGCCTGGATCAGGGCTTCCCGGTACTTGATCTTGAGCGGATCGGGCTCGACCATCGTCTGCGTGATGGCCAGATACCGCTGGCAGGACCGCTCGTAGGCCCAGACGAATACATCGCGCAGCAGGTCAATCCGGTTCAGTTCATATACGCCCAGAGTCCCTTCGACGTAGGCGCGTTCCGGTACATCGATGAAGGAAAGCGGACAAAGGTTGTGCTTGAAGAGCGGGATGTTGGCGCCAACGCGCGAGACGCGTTTGTTCACGTCTTCAAACGGCTGCAGGTAGGGTAGCTGCACCATCAGGAAGAAGGCCTGCTCGAACGGGTCGGGAATGGCAGTCGCCTTGTCCAGAAGAAGTGAAAAGCAGTCTTCGATGAGTTGCGGCAGCGCCAGCGGGTGAAACACCGTTCCCGAGATGTCCACCGGCCGACGGCGCAGGCGGCCGCTGGCTTCTTCATCGGGCATCAGGTCTTGCGACAGGACCGCGTGCAGGTTCTTGAAGGTGAAGGCGTCAAGGCCCACCTCTTCCGCGCCCTCGATCAGCATCTCGATCGCCGCCTTGTGGTTCAGGATCATCTGCGTTTCGATGGCGTCCTTACCCTTGGCGACCTGACCAAACTCGATCAGATTCTGGGTGTCGAGCCGGCTATAGGTGTTGCCCTCCAGTCTCGATGAGGCCCAGGACAGATCGACCAGCAGGCGGCTCAGGATGTCCCGTGCATAGGTACCTGCGGGTCGCTCGCTGTCGGACGTGCGCCCCATCTCGTGCAACTGGTGGCGCAGCGTTTCAGGCAGGTAGAAGGTTTCGCCGGGGACGTAAGCCTCCAGAAAGTCACGCTGATAACCGACCGGGCGGCGATGCATCAGGGGTCGCCTCATCTGGTCGCGGATGGCGGCACCTTCCGGGGATAAGGGCACATACAGCGCCGTTTCGGTCGGTGCCGTGGTAGTCGGTGTCGCCGGACCAATGGCTTGCACCGCGCGATCGGAGGCCGGCTTGTAGACCAGGGCGACGCTTTCGCCCTCGGTGGTCAGGCGCCGCTCGACGACGAGCCTCTGCAGGCGGCGTTGCAATGTACGACGGTTGGGCTTGGTGCCTTGGCGCCGAGTCATTTCGAGTTCAATGTCGGCAATGCCGATTCCGACCGGATGTGCTCCGACGACGGATGCGATCAGCTCGAGTTCTTGTTGCAGCGTGGTGCGTGGCATCGCGAAAAGCTCCTCGGGGGATTCTGTCGCGCTTTGTCGCGCCTGAGCGACAAAGCGCGACAAGAGTGTGTCGCGCAAGTGGTCGCGCTTCAAGTTGAATCTTTCGCCTGCCGGCTCACCTGCAGCGAGCACGCTTGACACCTCGTGCGGAGGCTTGGGCAGGTCACCTTCGGGCAGGCGTTTTCGTAGTCTCAACGGACGATGATGGCGCCGCCGCCTCTTCGCACAATGCCCTCACGTATCCGACCAATCTCTTGGGGGCAGCAATGATCGACATCCGCGGTTTGGCCTACTTCGTCGCGCAGATCGACGACCTCGCCGAATGGAAGCATTACGCCGAGGAGGTGCTCGGCATGATGACCTCGACCGCGCCTGGCGGCGGTCTGTACATCAAGATGGACGAGCGCCCCTTCCGCATCCTGGTGGTGCAGGGCGCCGAGCGCCGCTATGTGGCGTCGGGCTGGGAGCTGGCGGGTGACGACGCCTTCAAGGCCGCGCTCGCCGAACTCGACGCCAAGGGCGTGGGCTACGAGCTCGCCGATGCCGCCACCGTCGCCCAGCGCGGCATGCAGGCGGTCGCGGTGGTGACCGACCCCTCGGGCAACCGCCACGAGCTGTGCTGGGGCCACCTGTCGGACTGCCAGCCCTTCGTGTCGCCGCAGGGCGTGCCGCGCTTCCTCACCGGCGACATGGGCCTGGGCCACACCGTGATGCCGGCCCCCAACTTCGACGCCACCGCGGCCTTCTTCCGCGACGTGCTCGGTTTCGGCCTGTCGGACATCTTCAATTTCCGTCCCGATCCCTCGGCGCCGCCGGTGCGCATCCACTTCCTGCACTGCAACAACGCCCGCCACCACAGCCTGGCGATCGCCGAGTACCCGGTGCCGAGCGGTTGCGTGCATGTGATGGTCGAGGTCGACTCGATGACCGAGGTCGGCCGCGCCCACGACCGCCGCATCGCGCACAAGGTGCCGCTGTCGGCCACCCTGGGCCAGCACCTCAACGACCGCATGATCTCCTTCTACATGAAGACCCCCTCGGGCTTCGACCTCGAGTACGGCTACGGTGGGCTGCAGTGCGACTGGGAGCGCCACAACGCCTTCGAATTCACCCGCGTCAGCATCTGGGGCCACGACTTCGGCGTGGGTCAGCAGGAACAGGCCGCCTGAGCGCGGCCGGCAACAGGAAAGAATCCATGAACAAACTGATGACGACGGCCGATGTCGTCGCCCAATTGCGCGATGGCATGACCATCGGTTTCGGTGGCTGGGGCCCGCGGCGCAAGCCGATGGCGATCGTGCGCGAGATCCTGCGCTCGGACGTGAAGGACCTCACCGTGGTGTCCTACGGCGGCCCGGACGTGGGCATGCTGTGCGCCGCCGGCAAGGTCAGGAAGCTGATCTTCGGCTTCGCCACGCTGGATGCCATTCCGCTCGAGCCCTGGTACCGCAAGGTGCGCGAGGCGGGCAAGCTCGAACTGCTCGAGCTCGACGAAGGCATGTGGCAGTGGGGCCTGCGTGCCGCCGGCATGCGTGTGCCCTTCCTGCCCACGCGCTGCGGTCTGGCCACCGATGTCACCAAGCTCAACCCCGAGCTCAAGACCATCCAGTCGCCGTATGACGACGGCGAGGTGCTGCTGGCGATGCCGGCCCTGAAGCTCGACGTCGCGCTGGTGCACGTCAATGTCGCCGACCAGCTCGGCAACACCCTGATCCAGGGCGGTGACCCGTATTTCGACCACCTCGTCGCACGTGCGGCAGACGCCTGCTACGTGTCGGCCGAGCGTGTCGAGGAGCGCCTGGCGCTCACCCCCGACCAGGCCCGCCTCAACACCTTCGAGCGCTACCTGGTGAAGGGCGTGGTACATGCGCCCTGCGGCGCCCACCCGACCACCTGCGCGCCCGAGTACGGCTGGGACATGAGCCACTTCAAGCGCTACGTCGCCAGCGCGGCGGAAGAGGGCGGCTGGCAGGCCTACATGGACGAGTTCGTCACCCCGGGCGAGGCCGCCTACCAGGACAAGAACGGCGGCATCGAGCGCATGGGCAAGCTGCCCCTGCCGGTGTTTTGAGGAGCGCGAGCGGCATGAGCAACAACACTGAATTCACCCTGGCCGAACTGATGATCGTCGCGGCCTCGGAAGCCTGGCGCGGCGACGGCGAGGTGCTGGCCTCGGGCATCGGCGTGATCCCGCGCCTGGGCGCCAGCCTGGCCAAGCTCACCTACGCCCCCGAGCTGCTGATGACCGACAGCGAATGCTTCCTGGTCGAGGAGCCGATTCCGCTCGGCCCGCGCGGCGACTATGTGCCGAAGTACTCCGGCTACATGTCCTTCGAACGCGTGTTCGAGTGCGTGTGGGGCGGCCGCCGTCACGCCATGATCGGCCCGACCCAGATCGACCGCTTCGGCCAGACCAACCTGTCGGTGGTGGGCGACTACAGGAAGCCCAAGGCCGCCATCCTCGGCGTGCGCGGCCTGCCGGGCAACAGCATCAACCACATCAACTCCTTCTTCGTGCCCAACCACAGCAAGCGCGTGTTCGTCGAAGGCGAGGTGGACATGGTGTCGGGCGTCGGCTTCAACCCGGCGCGCTGGGAACCCGGCATGAAGCAGGACTTCATGGACATCCGCCGCATCGTCACCGATCTCTGCGTGCTCGACTTCGAAGGTCCGGAGCACGCCATCCGCGTGCGCTCGCTGCACCCGGGCGTCAGCTTCGACGAGGTGCAGGAGAAGACCGGCTTCCCGCTGCTGAAGGCGCCTGAGCTGGGCGAAACCCCGCATCCGACCGCGGCGCAGCTGGAGACCATCCGCCGCCTCGATCCGCACGACCTGCGTGGCGCACAGATCAAGGGCAACCCGCCCGGCATCCGCACTGCAGCCTGAGGCCGCAAAGGAAGAAGCAGAGATGAGCGCCCCCGACCAGAACTTCGTCACCCGCCCCGACAACGCGGTGTACGAGACCGACAGCCCGGTGCACTACGCCGTGGCCGACGGCATCGCCACGGTGACGATGAGCCGTACCGAGTTCAACAACGCGCAGAACTCGCAGATGACCTATGCGCTGGACGCCGCCTTCCGCCGTGCGGTGGATGACGACGCGGTCAAGGTCATCGTGCTGCGCGGCGATGGCAAGCACTTTTCCGCCGGCCACGACATCGGTACGCCGGGGCGCGACATCAACAAGCCCTTCGACCGCGTGCACCTGTGGTGGGACCACACCAACAAACCCGGCGGCGAGTACCTCTACGTGCGCGAGCAGGAGGTCTACCTGAACATGTGCCGGCGCTGGCGCGACCTGCCCAAGCCGACCATCGCCATGGTGCAGGGCGCCTGCGTCGCCGGCGGGCTGATGCTGGCCTGGGTGTGCGACCTGATCGTCGCCAGCGACGACGCCTTCTTCCAGGACCCGGTCGTGCGCATGGGCATCCCCGGCGTGGAGTACTTCGCCCACCCCTACGAGCTCAACCCGCGCATCGCCAAGGAATTCCTCATGACCGGCGACCGCATGGGGGCCGAGCGCGCGTACCAGATGGGCATGGTCAACCGGGTGGTGGCGCGCGAACAGCTCGAGGCCGAGACCTACGCGCTCGCCGCGCGCATCGCCAAGCAGCCGCGCATGGGCCTGGCGCTGACCAAGCAGGCGATCAACCACGTCGAGGACCTGCAGGGCAAGCGCACCGCGATGGATGCGGTGTTCGCCTGGCATCACTTCGCCCACACCCACAACGAACTGCTGTCGGGCGACAAGCTCGGCGGCTATGACGCGAAAGCCATGGCCAGCGCCAACAAGCAGGCCGCCGGCGAGCGCAAGGCATGAGTCACTCCGCCATGAATCCCGATTTCTCCGCGCTGCTGCGCACGCCGCTCACCGAGCGCCTCGGTTGCCGCTACCCCATCATCCAGACCGCAATGGGCTGGGTGGCGGATGCGAACCTGGTGATCGCCACCACCAAGGCCGGCGGCTTCGGCTTCCTGGCCGGCGCCACCATCGACGCCGACAAGATCGAGGGCGAGATCCAGAAGGTCATCGCCGCCACCGGTGGCAGCAACTTCGGCCTCAACTTCCACATGTTCCAGGAGAACGCCGCGCAGTGCGTCGACCTGGCGATCCAGTACAAGCTGCGCGCGGTGAGCTACGGCCGCGGGCCGGACAAGAAGACCATCGCCCGCTTCAAGGAAGCCGGCGTGCTGTGCATCCCCACCGTGGGTGCGCTGAAGCACGCGGTGAAGGCGGTCGAGCTCGGCGCCGACATGATCACCATCCAGGGCGGCGAGGGCGGCGGCCACACCGGCGGCGTGCCCACCACCATCCTGCTGCCGCAGGTGCTGGCGGCGGTGAAGGTGCCGGTGATCGCCGCCGGTGGCTACTCCACCGGGCGCGGCCTGGCCGCGGCGCTGGCCGCTGGTGCGGCGGGCATCGCCATGGGCACGCGCTTCCTGATGACCACCGACTCGCCGACGCCGCCGGCCACGCTCGACCGTTACGTCAAGGTCGACGACCCGCAGAAGGTGCGGGTCACGCTCGCGGTCGATGGCATGCGCCACCGCATGATCGAGAACCCCTTCATCAACAAGCTCGAGGGCGCCAGCCCGATGGGCCGGCTGCTGATCGCGCTCAAGAGCGCCTGGCACTGGAAGCAGCAGACCGGCATGAGCCTCGGCCACATGCTCGGAGTGTTCCGCCAGGCGCTGAAGGAAGACCCGGGCGCCGTGTCGCAGACGGTGATGTCGGCCAACCAGCCGGTGCTGCTGCAGCGCTCGATGGTGGACGGCTTCCCCGACGAAGGCATCCTGCCCAGCGGCCAGGTGGCGGCGGCGATCGGCAAGCTCGAGAGCTGCGAGGACGTCATCCACGGCATCGCAGCCGAGGCCGAAACCTGCCTCGCCGCGCTGTACGCCCGCCTCGACGACGCGCGCGGCACCGAACCCTGCAAAGAGACCGCGGCCGTCGCCTGAGCGAGCAGCCCGAGCCCCACCGCAACCCCAGACCCGACAAGAGACCCAACGGAGCCCGATAACGTGAGCCAGGCCTTCCAGACAACGATCGACGGCGGCATTGCCGAACTCGTCATCAACAAACCGCCGGTCAATGCGCTCGACAGCAGCGAGTGGTACGCGCTGGCGCACCGCATCGACGAACTCGGCCACGACCCCGAGGTGCGCGTGATCGTGATCCGTGCCGAAGGGCGCGGTTTCTGCGCGGGCGTGGACATCAAGGAGCTCGACGCTCACCCCGAGCGCATCGTCGCGGTCAACGGCGGCAACTACGCCACCTTCAAGGCGGTGCACCGCAACCCGGTACCGGTCGTCGTCGCGGTGCACGGCTTCGTGCTCGGCGGTGGCATCGGCATCACCGGCGCGGCCGACATCGTGATCGCTTCCGACTGCGCCACCTTCGCGCTCCCCGAGGTCGATCGCGGCGCGATGGGTGGCGGCGCCCACCTGCAGCGCCTGTTCCCGGTGCAGAAGGTGCGCTACCTGTTCTTCACCGGCGAGAAGATCGGCGCGCGCGAGGCCGAGCGCTACGGCTTCATCGAGCGCATCGTGACCAAGGCCGAGCTGCGCGGCGCGGCGCTCGAGATTGCCCGCAAGATCGCCGAGAAGAGCCCGGCCATGATCCGCATCGCCAAGGAGGCGCTGAACGGCATCGAGGACGGCAACCTGGAAGACAAGTACCGCTGGGAGCAGGGCTTCACGCTGCAGGCCTACACCAGCCCCGACTCGGCGGAAACCCGCCGCGCCTTTATCGAGAAACGCGAAGCCAAGTTCTGAGGACACCATGGATCTCGCCTACACCCCCCGCCAGAAAGCCTTCCGCGAGGAAGTGCGCGCCTGGCTCGCGGCCAACCTGCCGCGCGAGCCCCTGGCCAGCTACGACACCCGCGAGGGCTTCGAGCAGCACCGCGAATGGGAGCGCAAGCTGTTCGATGCGCGCCTGTCGATGGTGATCTGGCCCGAAGCCCTCGGCGGACGTGGCTGCGACCTCATCGAATGGCTGATCTTCGAGGAGGAGTACTACGGCGCCGGTGCCCCGATGCGGGTGAACCAGAACGGCCAGCTGCTGCTCGGCCCGACGCTGATCGAATTCGGCACCGAGGAACAGAAGGCGCGCTTCCTGCCGCGCATGTCCTCGAGCGAGGACATGTGGGCGCAGGGCTGGTCCGAGCCCAACGCCGGTTCCGACATGGCGGCGATCACCAGCAAGGCCATCCTGTCGGCCGACGGCACGCACTACGTGGTCAATGGCCAGAAGACCTGGTCGACGCGGGCGAGCTTCGCCGACTGGCTGTTCGGCCTGTTCCGCAGCGACCCGGGCTCGAGCCGCCACCACGGCCTGTCCTACCTCGCGGTGCCGCTGGACGCGCCGGGCGTGACCATCCGCCCGATCCAGGCGCTCAACGGCAAGCAAGCCTTCGCCGAGATCTTCTTCGACGACGTCAAGGTGCCGGTCGACAACCGCATCGGTGACGAGGGCCAGGGCTGGCACGTGGCGATGGCCACGGCCGGCTTCGAGCGCGGCCTGCTGCTGCGCTCGCCGGCGCGCTTCCAGTACACCGCGCGCAGGCTGGTCGAGCTCTACAAGGCGAACCGCGAGGTCGCCGACCGCGACCCGAGCATCCGCGACGCGGTCATCGAGGCCTGGACCGGCACCGAGGCCTACGCGCTGTCGGCCTACCACACCGTCGGCCGCCTGGCGAAGGGCGCCCGCATCGGCGCCGAGGCCAGCACCAACAAGATCTACTGGTCCGAGCTCGACCTGAAGATGCACGAGACCGCGATGCGCATCCTCGGCCCGCTCGGCGAGCTCACCGGCGACGCGCCGGCCGCAGTCGACGCAGCGCGCTGGCTGGACGGCTTCCTGTTCGCCCAGGCCGGGCCGATCTACGCCGGCACCAACGAGATCCAGCGCAACATCATCGCCGAGCGCATGCTCGGCCTGCCGAAATAAGGAAGGGGCCGCCATGGACTTCACCTTCACCGACGACCAGCTCACCTTCCGCGAGGCGGTGAGCCGCTTCCTGATGACCGAGGCCGCCCCCGAGCGGCTGCGCGAGATCTGGGACACCGACACCGGGCGCTCGCCCGAGCTGCGCAAGAACATCGCCGAGCAGGGCCTGACCGCGCTGTCGGTGCCCGAGGACTGCGGCGGCCTGGGCATGGACGACGTCGCCTGGGCGCTGATGACGCAGGAGCTCGGCTACTACGCCCTGCCGGATTCGCTCGCCGATGCCGCCTACGTCGCCGCCGGCCTCGTCACCGCGCTGCCTGCCGGCACCGCGTCGCGCGAGGAATGGCTCGCCCGCATTGCCGAGGGCAGCATCCGCATCGCGGTCGGCCATCCGGTCAACCCGCTGGTGGCCGACGCCAACCCGGCCAACCTGCTGCTGCTCGCCGACGGCGACGCGGTGCATGCCGTGCCGCGCGAGCAGGTCGAGGTCGAGGCCAACCCCAGCATCGACCTGTCGCGCCGCCTGGCGCGCGTGCGCTGGACGCCGGCCGCCGCCACCCTGATCGCCGACGGCGAGAGCGGGCGCGCGCTGTGGGCGCAGACGCTCAACCGCGGCGTGCTGTCGGCCGCCGGCCAGCTGCTCGGCCTGGCGCAGCGCATGCTGGACCTGTCGGTCGACTACGTCGCCCAGCGCAAGCAGTTCGGCAAGCCGATCGGCAGCTTCCAGGCGGTCAAGCACCACCTCGCCGACGTCGCGACGAAGATCGAATTCGCCAAGCCGGTGCTGTACCGCGCCGCCTACGCGCTCGCGCACGGCGAGGCCGGTGCCGATGCGCGTGTCTCGCACGCCAAGCTCGCCTGCGGCGAAGCCGCCTGGCTGGCCGCGCGCCATGGCATCCAGGTGCACGGCGCGATGGGCTACACCTGGGAAGTCGATCTGCAGATGTTCATGAAGCGCGCCTGGGCGCTCGATGCGTCCTGGGGCGACCGCGGCTTCCACAAGGCGCGGGTCGCCGATGCGATCCTGGTCGAGGGCGCCGTCCTCGGTCCCGGCCACACTTTCGAGGAATGAAGATGCGGGAAGCTTCCAATCAAGCCTACATTGTCGATGCCCTGCGCAGCCCCACCGGCAAGCGCAAGGGCGGTCTGTCCCACGTGCATGCGATCGACCTCGGTGCGCATGTCCTCAAGGCGCTGGTCGAGCGCAACGCCATTCCCGCCGACGAGTACGACGACGTGATCTTCGGCTGCGTCGACACCATCGGCTCGCAGGCGGGCGACATCGCGCGCACCGCGTGGCTGGCCGCCGGCCTGCCGCTGAACGTGCCCGGCACCACGGTGGACCGTCAGTGCGGCTCCTCGCAGCAGGCGGTGCACTTCGCCGCCCAGGCGGTGATGAGCGGCACCCAGGACGTGGTGGCGGTCGGCGGCGTGCAGACCATGACGCAGATCCCGATCTCGTCGGCCATGCTCGCCGGGCAGCCGCTCGGCTTTCCCGACCCGTTCTCGGGCAGCAAGGGCTGGAAGGCGCGCTTCGGCGACCAGCCGGTGAACCAGTTCTATTCCGCGCAGCGCATCGCCGACCACTGGCAGTGCAGCCGCCGCGACATGGAGGTCTATGCGCTCGAGAGCCACCGCCGCGCGCTGGCAGCGATCGCCGAGGGTCGTTTCGAGCGCGAAATCGTCGGCCTGGAGGGCGTGACGAGGGACGAGACGCCGCGCGTGTCCACGCTCGAGAAGATGGCCGAGTTGGAACCGGTCGGCCCCGAGTACCCGTCGATCACCGCCGCGGTGTCGAGCCAGACCTGCGACGCCTCCGCTGCGCTGCTGGTGGTGTCCGAGGCCGCGCTCAAGCGCTACAACCTGACCCCGCGCGCGCGCATCCACCACCTGTCGGTGATGGGCGACGACCCGATCTGGCACCTCACCGCGCCGATCCCCGCCACCCGCGCCGCGCTCAAGAAGGCCGGCATGCGCATGAGCGACATCGACGTGGTCGAGATCAACGAGGCCTTCGCCTCGGTGGTCATGGCCTGGCAGAAGGAACTCGACTACGACCCCGCGCGCATGAACCCCAACGGCGGCGCCATCGCCCTGGGCCACCCGCTCGGCGCCACCGGCGCCCGCCTGATGACCGCGCTGCTGCACGAGCTCGAGCGCAGTGGCGGCCGTTATGGCCTGCAGACCATGTGCGAAGGTGGCGGCCAGGCCAACGTGACCATCATTGAACGCTTGTAAGAGAAGGGATCGACATGGGTATTTGTGAAGGACGCACCGTCATCATCACCGGCGCCGGCGGCGGCCTGGGCCGCGCCTATGCGCTGGCCTTCGCGGCCGAGGGCGCCAACGTGGTGGTCAACGACATCCGCAAGGAAGCCGCCGACGCCGTCGTGGCCGAGATCACCGCGGCAGGCGGCAAGGCGATCGCCAACGCCGACGACATCACCCGCATCGACACCGCGCAGCAGATCGTCGACGCCGCCGTGGCGGCCTTCGGCGAGGTGCACGTCGTCGTCAACAACGCCGGCATCCTGCGCGACCGCATGTTCATCAGCCTGTCCGAGGACGACTGGGACCAGGTCATGCGGGTGCACCTGAAGGGCCACTTCTGCCTCGCCAACATCCTCGGGAAGCGCTGGCGCGACCAGGCCAAGGCCGGCAACAGGATCGCCGCGCGCATCATCAACACCAGCTCCGGCGCCGGCCTGCAGGGCTCGGTCGGGCAGTCCAACTATGCAGCGGCCAAGGGCGGCATCGCCGCGCTCACCCTGGTGCAGGCTGCCGAGCTGGCGCGCTACGGCGTCACCGCCAACGCGCTCGCCCCGGCCGCGCGCACCTCGATGACCGAGAGCGCGATGCCCGACGTGGTCAAGGCGCCCGAGAGCGGCTTCGACGCCTGGGCGGCGGAGAACGTGGCCCCGCTGGTGGTGTGGCTGGGCAGCGGACAGTCCTCGCACGTCACCGGCCAGGTGTTCGAGAGCCAGGGCGGTCGCATCTCGGTGTGCGACGGCTGGCGCACCGGTCCGCAGAAGGACAAGGGCGCGCGGCTGACGGTGCAGGAAGCCGGGGCCATGGTCGATGAACTGATGAAGCAGGCCGTGCCTGCGCAGAAGGTATGGGGAACCTGACATGAGCGAGCAGGCGGTGGAGCAGGGGCGTCGTGATTTCCTGAAGGCGGGTGCAGCGCTCGGTGGCGCGGCGGCTGTGGGTCTGAGTGGGGCCAAAGCGGCTGGTGCTGCGGGTACGGCTGCGGCGGCCACGCCTGCGGCTCTGCCACTGCCCGAGTACGAGCAGTGGGACGCGACCGAGATCGCGCTGCGCATCCGCCGCGGCGACGTCAAGCCGAGCGAGGTGCTCGAGGCGGCGATCGCCCGCGCCGAGGCCTACGCGGCGATCAACGCGGTCACCGTGCCGCACTTCGATCTCGCTCGCGAGGCTGCTCGCGCGCTCGACGCGGCCGGGCAGGCTGAGCGCGCGGCGCGCCCGGCCTTGTCCGGCGTGCCGTTCGCGCTCAAGGACCTCGGCATCGCCCTCAAGGGCACGGTCACCACCAACGGCTGCGCCTTCTTCCAGGACGCCGTCGCCGACCACGATTCCACCCTGGTGCAGCGCTACCAGGCGGCGGGCCTCAACATCTTCGCCAAGCTCGCCTCGCCCGAGTTCGGCCAGACCGCCTCCACCGAATCGCGCCTGTTCGGCGCCACCCGCAACCCCTGGGATCTGGAGCGCAGCTCCGGCGGTTCCTCGGGCGGCGCCTCGGCGGCGGTGGCCGCGGGCGTGCTGCCGGCGGCGCATGCGAGCGACGGCGGCGGCTCGATCCGCATCCCGGCCTCGCACTGCGGCCTGTTCGGCCTCAAGCCCAGCCGCGGCCTCATCCCGATGGGCCCGAAGTCACTCGAAGGCTGGCTCGGCCTGTCCGCGCACAACGTGATCAGCCGCAGCGTGCGCGATACCGCGCTGCTGATGCAGCTCAGCCAGGGCGCCGAGCCCGGCGCGCGCACCCTGCCGCCCACCGCAGACCTGCTCGCGGCGCTCGAGCAGGCACCGCGCGGACTCAGGATCGGCCTGTTCCAGGCCAACCTGTTCGGCGCCGGCGTGCACGCGGAGTGCATCGAGGCGTCCAACAAGGCGGCCACGCTGTGCACCAGCCTCGGCCACCACGTCGAGCCGATCGACCTGTCGGCACTGCCCTTCCTCGAGATGGCGGGCAGCATGGGCGTCGTCACCGCCAGCGGCATGCTCTACACCGTACAGGCGCGCGAGAAGGCCATCGGCCGCGAGGCGCGCGAGGACGAGTTCGAGCCGATCGACTGGCAAAGCATGCAGAAGGCGAAGACCTACACCGCGCAGCAGGTCTTTGCCGCGCGCACGGTGTTCGATCGGGGTGGCCGCGTGTTCGATGAGCTGTTCTCGCGCTACGACCTGATCCTGTCGCCGACCACGGCCGCGCTGCCGCCCAAGCTCGGCGAGCTCTCGCTCGACCAGCCCTTCGAGAACTTCGCGCGCCGGGCGGTGCTGGCCTCGGCCTTCACCTCGATGTTCAACATGACCGGCCTGCCGGCGATGTCGGTGCCGCTGCACTGGAGCGCGGAAGGCCTGCCGATCGGCGTGCAGTTCGCCGCGCCCTATGGTGGCGAGGCGCGCCTGATCGCACTGGCCGCGCAGCTCGAGAAGGCCGCGCCGTGGGCAGACCGCCGGCCGCCGGCGCTGGCTTGATTGATCGCAGTCAGAGGTGGCGGCCGGTGTCCATGCGCTCATGCAGTACGCGCATCACAACGGTCACCCCCTGATCGATGCAGAAATAGACCCAGTGGTGTTCTACCCGCCAGCGCCGGTAGCCCTTGCGGATATGTTCGCAAGCCGGCGCGGAGAGGGGCTCCCGGGCAAACTGTTCGAAGGCTGCGTTGAGGAGATCGAGGTATCGCTCTGCCTGCGCAGCGCTCCATCGCCGCGCTGTGTAGCGCCAGATGTCTTCCAGATCTCGAACCGCGGCTGGCGAGAGTTGGAACTCAGCGATGCTCGGCGTTCATGCGTGCTTTGAAGGCCTCAAGATCAAAGGGCTGTGCGGGTCCGCTGTTCTCGCCCTCGATCAGAGCAGCACGGATCGCTTCGGTTTGCGCCGTGCCCGCCTGCTCGCGACGAATCAGGTCGCGGATGTACTCGCTGTCGTTGGTGTAATGCCCCGCCTCGATCTGCGCTTTGATCCAGCGATCCTGCTGGTCGGTCAAGGTGATGGTCTTGCGTACGACGGACATGATGATCTCCTGGAGAAAGCGACTTTAATCATACTATCGGTGCAGAGCTTGTCTATATTGATGTTGGGTTGCTTGTCACCACGGTGTACCCAAGTGGCGGACTCGACTATTCCGAGCTGGCGGCAGAGCAGGTTGGATATACTCGTTTTGTCGCGTATATCTTATTGAGGTGCAACCATGCATGTCGCCAAATGGGGCAATTCGCTCGCCGTCCGCCTGCCTGCGGCGGTGGTTCAGGCCCTGGATCTGAAGGAAGGGGAAGAGATCGAGCTGCATGTCGCTGGCGAGCGCTCTCTCGAGGTCGCGCGCAAGACGCCGCCACAGGAACTGGTGGCCCGCCTGCGCCGCCTTCGTGGCAGGCTTCCTGCGGACTTCCGCTTCGACCGCCTCGAGGCCAACGATGCCGACCGCGAGCGCTGAACCAACCCGCCGGGTATTTCTCGACACCAACGTTGTGCTCTACCTGCTGTCCGCCGACGAGCGCAAGGCGAACATGGCCGAAGCGCTGCTGGCACAGGGTGGCCTGGTCAGCGTGCAGGTACTGACCGAGGCCGCGTCGGTCTGCCTGCGCAAGCTCAACCTGCCCTGGCCCGAGGTCCGCGAACTGCTCGACGCAGTGAAAGCCTGCTGCGAGGTGCTCCCGCTCACGCTTCCCGTCCATGAACGCGCGCTGTATCTCGCGGAGCGGTATCGGCTATCGCTTTACGACGCGCTGATCTGCGCGGCGGCTCAGAGCGCCGGTGCCGAAGTGCTTTACACCGAGGACTTGCAGGACGGTCTGGTGCTCGATGGCCTGACCGTCCGCAATCCTTGCAATGGTTGATGCCCTGTTGCCTGATTCTTTGCGGAGACCTTCCTGGCTCTGCGCGGGCGGATCGCCTATTCGGCAGTCTGCTCATCGAAGCGGATGATGTGGGCCTGGCTGGGCCTCTCCGCGGATGACAAACCGAAGCAGCGGCGTTGAAGTGGAGCAATCAGTGCACTACACTCCGATGCATGCCGATCCTGCAACGCTTCAACGACGTACGTGTTCTGATGTACCTGAGCGACCATCCCCCGCCCCATGTGCACGTGAAGCTGCGTGACGGCAGGGAGTGCACCGTTGATATCGACGACGGCGTAATCAAGGGCCGGGTGTCCGAACGCGAAATACGTGAAGCGCTGGCCTGGATCGAAACGAACCGGGATTTCCTGTTCGACGAATGGCGGAGGAACAACCCGTGAGCGATTACTTTTTCCCGAAGCTGACAGCCGTTGTGGCGCTGGCACCCTACCGCCTGCGCACCACCTGGAGCACGGGTGAAGTGCTGGAGGTCGATGTGGGCGAAATCCTGCGCGAGGTCCCAGCGCTCGCACCCATCCTCGAACCCGAGGTGTTTGCGCGTGCGCATATCGCCGAGTGGGGCGGCGGCATCGAGTGGTTCGATACCGAGTTTGGCGAGGACAACGTCTATGCGTGGGCCAAGGAGCAGGCCGGTGAAGTCAGTCATGAAATGTTCGGCGACTGGATGCACCGTAACGATCTGTCGCTGACCACGGCGGCCGAGGCGCTCGGCATCAGCCGCCGCATGGTGAGCTACTACCGCACCGCGCACAAAGCCATTCCGCGTTCCATCTGGCTGGCCTGCCTCGGTTGGGAAGTCACTCGACCGACGACGAAGACACTGCCGCGTACCTTGCCGACGGTACGCGAGTACGCTGCCGCGCGTGCTTGAGCCTGAAGGCCTCATCGCCTGATCTGGACGCGAACGGTGGTCAGTCTTCGATATCTCGAACCGCTGCTGGAGAGCGTTCAAACTCAGTCGTGCTCCGCCTTCATGCGTGCTTTGAAGGCTGCCAGGTCAAAGGGCTGCTGCGGTCCGCTGTTCTCGCCCTCGCGCAGCGCAGCGCCGATCGGGGTCGTCACTTCGGCGATCAGGGCCTCAGCCAGATGCGCCTGCTTGGTCTGGGCTGCGGTGAGGCGGGCCTTGAGGCTGGCGGTCATTGCCTGCAGCTTTTCGACCTGGGCGACGATGCGGGATTGTTCGGCGAGCGGGGGAAGCGCAAAGCGATATGAGAAGAGCTTCTCTGACTCCAGTTTGCACGTCCCATGCGTTGATCGATCGACCAATGCCAGGATGTCGGACTTGAAACCCCGCATTGCCAAAGCGAGATAGCTGCTTAGCGATTCCGCATAGGGCGTGAGCGATTTCATGTCCTGATTGATGGTTACCTCCGTCTGCGTAACGCCAACAGGAAACGAGTGCGCAAGAATCATCCCGCGTACAACGACCAATATGCTGTTTGGTGGAACCAGCGGAAGGCGCGTTTCCTCTAGCGCAGCAGGCGACACGTGGTCAATCGCATCGGCGATCAGGGCAACCTTCATGTCCTTTGGACTCACCCACGGAATCGAACCGTCCCAGTAGCGACCTATGTTCTTGCTGGGTGTTGAACCCCCGCCGATCTGGCATAGCTCCGGAATCGTGACCCACACCCATCCCTCCGGCAGCTCATAGGGCTTTTCGTCGTCGCTGACCGGCAGCAATTGCTTGTCGCGCTTGATCCTCCCTTCCTTGATCAGTCGGTCCTTCTCGGCGCGGATCTTCTTGAGCAGCTCGCTGGCGGGCTCGTCGTTCGGGTCTTGCGGGACGAGTTTGCCGCGCACGGCGAGCTGGAGCAGGGTGGCGTCGAGGCGGTCGATGGATTCGGGCGTGGTGAAAAGGGTGTCGAAATGCGCGGCGAGGTGCTGCCAGTGGCGGCGGAATTCGTCGGCGTCGGCGGATTCGGCGAGTTGGTCGAGCGCGGCCTCGACCCAGTGCCCCTGCACCCGCGCGGCGTGGCCTTGCTCGGCTTCGAGCCGGTCGCACAGGGCCATGAGTTCCTCGACCTTGGCGACGATGCGGGATTGTTCGGCAAGTGGGGGGAGAGGCGCGAGCGTCTTCTCCATGCTGTCCTTCGTCATGTGCAACATGGAGACGCCATGCCCGCCAGCTTTCAGCTCTTGCGTTCTCTCATGCAAGAACGTGTAGAGATACTGCTTGTTCAGGTCTGCCGGACTGTGAAGGTTCAGCTTCCAGATGTGGTAGTGGTAAATCGCTTTCGGACCAGACCAGATGAAGGGGCCGAACGAGGCAGACCAGGCGAACAGCAGATCACCCTCCTCGCAATATTTGTCGTCTTCAAGTGTCAGGTCGGAGTAGTACCAATGGGATGACGTAAACAAATTCCCCACGCGGAGAACGGGGGTGCCAGCTTCGAGTAGTTCGTGCTGTTTGTAGGCTCGTCCATTCAGCACGGTAACGAGGTCGGCAAGGCGCACCCACTCCCAACCCACGGGGAGTTGGTAGGGTTTTTCATCCTCAAAAATGTCGGGTAGCGGCTTGTTCCGCTTGATCCTCCCTTCCTTGATCAGCCGATCTTTCTCCGCACGAATCCGCTTCAGCAGCTCGCCCGCCGGCTCGTCGTTTGGGTCCTGCGGCATCAGGCTGCCACGCACGGCGAGGCTCAGGATCAGTTCGCGCAGCCTGGCGACACCGCCCGCGCTGGTGGCGAGCAGGTCGAAGTTCTCCAGCAGCGCTGCGCTCATGCCTGCCCCTCGAGCGCGGCGGCGAGGATGGCCTTGAGTTCGTCGCGCGTGGTCTGGATCTGGGCCTGCAGCGCGGTGTACTGCGCAAGCAGTTCCTGCGGGTCGTGGCTGTCTTCCTCGGGGTGGTGCGGGTTCTTGATGTCGAGGTTGAAGTTGCGCGCGCGCAGCTCGTCGATGCTGACCTTCCAGGCGAACTCGGTCTCGACGCGGGCGGCGAAGCCATCTTCTTCCGTGCCCCACCAGGCTTTCTCGGCAGCGAATTCCTCGATGCGGATGGGCTTGGTCTTGGAGTAGCTCTTGTAGCCGGCGGGGTAGGGGTGCTCGTAGTACCAGACGTGCTCGGTGGGCCGGCCCTTGGTGAAGAACAGCAGGTTGGTCTTGATGCCGGTGTAGGGCGCGAACACGCCGTTGGGCAGGCGCACGATGGTGTGCAGGTTGCACTCGGTGAGCAGGCGCTCCTTGATGCGGGTCTTCACGCCTTCGCCGAACAAGGTACCGTCGGGCAGCACCACCGCCGCGCGGCCGCCGTCCTTGAGCAGGTGCATGATCAGCACCAGGAAGAGGTCGGCGGTTTCCTTGGTGCGGATGTCGGCGGGGAAGTTGGCCTCGATGCCGGGTTCCTCGGTGCCACCGAAGGGCGGGTTGGTGAGGATGACGTCGACGCGGTCGGCCGGGCGGTAGTCGCGCAGCGGGCGCGACAGGGTGTTGTCGTGGCGGATCTGGCTGGGCACTTCGATGCCGTGCAGTAGCATGTTGGTGACGCACAGCAGGTGCGGGAGCTGCTTCTTCTCGACGCCCGACACCGCGCGTTGCCAGGTGTGGCGATCCTCGACCGTGCGGATCTGGTCGCGCAGGTGCTCGAGCGTGCAGGCGAGGAAGCCGCCGGTGCCGCAGGCGGGGTCGAGCATGCGCTCGCCGAGTCGGGGATTGACCTGGTCGACCATGAACTGGGTGACCGCGCGCGGGGTGTAGAACTCGCCCGCGTTGCCAGCGCTCTGCAGGTCCTTGAGGATCTTTTCGTAGAGGTCGTTGAAGAGGTGGCGCTCGGCCTGGTCGTTGAAGTCGATCTCGTTGATCTTGTTGATGACCTGGCGCAGCAGCTGGCCGGACTTCATGTAGTTGTAGGCGTCCTCGAACACCGACTGCACGACGTAGCCGCGCGGGTTGCGCGCGGGGTCGGCGGCGAGGCCTTTCATGCCGGGGAAGAGTTCGGTGTTGATGAAATCCTGCAGATCGTCGCCGGTGATGCCTTCGGCGTCCGCCGCCCAGTTGCGCCAGCGCAGCGGCTCGGGGATGGGCGAGCGGTAGCGGTCGTGCATCAGCTCGAGCTCGGTCTCCTGGTCGTCGAAGATCTTGAGGAAGAGCAGCCAGCTGAGCTGCGACAGGCGTTGGGCGTCGCCGTCGACGCCGGCGTCTTGCCGCATGATGTCCTGGATGGATTTGATGAGGGTGGTGCTGATTGCCATGGTGCCTTTGGTTGCTTGAGGTGCTGCGGCGGGTCGTCCGCGTCCTTTGCCGGCGATTTTGCCGGTTTTCTTGCCGGCTACGTCACTTCCGGAAGCCTTGTCCGTACTGGGATGCCGGCACGATCTGACGTCTGAACTCCCGATTTCTTGCCGGTTGTTCTGCCGGTTAGTTTGCCGGCTGCTGGTACAGCCCGCGCTCTAGCTCGCGGATGGCGCCGAGGTAAGCGGGCTTGCCGCCGAAGGCCTTGATGATCTGGGAGACGGAGCCGAGCGCATCGAAGGGCTGGAGCTGCAGCACTTCCATGCTTTCCACCTCGGTGATGCCGGCGTCGGCGTACTTGTCGAGCAGCAGCTCCAGCACCTTGCGCGCGGTGCCTTCGTAGCGGGTGAAGTAATCGCGCTTGCGGACGTTGTCGGCGCGCTCGCGGCGGGTGAGTGGCTTGCGGCCGAAGGCGATGTGGCAGACGAGGTCGAAGGGGTCGAGCGCCTTGCCGGTCTCCTTGGCAAGCTCCTCGAAGAGGATGCCCTGGTTTTCCAGTTCGGCGATGACGGCAGCCTTGCGGTCGGCGTCGTTCCAGGTCTTGAGGAAATCGTCGAGCGAGGCGAAGCGCTTGCCGATCTGGATGCGGGTGTAGTCGCGCAGCGATTCGGTGATGAGGCGGCCGTCGGTGCCGTAGTACTGCACGCGCTCGTTCACCACATAGACCGGCACGTCCTTGATGACGTACTTGATGCGTTCGCCGCCAGTCGTGGGAGCTTCGGGAAGCTCGCCGGGCTGGCCCCGAGTCTCCTGGTCCGGTGGCGGCGGGTCCTCCGGCGGCACAACGGGCTCATCGCCACTCGGGTTGTAGATGACCGCCGGCTCGCCATCGAAGGCCGGGTCGGCAAACAGTTCGGTCGCGCGCTTGAAGTCGAGGATGGAGAACCAGAGCTTGCCGTACTCCTCGTCGATGCGGGTGCCGCGGCCGATGATCTGCTTGAACTCGGTCATCGAGTTGATGGTGCGATCGAGCACGACGAGCTTGCAGGTCTTGGCGTCGACGCCGGTGGTCATGAGCCGGCTGGTGGTGGCGATGACCGGGTACGGCTTTTCGGGGTCGATGAAGTTGTCGAGCTCGAGCTTGCCCTCGAGGTTGTCGCCGGTGATCTGCATCACGTACTTGGGGTTGCGGCTGGCGAGGTCGGCGTTGGCGTTGATCAGCGCCTGGCGCATGCGCGCGGCGTGGTCGATGTCCTCGCAGAACACGACGGTCTTGGCCATGCGGTCCGTGCCGCGGAGGAATTCGCTGATGCGCCGGGCGACGGCCTCGTCGCGCTGGGTGAGCACCAGCGTGCGGTTCATGTCGCCCTGGTTGTAGATGCGGTCCTCGACGAGCTGGCCCCTGGAATCGAGCTTGCCGGCCTGCGGTCGCCAGCCGAGGTCCTTGTCGAGATCGACGCGGATGACCTTGTAGGGGGCGAGAAAGCCGTCCTCGATGCCCTGCTTGAGCGAGTAGGTGTAGACCGGCTCGCCGAAGTAGCTGATGTTGGAGACCTCTTCGGTTTCCTTGGGCGTGGCGGTGAGCCCGAGATGCACGGCGCCGCTGAAGTAGTCGAGCACCGCGCGCCAGGCGGAGTCCTCGGCCGCGCTGCCGCGGTGGCATTCGTCGATGACGACGAGGTCGAAGAAATCCGGGCTGAACTGGCGGTAGATGTTCTTCTCTTCCTCGCTGCCGGTGACGGCCTGATAGAGCGAGAGGTAGATCTCGTAGGACTTGTCGATCGAGCGGTTCTCGATCTTGGTCATCGCGCCGCCGAAGGGCTTGAAGTCGTTGCTCTTGGTCTGGTCGACGAGGATGTTGCGGTCGGCGAGGAAGAGGATGCGGCTGTTGGGGTGCGACTTCCAGAACCGCCAGATGATCTGGAAGGCGGTGTACGTCTTGCCGGTGCCGGTCGCCATGACGAGCAGGACGCGGTCCTGCCCCTTGGCGATGGCCTCGATGGCGCGGTTGACCGCTGTCGTCTGGTAGTAGCGCGGCTGCTTGCCGGTGTTGTGGTAGTCCTGCGCGTAGACCGGGGCGATATCGGCGCCGATGCCTTTCCAGGCCAGATAGCGCTGCCACAGCACCTCGGGAGACGGGAAGTCGCTCAGCGCGATCTCGGTTTCGAGGGCGCCATCGGTGCGCGTCCTGTCGTGGAAGACGAAGCCGTCACCGTTGCTGGAGAAGGCGAAGGGCACGTCGAGCATCGTCGCGTAGTCCAGCGCCTGCTGGATGCCGTCGCGCATCGAGTGGTTGTTGTCCTTGGCTTCAACGACGGCGAGCGGCAGACCCGGCT
Source organism: Thauera sp. (assembly GCF_035444905.1). Taxonomy (GTDB): domain Bacteria; phylum Pseudomonadota; class Gammaproteobacteria; order Burkholderiales; family Rhodocyclaceae; genus Thauera. The sequence goes on from NZ_DAOMPS010000014.1 coordinate 33,329, forward strand.
TGTAGTAGAGGACGTAGTCCGCGCGCCGGATGCTGTTCTTGTCGCGCCTCCCGGTCTGCCCGCGCACAACGACGCGGCCGTCGGTGAGCCGGACTTCCTCGCGCACCTGCAGCTCGGTGTTCCACTGCGCCGCAGCGATCGCCGGGGTGATGTACTGGGTGCAGATGTCGCGTTCGGACAGCGTCTTCTTGGTCATGAGCCCGGAATGATCTGGCGTTGAGCTTGGCGGGGATGATGACAGCAACAAGCGCGCAGAGGCAAAGGTGACGGGGGCGTTGCAGGGATGGCGGGTGTAACCCGCCTTCGTTCGTCCGCTTACTGCGGGGACGCGGGGCTGTCGCCCTCGCGCGAGGCGGGTGCGCTCAGCTTGCGGAGCGTCAGCGCGCAGCGTTGTTCGATCAAGGCGACGATTCTTTCAACGACGCCGTTCCCGGCAAAACCATTCGCGCGGTCGGACTGGAGCGCACGCGCGGCGCGGGGCAGCGAGTTCGTCAGTTCCAGGATGCGCCGCCGCGCCTGTGCCTTGGCAAGACCGGCGCCCTCGGCGAACTGGTCCCAGTGCCGGGCCTCGACTTCGCTGAACTTGTACTTGCTGCCGATCTTCATCGCCATCTTGGGCGTCAAGGTCGGATAGACGGCGGTGGAGAGCGCGTCGTAGAGCGGGGCCAGGACCGGTGCCCTGCCGGAGTAGAGCAGGGAGAAGTTCTTGGCGTGCGCGTCGTGATTGCCGATGAGCGCGTTGAAGATGACGTAATCGAACAGGCGCAGCACCTGTGGCGCGCTCGGGCGCGTCGCACGGCGTACCAGATCGAAGCATTGCGCCAGATCCGGCCCGCCCTCGTTCTGGTACTTCATCTCGGGCACCACGCCGAGTGCCTGGCAGAAGTCTTCCTGGTGGAGGCGTCGCCGGCGCCCCTGTGGATCCAGCACACGGTCGTAGCGTTCGACCAGCAGGAAGGGGCGATGCAATACGGCATGGACGCTCGCCTTCGCCGGCTCGAGCTGCAGGGCCTCTGCCAGCGCCATGCAGAATCCTTCGTTGACCACGCTGTCCTCGACGGCGGGGATGGCCGGTTTGAGGATGTGCGAGCTCGGGCTACCGTTGAGGGGGAGGCCGAGGCGAGTGCCGTCGAAGACCACCGGCAGCTTGTCCTGGGCGCCCGCCAGCGAGAGCCGCAAGCCGTCCTTGCCCGCCAGCATCGGGCGACGAGGCAGCTCGTCCAGTACGGCGACGACTTCCTCCTCACTCAGCCATTGAACGTCGTCGGCCTGCGCGGGCGCCGGGAGACTCTGCCCGGGTGCCAGGAAGGTCACGGCGCCGGCACATTCGCCGCCGATGTGGTCGAGCAGGGCGAAGTCGTTCTGGCCCGAGACCTGGAACTGCCGCGCGATCAGGCGACGCATCTGTCCTTCCGGCAGCAGGCCGGCAAAGAAGGGGCGCGTCGCACGATCGTCGAACGGCTCGGCCCGCAGGGGCAGCGAGTGCGACAGGGCGACAGCGGTTGACCGCGACAGCCAGCCGGGGGCGTAGCAAAAGCCGAGGCGCCCATCGACCAGCGCGAGCGTGCCGACGTGGTCGGAGAACAGCCAGACCTCCAGCTCATGCGTCATGGCCGCTGCCCTCGGTGGCGTGATCGGCTTCTAATGCGGGCAAACCGTCCAATTGGAGCTCTCCCCCCAGCGCATCGATCACCCGCAGGACGTTCTCCAGCCTTACGGTCGGCTTGCCCGCTTCGAGGTCGACGATGAAGCGCACGCCCACGCCCGCGGCCAGCGCCAGCTGAGGCTGGGTCAGGCCGAGTTGCTTGCGGGCGGCACGCAGGGCGTCGCCGAGTTGCTGGGGGGAGCGGATGGATGTCATGGCTTTCCTCGGATTTCCCGTTCGGGAAATTATGGACTGGGCTTCTGCTTTGCGCCAGCGATATTTCCCGATCGGGAAACATAGGCTCAGAGAGCCGCATCAGGAGGGAGAGATTTACCGATCGGGAATCCGCCACTGCTGTGGCCCCGTCCGTTTTGACGATGCCGGGCTAGCCCGACCCCCCTATAAATGACGGCGTATCCACCCTTCGAGGTTCACGCCGTGAGAGAAGCGCCTTCCTATGTCCCCGGTCACCAGCTGCTCGCTGGCAAGTCCGTCCTGATCACCGCCGCCGCCGGAGCCGGCATCGGCTTTGCCGCCGCGCGCAAGTGCGCCGAAGAAGGCTGCCGCGCGCTGATGATCTCCGACATCCATCCGCGCCGCCTGGAAGAGGCGGTCGCCAAGCTCAAGGCCGACACCGGGCTGCAGCACGTCTGGGGCCAGCTGTGCAACGTCACCAATGAAGAAGGGGTGCAGGCCCTGGTCGCCGCGGCCGAGGACAAGCTCGGCGGCGTCGACGTGCTGATCAACAACGCCGGCCTGGGTGGCGAGAAGCGCGTCACCGAGATGACGGATGACGAGTGGAGCCGGGTGCTCGACATCACGCTCACCGGCACCTTCCGCATGACGCGCGCGATGCTCCCGCACATGGAAAAGCGCGGTCGCGGCGCGATTGTGAACAACGCCTCGGTGCTGGGCTGGCGCGCGCAGAAGGGCCAGGCCCACTACGCCGCCGCCAAGGCCGGCGTGATGGCGCTGACGCGCTGCTCGGCGGTCGAGGCGGCCGAGCACGGCGTGCGCATCAACGCGGTGTCGCCGTCGATCGCGCTGCACGAGTTCCTGAAGAAGGCCTCGAGCGAGGAGCTGCTCGCCCAACTCGCCAGCCGCGAGGCCTTCGGCCGTGCCGCCGAGGTGTGGGAAGTGGCCAACGTGATGGTCTTCCTCGCCAGCGACTACGCCTCGTACATGACGGGCGAAGTGCTCTCCGTCAGCTCGCAGCACGCTTGAGGGCGCGGCGATGACCATGGTTTTCTCCAGCGCCGAGCAGCTGGTCGCGGCCGAGGGCCAGGACCTGGGCACGACCGACTGGGTCGCGCTCGACCAGGACCGCATCAACCAGTTTGCGGATGCCACCGACGACCACCAGTGGATCCACGTCGACCCTGTGCGCGCCAAGGACGGCCCGTTCGGCGCCTGCATCGCGCACGGCTACCTGACGCTGGCGCTCGCCAGCCTGTTCCTGCCGCAGCTGATCCGCGCCGACAAGCTGAAGATGGGCGTGAACGTCGGCTGCGACCGCGTGCGCTTTCCGGCGCCGGTCAAGGCCGGCGCGCGCATCCGCGGCCGCGGCGAGATCCTCAAGGTCGAGCGCGTTAAGGACGCGGTGCAATCCACCGTGCGCGTGACCATCGAGATCGAGGGCAGCGAGCGCCCGGGCTGCGTGGTCGACACCATCAGCCGCTACACCTTCAACGATTGAATTCCCGAGAGAGAGCATCGCCATGACCGAAGCCGTCATCGTTTCCACCGCCCGTACCGCGCTCACCAAGTCCTTCCGCGGCTCCTTCAACGATACCGAGGCGCCGGTGCTGGGCGGCCATGTGGTGCGCGCCGTCGTCGAGCGTGCCGGCATCGAGCCCGCCGCGGTCGAGGACGTGATCATGGGCGCCGCCGTGCAGCAGGGCACCCAGGCCTACAACATCGGCCGCCTGTGCGCCTACACCGGCGGCCTGCCGGACACCGTGCCGGGCATGGCGCTCGACCGCATGTGCGCCTCGGGTCTGATGACGATTGGTGTCGCCGCCAAGAACATCCTGGCCGGCGAGATGAAGATCGCGGTGGCCGGCGGCGTCGAGTCGCTGTCGCTGACCCAGACTAAGCACAAGAACACCTACCGCGCGCAGTCCGAGGCGGTGAAGGCGATCGTGCCCGCGGCCTACATCCCGATGCTGGAGACGGCCGAGATCGTGTCGGCGCGCTACGGCATCTCGCGTGCGGCGCAAGACGAATTCTCGCTGCAGAGCCAGCAGCGCACTGCCGCCGCTCAGGCCGCCGGCCTGTTCGACGCCGAGATCGTGCCGCTGGCGGCGCGCAAGATCGTGTTCGACAAGGAAGGCAAGCCCGCCGGCTTTGAAGACGTGATCGCCACCCGCGACGAGTGCAACCGCGCCTCGACCACGCTGGCGGATCTCGCCAAGCTGAATCCGGTGGTCAAGGACGGCCAGTGGGTGAAGCAGGGCGAATTCGTCACCGCCGGCAACGCCTCGCAGCTGTCGGATGGCGCCTCGGCTGCGCTGCTGATGAGCCGCGACGAGGCCGAGCGCCGTGGCATCGCGCCGCTGGGCGTGTATCGCGGCATCGCGGTGGCCGGCTGCGCGCCGGAGGAGATGGGTATCGGCCCGGTGTTCGCCATCCCCAAGCTGCTCGAGCGCTTCAACCTCAAGGTCAGCGACATCGGCCTGTGGGAGATCAACGAGGCCTTCGCCTGCCAGGTGCTGTACAGCCGCGACAAGCTCGGCATCCCCAACGACCGCCTCAACGTCAACGGCGGCGCGATCGCCATCGGCCACCCCTTCGGCATGTCGGGCGCGCGTATGGTCGGCCACGCGCTGCTCGAGGGTCGTCGCCGGGGCGTGCGCTACGTGGTGGTGTCGATGTGCATCGGCGGCGGCATGGGCGCGGCGGGCCTGTTCGAGGTGCTGTGATGAACCTCTCCGACGAGCAACGTGCGCTGCAGGAGACGGCGGCCGACTTTCTCGCCGCCCATACCAATGCGCGCAAGGAAGCGGATGCCGACGCCGAGCTGTGGTCGCGCATCGTCGAACTCGGCTGGGCGGCGGTACAGGTGCCGGAAGAGCTCGACGGCCTCGGCCTGGGGCCGGTCGAGCTCGCGCTGCTGATGGAGGAGATGGGCTGGCGCCTGGCACGCACGCCCTTCCTGGCCAACGTGGTGCTGGCGCAGACCGCGCTGCTGCAGGCCGGCACGGCCGAGGCGCAGCAACGCGCGCTGGCCGCGCTGGCCTATGGCGAGCGCACCGCCACGCTGATCCTCGGTCCGGGCCTGGACGCCGCGTCGGCGTCGTTGACCGTCAAGGCGCGTCGCGACGGCGAGGGCTGGGTGCTGGCCGGCGAGGCCGCGCAGGTGCTCGACGACGGGCTGCTGACCCACGCCTACGTGGCGGCTCGCATCGAGGAGGCGCCGGGCGTGGCGCTGTTCGAGCTGGCGGTGGACGCCGCCGGCCTATCGCGCACGCCGCTGGAGGTGTGGGACCTGACCCGTCCGCAGGCGCGCTGGCGCTTCGATGAAGTCCGGCTGACGGCCGATGCGCGCGTCGATGACCCGACGCGGGTGCTGGCCGGCCTTGCGCGCACGCGCGTGCTGGCGGCGCTGCAGGTGGCGGCCGAGCAGGTCGGCGGTGCGGCGCAGTGCCTGCAGCTCGCGGTCGATTACACCAAGGAGCGCGTGCAGTTCGGCAAGGCGGTGGCGAGCTTCCAGGCGGTCAAGCACCGCGCGGCCGAGATGATGGTGCGCATGGAAACCGCGCGCTCCACCGTGCTCGGCGTGGCGGCCCGGGTTACGCAGGGCGCGCAGGGGAACGGACTCGACGACGCCGCGCTGGCCGCCGAGGTCGCCGCCGCGCGCGTGCAGGCCACCGAGGCCTATCGCTACTGCGCGCAGGAAGCCATCCAGCTCCACGGCGGAGTCGGCTTCACCTGGGAATACGATCCGCAGATGCACTTCAAGCGCGCGCAGTGGGCGAGCCAGTGGTTCGGCCCCACCCGCGACTGGCGCGAGGCGCTTGCCGCCCATCTGCTCGACGCCGCCTGACAGGACCGACAAGGACCGATGAGCATGAACGAACAGCAATTTCGCCAGGAGGTCGCCGACTGGATGGCGACCCACCTGGTTGGCCGCTTCGCCTGCCTGAAGCACCGCGGCGGCCCGGGCGACGAGGAAGCCTTCCCGGCGCTGCGCAAGGAATGGGAACAGGAACTGGCCGCCGGCGGCTGGGTCGGCCTGGGCTGGCCCAAGGCGCACGGCGGGCGCGACCTGCCGCTGGCGCTGCAGCTCGCCTTCCACGAGGAATACGTGCGCGCCGGTGGTCCGGGCCGCATCGGCCACATCGGCGAGACGCTGATGGCGCCGACGCTGATCGCGCTCGGCACCCCCGCACAGCAGGCGCGCTTCCTGCCGGGCATCCGTGAAGGGCGTGAGTACTGGGCGCAGGGCTACTCCGAGCCGGGCGCCGGCTCCGACCTCGCTGCCATCACCACCCGCTGCTGGCAGGACGAGGACGGCCGCTGGCGACTGCAGGGGCAGAAGGTGTGGACCTCGCTCGCGCACGAATCCGAATGGATCTTCGTGGTCGCGCGCAGCACGCCGGGCTCGGTGGGGCGCGAGGGGCTGTCCTTCCTGCTGGTGCCGCTCGACCAGCCGGGCATCGAGATCCACCCGATCCGCCAGATGACCGGCGAGGCCGAGTTCAACTCGGTGTTCTTCGACGGCGCGGTGACCGAGGCCGACTGCATCGTCGGCAAGCCGGGCGAGGGCTGGAAGGTGGCGATGGCGCTGCTCGGCTTCGAGCGCGGCGTGTCCACACTCGGCCAGCAGATGCACTTCATCCACGAGCTGCAGCTGGTGATCGACGTGGCGCGCGCCAACGGCGCCGCGCGCGACCCGGCGATCCGCCAGCGCATCGCCGACGCCTGGGTGGGCCTGCAGGGCCTGCGCTACAACGGCCTGCGCATGCTGGAAGAAGACACCGGCTCGACCAAGGTCCGGCCCGAGGCGCTGATCTACAAGTACGCGTGGTCGAACTGGCACCGCGAACTGGGCCAGCTGGCGATGGACGTGATCGGCGTGGCGGGCGATGTGCGCTCGGACGACGACGCGCTGCGCCGCCTGCAGCAGGTGTTCTTTTTCTCGCGCGCCGACACCATCTACGCCGGCACCAACGAGATCCAGCTCAACATCATCGCCGAGCGCGGGCTGGGCATGCCGCGCGGCTGAGCCGGCCGCGCCGGGCGGCGCTCGCGCTGCCCGGCCTTTCCATGGAGGTGAGGGGATGCCCATTCCCGAGATGTTTCGCGGGCGGCTCGCGCTGCCGCTGATCGGCTCGCCGATGTTCCTCGCCAGCGGCCAGGAGTTGGTGCTGGCGCAGTGCAGGGCGGGTGTCGCGGGCAGCTTCCCGACGCTCAACGCGCGCACGCCCGAGCTGCTCGATCAGTGGCTGACGCGCATCGCGGCCGAACTTGCGCAGTGGGACCTCGAGCATCCGGATCGTCCGGCGGCGCCCTTCGGTGCCAACCTGATCCTGCACAGATCCAACCGGCGGCGCGAGGCCGACCTCGAGTGCGTGGTCAGGCACCGCGTGCCCTTCGTGATCACCTCGGTGGGCCGCCCCGATGCGGTGGTCGAGCGCGTGCACGACTACGGCGGGCTGGTGTTCCACGACGTCATCAACGTCGAGCACGCGCGCAAGGCCGCGGCCAGCGGCGTCGACGGACTGATCCTGGTGTGCGCCGGGGCGGGCGGCCACGGCGGCACGCTGTCGCCCTTCGCCCTGGTGGCCGAGGTGCGCGCGTTCTGGGACGGCCCGCTGGTGCTCGCCGGCGCCTTGTCCAGCGGGCGCGCGCTGCGCGCGGCCGAGGTCATGGGTGCCGACCTGGGCTACATGGGTACGCGCTTCATCGCCACCCGCGAGGCTGCGGCCGACGCCGGCCACAAGGACATGATCGTGCGCGACGGCGCGGCAGACATCGTCTACACCCCGGTGTTCAGCGGCATCTGGGCCAACTACCTGAAGAACAGCGTGCGCGCGGCGGGGATCGACCCCGACGGGCTAGCGGGCAGCCAGGACGGCGGCAAGGACGACCTTTTTGCCAGTCTCGACAGCAAGCCCAAGGCCTGGAAGGAGGTGTGGTCGGCCGGACAGGGCATCGGCAGCATCCACGACGTGCCCTCGGTGGCGGAGCTGGTGGCGCGCATGAAGCGCGAATACACCGAGGCCGCCGCGCAACCGGCCGCATTTGCCGAATCCGCCGGGATATCGGCAGCAGCGTCGGCCGGAGCCTCGGCATGACCATGCAGTGGAAGATGATCTACCTCGCACGGCGTAATCCCGCGCTGGCGCCCGAGGAATTCCCCCTGGCCTGGCGCGAGCACTCGGCGCTTGGCCGCGAATGCCGCAACGTGCAGGACAAGGTCAAGGCGGTGCGCCAGTGCTCGCGCGTGCTCGACCGCCCTGGTGTGCCGAACGGCGCCAGCCTCGACTACGACGGCGTCAACCTGCTGTCGCTGCGCGACCGCCAGGCTGCCGACGACATCTGGAACGACGAGGAGACGCTGCGCATCATGCGGCCCGACGAGCCGCGGGTGTTCTCGACCTACGTGCGCGACTTCACCCTGGTCGCACGCGAGCAGGTGCTGGTCGACGGCGCCGAGACCGGCGTGTGTCTGGTGCTGTTTCTGCGCGCGCGGCCGGGACAGCGCTTGCAGGCGCGTGATCTCGCCGGCGCCCCCGCCGCGCCGTGGTCGGCTGCGACGCGCTTGGTCTGGAACGAGGTGGCGGGCGAGCGACCGCCTGGCTACGACTACGACGCGATCGTCGAGGCCTGGTATGAATCGGTCGATGCCGTGGCCGCAGCGTTTGCCGGCCCGCCGGTTTGGCACTGGCTGCCGCCGGCCTTGGCGGACGCCGTCGACACCGCCAGATCGGTGTGCATGCTGACGCGGATCACGCACCGGCGGCCCTGAGCGCAGGTCCGCCAAAGGGGCCGCGGACCGCGCGGCACGGGCATCATTGTTTCCCGCGCGGGTCCAGGTAGCGCAGGATGTGTGAGGCCACCGCTTCGGGCTGCTCCGGCAGCAGGGCGTGGCCGGCGTTGGCGATGACATGGCGGGTCGCCCGCGCGCCGAGCTGCGCCGCAAGCTTCTCCGAGTCCGCGGGCGCGGCGGCGGTGTCGTCGGCCGGCTGCAGGATCAGCATCGGAGCCGAGCCACCGTGGCTCCAGCTCGAATAGGCTTGCGCGGTGGTCGCGCGTGTCTGGTGCAGTGCCGCGAGCGGATACCAGCCGGTGACCCAGGACGCGGGCACCGTCTCGCCCGCGAAGAAGGCGAGCGCGATCGCCGCCTCCCGCGCCTCGCCATCGAAACCGAACACGGCCTTGCGGATCGCCGCGTTGATCTCGGGCGGTGGCGGCTTTCCGCCCCCCGCGGCCAGCAGGACGAGCTTGCGCACTCGTTCCGGGTGGTGGACGGCAAACACCCGGGCCACCCGGTTCCCGTACGCGTGGCCGATCACCGCGCGCGCAGTGGCGACGCCCTCGGCGTCGAGCACGGCGGCGACGTCGGCGGCGTAGTCGGCCAGGCTCACGTCCAGGATGCCGAACGCCGACCCCTCGATGCCCCGCGGCTGAACCGCCAGGCTGCGATAGCCGGCATCCGCCAGTGCCTGGGCCAGGCGGTTGAAGTCGGCGGCCGAGCGGGCGAAGCTGGGCAACAGCACCACCGCGTCCCCCTGCCCGAGGCGGTGATAGACCAGGTCGCCACCCGGGCCGGTGATCACGACCCGCTCGCCGGCGGCGGGTTCCGCCGAGCGGTCCTGCAGGATCGCCCCCAGGCCTGCAAGCAGCAGCATCAGGATGACGAGGGTGAAGATCGCGCTACGTTTCAGGAGAAGCTTGGTATTCATCATGCGGACGCCTGGGATTCCATTTTCGAGGGGAGGGATGGCGAGGGGACGGGCCTTGCGCAGGCTGCCCGCGCAGGCGTGCGAAGGCAGCGTGCGCGGCGTCGCTCATTGCCCTCCCATCCGCAGGGAACCTCCCTTCTGCCGCGGCGGGCATGCCTGGAAGCTGGCCATGTGGGCGCCGGCGGCGTCCGCGACCTGGCCGCCGAAACCGATGCCCATCTTCATGGCGAGATCGTTGCTCTTCTGTCCGCCATGCCGCTCGTAGGGATCCATGCGCAGGTTGAACACCAGCGAGCTCGGCGTGTGGCTGTCGAAGAAGCCCTCGCGGGTCTGGAAGTGGCTCTTCCACGCGCCGATGCGGATCGCCGTGTACTTGCTCTCGTCGTAGTAGTGGACCACGTTGCGCGCCGAGGGGGCGTCGCCCGTCCAGTGCGTCAGGTTGTCGACACCGTCGATGCAGACGCCGTCACGCTCCTTGAGCTTGGCCGCGACCTTGTCATGGCCGGCGGCGCTGGCCAGCGTGGTGAACATGTCCTCATGGGTCTGGATGCCGTTCGAGACCTTGCCGGCGGGGATCTTCGCCGGCCAGCGCACCAGCATCGGCACGCGCACGCCGCCTTCCCAGGTCGTGGCCTTTTCGCCGCGGAAGGGCGTTGCGCCGGCGTCGGGCCACCAGGCGACCATCGCGCCGTTGTCGGTGGTGTAGACCACGATCGTGTCGTCGGCGATCTTCAGCGTGTCGAGCAGGTCGAGCAGCTGGCCGACGTGGCCGTCATGCTCGATGAGCCCGCTGCCGTAGATGTCGAACTCGCTGGAGAGGTCGCTGGCGAGGTGACGCGACTCGGGCTTCAGGTGCGTGTAGATGTGCATCCGGGTCGTGTTCAGCCAGGCGAAGAAGGGCTCGCCCGCCTGCGTGGATTGGGTGATGAAGCGCTTGGTGCGCTCCAGGAACTCTTCGTCCACGGTTTCCATGCGCTCGGTGGTGAGCGGGCCGGTGTCGCGCACCTTCTGCTTGCCGACCTTGCCGAAACGGGGATCGACGGTCGCGTCGTCCTCCTTGCTCGCCACGCTGTCGATCACGCCGCGCGGCCGGTAGCGGGCATTGAAGCCGGGATCCTTGCCCCACATGCGCAGTTCCGGCTCTTCCTCGGCATTGAGGTGGTAGAGGTTGCCGTAGAACTCGTCGAAACCGTGCACCGTGGGCAGGTGCTCGTTGCGGTCGCCGAGGTGGTTCTTGCCGAACTGCCCGGTGCGATAGCCCAGCTCCTTGAGCAGCTCGGCCAGCGTCGGATCGCGCGCGTCGAGCCCGATCGGCGAGCCGGGGAGGCCGACCGTGGTCAGGCCGGTGCGGATCGGCAGCTGGCCGGTGATGAAGGCGGCGCGCCCGGCGGTCGAGCTCGGGTGGGCGTAATGATCGGTGAACAGGATGCCTTCGCGCCCGATGCGATCGATGTTGGGGGTGGGCACCATCATCCCGTGGCTATAGAGGCCGACGTTCGAGTAGCCGATGTCGTCGCCCATGATCACGAGGATGTTCGGCCGCTTGGGCGCCTGCGATTGTGCCTGCGCCTGCGCGGCGCCGAAGCCGGCGATGGCGGCGGCGAGGGCCAGGCGTTGCCAGCGGCGTTGGGGGTGTTTCATGAGGTCTCCTCTCTCGGGTTGGGGTCCTGGGGGCTTACCGACCAAGGCGGCGCCGGATGGCGGGAATGTCCCTGCGGACCTGTTGATAGAAGTGGGCGAGGCCTTCGCACAGGTAGTTGAGGCCGGTCTCGCCGTCGGGCGCACGCAGCAGCCGGTTCTTCGGGCATTCGCCCCAGCACAGCTGCAGGTGCAGGCAGCGCCGGCAGTGGCCGGGCAGGCTGTCATGCTTGGCGAGGCCGAAGCGGACCTGCTTGTCGGCGAAGGCGAGGTCGCCCTGGTGGACCTCGCGGATGTTGCCGAGACGGTATTCCGGGTAGACGAAGTGGTCGCAGGCATAGAGCTCGCCGTCGTGCTCCAGCGCCATGGCCTTGCCGCACACCGGCGCGCTGGTGCACATCTGAGCGGGCAGGCCGAGCGACTGCGCCACCGCGGTCTCGAACACGTTGATGTGCAGGCGGCCGAAGTCCTGCGCCAGCCATTCCGCCCACACGGCACACAGGAAGTCGCCATAGTCGCGGGCATCGACCGACCATTCGGTGACGATGGACAGCGGGTGATCGGGTCGCGTGCGCGGGGTGCCGAGCAGCGGCATGTCGGCCGGCCTGGCGAGGCCGGGCGCACGTAGCTTGAAGTCGCGCGTCTCGACGCAGGGCGTGAACTGGATGCGGAAGCTACCCGGGATCGCGCGCAGGTTGCGATAGACCTCGAGCGGTGCCCGTGCCACGTCGCGATTCACCACGCACAGCAGGGAGAAGGGCACCTCGGCCGCCGCCAGCCGGGCGGCGGCGGCGAGCACGCGCGCGTAGGTGGGTTCGCCGCCCTTGGTCGGGCGATAGCGGTCGTGCAGTTCGGGCGTGCCGTCCACGCTGAGGCCGACGACGAAGCCGTGCGCCTTCAGGAAGGCGACCCACTCGTCGTCGAGCAGCAGGCCGTTGGTCTGCAGGTCGTTCTCGATACGCTGGCCGGGCTTGCGATGGCGCGCCTGAAGTTCGACCACGCGGCGGAAGAAGTCCAGCCCCATCACCGTGGGCTCGCCGCCCTGCCAGGAGAACACCACCTCGTCCCCGGTCTGGGCCTCGATGTACTGGCGGATGTGGGCTTCCAGCAGCCCCTCGTCCATGCGCGCGTTGCGGCCGTGCTGCAGCAGGTCGGTCTTGTGCAGGTAGAAGCAGTACGGACAGTCGAGGTTGCACAGCGCGCCGGCCGGCTTGACCATCACGTGGTAGCGGTAGTGGCGCCCGGGTGGCAGGGGCGGCAGCGTGCAGCGCGGCGTGGCGGTCATGGGGTCGGCGTGGCTCACATCTCCCTCCATCCTTGTTAGAGTGCCCTTTTCGTCCGGCCCGCCGATGCGGGACGTGGCGGCACATGGGATGCAGTATAGGTAGGGGGAGCGGAGGTCGGAATTCGCATTCCCCGTCGCCGCTCCATATTGATAAATAGCTGTTTAAAAAAGGACTTTAGCCTCTTGCATGGCTGAGTCCGGAACCGTCTTCGTATTGCATATGGCACCTGGAAAGCCCGTCCACCCCGATCACTCACGCAAGGGGCGCGTCCCCGCACCGCGCAAGCTGCCTTCCCAGTCGCGCTCGCGCTCGCTCGTCTCGGCGCTGATCGAGGCCTGCATACGCGTGCTGGAGGAGGAGGGCAGCGAGGCGCTTACGGTCAACCGTCTGGCCGAGGTGTCGGGCGTCGCGGTCGGCTCCTTCTATCAGTACTTCCCGAATATCGAGGCCCTGCTCGGCCAGACCTTCGAGCATGTGCTGCGCGAGGAGGCCGCCGTGTCGGTGCCCGCGCTGCGCGCCTCGGTCGCCGGCCTGCCGCTCGAAGGGGCGCTGCGCGAGATCCTGCAGAACATGGTCAGAACCGAACTGCGCCTGCACCGGCTGCACGCCGAGTTCCACCTCAAGTACCACCCGGAGCTGCAGATGGGCATGCGTATCGGGCCTTATGCGAGCTCGCGCGAGTTCGTTGACGACGCCTGGCGGCCCTTCGTCACGCTCTACGCGCCCGAGCTCGAACCCGAACGCGCCGACATGGCGGCCTACATGCTGTGCATGGCGATGCGCTCGGTCATCCGGGCTGCATTGGAGGATGCGCCCGAGCGCGTCGGCCAGGCTGCCTTCCTCGATTGCCTGCTCGCCATGGCGCTCGGGATGCTCGACCCCCGCCTGCCCACCCGCGAACAACAGGACAGGGCTGGCGAAACGTGACAGACGGGCCTGCCGAGCGCCGCGTACGCTTTTTTCTTTCGCCTTTTCAATAGCTTGCTATCCATGTTCGGTTCCGCTTAATGCGAATCGGGATGGCGGGAGGGGCTCCCTATACTTGAGGCGTCCCGGCGACAGCGTGTGCGCCGGATGTAATAGGAGCTGCGTCCCGTGAGCAAGGTCTTGACCCGAATCGACGGCCATGTGCTGACCGTCACCATCAACCGGCCAGAGGCGATGAACGCGCTCGACCCGGAAACCCAGGCGCTGATGTCCGAGGCCTTCGATGCCTTCGCGGCCGATGACGAACTCTGGATCGCCGTCGTGCGTGGCGCGGGCGGGCGGGCGTTCTCGGCCGGCGGCGACATCCGTGCGATGCGCACCGCGCTCGAAGGCGGCGCCCCCTACACGATCCCCGCCACCGGCTACGGCGGCCTCACCAGCCGTTTCGACCTCGACAAGCCGGTCATCGCCGCGGTCGAGGGCATCGCCATGGGCGGTGGCTTCGAGGTGGCGATGGCTTGCGACCTGGTGCTCGCTACCCGCAGTTCGAGCTTCGCGCTGCCCGAGCCGCGCATCGGCGCCGTCGCCTACGCCGGCGGCATGCACCGCCTGCCGCGCCAGATCGGCATGAAGCGGGCGATGGAGCTGCTGCTGACGGCGCGCAGCATCGACGCTGCGCAGGCGGCAGAGTGGGGGCTGGTGAACGAGGTGGTGGACGACGGCACCCTGGACGCCGCCATCGCGCGCTGGTGCGAGCTGCTGTGCGCCAACGCGCCGCTGGCGCTGCGCGCGACCAAGGCCGCGGTGCGCGACGGCCTGGCGCTGCCGCTCGACGAGGCGATCCGCCGCCAGGATGCAGGCGGCTACCCGGCCATCGAGGCGATGCGGGGCAGCCGCGACGTGGTCGAGGGCATCATGGCCTTCAACCAGAAGCGCGCAGCGGTGTGGGAAGGGCGCTGAGGCGGCGGACCGCCCAGCGCGCCCCCTGCGGTGGCCCCTCAGGCCGATCCTTCGGCATCAACCCGGATGAACCTTTCCATGCAACAGACTGATACCGATCTCGCTGCGGCCTTCGCCGACATCGTCGCGCGTCGCGCCTCGACCCGTGCCTTTCTCGCCGAGCCGTTGCTGCGCGCCGACATCGAGCGCGCCCTCGCGCTCGCCTGCCGTGCGCCTTCGAACTGCAACACGCAGCCGTGGACGATCGCGGTGGCCTCCGGCGCCGCCCGCGATCGGCTGGCGGCCGCCATCTCCGCCGACATGATGCGCGGCCACATGGCGCCGGACCTGCCCTATGACGGCCGCTACGCCGGCATCTACCGCGAGCGCCAGGTCGCCGCCGCCGAGGCCCTCTACGGGGCGGCCGGCATCGCGCGCGAGGACAAGATGGGGCGGCAGGCGCAGTTCATGCGCAACTACGCCTTCTTCGGCGCGCCGCACGTCGCCTTCTTCTTCCTGCCCCCGGGCTTCGGCATCCGCGAGGCTGCCGACCTGGGCATGTGCGCGCAGACCTTCATGCTGGCGCTGACGAGCATGGGCCATGCGAGCTGCCCGCAGACCGCGCTCAGCTTCCACCCCGAGCGGGTACGCGCCGAGTTCGACATCGCGCCCGGCGCCCAGCTCCTGTTCGGCGTGTCCTTCGGCCGCCCCGACCCCGCCGCGCCGGTCAATGACGCGCGCGTCGGGCGCGACGTGACCGCCTGCACCCTGATCCGTGAGGATTGAGATGGACAGCTTCGACTACATCGTGGTGGGCGCGGGCAGCGCCGGCTGCGCAGTCGCCGCGCGCCTGTCGGAAGACCCCGGCTGCAGCGTGCTGCTGCTCGAGGCCGGCGGGCGCGACGACAAGCTGCTGATCGACATGCCCGCCGGCTGGGGCAAGACGCAGGATCCGGCCAGCCCCTTCAACTGGGCCTTCGAGACCGAGGCCGAGCCCGGTCTCGAGGGCCGCCGCGTGCCCTTGCCGCGCGGCAAGGTGCTGGGCGGCAGCTCGGCGATTAACGGCCTGATCTACATCCGCGGCCAGCACGAGGACTACGACGACTGGGTCGCCGCCGGGGCGCCCGGCTGGGGCTGGGCCGAACTGGCGCCGTACTTCCGCCGCATGGAGCGCAACCTGGGCATTGCCGATGAGCATCACGGCCAGGACGGCCCGATCGCGGTGTCCGACCTGGTCGACCCGACGCCGCTGGCCGAGGTCATGATCCGGGCCGCCGAGCAGGCGGGCGTTCCCCGCACCCGCGACTTCAACGGCGCGCGCCAGGAGGGCGTCGGCCCCTACCAGGCGACGATCGCCCGCGCGCGCCGCTGTTCGGCGGCGCATGGCTACCTGCGCCCGGCAGGCGCACGCCACAACCTGGCGGTGCACACCGGGGCGCTGGTCGCCGGCGTGGTGCTCGAGGGCGGGCGCGCGACCGGCGTGCGCTACCAGCTCGGCGGGCAGGAGCGGGTGGCCGCAGCGCGCGCCGAGGTGATCCTGTGCGCCGGCGCCATCGGCTCGCCGCAGATCCTGATGCTGTCTGGGATCGGGCCGGGCGCGGAGCTCGTACGCCATGGCATCCCGGTGCGCGTCGATGCGCCTGCGGTGGGCGCGGACCTGCAGGATCATCTGGTGGTGCCGCTGATGTGGCGGCTGCGCGACGGCCAGCCTTCGATGAACCCCCGCCTGGGCGGGGCGCGCGTGCTGCTCGAAGTGCTGAACTACCTCGTGCGCAAGCGCGGTGCGATGACCATGCCGGCGGCCGAGGTCGGCATCTTCCTGCGCAGCCGCGCCGATCTCGTGCGCCCCGACCTGCAGTTCCACGTGCTACCGCTCTCGGGCGACCTCGACGGCGAGCACAAGAAGCTGCATGCCTTCCCTGGCTATACGCTGGCGCCCAACGTCTGCCGGCCGACCTCGCGCGGTGTCGTGAGCCTGGCCTCGGCCGATCCCGCGGCGCGGCCCCGCCTGCGCATGAACTACCTGAGCACCGACCACGACGTCGAGCTCACGCTCGCCGGCATGGCGTGGGCGCGGCGCATCGCCGCCGCCCCGGCGCTGGCGCAGATCACCGCGGACGAGGTGTATCCCGGTACCGCCGCGACCACGCGCGAACAGCTGCTGGACTACGCCCGCCGTGCCGGCACCACCGGACATCATCCGGTGGGCACCTGCCGCATGGGCAATGACGCCGCCGCCGTGGTCGATACCACGCTGGCGGTGCGCGGCGTGACGGGGCTGCGCGTGGCCGACGCCTCGGTGATGCCGCGGCTGATCTCGGGTAACACCAACGCCACCGCGATCGTGATCGGCGAACGCGCGGCCGAGTTCGCGCGCGCCGCGCGGGGCTGAGGCCGGCGATCAGGATGAAGCGAGGAATGCGATGAAGATGAACAGCGATGAGATGGCGCGGCTGCAAAGCGCGGACGAGACGACGCTGCGCGCCTGCCTCGAGGCGATGAAGGCAGCGCACGCGCGTGACGGTCTGGCGGATGCGGCCCTGCGCACCGATCGCCTCACGCGGCTGATGGTTCTGCTGCGCGAGCGGGCGGACGAGTTCTGCGCCGCGCTCGACGCGGATTTTGGCGGGCGGCCGCGCGAGACCTCGCTGATGAGCGACGTGATGGCGACCTTCAACACGGTCAATTACGCACGCGGGCGGGTCCGACGCTGGATGAAGCCCGACCGGCGCGACGGCGTCGTCCCCTTCAACCTGTTCGGGGCCCGGGTCGAGGTGCAGCGCATGCCCAAGGGGGTGGTGGGCATCCTTGGGCCGTGGAACGTACCGCTGTTCACCACCCTGGCGCCGCTGGCCTTTGCGCTCGCTGCCGGCAACCGCGCGATGCTGAAGCCGTCGGAGTTCGTGCCGCGCACGTCGGCCTTGTTGCAGGCGGCGGTCGCGGACCGGTTCGCTGCGGACGAGGTCGCCGTGTTCACCGGTGATGCGGCGGTGGCGGGGGCCTTCAGTGCCTTGCCCTTCGATCACCTGGTGTTTACCGGCAGCACGACGACCGGCATCCGGGTGATGCGGGCAGCGGCGGAGAACCTGGTCCCCGTCACCCTGGAACTGGGTGGCAAGTCGCCGGTGATCGTCGGTCGAAGCGCGGATGTGGCGCTGGCCGCCGAGCGCATCGTGAGCGCAAAGGTCATGAACGGCGGCCAGGTCTGCGTCAGTCCGGACACGGTTCACGTCGCGGACGCGCTCGTCGAGCCCTTCATTGCGGCGTGCGAGGCGGTTCATCGGCGCCTGTTCCCCACGGTCGCCGGTGATGCCGCGCTGACCTCGATCATCGACGCGCGCCACTTCGCCCGCATCCACGGCTACCTGGACGAAGTTCGCTCGGCAGGCGGACGGATCGTCGACTGCGGTGGGGGCCTGGTCGCCAGCGGGCGCAAGCTGTCGCTCCATCTGGTCGTCGATGCGCCTGTCGGCAGCCGGATTGCGCGCGAGGAGATCTTCGGCCCCTTGCTCCAGGTCGAGCGCTACGCGGACATCGCCGCGGTCATCGAGCGCATCAACGCCGCTCCGCGTCCGCTCGCGCTGTATTACTTTGGCACCGACCGTGCGGAGGAGCGCCGGGTACTCGAGCACACCCTGTCCGGTGGCGTCGCGATCAATGACGTGATGCTGCAGGTCGCCGCGCACGATGCGCCCTTTGGTGGCGTGGGCGCCTCGGGCATGGGGGTGTATCACGGGCGCGAAGGATTCAACGAATTCTGTCATCCGCGCACGGTGTATCGCAGCGGCTGGTGGGATCCGCGCAAGGCCCTCGGCTTGCTGCCGCCCTATTCGAAGAAACTCTATGGGCGCTTGTTGGCGACGCTGAAGGTGTGACGCATCGCGGCCCCGTGCAGACGGGGCCGCGATGTTTCAGGCGATCGCGCGGAGCGCGAAGGGGAGGCCGGCCATGCCCGCCCAGCCTAGGCGCCCCCAGAACGCGAGCGTCGGGGACTGGTGGTTCCACAGACCGAGCGCCCCGAAGGCGCCCATGGCGCCGGCGCCCTCGATCCAGATGCCGGCGAGCCCAGCCAGGCCGAGCAGGCCCAGCATGCGGATGGCCGCGCCGGAGCGCGCGGGGAGGACCGGGCGCCGGAGGCCGGCGAGCCCGGCGAGGCCGATGAGACCGATCAGTCCGACCCAGGGTGCGAACGATGCAATGGCCATGTCTGGCGTCCTTTTCTGCAGTGGAGGGAAAAACGGCCTGTCGGGGAGACAGGCCGTGCGGGCGTCGTGGATGTCCGGCGCTCAGGCTGCAACCGGGGTCTCGGTGTAGGGCGGGATGCCCTTCGGCACGTAGTGGCCCTCACACTGCTCGAGGTACTCCTGCTTCTTCGCGCGCGGGTTGAAGAACTGCTTGTACCAGATGCGCGCCTTCATGAAGGGGCCATCGCTGGGGATGAAGAGCCCGTTCAGGCAGGGTGCCTTGTTGGTCCACACCTCGAAATCCTGCGCGAAGGCGAGGCGGCTGGATTCCTGGAACTGGCGGGCGGCGATCATGTCGGTGTGCGTCGCGACCGCGCTGTTGCTCGGCGACTTGACCAGCAGCGCATGCCAGACCTTGAGCGAGCCGTCCTCGACCGGGGTGTGAGTGATCATCAGCACCGCGTCGTAGAGGCCGGTCAGGTGGGAGATCAGCACGCCGGGGCCGTGGTAGATGGTGATGGTGTGCAGGATCGGGCTGACGCCGTTCGGGCCGACCAGGGTGCGGTGCGGGCCGCACTGGCGCTGGATGGCGTGGTGGGCCTTGAACTCGTTCTCGTAGCGCTGCACGGTCGAGCCGTGGATCGGGCTCAGGTGGCCGTAGTCGCAGATGTTGTCGATGACTTCCTGCGGGTGCTGCTGGAGCATGCCGAGGTGGTCGAACTTCCAGTGCACCCAGGCCGGATCGTCCCACTCCTTCAGGCTAGGGTGGTCCCACTCGGGCTCGCCGCCCTCGGGGTCGTGCCACACCCAGATTGCGCCCAGGCTCTCGACCACCGGCCACGACTTGACCTTCGCGGCGGCGGGAATCGGCCCCTCGTGATAGGGAATGTCGTTGCACTTGCCGTCGGTGCCGAAGCGCCAGCCATGGTAGGGACAGCGGATGCCGTCACCCTCGACGTTGGAGCCGCCGCCGTCGATGACGACGTAGGAGGTGTTGTTCGGTGCCGCCAGGTGCGTCTTCATGTGCGGGCAGTAGGCGTCGAGCAGCACGACCTTGCCGGTTTCACGGCCGCGGTAGAGCGCGAAGTCCTGGCCGAAGAAGCGCACCGACAAGGGCTTGTGGGTGTCGAGCTCGGAAGCCTCCGCGATCATGAACCAGCCGCGCGGGAAGGTGAACTCACCAAGGCGATAGTCTTTCGTTGTGGCCATGCGGGCCTCCTCTTCGTTGTGAACCAGTGTGCAATTCATCGGGCTGGCACCAGATCCCGGCCTGAAACCCCGACCCTGGCTGATTGTCAGGGCCGGTGCCGGGGCGCGCATCCCCTGTTTGGACGATGGTCGGCGTGCGCGGGGCAGGGCGGCGTGATGACGGGCTTATCGTCCTTTTGGACGTGTTCGCGCCCTGCGCTCCCGCCTAAGGTTAGGCTCGGACAACAATCACAAGGACGGAGACTCCATGGTCCACACCGCGCATTCCCCTGCAGAAGTGGCATGCGACGCCCCCGAGCGGATCGCATTTCCGTTCGATCCGCCGCAGCCCGACGGCGAGGTGGTCACGCTCGCCCCCGGTGTGCTGTGGGCGCGCATGCCGATGCCGATGCAGCTCGACCACATCAACGTCTATCTGCTTCGCGATCACGACGGCTGGTTCATCGTCGACACCGGCCTCAACCTGCCGACCTCGCGCACGCTGTGGGAGACGATCGTCGAGCGCCATTTCGACGGCCTGCCGTTGAAGGGCCTGATCTGCACGCACTTCCACTACGACCACGCCGGCCTGTCGGCGTGGCTGACCGAACGCTTCGATGCGCCGCTGTACATGACGCATGGCGAGTACTTCACCATGCGCACGCTCGCCGGCCCGCCGCCCGAGCCGCTGCCCGATTCCATGCTCACGTTCTACCTGCGCGCGGGCATGCCGCGCGAGCGCGTCGAGGAGATGTTCGCCAAGCTGCGCCGCGACCCCTTCATGCCGCCGCAGCCGCGCGCGTTTACCCGGCTGCGCGAAGGGCAGGTGCTGCACATCGGCGGTCGTGACTGGCGGGTGGTGATCGGCGAGGGCCATTCGCCCGAGCATGCCTGCCTGTATTGCGGTTCGGACCGCCTGCTGATCGCGGGCGACCAGCTGCTGCCGCGCATCACCTCCAACGTGCTGGTCTCCGACATCGAGCCCGAGGCCAACCCGCTCAAGCTCTGGCTCGACTCGCTCGACCGCCTGGCCCAGCTTGCCCCCGACACCCTGGTGCTGCCCTCGCACGAGCGCGTGTTCCGCGGCCTGCTGCCGCGGGTGGCGGAGCTGCATGCCCACCACGCCCTGCAGTTCGACATCGTGCGCGGCCACCTGCGCGAGACCGGCAGCGCGACCGCCTTCGAGACCAAGAGCAAACTATTTCCGCGCGTGCTCAGCGCCGTCGAAGACATGATGGCGCTGGGCGAAACGATCGCCCATCTGTCCTGCCTGCGCTACGCGGGCGAGGTCCGCCGCGTGCTGGACGACGACGGGCTTTACCGCTTCAGCCTTGCAAACTGATCTTCAGGAGTTATCGATGTCCCCGCTTTCCGAACTGGCCCACAAGGTTCGAGCCCAGCTGACCGCGCCTGGCGCGCCCTTCGAGACCGTGGAGGCCGAGGTCGACGGGCGCACCGTGCGCGTCTACCGCAACGCCTTCCCCAACCTGCCGGCGCTGATCTCGAGCGCACGCGCGCACGGCGCCAAGCCGTTCATCCGCTTCCAGGGCGAGACCTGGACCTTCGACCGTTTCTTCGCCGAGGCGGACGCGGTTGCCGCGCAGCTGCGCGCCTGGGGCGTGCAGCCCGGCGACCGGGTCGCGATCGCGATGCGCAACCGGCCCGAGTGGGCGGTGGTGTTCGCGGCCGCGGCGCTGATCGGCGCGGTGCCGGCGCCGCTCAACAGCTTCGGCCTCGGCGAGGAGCTGCGTGCGGCGCTCGACGACGTCGAGCCGCGCGTCTTCGCCTGCGACGCCGAGCGCCTGGCACGCATCGAGGGCGACACCCGCGTGCCCGGCTGCCGCATCCTGTGCGTGGGCGAAGCCGAGCTGCCTGCAGGCATCACCGACTATCGGGCGATGACCAGCCAGGCGGCCGAACCAACGGTCTCGCCCGCGCTCGCCCCGGATGACGCGGCGCTGATCCTGTTCACCTCGGGCGCGACCAGCCGGGCCAAGGGGGTGCTGTCGTCCCAGCGCGCGGTCTGCCAGGCCTTGTTCAACATCGACTTCATCGGCGCCCTGTCGGGCATGACCTCGCCCGAGGCGGTCGCGGCGCTGATGGCGAAGGGCCTGCCGCCGACCACGCTCACCGCGGTTCCGCTGTTCCACGTCAGCGGCCTGCATGCGCAGCTGCTCAGCGCACTGCGCAACGGCCGCCAGCTGGTGTTCGTCAGCCGCTGGGATCCCGCGCAGGCGATCGACGTCATCCGCGAGGAACACGTCACCCAGTTCAACGGCGCGCCGTCCATGGTGATGCAGCTCCTCGCGCAGCCGGGCTTCGACGATCCGGCCCAGACCGGCACGCTGGCCGGCCTTGGCTTCGGTGGAGCAGGGCTGCCGCAGCGCCTGATCGACGAGGTCATGCGCCGCCGGCCCAACTCGTTGTCGGGCATCGGTTTCGGCCTGACCGAGACCAACGGCGTCGGTGCCGCCGCGTCGGGCGCGCTGTTCGCCTACAAGCCGCGCAGCTCGGGCCTGACCTCGCCGATCGTCGACGTCCGCATCGCCGACCTCGACGGCCAGGCGCTGCCACCCTGCGAGTCGGGAGAGATCTGGCTGCGCGGCGTGACCGTGATGCAGGGCTACTGGCGCAACCCGGAGGCCACCGCTGCGGCGATGCACGAAGGCTGGTTCCGCACCGGCGACGTCGGCTACGTGGACGAGGAGGGCTTCCTGTTCGTCGTCGACCGGATCAAGGACGTCATCAACCGTTGCGGCGAGAAGATCGCCGCAGCCGAGGTCGAGTCCTGCCTGCTGCAGCAGCCCGAGGTGCTAGAGGCCGCCGTGTTCGCGGTGCCCGACGAGGAGACCGGCGAGGCGATCGCTGCGGTGGTGTCGGTCCGCGAGGGCAGTGGCCTGGATGCGCAGGCCTTGCGCGCCCACGTCGGCGCCCACCTCGCCGCCTACAAGGTGCCGGCCGTCGTCCACGTGCTCACCGACGCCTTGCCGCGCAATCCGGCCGGCAAGCTGCTGAAGGCGCAGCTGCGCAGCGCCTTCATCGGCGCATCGCCAGGCTGACTATTTCGGCCGAACGCCCCGATTTAGTCCCATCGGACGATGTAGTGGGTGACCCGAAAGCCAAACAATGGGAACACGGATGCAAGAGCGGCGCGACAGACCGAGAAGCCCTCCGCATCCGGTTCGCTGGATCAATCGGGACACTTGATACGCCCACCAGGAAGGAGACTTAAATGAACAAAACCCGTGTTTGGGTGCCGGTCATGACCACGATCGCGTTGTCGATGGCTGCCGGTAATGCGATGGCCAAAGTGACCGAAGCCGAAGCTGCCAAGCTTGGCAAGGAACTTACTTGTGTCGGTGCCGAGGCCGGCCCGAACGCGGACGGCAGCATCCCTGCCTTCTCCGGAAAGTGGCTGGGCAAGCCGCCTCACGTCGAGTACTCGCCGCACGTCGGCCAGCATCCGGTGGACGTGTATCCGGAAGACAAGCCGTTGTTCGAGATCACCGCGGCGAACATGGACCAGTATGCGGACAAGCTGAGCGAAGGCCAGAAGGCCATGCTCAAGCGCTTCCCTGAGACCTTCCGCATGCCGGTGTATCAGAGCCGCCGCGATTTCCGCTATCCGGACATCATCTGCGAGCTGGCAAAGAAGAACGCGCTGGAGGCGGAGCTGATCGACGGCGGGCTCGGCTACACGGGCTACAAGGGGCCGGTCGGGTTTCCGATCCCCAAGGAGCCGATGGAAGTCCTGGCCAACATGAACTTCCCCTACCGCGCATTCACCGAGCACATCGTCCGTGATACCGCAGACGTCTCGTCGGACGGCAGCATCACCTGGGGTCGCCAGGTCAACAAGAACCTGAACGTGGTCACGACGCCCGATGAGCTGGGCAAGCCGATGGAAGGCCTGATGGCCTACTCGATCTCCGGCACCTTGCTCCCCGAGCGCGACCGCGGCAGCTACACCGCCTCGCAGGAGCCGGTGAACTTCGCGCGGGCCAAGCGCCTGGCCTGGCAGTACGACCCGGGCACCCGTCGCGTGCGCCAGCTGCCGACCTACGGCTTCGACTCGCCGATGGGTGGTACCGGCGGCAAGATGACCATCGACCAGGACCGCCTGATGAACGGCGACCCCAGCCGCTATGAGTGGACGCTGCACGGCAAGAAGGAGATGTACATCCCGGCGAACGCCTACCGCATCCACTCCAAGGACGTGAAATACGCCGACCTGCTGACCAAGGGTCACGCCAACCCCAAGTTCATGCGCTATGAACTGCGCCGGGTGTGGGTGCTCGAGGGCAAGCTCAAGGAGGGCTATCGCCACGCCTTCGGCAAGCGCGTGATGTTCATCGACGAGGACAACTGGCAGGCCTCGGTGGGCGATTACTACGACACCCGCGGCGAGTTGTGGCAGCACGCCTTCATCAACCACTACTACGCCTTCGACCTGAACGCCTGGCAGGCCGGCACCGCCTTCTACCACGACCTCAACTCGGGCGCCTATGTCGGCTTCAACCTGGTCCAGGAGCGCGACAAGGCGTGGGTCCTCAATGCCGGCGACCTGACCCCCGACATGTACACCCCTGCCGCGCTGCGTGCAATGGGCCAGTGAGCGAATAGAGCGAACCATAGGGAGCACGCAGCATGAAACTGCACAGGAAGATGAAGCCGGTTGCGCTCGCCGTGATCGGGATGGGAATGGTCGCGCCAGCGATGGCCTTCGAGGCGATCGAGTTCGAGAATGGGGCGGTGCTGGAATCGCGACTGACCACGACCTATACCTTGTCGACCCGTCTTGAGGAGCGTGATCGTCTGCTCGCCAACAACCCGGGCGGCAATGACGGCAACAACAACTTCGACAAGGGCGCGCTGACCTCGAACCGGGTGAGCCTGCTGCTCGACACGCACTTCAAGAAGGGCCGTTCGGGTTTCATTCTGTCGGCGAGCACCTTCTACGACGACGTCTATCATAGTGCGAACGACAACGACGGCACCTCGTTCCCGAACAAGATCGGGGGACCGGCGAATCGTTTCACCAGTGACGCGAAGCGCTACCACGGCGGTTACAGCCGTCTGCTTGACGCCTACGGCTACACCTCGTTCGATGTCGGCCAGGAAGGGCGTGCAACGGTTCGCCTTGGCAAGCACGTGGTGTCCTGGGGCGAGACCCTGTTCATCCCAGGCATCTCGGCTGCTCAGGGGCCTGCGGATGGAACCAAGGCCGGCATTCCGGGTACCGAGGTCAAGGATCAGCTCCTTCCGGAGGACCAGATCTCGGCCCTGTTCGAGGTCAACGAGAGGCTGTCGCTGATGGCCCACGCGCAATATGGCTGGCACAAGACGCTGGTCAATGCGCCGGGCTCATTCATGAGCACTTCTGATGTCGTTGGGCCCGGCGCTGTCTGCCTGACCCCTGGGCCGATGTGTGGTGTTCCGCGTAGTGCCGACGACAAGCCTGGCAAGACGGGGCAGTGGGGTATCGGTGCCAAGTACCGGGTGACAGACGAAACTGAGGTCGGCCTGATCTATCTCAATTACCACGATCGGGCGCCGATGGTGGATATTGACTACGTCGGAGCTAACCTGGGTGGCGGGAGTATTGGGTTCAACCACCGCTATTTCGAGGACATCAAGATGCTCGGTGCGACGTTCAGCACCAGCTTCGGTATCGCGACCCTTGGTGGTGAAATCTCGTATCGGAAGGACGCGCCCGCTCTTGTCAGCACCCGGTTTGGTCCGGCAGTGATCCCAACCGCCACCACGGCCGACGTGTTGCAGACCAACCTCAACACTTTCATCAACCTGGGGCGTACCTTCCTGGCTCCGCAGGGTAACTTCCTCGCCGAAGTCGCTTACACGGACGTCCGCAACCCGGACGCGCGTCGTGTGCCCGGGGCGACCGCCACCTCCAACCAGTTCGGGCTGACCCCCGAGTCCGACTCGCTGAACTTCGGCAGCTACGGCCTCGCCTTCGCCTCGACGCTCAGCCTGACCTACCCGGGCATCATCGAGAACTGGGAGTTGGGTGTGCCGATCAGCTACTCGCGCCAGCTCAAGGGCCGCACGCTGCAGGGCAACCTCGGCATGGGCGAGGGTGATCACCGTATGAGCGTGGGTGCGACGATGACCTATCGCCG
Organism: Thauera sp.; assembly: GCF_035444905.1. GTDB lineage: Bacteria > Pseudomonadota > Gammaproteobacteria > Burkholderiales > Rhodocyclaceae > Thauera. The sequence continues at coordinate 59,186 of NZ_DAOMPS010000014.1, forward strand.
CAACCTGCAGATCGGCCTGACCTACCTGGGCTACTTCGGCGATGCCAGCCTGGATCCGGTGAAGAACCGTCAGCTCACCGACCGCGACCAGCTCTCCCTGGTGGTGAAGTACACCTTCTGATCCGCTCCTGAAGCGCTTCCTGAAGCCCGCCGGCCTCCGTGCCGAGCGGGCTTCTTCTCGTCCGTCTTCCGCGCGGGAAAAACGAGAACGCCACTGGCTCGACGAGTCAGTGGCGTTCTTCAGGCTCTTCACGGAATGGGCGTGCTGCGCGGCGGGGTCGATCCCTTGGCCGGCCCCGCTTCCCGCTCACCCGGCATATTCCGCCGAGGCCACTGCGTTCTGCGCCACTTCCTTCGCCCACACGTAGTTCGCCTTGCCGGCGGCCGAGCGCAGCACCTCCGGTACGGTCACGATCTCCTTCGGGACCTTGTAGCCGGCCAGATGCGCATGGCAGAGGGTGCGCAGCGCCGCGTGGTCTAGCGCCACCCCCGGTCGCACCGAGACCACCGCGCTGACCTTCTGTCCCCAGCGCGGATCAGGCAGGCCGACGACGACGGCGTCGAGGATCTGCGGGCTCATGCGGAGGACCTCCTCGACCTCCTCCGGGAACACCTTCTCGCCGCCGGTGTTGATGCAGTTGTTGCCGCGGCCGAAGATCACGATCGAGCCGTCCTCGTCGCGCCGAGCGGCGTCGCCGGTGATCGCGTAGCGCGTGCCGTCGATGGTGACGAAGGCCTCGGCGGTCTTGGCGGGATCGCCGTAGTAGCCGAGCGGCAGGTAGCCGCTGCGGGCGAGGATGCCGGACTCGCCCGGCGCGGCGATGCGCTTGCCCTCGACCACGACGGCGAGGTCCGGGCGCGCCGCGATCTTGATCATGCCGCCTTCGACCGGCTTGGCACCCATGCCGAGGGCGCCCCCTTCGGACGAGCCCATGCCGTCGCTGAAATAGACGTTCGCCGGCAGGAAGGGCTTGAGGGCCTCCTTGACGTGGGCCGACATCACGGCGCCGCCGTTGCCGAACAGGAACAGCGCGGACAGGTCCCAGCGCCCCGGGTGGGCCTTCAGGGCATCGAGGATAGGCAGCGCCATCGCGTCGCCGACGAGGGTGATGCCGTTCAACTTCTCGGCCACGGCGATGTCGAGCACGTGCTCGGCGTTGAAGTGGTGCTGGTCGTTGAGCACCACGGTGTGGCCGGCGAACAGCGACACCATGGTGGCCCAGTGTGCAGCGCCATGCATCAGCGGTGCGACCGGCATGAAGCGCAGCGGATGCGCCTTGCGGATGCGGTCGGCGAGCTGTTGCGGGGTCGTCACCGGACCGTCGGCCGGGGCGTAGAAACCGCCGCCGCCGAGGCAGCCGAAGAAGAGGTCCTTGTGCGGCCACATCACGCCCTTGGGCTTGCCGGTGGTGCCGCCGGTGTAGAGCAGGGAGAGGTCATCGTCGCTGCAGCGGACGTCTTGCAGGGCGCGGACGTCGTCCATCCGCGCGTCCTCGTACGCGGTGGCGCCGGCCAGCGCGGGGGCGCCGCCGCCGGTGCGCACCTTCACCTTCAGATCCGGGGCGGCGTCGAGCACCTCGGCGACGGCGGGCTCGAGCTCGGCGCTGTAGAACAGCGCCTTGATGCCGGCGTTGTCGTAGATGTAGCGCAGCTCGTCGGCGACGTAGCGGTAGTTGATGTTGGCCGGCACCGCGCGCACGCGGCAAGCGGCGAGGAAGGCCTCGAGGTATTCGGCCGAGTTGTACATCTGCAGGCCGACGACGTCGCCCTGGCCGATGCCCTGGGCGTGCAGCCAGGCGGCGAGGCTGTCGACGCGCTCGGCCATCTGGCGGTAGCTGCGGCGGGTGTCGCCGATGACCAGCGCATCGCGCTCGGGTACGGTCTCGGCGGTGATCGCGAACAGGTCCGCGAGGCTGAAGGTGCGTGGGTTCATGATGTCTCCGTCGTGTGGTTGTCGTGTGGTCGTCCCGATCGGCGCCAGCGCGCCCGGGACGGCAGCGGCGTGGTCAGATCGCGCCGGCGGCCTTGAGCGCCGCGATGGCGTCATCGCCGTGGCCGAGCGCGCGCAGCACCGCTTCGTTGTGCTCGCCGGCCGCAGGCGGCGGACGGTCGAGGCTGAAGGCGTAGTCGCTCATCTTCACCGGGAAGGCGAAGTAGGGCGCGCTGCCGCCGTCGGGCAGCGGCGTGTCCACCGTCATGCCGCGCGCGCGGGTGAGCGGGTGGGCGAGCACCTCGTCGATACGCAGCACCGGGCTCACGCAGGCGTCCACGCCGGCGAGCACAGTGGTCCATTCCGCCAGGCTGCGCGCCTTGATGATGTCCGCGACCTGGGCCTTGACCGCGGCGCCGGCCTTGCCGGCCGCCCAGCCGCTCTTGCTCAGCTCGGGACAACCGGCGGCGGCGCAGAAGGCCTGCCAGAACTTGGGCTCCAGCGCCCCGACCGCCAGATGGCGACCATCGGCGGTCTCGTAGGTGCCGTAGCAGGGCAGACCGCCCGACAAGGTGTCGTGGCCGGCGGGCACCGGCTGCTTCCAGCTGTGCAGGCTGGCGAGCGGCTGAACGTTGAGCGCCATGGCGCAGTCGGTCATCGACACGTCGATGAAGCGCCCCTGGCCGCTGCGCTGCGCGTCGAACAGCGCGGCGAGGATCGCCATCGCCGCCGACAGCGCGCCGCCGGCCAGATCGGCGATCGGGAAGTTGCCCGGATGCGGCTTGCCTCCGGGCGCCGCGCTCTGCTCGAGGATGCCGGCGTAGCTCTGGTAGTTGATGTCGTGGCCGCCGAGCTCGGCAAGCGGGCCGTCCTGGCCGTAGCCGCTGATCGCGCAATACACCAGCTTCGGGTTGATCGCCTTGAGGTCGTCAAAACCGATGCCGAGCCGGCTCATCACGCCGGGGCGGAAGCCCTCGACGACGATGTCGGCGTCCTTGGCCAGGGCGTGGATGATGTCGCGGGCGCCGGACGCGCGCAGGTTGATCGCCAGCGAGCGCTTGTTGCGGTTCACCGCGAGAAAGAAGTGCGAGATCGGCGTGCCGGCCGGGCCGCGCGCGGCTTCGCCGCCGGGCGGCTCGATCTTGATCACGTCCGCGCCCATATCGGCCAGGTGCAGGGTACACATCGGCCCGGGCAGGAGCTGGGTGAAGTCGAGCACCTTGACGCCGCTCAGGGGTTTGCTTGCCATCGTCTTGTCTCCTCCGTGCACTGCGTCAGCTGCGTTCGAGGTCGCGGAACGGGACCTTGCGGTCGCTGCGGATCTCGCCGGGCAGGCCGAGCACGCGCTCGGCGATCACGTTCTTCAGGATCTCGTCGGTGCCGCCGCCCATGCGCGCGCCGGGCGAGCCCAGCCACAGCCGCTGCATATAGCGCCAGTCGCCACCCAGGGCCTCGTGGCCGATCATGCCCTCGGGGCCGGCGAGCTCGAGTGCGAAGGCCGCGATGTCCTGCATGGCCTTGCCGGCGACCAGTTTGGTGATCGACATCTCGGGGCCGGGCGCCTTGCCCTTCGAGATCGCCGTGAGGCCGCGGGCGATCACGAGCTCGACGCCTTTCTGCTGCAGGTAGGCGTCGGCGATGCGGGCGCGCACGCGATCGTCCTCGATCGCCGGACGATCATCCCATGCGCATTTCTGCGCCAGCGCAATGAGATGTTCGTGCAGGTCGGTGGGCAGGTTGCCGCCGACCGACAGGCGCTCCTGCATCAGCGTGCTCAGCATCACCTTCCAGCCGCCGCATTCGGGGCCGAGGCGGTAGGTGTCGGGGATGCGCACGTCGGTGAAGAAGACCTCGTTGAACTCCGAGTCGCCCGACATCTGGTGGATCGGACGGACCTCGACGCCGGGGGCCTTCATGTCAACGATGAACATCGTCAGGCCTTCCTGCTTGGGCTTGTCCCAGTCGGTGCGGGTGAGCAGGATGCCGTAGTCGCAGAAGTGCGCACCCGAGGTCCATACCTTCTGGCCGTTGACGATCCAGTCGTCGCCTTCGCGCACCGCGCGCGTGCGCACGCCACCGGTGTCCGACCCGGCGCCGGGCTCGGAGAAGAGCTGGCACCAGATCTCCTCGCCGGCAAGGCCGGGGCGCAGGAAGCGGGCCTTGAGCTCGGGCGCGGCCCAGGTCATCACCGTGGGCAGGCCCATGCCGATGCTGATCTCGAAGATCATGCCCGGCACCACGAAGGCGGCTTCCTCCTGCTGGTAGATCACCTGCTGCATGGCGGTGCCGCCGCGGCCGCCGGCCGCCTTCGGCCAGGTGATGGCGGCATAGCCGGCTGCGGCCTTCTTCGCCTGCCAGGCCTTGGCGGCGGCGAGCCGCGCGGCGTCGTCCAGGCCTTCGCCGAAGACCTCGTCGGGGCGGCTGCGTTTCTGGCCGTTGGCTTCCAGCCAGGCGCGCACTTCGGCGCGGAAGGCGGCTTCTTCGGGGGTGTCTCTGAAGTCCATGTGGGCGTGTTCCGCTTACGCGGCCTCCTTGATGAGTTCGTCCGCCAGGCATGCGCGCCAGGCGTGTTCGCTGCCGATGAGCTGGCCGAGGTGGCGGGCGCGGCGGTAGTGGAGATGGCAGTCCATCTCCCAGGTGAAGCCGATGCCGCCGTGCAGCTCGATGCCTTCCTCGGCGGCGACCACGTAGGCGCGGGTGGCGGACACGCGCGCGGCGGCGGCGGCCTTGGGCAGTTCGGGCGCGTCGGAGGACAGCGCCCAGGCGCCGTAGTAGGCGTGCACCCGGGCCAGCTCGATCGCGGTGTAGATCTCGGCCATCCTGTGCTTGAGGGCCTGGAAGCTGCCGATCTGGCGGCCGAAGGCCTTGCGCTCGAGCGAGTAGTCGCGGGTCGCCTCCAGGATGCGGGCGGCACCGCCAACCTGCTCGAAGGCGAGCAGCACGGCGGCGCCGTCGAGCACGCGGGCGGCCACGGTGGCAGCATTGGTGGCAGCGTCGGCGGCCGGCAGGCGTTCGGCAGGCGTGCGATCGAAGTGGAGCGCGGCGAGCGGGCGGGTGGGGTCGAGCGTGGGCACGGGCCTGCGGCTCACGCCGGCGCCGGCGAGATCGACCAGGACCAGCTCGTCGGCCACCCGCAGCACAGCCAGCCCGGCGATGCCGCCGTCGACCAGCGCCGGGCTGGTGCCGGTGAGCGTCGCGCCGTCGAAGGCGAGCGGGGCAGGGGTGCGATAGCGCTCGCGGCTGCCCAGCGCGGCGGTGGCGACCAGCTCGCCGCCGGCGATCTTCGGCAGCCAGCGCTGCTTCTGCGCATCGCTGCCGGCGCGCAGGATGGCCTCGGCCGCCAGGTAGAAGCTGGACGAGAGGGGCACGGCGGCAAGGTGGCGGCCGGCTTCCTCGGCAACCAGGCACAGTTCCAGGTAGCCCAGTCCGGCGCCGCCGTATTGCTCGGGGATGGCGGCGGCGGCCGCGCCCATCTCGATCAGGTTGAGCCAGACGGCTTCGGAATGGCTCGCCCGCCCCTCGAGCACCTCGCGCACCGCCTGCGAGGTGCTGGTGTCGGCGAGCATGGTGCGCACTGCGTCCTGCAGCAGGCGCTGATCGTCGGAAAAATCGAAGTTCACGCTTTACTCCTTGGCAAGCCGCCGCCGGCTCCCTGGAGAGGCGGCGGCGGATGCGGGTTTCGTGGGGTGGGGCCGGTCAGCGCACGGCGGCCGGCGGGGTGACGCGGTTGGCGCCGTAGAAGCGCTGCCCGCGGGCCGCCATGTCACGCAGCAGCTGCGGTGCGGCGTACTGCTCGCCGTAGCGCGCGGCCAGGCGGTCGCACTCGGCCACCACCTTGTCGAGCCCGATCGTGTCCATCATCGAGAATGGGCCGCCGAGGTAGGCCGGGAAGCCGACGCCGAGGATGGAGCCCACGTCGCCGTCGGCAGGGTCGATCACCACGCCCTCGGCCATCGCCTTGGCGGCATCGACGAGCTGGGCATAGAGCATGCGCGCCTTCACCTCCTCCACGCCGGGCTGCTCGGCGAGCGGCGGGAACAGTTCGGCCAGGCCGGACCACAGCTTCTTGCTGCCGTCTGCGGCGTATTCGAAGAAGCCCTTGCCGTTCTTGCGGCCGTGGCGGCCGAGCTCGCCGACGAGCTTTTCCACCAGGCGGAAGGTGGGCGTCGGCTTGAAGGCCTCGCCCTCGTCCTTCTTGCGCTGCTGGCTGGCGTGGTAGGCGGTGTCGAGGCCGATTTCGTCGGACACGGTGAGCGGGCCGACCGGGATGCCGGCCATCTTCGCTGCGTTCTCGATCAGCGCCGGATTCACGCCTTCGGTGACCATGGCCAGGCTCTCGTTGATGTAGGCGCCGATGAAGCGGCTGGTGAAGAAGCCCGGACCGTCGTTGACCACGATCGGCGTCTTCTTCATCGCCTGCACCAGGTCGAGCGCGCGCGCCAGGGTCTCGGGCGAGGTCTTGCGGCCGCGGATGACCTCGACTAGCGGCATGCGCTCCACCGGCGAGAAGAAGTGCATGCCGATGAAGTTCTCCGGGTGGGCGCCGGCCTCGGCCAGCTCGCTGATCGGCAGCGCCGATGTGTTGGAGGCGATCACCGCATGCGGCGGCAGTACGGCGTCGAGCTTGCACGTGATCTCGGCCTTGAGGCCGCGGTCCTCGAACACCGCCTCCACCACCAGCTCGACGTCGGCCAGGCCGGCGTAGTCGGTGGTGGGGTGGATGCGGGCGAGGATGGCGTCGGCCTTGTCCTGCGTCATGCGGCCCTTGGCGATGTCCTTCTCCAGGCGCTTGCTGGAATAGGCCTTGCCCTTGTCGGCGGCGGCCTGGTCGCGGTCGATCAGCACCGTCTCGATGCCGAGCCTGGCGCAGTGGTAGGCGATGCCCGCGCCCATCAGGCCGGCGCCGACGACGCCGATCTTACGGAAAGTCGTCTTCGGCACGCCTTCGGGGCGGTGCATCAGCTTGTCCGCCTTGCCCTTGTTGATGAAGAGCGTGCGGATCATGTTGCGCGACACCGGGTCGAGCTGGAGCAGGGTGAAGTACTTGGCCTCGACCTCGAGCGCCTTGTCCATCGGCAGCTGCGGGCCCTCGTACAGGCAGGACAGGATGGCCTTGGGGGCAGGCAGGTTGTGGAAGGTCTTGGCCTGCAGCATGGCGTTGCTGACCACCAGCATCTGCGCGACCGCAGGGGCTGACGGGCCGGCGCCGCCGGGCACCTTGAAACCCTTCTTGTCCCAGGGCTGCACCGGGTCGCCTTGCTCGAGCAGCCAGCGCTTCGCCTCGGCGAGCAGCTCGCCGGCGGGCACGACCTTGTGCACCAGCCCCATCTTCAGCGCCTTCTCGGCGGACAGGGCCTGGCCTTCCATCACCACCGGCATCGCCGCCTGGATGCCGATCAGGCGCGATACGCGCTGGGTGCCGCCGCCGCCGGGCAGCAGGCCGACCTGCACTTCAGGCAGGCCGAGCTGGATGCCGCGGGCGTCGGAGACCACGCGGTAGTGGCAGGCGAGCGCGATCTCGGTGCCGCCGCCCAGCGCCGTGCCGTTGATGGCGCAGGCCACCGGCTTGCCGCAGGTCTCCATGCGGCGCAGCAGCTTCGACAGCGAGGCGTTCATCTGCAGGCGCTTGGCCACCGGGATTTCGTCCGCCTTGTCGAGGTTGGCCTCCATCTCCTTGAGGTCGGCGCCGGCGGCGAACACCGGCTTGCCCGAGGTGAAGATGGCGCCCTTGATGGCGTCGTCGGTGGCGAGGCGCTCGATCGCGGCCTCGATCTCGGCCATGAACTTCGTGTCCATGGTGTTCATCGCGCTGTCGCTGCGATCGAAGAGCAGGGTGGCGATGCCGTCGGCGTCCACCGTGATGTGGATGACTTCAGTCATGTCGGTCGATTCCTTGATGTGGTCCGGTGGCGCTCAGACGAGCTCGATGATGGTGGCGGTGCCCATGCCGGCGGCCTCGCACAGCGTGACCAGGCCGGTGCCGACCTGGCGGCGCTCCATCTCGTCGAGCAGGGTGCCGAGGATCATGGCGCCGGTCGCGCCCAGCGGGTGGCCCATGGCGATGGCGCCACCATTGACGTTGATGCGGTCGTGAGGGACCTTGAGGCGCTCCATCAGGCACAGCACGACCGAGGAGAAGGCTTCGTTGAGCTCCCACAGGCCGATGTCGGAGGCGGTCATGCCGGCCTTCTTCAGCGCCTTCTGCGCGGCGTAGCTGGGGGCGTCGAGCATCAGCGTCGGCTCGGAGCCGACGGTGGCGACCGAGCGGATGCGCGCGCGCGGCTTGAGGCCGGCGCGCTTGCCGGCTTCGGCATTGCCCACCAGCACGGCGGCGGCGCCATCGACGATGCCCGAGCTGTTGCCGGCGTGGTGCATGTGGGTAATCGCTTCGAGCTGCGGGTACTTGAGCAGCGCGACGCCGTCGAAGCCGTACTGCGTGCCCATCTCGAGGAAGGCGGGCTTGAGCGCGGCGAGCGATTCCAGCGTGGTCTCGGGGCGGATCGCCTCGTCCTTCGCCAGCACCGGCAGGCCGAGCACGTCCTTGACCGCCACCACCGAGCGGTCGAACCAGCCATTGGCCCAGGCCTGGGCGGCACGGCGCTGGCTCTCCACCGCATAGGCGTCGCACTGTTCGCGGGTGAAGCCATGCAGCGTGGCGAGCAGGTCGGCGCTGACGCCCTGCATGGTGAAATACATCTTGAACGCGACCTGCGGGTCGAGTGCCATGGCGCCGCCATCGCTGCCCATCGGCACGCGCGACATGCTCTCCACGCCGCCGCCGATCACCATGTCGACCTGGCCCGAGCCTACCTTGGCGGCGGCGAAATTCACCGCCTCCAGGCCCGAGCCGCAGTAGCGGTTGAGCTGCATGCCGGGCACGCCGTGGTCGAAACCGGCCACCAGCGCGGTGACGCGGGCGATGTTGCCGCCCTGTTCGCCCACCGGCACCACGCAGCCAAGGAGCACGTCCTCGATCAGTCGGCTGTCGAGCTGGTTGCGGTCGCGCACCGCCTGCAGCATCTGGGCGGCGAGTTGAACCGGGGTGATCTCGGCGAGGGCGCCGTCGGCCTTGCCTTTGCCGCGCGGGCTGCGCACGTGGTCGTAGATGAAGACGTCGGTCATGACTGTCCTTGGATGATTGCGATGATCGGGGCCGCCCGTCGTGCTGCGGACATGGGCCGCAGGGCGGCGCCGGGGCGCCGTTGGGCGGATTGGCAAAAGCAATCCTAGGGGAAGCGCGGCGCACCCGAGCAAAGATGAGCAGGAAACCGAACGGCGTCGGTTTATGATGTCTATCTCGCTGAAAGGAAAACTGTTTTTTGCATTGCACGAAACCGAACAAAATCCGGTTTTGGGCGGGCTCCCGGTGCACTGGCGCGGGGACCCACAGGAGCTCGAATGGACAAGGAAGCACCCAAGGACGCCCGGGCTCCCCGCCAGGGCAAGGCCCGCGCAGCGGGCAGGGCGGGCACGCGCGCGCCGCGCGCGGGCGAACCGGCGCGCGCCCGGCCCACGCAGGCGCGCGCGCGATTCACGCTCGAGGCGATCGTCGGTGCGGCGGACGAACTGCTGCGCACGCAAGGTGTCGAGGCGGTCACCACACGCAACGTGGCCGCGCGCGCCGGCGTCTCGGTGGGGGCGCTGTACCAGTACTTCCCGAACAAGGAAGCGATCCTGATCGAGATCAGCAAGCGGATCATGGACGAGGCCTCGGTGGCCGCCTCGCCCGAGCTCTTCCGCCTGCACCGGCAGTCGCTGGACGAGCTGCTGCAGGCGCTGTTTCGCCGCACGGTGCACACCGAGAAGCGGCTGTTCTCGCTTGGCAAGGACTTCTATCGGCGCTATGCCCGCCAGATGCAGTTCGGTCGGGCGCAGGGGCTCGGACGCGGGGACTGCACCTCCGAGCAGCTGGTCGCCAACATGGCGCGGCTGCTGCGCCAGCATGCGGAGGAGGTCGGCGAGGCCGACACCGAGCTCGCGGCCTTCATGCTCGTGCGCGGCATGCGCATCCTGCTCGCGACGCTGGTCGAGGAGCGCCCCGAGCTGCTCGATTCGCCCTCGCTGGTGCAGATGTTGGTGCGTATCGCGCGCGCGATGACCGATGCCAGGCTGGAGGAGGGGGCGGGGCAGGACGACGGAGTCACGGCCAGCCCCTGATGGTCAAGTGAGCCTGCTGGACGGCACCCAGCGTGCTGGAGCCAGATCACTCCTCCGTGAGGGGGCGCCCCAGCTGGTGCTTCCCCTCAATGGTGGTGCGGTTGATGACGCGACGCACGCCGGGCTTGGTACCTGTCGCGCAATGCATCGCCCGCCAGTTGTCCCAGAGCACCATGTCGCCCTGACGCCACTGGTGGTAGTAGACGAACTCCGGTTTCTTCGTGTGGGCCACCAGCCGTTCCAGCAGTTCAATGGATTCGTCATTCGAGAGGCCGAAGCGTTGTGGCGTGATGACGCGATCCAGGAATTGCTCGACGATGTTCAGGACCTTGCGGCCACTCACTGGATGGGTGAGCACCGCGGGGTACACCGCGTCCGGGAAGTCGGGGAATTTCATGTCCGAAGGCTTCCTTGGGCTGAACGGGCCCGGCTCGTAGCCCTCGAGGTCCACAAAGCGCATGTGGCGGCGCTGCATGCTGAAGCTGTAGGCAACCTCGAGCTTGGCGAGCAGGGCCTTCGTGTCCTCGTCCAGTGCGTCGTAGGCCTTGGCCAGATCGCCGAATCCAGTCAGTCCGTCTTCCTTCGCGACCTCGACGGCGGTCAGCACTGCGCCGTGATTCGGACAGCCGGTGTAGTGGAGGTCGATATGCCAGTCGAGACGGCCGACGATGGTCTCGCCCTTGTAGCTCGCGGTGACGTACTTGTCCTTGTCGCTGTTGTTGATGAGCTCGAACAGTTCGGGGTGCTTCTCCGAACGCGTCGCCTTCAGGGGATGCAGGGCCAGCGTGCCGAAGATGCGGCTGAAACGGATCTGGCTGTCGGGCGTGATGTGCTGGCCGCGGAATAGCAGGATGCCGTGTTCGTACCACAACGATTTGAGCTCCTCCTTGAGTTCGGGGCTGTAAGGTTCATTGATGTCGAAGCCGGAAACTTCGACGCCAACGTTTTCGAGGGGTTTTGTGATCAGTGCCATGGCGTTACTTGTGCGGATTCGTGGGCTGTCATTCCAGGATGGAGGGGTCGGCGCGGAGCTCGCGGCGCGCCATGGCTTCCCAGCAGAACGGAAAACCGTTTGCATCGGTGATGCTCAGGCGTTCGACGACTTCGTCCGGCAAGGCGGGCGCACCGCCGGCCAGCTTTACCTCGTAGGCGCGCTTGCAGCGCCATTCGAGCGTGATCACCCTCAGGTGCGCCTGCCTCAGATCCTTGCCCACCACCAGGGCGCCGTGGTTTGCGAGGAGCGCCCACTTCGCGTCGCCCAGTGCCATGGCGGCTGACTGGCTCAGGTCGGTCTTCTCGAAGGTTCCTGCATATTCGTCGTACAGCGGCAGATGCACGCCGCAGTAGGCGCCAGCCTGGTCATGCAGCGGGGGGACCTGCTTCAGGTTCGCCCAGATGCCGCTCCAGTGAGCATGGTTGTGGATGACCACGTTGATCTCGGGGCGGAGCTTGTGGAGCTGCAGGTGCAGGCCGATGGCGGGCGTCGTGTTCCACTGGCTGTCGAGGACCTTGCCGTCCTCGTCGATCGTCACAATGTCGCTGGCGCGCAGCTCGTCCCAGGCGAGCTCCCAGGGGTTCGTGAGCACGGTACCGTCGGGCTGACGCACCGTGATGTGCCCGGCGATATGTTCGTTCCAGCCCTCGCGGCTGAGCATGCGGCACATCAGCGCAACCTGCGCCTTCGGGCTCAAGGGGGGAAGCAGTGGGCGCTCGCCCGGGTTGACGGCGAACTTCTCGAATAACAGGCGGTTCACGCCATCGGTTTTCAGCATTCGGGGTCTCCTTGTTGGGCTGTCTGGCCTCGCTCAATGTTAAGGAGACGGTGTCCGGCTGCTCTGGCTGAAGCGGACGGGAAACTGTCCGAAGCGGCCATGATGGAGTGGCGTGGCTATACTTCCTCCGCCCTGTGAATGGCGCCAGGCGTGCCGAGCGCTTGCTCTGGCGCGTACACATGGGCCGTGGCGTGAGAGGTGGCGACCCGGTCGGTTGATGGCCGTTAAGGACAGGTATTGGCCCGCTGTGTCCTGTTGCCCTCACCCGACTCGGCACATGATGCGCGTTCCCTCGCCCACCGCGGCCATTCACGAGTTCATGATCATGCGACTAGCCCTGAATCTTGATGCACCCGGTATCGTCCAGCTGCTGCGGGAGAATGCTCCGGAGCTGGAGATCGTTCATTCGAGCGCGCCGCGTGCGCAGCTGCAGGAGGTCGAGGTGCTGCTGACGCCCGCCGCAGGCGCCTCGAACCTGTCCGAGCTGCTCTCGGCATGTCCCCGCCTCGAGTGGATCCACATCCTGGGCACGGGCGCAGACGATTTCCCGCTCGAGCTCGTGGGCGATCAGCGTGTCACCTGTTCGCGGGGGGCCACTGCGTCGCCCATTGCCGAGTGGGTGATGGCAATGGTTCTGTGCTTTGAAAAGAAGTTGCCGGACAGTTGGATCGTTGAACCGCCGCAGAGTTGGTATGTGGCGAACCTGGGCGGCCTCGAGGGCAAGACGCTGGGGCTGCTGGGGTTTGGCGCCATCGGACAGGCCGTTGCACGTCGTGCGCTGGCGTTCGACATGCGCGTCCTTGCCAAGGTGCGCCAGCATCGGGAAAGCCCGCTGCACGGTGTGGAGTTCATCGAGAACCTCGACCACCTCCTGCCCCAGGTCGATCATCTCGTGCTGGCGCTGCCTGCCACCGCAGAGAGCAGTGGCCTGATCGGCAAGGCCCAGCTGCTGCAGACCAAACCCGGCGTCCATCTGATCAACGTGGCGCGGGCGAGCTTGCTTGACCAGGCGTCGCTGCGGCCCTTTCTCGACAGCGGGCACGTGGCCGCCGCATCGCTCGATGTGGTCGAGCCCGAGCCCTTGCCTGCCGGCCATTGGCTTTACGAGCATCCGCGCGTGCGCCTGAGTCCGCATATCTCGTGGAGCTCGGTCGGCATCGTGAGCAGGATGCTGGGCGTCTTCCTCAGGAATGTCAGGGCCTATCGGCATGGCGCGCCCCTGGAGGGCCTCGTGGATCGCAGCGCAGGGTATTAGGCCGGTTCGCCGGGGAGGGCGTCATGATTTCGATGAGTTATCTGGCCTGGGTCTGCGAGTTCATGAAGTCCTATGAGGTCGGCAGGGAGCGACTTCTGCTCGGGACAGGTCTCGAGGACAGCGATCCGGCCGACCTCGCTGGCGAAATGACCGACGCGCAGCATCTGCTGCTCGTCCGCAACGCCATGCGACTCAGCGGCGACCCCGGCCTGGGCCTGGCGATGGGCTTCAATCGTCACATCTCCACCTTGCAAAGCTACGGATTCGCCGTCATGTGCTGCGAGACCTACGGCGAGGCGATCCGGGTCGGCTGTGAATATCAGGGCACGCTCGGTCGCTTCAGTGGGCGCTTTCTCCAGTTGTCCATGCACCAGGAGGGCAGTGAGGCGGTCATGGATATCGAGACCCGAGCGGGCCTGGACGAACTGACGACCTTTGCCGTCGAAGAGATGCTGGGCAGCATTGTCGCGAGCACCCACTGGGTGACCGGCAAGGCGCTCCCGCTTCGGGAGATCCGTTGCGCGTATCCGCCCCCGGGCTACCAGGATGCCTACGCGCGGTATTTTTCCTGCCCGGTCCGCTTCAATGCACCCCACACACAGGTGCGCTTTGATGCCGCGTTCCTTCACACGCGCCTTCCGATGGCGAACGCCAGCGCAGCGCGTGTTCATCTCGAGCACTGCAAGCGGCGGGCAGAGGATGTCCACGGCATCCAGGATGGCCTGGTCGCCAGGGTCCGCACCCAGATCGTCGGCGCCGTCTCGACCGGTCTTGGGCTGGAGGCGTGTGCGAACAAGCTGGCGATCAGTCCGCGGACCTTGCGGCGCAAACTGCAGCAGCGAGGGCTCACCTACCAGGCGTTGGTCAATGACGTCCGCCTTGGGCTCGCCTGCAGCTATCTCGAGAAGACGGAACTCCCGGTGGAACTGATTGCAGAGCGCGTCGGGTTCAAGGAGCCGACGAGCTTTTCCCGCGCCTTCAAGCGCAGCTTTGGGTGTTCGCCACGGAGCTTCAGGCAGAACAGGTGAGTCGGCAGCCCAAGGGGCGCCAGGCTGAGGTGAACGTAAAGAAGAGGGCGCCGACGGCATCGTCGGCGCCCTCTTCACGTACGGGGACGGGTCAGGAGCGCTGGGGCTGAACCGCCGCTGCGGGTTCGGCGCTGCGCTTCATGCCGGTGTGCGGGGCATTCCCGCCCGGCGCGATCCGCTTCGCTGCGTCGGCGGGCTTCTCCCGTCCGACCCCCAGCCAGCAAGCCAGTGCCGGCAGCAGGAAGATCGCGCCGAGCACGTTCACCAGGAACATGAAGGCGAGCAGGATGCCCATGTCGGCCTGGAACTTGAGCGCCGAGAAGGCCCAGGTGCCGACACCGATCGACATCGTCACCGCGGTGAACACCGCCGCGGTACCGCGCTGGCGCATGGCCTCGTAGAAGGCTTCGCGCAGGCCATAGCCGTGCTCGGCCATCTCGTGCTGCAGGCGCTCGTAGATGTAGATGCCGTAGTCGACGCCCACGCCCACGCCCAGCGCGATAACCGGCAGCGTCGCCACCTTGAGGCCGATGCCGAGCAGCGCCATCAGTGCGTTGCACATGATGGTCACCAGCATCAGCGGCACGATCACGCAAACAACCGCGCGCCACGAGCGGAAAGTGAGCCAGCACAGCAGCGAGATCGACGCGAAGATCGAGGCCAGCATCTGCACCTCGGCCTTCTCGACCGCCTCGTTGGTGGCGATGGCGACGCCCGCGTTGCCGCCCGCCAGGCGGAAGGTGGCGTTGGCGGTCTTGTCCTCGGCGATGAACTTCCGCACTTCGTCGACCACGTGCTTGAGGGTCGGGCCCTGGTGGTCGGTGAGGTAGATGGCGATGTGGATGGTCTTGCAGCCGTGGGAGTTGAGGCCGTTCTCCGGGTTGGCGGCACGGCCGCCGGTGCGCAGCGCGGCCTCGCTGCGCTGCAGGGCCGCCCAGCGCGGGTTGGCTTCGTTGTTGCCGGCGGCGTACAGCTTGGCCATGCCCGCGACCGTGCTCACCGACTGCACACCATCGACCCCGCGCATGCGGAAGTCGAAGCGCTCCACCGCGTTCATGACCTCCCAGTTCAGGCAGGCCTCGTCCAGGTTGCGGGTCTCGACATACACCGACAGCACGTCCATGCCGATGGAGTAGTTGCTGATGATCCTGTCGTTGTCCTTGTTGTAGCGCGAGTCGGCGTGCAGCTCGGGGACGCCGCTGCCGATGTCGCCGGTCTGCAGCTGGCGCGAGTAATAGGTGGCGGCGGCCAGCAGCGCCAGCATGACGGCGAAGGTGACGAGCGCCGGGCGCGGCTCGGACAGGGCCGAGACCTTCCACCAGGTGGGGTGCTTGTCCTTGTTGTCGACCGGCTGGTTCAGGGCCATGCGCTCGAGGTGCAGGTGCGACAGGATGATCGGCATGAACATCTTGTTGGTCATGATCATCAACGCCACGCCGAGGCAGGCGGTGAGGCCCAGCTCATGCACGATCGGGATGTCGATCACCATGATCACCAGGAAACCGAGCGCGTTGGCGAGCAGGGCCATGATGCCTGGGATGGCGAGCTTGCGGAACGCGCCCTCGGCGGCCTCCATCGCGGTCTCGCCGGCGAGCACGTCCTGCTTCCAGGCGTTGGTCATCTGCACCGCGTGGGAGACGCCGATCGAGAAGATCAGGAAGGGCACCAGCACCGACATCGGGTCGATGCCGTAGCCGATCAGCGGCAGGATGCCGAGCAGCCAGATAACCGGCAGCAGGGCTACCGCGATCGCGAGCACGGTGAGCTTGAGCGAGCGCGAGTACATCCACAGCAGTAGCGAGGTGATGACAAAGGCAACGACGAAGAACATCACCACGGTGAACAGGCCTTCCATGACGTCGCCCATGACCTTGGCGAAGCCGACGATCTGGATGTCGATCTTGTCATTGGCGAACTCGGCGCGGATGGCCTCGAGGCGCTTGGCGACCTCGGCGTAGTCGAGCTTCTCGCCGGTCTCGGGGCTGACCTCGAGCAGGTCGGCCTGCACCAGCGCGGACTTCAGGTCGTTGGCGACGAGGCGGCCGACCACGCCCGACTTGGCGACGTTGGCACGCACCTGGTTGAGGCCGGCCTCGGTGGTCTCGAAGCGCGCGGGGATGACCACGTCGCCGTTGAAGCCCTCCTCGGTCACCTCGATGTAGCGCACGTTCGGAGTGAAGATCGAGCGCACGCTGGCGCGGTTGACGCCAGGGGTAAAGAACACCTCGTCGTTCACCTTGCGCAGCACGGGCAGGAAATCGGCGTTGTAGATATCGCCTTCGCCCTTCCATTCCACGCTGAGCAGGATCCGGTTGGCGCCCGAGAAGGTGCTCGAGTGCTCGAGGAAGGCCGCCATGTAGGGGTGCTTGAGCGGGATCAGCTTGTTGAAGCCGGGGTCGAGGCGGGTGTTGAGCGCCGAATAACCGAGCCCGAGCGTGAGCAGGAGGAAGAACAGGCCAAGCGGCTTGCGCCACTTGATCAGCATGCGGGCGAGGACGGCCACGAGGGCGTCGGTGCGGGTCATGGTGTGGGCTGCATTCATCAGGCGGCTCCGTCGTTCTGGGTGGGTTTGGCGGACGCGGCGGGGCGGATCTGCAGTCCACCGTCGCTCGACAGCATCCAGCGGCCGTCGGCGTCGACGACGATGTCGGTGAGGCTGGCCCGGCCCTCGCGGCGCACGATGCTGAGCGTCTTGCCGCCATCCTTGCTCGACAGCACGATGCCGCCCTGGCCGACCAGCAGCAGCTCGCCGTCGGGGAGCAGGGCATGGCCGTAGATCGAGATCGGGGCGGGGACCCTGGCCTCCTGCCAGGTCGCGCCGTGGTCGGCGCTGACGAAGGCGTTGCCGCGCATGCCGTAGGCTACCCAGCGGTCGCCGCCGAGGTGGGCCGCACCGTAGAGCGAGCCGTTGTAGAACGGCTCGACGAGCTGCCAGCTCTGGCCGCCGTCGGCGGAGGACAGCGCCGTGCCGGCCTCGCCGACGATCATCCAGTGCTGCCCGTCGGCGGACGAGGCAATGTCGTTGAGGTGCCAGTCGGTCAGGCCGGGCAGGCTGTCGGCCTGCCAGCTCTGGCCGTCGTCGGTCGAGCGCAGCACCCGTCCGAAGGCGCCGACCGCCAGCCAGTCGCCCGAGGGCAACTGGCGCGCCGACATCAGCGGCTCGCCGTTGGCATCGTCGAAATTCACTTCCTTCCAGCTGAGCCCGCCGTCCTCGGTGCGCAGGATCCAGCCTTCATGACCGAGCGCCAGACCGCGCGACTCGTCATCGAAGACGATGCGGGTGATCAATGCCTGGCGGTCGTGCGAGAGCGCGGCCTGCTGCCAGCTGCGGCCGTCGTCCGCCGAAACCAGGATCGAACCCAACTCGCCGGCAATGACGAGGCCGGCCTTGCTGCGCTCGATCGTGGTGAGCTGCATGCGGTCAACGGGGATGCGCGTTTCCTGCAGCGGCGTCACGTGCCTGGGTGAAAACGAATAGATGCTGGCCGCTGTGACAATCAATGCCATGGCCATGCCTACGGGGGCGAGCATGGGGCGTCTCCTTTGTTGTTCCGGATGCCGTCCGACAGGGTGGGCGGCAGGGTGCATCCATTATTGGCGCATGGCGGCTCGGGGCATCGTCCAAAAGGGTTACGGCCTCGCGCCCCGGAGCAGCGATGGGACGGAGCGGGTCCGGCTCGCCCCCTATCGCCCCCACGGCCTTGCGCATCAAGAGAAAGAGTCGTTATCGGTCAGCCATTTACGTTAGTCCATTCAGACGATGATGGCCCGGGTGCGGTGTGGAACATTTCGATCATCGCAGTAGGGG
Source organism: Thauera sp. (assembly GCF_035444905.1). Lineage (GTDB taxonomy): Bacteria > Pseudomonadota > Gammaproteobacteria > Burkholderiales > Rhodocyclaceae > Thauera. The sequence goes on from NZ_DAOMPS010000014.1 coordinate 77,136, forward strand.
TATCACCCGAAAAACGCCTTGGTTGGCGATCACGGAGGACATGGAGATGGGCGCGATGGACAAGGATCAGATTCTCGGCATTCTGGCCGAAGACTACATGACGCCGGAGGCGATCGAGCTGGTGGCGCGGGCGAGGGCAATGGCGCCGCGGCTGGCCGAACGCGCTCGCGACGCCGAGGCGGCGGGCATGGTGCCGGTCGAGACCGTGCAGGAGATGAAGGAGGCGGGCCTGTTCCGCGTGCTGCAGCCCAAGCGCTTCGGCGGCTACGAGCTCGACCCGCGCGTGTTCTACCGCGTGCAGATGGCGCTCGCCGAAGGGTGCATGTCCACCGCCTGGATCTACGGCGTGATCGGCGTGCACAACTGGCAGCTGCCGCTGTTCCCCGAGCAGGCGCAGCAGGACGTCTGGGCCAAGGACACCGGCGTGCTGATCGCCTCCACCTACATGCCTACCGGCAAGGCCGAGGCGGTCGATGGCGGCTACCGTTTCTCCGGGCGCTGGGGCTTCTCGAGCGGCGTGGAGCACTGCGAGTGGATCTTCCTCGGCGGCCTGCTGCCGAAGAAGGACGGTTCCGGCGCGCTCGAACACGCGACCTTCCTGCTGCCGAAGTCGGACTTCCGCGTCGAGAAGAACTGGGACGTGCTCGGCCTGCGCGCCACCGGCAGCCATGACATCGTGGTCGACGGCTGCTTCGTGCCCGCGCACCGCACCCACCGCACCAACGATCACAGCGACGCCGGCTGCCCCGGTCGCGAGAGCAATCCGGGCTGGGTCTACAAGATTCCCTTCACCCAGGTGTTCCAGCGTGCGGTGTCGTCGGCCTGCATCGGCGCGCTCGACGGTGCGATCGCGCATTTCCGCGAACGCGCTGCGGCCCACGTCGGCAAGCACGGCGCGAAGACGGCCGAGGACGTCAATGCCCAGCAGGCGGTGTCCGAGGCGATGATGACCACCGACCAGCTCAAGCTGGTGCTGTTCCGCAACTACGCCCGCATCGTCGAGTGCGCCCGCACCGGCGAGCGCATGCCGGTGGAGGAGCGCCTGATGCAGCGTGCCCAGGCCTCGCAGGTGCCCAAGCAGTGCGCGACCGCGGCCAGCGAGCTGATGCGTGCGTGCGCGGCGTCGGGTACCTACAAGAGCAATCCGATCGAGCGCGTGTTCCGCGACATCCACCAGGCGCGCGGCCACATCGCCAACAACACCGACACGTACGCCCGGGCGCACGGCGCGGTCATGCTCGGCCTGCCGAACGCCGATCCGTACATCTGATCGACTGGCCGCCCAGGGAGAGCCGCGCACGATGACAACCCAGCGCTACCACGCCCTCAAGGTGAGGGCGGTGACCGAGGAGACGCACGACGCCAGGTCGGTCGTGTTCGAGGTGCCGCCCGAGCTGGGCGAGACCTTCAAGTACCGCCCCGGCCAGTTCCTGACCCTGCGCCTGCCGGTGCTGGGGCGTCATCTGCCGCGCTGCTATTCGATGTCGAGCGCACCGACGCTCGACGCGCACCTGCGGGTGACGGTGAAGCGGGTGAAGGAGGGTCGCGGCTCGAACTGGGTGTGCGACCACGTGCGCGCGGGCGACATGCTCGAGGTCATGGCGCCGGCGGGGGTGTTCACCCCCGCCTCGCTGCAGGGTGACTTCCTGCTGTGCGCGGGCGGCAGCGGCATCACGCCGGTGTTCTCCATCCTGCGCTCGGCGCTAGCGCATGGGCAGGGGCGGATCCGGCTGCTGTATGCCAACCGCGACGAGCGCTCGGTGATCTTCCGTGACGAGCTGAATGCGCTCGCCGCCGCGCACCCGGGCCGGCTGCAGGTGATCCACTGGCTCGATTCGGTCCAGGGCGTGCCCTCGGTCGCGCAACTGGCGGAACTTGCCCGGCCGTGGGCGCAGGCGCAGGCCTTCATCTGCGGCCCCGGCCTGTTCATGGATGCCATGGTGTCGGCGCTCGAGAAGGCCGGCATGGCGGGCGAGCAGGTCCACGTCGAGCGTTTCGTGTCGCTGCCCGACGAGGAGGACGTCGCCGCCATCAATGCGGCAGCGCCCGCGCCGGCTGCGACGGTCGAGCGCGCCACCGTCGAGATGGAGCTCGACGGCGAGGTCTACACGCTCGAAGTCGGCGGCACCGAGACCCTGCTCGATGCGGCGCTCAAGGCCGGCATCAACGCGCCGCATTCCTGCCAGGCCGGCATGTGCGCCTCGTGCATGTGCCAGGTCGTCGAGGGCGAGGTCCATCTGCGCCACAACGAAGTGCTGGACGCCAAGGACCTCGGCAAGCGCTGGACGCTGAGCTGCCAGGCGCTGCCGACCACCGAGCGGGTCAAGGTGCGCTTCCCAGGCTGATCCGGAAGGGTCAGGAGGCCTGGAAGACCGGGTGCCCGGCCGGGATCCCCTGCGTCAATGCTCGTCGCGCAATCCGAATGGTCGATGCTCCGTGCATGTCACGCGGGCAGCTTCCGTAGTGCCCGTGCGCGCCGCGCCACGGGCTGCAGTTTCCATCCGGAATAAAATTCTAAGAAAGGAGCAAGGGAATGAGACTTTCGACACCTGTCCGCGAGAGGGCGGGTCCGCTGCAGGGTCTGGCGTTTCGAGCGCTTCCGCTCGCGATCGCCCTCATCGGCAGTGGCGCCCACGCGGCAGAGACCGTCTATCTGGGCGAGGACACGACACTCGACTCGTCGTTGACGCTTTCCTATACGGCGTCGGCGCGTACCTCGCGGCCGTCCGGCGAATACCTCAACGACCTCAACAGCGATGATGCGACGCGCAACTTCAAGCGCGGGGCGCTGGTGAACAACCGCGCCAGCGCCTTGGGCGAGCTTCGTCTGAAGCACGACAACGTCGGCGCCATGTTGCGTGGCAACATCTTTTACGACGCCGTTTATCGCAGCAGCAATGACAACGACTCGCCGACGACGGTCAACAAGATCGGTCCCGCGAACGAATTCGTCGCCAAAACTCGCGAGCGCAGCGGCCAGGATGCCCAGCTGCTGGATGCCTTCGTCTACGGCAACTGGGTTGTCGGCAACGACCAGTACCTGTCGCTGAAGCTGGGCCGTCACGTCGTGGCCTGGGGCGAGAGCCTTTTCTGGCCCAACATCAGCCAGGGTCAGCTGCCGGTGGATGCGACCAAGTTCAATGTGCCCGGCACCGAGGCCAAGGAGTCCTACCTCCCGGTCGGCCAGCTGTCGGCGAGCCTGACCCTGACGGATGCGCTGAGCCTGACCGGCTACTACCAGTACAAGTGGGAAGAGACCCGCCTCAACCCGGTGGGGGACTTCTTTGGCAGTGATTTCTTCGGACCGGGTGCGGAGTTCATGCGCCTTGCGCCGGGCGTGATCTCCAGTCTTCCGGACAACAGCTTCCGGGTTGCGAACTTCGCCGGCGAGATCAAACCCAGGGATTCCGGTCAGTGGGGTCTCGGCCTGCGCTACCAACTCAGCGACGCCGTGGAGGTCGGGCTGTTCCATTACCGCTACCACGATCGCGTCGGTGCGCTCCTGTTCGACTTCACCGGCACGACGAGCTACTCCTCGTTCTCGCGCTTCGGGAGCGAGGCATCGCCCGCCAGCACGCCTTACTTCAAGCTCGGCTACTTCGACGACATCAAGCTGACCGGGATCAGCCTCAGCAGCAAGATCGGTGACTCCGTGCAGGTCGGTGGCGACCTCAGCTATCGCGACGGCGCACCCGTCTATCTGGACAACGGCGCCCCGGCGCGCGGCAGCTACCTGCAGGGCAACGCGAACGCGATCTACATCCTCGGTCCGAGCAAACTCGCGCACCAGACCACACTGATGGGCGAGGTCGTGCACCAGCGCATCACCGGCGTCGATGAGCTGACGGTCAGCGGTGGTCTTCCGGGTCAGAACGGCACCTTCTCCAACTACGAGTACGACGGCCAGACCCGCGGCTCGACGCTGGTCGGCCTCGGCGCGATCTTCGACTACCCGAGCATCTTCAGCGGCTGGGACCTGAGCATGCGCGCGATATGGACGCAGAACATCCAGGGCAGCGCCTATTCGGGCATGGGGCGTGACGAGAAGCGGCTCACGCTCGGCGCCGATTTCAAGTACCTCGGAAACCTGTCCCTCGGCCTGACCTGGGTGAACTACCTCGGTTCGCCCAGCCTTGCGCAACAGCGCATGATGGCCGACCGCGACTACGTTTCCTTCAATGCCAAATACACCTTCTGAGCATCAGGAGTCGAACACGATGAATGGAAAGACAAGCGCACTGGTACTCGCCGTCACGGCGGTGTCGATGCTGCATGCGCCGGCGCTGCAGGCCAAGGCCACGGCCGAAGAGATCGCCCGCCTGGGCAAGGACCTGACCTGCGTCGGTGCCGAGCGTGCCGGAAACGCCGACGGCACGATTCCCGAGTGGAGCGGGAAATGGCTGGGCAAGCCGCCGCACGTCGATTTCAAGGGCACCGGCGGCCATCCGGTCGACCCCTACGCCGAAGACAAGCCGCTGTTCGTGATCACGGCCGCGAACATGGCGCAGTACGCGAATCGCCTGTCCGACGGGCAGAAGGCCCTGTTCCAGAAGTATCCGGAAACCTTCCGCATGCCGGTCTATCAGAGCCGGCGCGATTTCCGCTTCCCGGATGCGGTATGCGCGGTCACCCGCGAGAATGCCGAGAAGGCCGAGCTCGTCGACGACGGCGAGGGCGTCATCGCGACGACCGGGGGCATCTTGTTCCCCTTCCCGAAGACCGGCCTCGAGCTGCTGTGGACTTCGTCCATCTTCACCTATCGTCCTTACACCGAGGAGCTGATCTCGGACAACGCCTACGTGCTCGCGGACGGCAAGGTGAACTGGGGACGGGTCAAGTCGCGCAACTTCGCGCCCCACCTCGAACCCGGCAAGCGCACCAGCACCACCGAGGGTCGCCAGTCGTCCTTCTACCTGAACGAGACCCTGCTCCCCGAACGCGACAAGGGTGAGATCAACACCGGCATGGAGTTCTGGAATCACAAGGCCCAGCCGCGCCAGAGCTGGCGCTACGACCCGGGCACCCGTCGTGTGCGCCAGTCGCCCGGCTACGGTTTCGACATGTCCTTCCCGGGCAGCGGCGGCTCGATCACGGTGGACGAGGTCCGGCTGTTCAACGGCACCCCTGAGCGCTACGACTGGAAGATCGTCGGCAAGCGCGAGCTCTACATCCCTTACAACGCCTACCGGCTGCACTCGCCGGACGTGAAGTACGCGGACCTGATCAAGCCCGGCCACGTCAATCCCGAGCACATGCGCTACGAGCTGCACCGCGTGTGGGTGTTGGAGGGCAATCTCAAGGACGGCTATCGCCACCTGTACGGCAAGCGCGTCATGTACATCGACGAGGACAGCTGGCTGATGAAGATGGCGGAGAACTACGATGCCCGCGGCGGCCTGTGGCGGACCTCGATGATGAACTACTTCTACGCCTATGAAGCCAACACCTGGCAGGCGGGCGTGGGCCTCTACCATGACCTGCAGACCGGCACCTACCTGGCCTTCAACTTGGTGAACGAGCAACGCGGTGGATACACGCTGAACACCGGCAAGCTCGGCGACAAGGACTTCGGTCCGGAAGCTGCGCGTCGCGCCGGACTCTGATCGGGACGGCAGGCGCTGGAGGGGCGGCGGGCTCGCAAGGCCTGCCGCCCTTGTTGCGTCAACGGCACGGTCTCCGCGCCGAGGGCTCGTCCATTACCGCTAGTCCCATCGGACGATGGCGCCGCGGGGCGGTTTTCCTACCCTTGGTTCAGCAGCTTGCCGGATCGGGCGGGCTGGCCTGCCGACGAGGTGGGCCGAGCGATGACAACTCACGCGCCGCGCCATGCGCGGCGCCAGCCACGAGGAGACAGGACATGGCAGGTCGTATGCAGGGGAAGGTGGCGTTCGTGACGGGCGGTGGCAGCGGGATCGGTGCGGCGACCGCGCAGCGGCTGGCGCAGGAAGGCGCGACCGTCGTGGTCTGCGGCCGGCGGCGCGAACCGCTGGACGAGGTCGTCGCGGGCATCGTCGCCGCCGGCGGCAAGGCCGAGGCGGTGGTGGCGGACGTCAGCGACGAGGCTGGCTTCACCGCCGCGCTCGAGGCGACGGCGCAGCGCCACGGCAGGCTGGACGTGCTGGTGAATAACGCCATGGCCTACACCTGGGGCAGCATCGAGGAGATGAGCACCGCGGACTGGCACGCCAACTTCGCCACCTCGGTCGATGGCACCTTCTGGGGTACGCGCACCGCGATGCGCCTGATGAAGGGCAAGGGCGGCGCGATCGTCAATGTGTCGTCGATCTGCGGCCAGCTCGGCACACCGTGGATGGCGGGTTACTCGGCGGCCAAGGCGGCGGTCGACAATTTCTCGCGCGCGGCCGCGGCCGAAGGTGCGCCGCACGGCATCCGTGTAAATGTGGTGATCCCGGCCGTCGTCGAGACGCCGGCCACGGCGGGCATGCTGGCCGATGAAACCGCACGCAGGAACACCGAGAAGCTGATCCCGATGGGCCGGGTGGGTCAGCCCGAGGAGCTCGCCAACGCGATCCTGTTCCTCGCCAGCGACGAGGCGTCCTACATCACCGGCGCCAGCCTGCCGGTCGATGGCGGCCGCTCGTCGGTGCTGGTCACTGCGCTGTGAGCGCCGCCATGGCAGCGCTTTCCCGCCTCTTCAGCCCGACGCGGATGGGCGAGCTCGAACTCGCCAACCGCATCGTGATGGCGCCGATGACGCGCAACCGCGCCGACGCGCAGGGCGTGCCCGGCGAGCTGATGGTCGAGTACTACGCACAGCGCGCCGAGGCCGGCCTGATCGTCGCCGAGGGTACTTGGCCGAGCGCTGAAGGCCAGGCCTACTGCCGCCAGCCCGGCATTGCCACGGCGGCGCAGATCGCCGGCTGGCGCAAGGTGACCGACGCCGTGCATGCGCGTGGCGGGTGCATCGTGCTGCAGGTCATGCACGCCGGCCGCATCGGCAGCCACCACATCAAGGGTGAGGGCGTGGCCACGGTCGCCCCGTCGGCAATCCGTGCCGCCGGCGAGGTGTTCACCGACAGCGCCGGCATGCAGCCCTACGACACGCCGCGTGCGCTCTCCACCGACGAGGTGCGCGCCGTGGTGGCCGAGCATGCGCAGGCCGCGATCAATGCCCGCGAGGCCGGCTTCGACGGTGTCGAGCTGCACTGCACCAGCGGCTACCTGCCGATGCAGTTCATGTGCTCGGGCACCAACCAGCGCACCGACGCCTATGGCGGCAGCGTCGCCAACCGCGTGCGCTTCGTGGCCGAATGCCTGCAGGCGATGGCCGCGGCGATCGGCGCCGGGCGCGTGGGCCTGCGCTTCCGCGTCGGCAACAGCTACAACGACATCCAGGACGAGGACACGGTCGCCACCCACGCCGAGCTGCTGCGCCAGGTGAAGGACATGGGCCTGGCCTACGCGCACGTGATGCGCGCCGAGACGCCCGACGTCGACGCCTTCGCGCTCGCCCGCGCGGGCTTCGACGGCAACCTGATCCTCAACGACGGCTTCGACGCCGCTGCGGCCGAGGCGGCGCTCCAGGCCGGGCAGGGCGAGGCGGTGTCCTTTGCGCGCGACTTCATCGGCAACCCCGATCTCGTACGCCGTCTGCGCGACGGGCTGGCACTCGCCCGCTTCGACCGCAAGACCCTGTACACGCCGGGCGCCGCGGGCTACTCGGACTACCCCGTCGCCGAGGGAGTGAGCGCATGATCTACTGGGAAGACGTCGTCCTCGACGAGCCGCGCGAGTCGTCCGAGCGCTACCTGCTCACCGCCGAGAACATCAAGGCCTTCGCCGCCGAGTGGGATCCGTTCGCGCCGCATGTGGACGAAGCCGCGGCGGCGAAATCGCCGATCGGCCAGCTGTTCGCGGCCGGCGTGCACCTGCTGTCGGTGACCATCCGCCTGAGCCATACCATCCCCAGCGGCGAGACGGCCTCGATCGCCGGCCGCGGCTGGGACAAGCTGCGCTTTCATCGCCCGGGCGTGGCGGGCGACGAGCTGCGCGCCCGGGTCACCCACGTCGAGCGCGGTCCGGGCAGCCGGCCCGAGCGCGGCGTGCTCGTTTCACGCTTCGAACTGCTCAACCAGCGCGACGAGCTGGTGATCAGCTTCGATGCGCATGTCGTGATGCTGCGCCGCGCGCCGCTCGCGGCCTGAACCAATGTCCAGATTCCGAAAATTCCCAAGGAGAACACCTTGAAGATTCTTGTCCCGGTGAAGCGGGTCGTCGATTACAACGTGAAGGTGCGGGTCAAGTCGGACCAGAGCGGTGTCGAACTGGCCGGCGTGAAGATGTCGATCAACCCCTTCGACGAGATTGCCGTCGAGGAAGCAGTGCGCCTGAAGGAAGCTGGCGTGGCCACCGAGGTGGTCGCCGTGAGCTGCGGCACGACGGCCTGCCAGGAGACGCTGCGCAACGCGCTGGCGATGGGCGCGGACCGCGCCATCCTGGTCGAGAGCGACGCCGAGCTGCAGCCGCTGGCGGTGGCCAAGCTGCTGAAGGCGGTGGCCGAGCGCGAGCAGCCGCAGATGGTGATCTGCGGCAAGCAGGCGATCGACGATGATGCCAACCAGACCGGGCAGATGCTGGCGGCCCTGATGGGCTGGGCGCAGGCGACCTTCGCATCGAAGGTAGCGGTGGGCGAGGGCGTGGTGGCCGTGACGCGCGAGATCGACGGCGGCCTGGAGACGGTCGAGCTGAAGCTGCCGGCGCTCGTCACCGCCGACCTGCGCCTGAACGAGCCGCGCTATGCCACGCTGCCGAACATCATGAAGGCGAAGAAGAAGCCGCTGGACGTGATCCCTGCCGCCGGGCTGGGTGTGGACATCACACCGCGCCTGCGCCACGTCCGTCACGCCGAACCGGCGGCGCGCAAGGGGGGCGTCAAGGTGGCCGATGTGGCCGAGCTGGTGAACAAGCTTCGTAACGAAGCGAAGGTGATCTGAGGCAGAAGATGAAGACGCTGGTCATTGCTGAACACGACAACGGCCGCCTGGTGGCGGCGACCCTGAACACGGTGACGGCGGCAACGCGCTTCGGCGGCGAGGTCGACGTCCTGGTCGCCGGCCGCGGCTGCGCCGCGGTTGCCGCCGAGGCCGCAAGCTTGGCGGATGTGAGCGAAGTGCTGCTGGTGGAGGCCGACCACTACGCCGAGCCGCTGGCGGAGAACCTCGCCGCGCTGGTGCAGCGCCTGGCGGGCGCAGGCGCTTACCGAGCCGTGCTTGCCCCGGCCACGAGTTTCGGCAAGAATCTCGCCCCTCGCGCGGCAGCCCTGCTCGATGTGGCGGCCGTGTCCGACGTGGTGGCGATCGAGGTGCCAGGCCGTTATCTGCGCCCCATCTACGCCGGGAACGTCATGGTGGGGGTGGAGTCTGATCAGGCGCTGGACGTGCTGACGGTGCGCAGCACAGCCTTCGAACCGGCCACCGCGGGCGGCACTGCGGCGGTGAGTACGCTGGAAGCGGGCCCGGATCTGGCACTGTCGCGCGTCCTCGGGCGTGCGCTGAGCAAGTCCGAGCGCCCCGAGCTGGCCGCTGCAGCGATCGTGGTCTCCGGTGGTCGGGGCTTGGGCAGTGGCGAGAACTATCACCGCCTGCTCGATCCCCTGGCTGATAAGCTGGGCGCAGCGCTCGGGGCTTCGCGCGCGGCGGTTGATGCGGGCTTCGTCCCCAACGACTACCAGGTTGGCCAGACAGGCAAGATCGTCGCGCCAGGGCTTTACATCGCCGTCGGTATCTCCGGTGCGATCCAGCACCTGGCGGGCATGAAGGACTCCAAGGTGATCGTGGCGATCAACAAGGACCCGGATGCACCGATCTTCCAGGTTGCGGACTACGGGCTGGTGGCGGATCTTTTCGAGGCGGTGCCGGCCTTGACGTCCGGGATCGCACAGGCTTAGCGGCGCGTCCAGCGGCTGCGTCGACGAGGGATAGGGCTTTGACCAACATTGAACTGGATCTGGCGGCATACGACCGCATCGTCTCGGCACTTTACGACGCGTCGCTCGAGAGCCGTGGCTGGGCGAATGCGCTCGAGATGCTGCGCGCGCTGTTCCAGGCGAATTACGTGACGCTGATCCTGCGCAGCCCCGACGAGGGCAATCTCGGCTTGATGATCGCGGTTGGCGTCGAGGGCGGTGACAGGGTGACCTATCTGCCTTACGGTCACGACAGCACGCCTTTTGTCAATCAGCCGGTAGACAAGGTGTTCACCGTCGACGACCTGATGACCCAGGCAGAGTGGCGGCGAATGCCTTACTTCCAGCACTGGTGCGCGCCCAAGGACGTGTTCCACGTCATGGGCGCGGACATTTCGACGCCCGATGGCGGCAAGCTGCGCTTTCGTATCACGCGCGGCGAGGCCGCTCAGAACTTCGATGCGGTCGACCGCGCGCGCTGCGAGATGTTGCTGCCGCACCTGCGCCGTGCCCTGCACGTGCACAACCTGCTCGATCGCAGCGAATCGATGGGGGCGATGTACTCGGACGCCATCGGCCGCCTGTCGGTGGGCACCATCGTGCTCGACGAGGGCGGCAAGGTACTCGAGCAGAACCTGATCGCGCGCGAGCTGCTGTCGTCCAATGATGGCCTGAAGCTGGTCGGTGGCCGCCTCGAGGCCTCGTACCCCAGCGACAACCGGGAGTTGCAGCAGCTCATCCGTAACGCCTTCGTGCGCCATGCCGGGACGCCGCCCACGCTGGCGCAGGCCATGTCGGTGTCGCGCCCTTCGGGGCAGGTGAGCCTGGGGGTGGTGATCGAACCGGTGCCGTCGCAGGAGTGGGCCGAGGGCAAGGGGCAGCCGGCAACGATCGTCTACATCCGCGATGCCGCGGGCAAGTCGCTCGCCAGCACGGCGGCCGCCAAGCAACTCTTCAACCTGACGCCGGCGGAGACTGCGCTGGCGATGGAGCTGGCCAACGGCCTGTCGCTCGAGGAGGCGGCCGAGGCGCTCAACATCCGCCGCAACACCGCGCGCGCCCATCTGCGCTCGATCTTCTCCAAGACCGGCGTACGGCGACAGACCGAACTGGTTCGCATCATGCTGAACAGTGTGGCCGCGCTCAGCCGTGTGAGCTGACGCAGGCGCCCCGGTCGGTCGGTCGAACGCGTTCGCCCGACCGGCCGGGGGCTCGCGCGTGCGACCGTGCGGCGTCAGCGCGGTGCGCCGGTGAAGGCGCCGGCCCCGAACAGGTAGCCATCGACGCGGACGACGTGGCTACGCTTGTGCTCCACCTTCTGGGTCAGCGGATTGCGCCAGCTGTACTCGATCTCGCCTTCGCCGCGCTCGCGTGCGAGCGCGATCATGTCGCGGATGAAGGACTTGCCGCTGGCATCCTTGAGGTCGCCGCCCTTGCGGCCGACGTAGCGCGGGTGGCCGCCGTTGGCGTAGACGATCTCGTCATCCAGGCCGATCACGAACACGTAGAGGTCGTCCTGCACGAAGCCGCCGTTGAGGCTGTTGAAGCGGGCGAAGGCGGCGTCGCCCTGGGTCTTGTACTGATGCACCGCGCGCCACAGCAGCGACTTCGCCAGTTCCAGGCTGGCAAAGGGGGTGTAGTAGCCGACGACGAGGATGCGCTCGCCGACCTTGCGGAAGGTGGCGATCTTCGGTTCGTTGCGGCCGGTGCTCGGGTTGCGCCACCGATACTCGACCCGGCCTGCGCCCTGAGCGTGGGCGCCGTCGAGGATCTCGCGCATGAAGGCGCGGCCCTCGCTGTCCTGCAGATCCGTGACGTTGCGCCCGATCAGTGTGATCGAACTGCCGCCGCTGGCCAGGAAGTTGCCCTGGGTGTCGAGCACGTAGACATAGAGCTCGCCCTCGACGAACTCGCCAGCGCGGCTGAAGCTGGCGAGCGCCTCGTCACCCTTGTCGAGCAGGTGGCGTTCGGCACGGTCGAGCAAGGCGTGTGCGCGCACTCCGCCTTCGGCGGCTTGCTGAGTCCTCTGCCCACCGGCGGCGGCGTCGGCGGCGTAGGCCGGTAGCGTCGATGCGGCAAGACCGATCGTTAGCGCGAGGATCAGATGCTTCGGGGTTTTCATGGCGAGCTTCCTGAATGGGCGGGCGACCTGCGGGATTCTAGACCGGGCACGCGGGGGCCTGCTTAGTCCGCGCGGACGATGCCGGACCGCCGGTGCGCTGGCGATACTTCAGATTCAACACGTTGCGCCCACGAGGGCAAAGGGAGATCCACATGAGCGTCACCGTCGTCACCGGTTCCGCCTCCGGCATTGGCGCCGCCATCCGCGCGCAGCTCGTCGAAGCAGGGCAGCGGGTCATCGGCATCGATCGGCAGGGCGCCGACATCGTCGCCGACCTCGCCACCTCAGCAGGGCGCAAGGCCGCGGTCCAGGCGGCGCTCGAGGCCTGCGGCGGCACGCTGGATGGCCTGATCTGCTGCGCCGGCCTGGGGCCGACCGCGCCCTCGAGCAGCCTGATCGTGAGCGTGAACTACTTTGGCATGAGCGAGCTGGTCGAGGGCCTGGTGCCTGCGCTCGAGCGTGGATCCAAGCCGGCGGTGCTGCTGATCGGTTCGGTGGCTTCGGTGCACCCGGGCATGGACAAACTGCCGATGGTCGGCGCCATGCTCGCCAGTGACGAAGCCGCGGCACGCAGCCAGGCCGACGCCATGGCGATGCCGCAGGCCGCCTACGCCGGCTCGAAGTACGCGATCACGGTGTATGCGCGCAGAAAGGCCGTCGAGCTCGGGCCGAAGGGGATTCGCCTCAACGTCCTCGCGCCCGGCGCCGTCGAGACGCCGCTGCTGGATGCCTCGCGCGCCGACGCCCGCTATGGCGAGGCGATCCGCAACTTCGTCGCGCCGATCGGACGCAACAGCGCACCGGCAGAGATCGCCAGCGTCGCGACCTTCCTGCAGTCTGCGCAGGCGAGCTTCGTGCACGGTACCGTCGTCTTCGTCGATGGCGGCATGGATGCAATGACGCGTCCCGAGCGCTTCTGAACCCAGCGGGGAGGGCATCGGACCATGAGCAAGGTGGCATTCATCACCGGCGCGAGCCGCGGAATAGGGCGCGAGACCGCGCTCGCCTTCGCCCGTGCGGGCTTCGACCTGGCGATCAGCGCACGCACGCTGGAAGAGGGCGAGACACACGCGCATGCGCTCACCGCTGCGGACGGCCGCCCCCTCGCCGGCAGCCTGGCTTCGACCGCGGCCGCCGTGCGCGCGCTCGGTCGCCAGGCCCTCGTGCTGCGCATGGACCTGTTGGACGAAGATTCGGTGCGCGCTGCGGCGGCGGCTGTGCTCGACCACTATGGCCAGGTCGACGTCCTGGTCAATAACGCCATCTACCAGGGGCGCGACCTCAATCTGCCCTTCATGGAGCTCGGCGGCGATACCCTGCAGCGCGTGTTCCAGGGCTACGTGATGGCGCCGGTCGTGCTCACCCAGTGCCTGCTGCCGGCGATGCTCGCTCGCGGCAGCGGCACGGTGATCAACGTCAGCTCCGGTGCCGGGGAGAGCGACCCTCCGGTGGCGGCGGGCGAGGGCGGCTGGGGCTATGCCTACGGGGCGGGCAAGGCGGCCGTATCGCGGCTGGCGGGGGTGCTCGCCGCCGAGTTCGGCAAGCGCGGCATCCGCGCGTTCACCCTCAATCCAGGCGTGGTCAGCACCGAGGCCCTGCGGGCCACCATCGGCGACAAGGGCGTGCTGGCGATGCGCAAGGGCGTCGCGCCGCCCGAGGTGCCGGCCGCGGTGATGTGCTGGCTGGCGACCCACCCCGAGGCCGACCGCTTCCAGCGCCGCACCGTGCAGGCGCAGGCCTGCGCGCTCGAGCACGGCATCGTGCCCGACTGGCGCACCGAATGACGACGGCCACCCTTGGCGTCGCAGGGTGACTTTCCACAGGAAGGATGTTTCATGAGCATCGAACGCGAATCGATGGAATTCGACGTGCTGATCGTCGGCGGCGGCCCCGCGGGGC
>NZ_DAOMPS010000015.1:0-83244 GCF_035444905.1 Thauera sp.
ACGCATTACGCCTTCCTCGTCTTCGGCTTCGGCCGCATCCCCATCGTGTCCTGGCTCAACGCCCAGGCCGACGAGTCGCTGCTGCACGCGCGCCAGGCCGGCGAGTGGATCACCACGCTCGGCGCCTATCCCTCGCTCGCCATCGGGCCGCTGCTCGACTCGCACCAGCACGACGTCGGCGCGATCCTGCGCGAATCACTGGAGACCGAGCGCCAGGCGCTGGCGCTGTACCGCGAGTTGCTGGCGCTGGTCGAAGGCCGTTCGGTGGCGCTCGAGGAGTTCTCGCGCCAGATGATCCATGCCGAGGAAATGCACCTCGCCGATGTCGACAAGATGCTGCGCAAGCCGGGCGATCTGCAGGCCTTCGCGCCGCACGCGATCTAGCCACGGCGAATCGCCTTGCACCCCGACGGAGACAGGACCATGACCGACAAGCCCGCCCCCCACATCGCCCAGAAAGCGCCTTACGCCGTCGAAGTCGAGGCGGGCAAGAAGTACTTCTGGTGTGCCTGCGGCAACAGCAAGAACCAGCCCTTCTGCGACGGTTCGCACAAGGGCACCGGCTTCAGCCCGACGGCCTTCACCGCCGAGCAGGCCGGCACCGTCTTCCTGTGCGGCTGCAAGCACACGGCCAACGCCCCGTACTGCGACGGCACGCACAAGTCGGTGTGAAGGCGCACGCTGTGAAGGCGCGGCGCTACACGGGCCCCTGTTCGCCTTAGACGCCCTCTACGGCTTCGGCGCCTTCGACGCCCTCCACACCTTCGAACAGCTCGGCCACCGGGCAGCGCAGGCCCACGCTGGTGAGTTCCAGCGTCTCGTCGCCGGCAAAGGGATAGAGCACCCAGTGGCCGCTATCGTCGCGGCGAAAGACCTCGATGCGACGCGCTTCGATCGAGACCAGCACGTATTCCTTCAGAGAGACCAGCGTGCGGTAGGCGGCGAACTTGTTGCCGCGGTCGTAGGCCTCGGTGCTCGGCGACAGCACCTCGACGACGAGCGCCGGATGCTGCTTGACGTGGCTGGCCTCGGGGCTGCGGTCGCGCGCATCGCAGGTGACGAGGACGTCGGGGTAGAAGAAGCTGTTGGCCACCTCGACGCGGACCTTCATGTCGGCGATGAAGGGCTTGCAGGGGCTGCCGCGCAATGCTGCCAGCAAGGTGGCGGCGATGTTCAAGGCGACGGTCGCATGCGCATCCGATGCGCCGCTCATGGCGAAGACCTCGCCGTCCACATATTCGTTGCGGCCGGGCTGGTCCTGTTCCCAGGCCAGGTAATCATCGGGCCCGAAGGGGATCTGGGGCTGGGGCAGGTTCATGGCATTCCTCGCTGGGCATCGGGGCGGCAGTCGCTTCGAGCATAGCGGCGAGGCGCGGGCGCGACAATGATCCCGGCCGGCTTCGCCGGGACGCGCACGGGCGCGGCCCGTCCACCGCGCTGGCACTTCCGCCCTGCGGGATGGTCCATTTGCGGTCCCAGCCCTTTCCTGACGGTGCCTGCTCATGAGACCGCTGCTCCTCGTCCTGGTCCTGCTCCTTCCCCTGTCGCCCACAGCCGCCCTTGCCGATGCGTCGGCGCAGGAGGCCGCGCTGTGGGCGGCGCTGCGCGAGGGCGGGCATGTGGCGCTGATGCGCCACGCGCTGGCGCCCGGCACGGGCGACCCGCCGGGCTTTCGCGTGGATGACTGCCGCACCCAGCGCAATCTGTCGGCCGCAGGCCGCGCCCAGGCGCGGGCCATCGGCGAGCGCTTCCGCGCCAACGGCATCGCGGCGGCGGCGGTGTTCTCCAGCCAGTGGTGCCGCTGCCTGGACACTGCGCGCGAGCTGGCGCTGGGCGAGGTCAGGCCCCACCCGGCGCTCAATTCCTCCTTCGGCAGGCGCGGCGAAGAGGCGGATCAGACCCGCGCCGCCCGCGCCCTGATCGCCGAGCAGTCCGAGGCCGGCACGCCGCTGGTGCTGGTGACCCATCAGGTCAACATCACCGCGCTGACGGGCGTGTTCCCGGCCTCGGGCGAGCTCATCGTGATGCGCGTGGAGGGTGATGCGCTGAGCCTGGCGGGACGGATCGCGACCGCGCCATGAGCGCCCCGCTTGATCCTGCGCAGATCAAAGACGGGCGGTTTCTGCAAGAATGCCGGCGTTTCCCCCATTGCCGACGACGATGACTGCAAGCCCGACGGTGGACGACGACACCCGCGTGCTGCTCGTCCTCACCAACCTGCCCGACCACGACACCGCCACCGCGCTCGCCACGGCGCTGGTGGAAGCCCGGCTGGTCGCCTGCGCCAACGTGCTGGCGCCGTGCACCTCGGTCTATCGCTGGCGGGGTGCGATCGAGACCGCGCCGGAAGTGCCCGTGCTGCTGAAGACGACGGCCGCGCGCTATGCGGCGCTCGAGGCCGCGATCCGCGCCCGCCACCCCTACGAACTTCCCGAGATCGTGGCGGTCCCTGTGGAGCGCGGCCTCGATGCCTACCTCGCCTGGGTCGGCACGGAAACCCGGCTGGTCTCATCTTGAAGCGGGGATTCGGGCCCCTACACCGCGATTTCGCCGCCACGACTGCCACACACACACCACGAATGCCGCGCCTGGCCGCGCCACGCGCTCCCGCACACTTTCCCGCCCCGTCTCGATGTCCGTCACCGCCCTCTCGCCCCACGCCCTGCACCGCCTGATCGGCCTCCTCGCCCTGTTGGCGAGCCTCGTCGCAAGCGTGCTCACGCTCGCTCCTGCCGCCCACGCCAACCCGATCGCGCCCGAGAAGGCCTTTGCGATGCGCGCCCAGGCGCTCGATGCGCAGACGGTGGAGGTGATCTTCAGCGTCACCAAGGACTACTACCTCTACGGTGACAAGTTCCGTTTCGAAGCCGAGCCGGATTCGGTGCAGTTCGGCACGCCCGACAAGCCCGCCGGCAAGCGGCACAAGGACGACTTCTTCGGCGAGGTGGAGACCCACCGCGGCGAGTTGCGCATCCTGTTGCCGGTGCAGGCGCCGGAAGGCCTCACCCGCTTCGAGCTCTTCGTCACCAGCCAGGGCTGCTGGGACGGCGGCATCTGCTATCCGCCCACGACGCAGCAGGTCGCCATCGACCTGAGCGCCCCGCCCACCGGGCGCAGCGGTGGCTTCCTCGACAGCGTGCTGGGGGGCGGTGCGCCGGCCGCAGCCATGTCCGGCACGGCCGGTTCGTCCGCCAGCAGCGTCTCCAGCGACGAGACCGGCGACATCGCCCGCCTGCTGTCGGGCGCCAGCGTGCCGCTGATCCTGCTGAGCTTCTTCGGCTTCGGCCTGCTGCTCGCCTTCACCCCCTGCACCTTCCCGATGATCCCCATCCTGTCGGGCATCATCGTCGGCCAGGGGCACAAGGTCTCGCACATGCGCGCCTTCGTGCTGTCGCTGGCCTACGTGCTGGGCATGGCGGCGACCTATGCGCTGGCAGGCGTCGCCGCCGGCCTGTCGGGCACGATGCTGACCGCCGCCCTGCAGAACGTCTGGGTGCTGAGCGCCTTCGCGCTGCTGTTCGTGCTGCTGTCGCTGTCGATGTTCGGCTTCTACGAGCTGCAGCTGCCCACCGCGCTGCAGAGCCGGCTCGCCACCACCGCCAGCCACGGCAAGGGCGGCAGCCTGGGCGGCGTGACCGTGATGGGCGTGCTGTCGGCGCTGATCGTCGGCCCCTGCGTGGCCGCGCCGCTGGCCGGCGCCCTGCTCTACATCGCCCAGACCGGCGATGCGGTGCTGGGCGGCTGGGCGCTGTTCGTCATGGGCCTGGGCATGGGCGCGCCGCTGCTGGCCGTGGGCGTGGCCTCGCGCAGCCTGCTGCCGAAGGTCGGACCGTGGATGGGAGGCGTCAAGAAGGCCTTCGGCGTGATGCTGCTGGCGGTGGCGCTGTGGATGATCACCCCGGTGATCCCGCCGCTGGCGATGATGCTGGGCTGGGCGGCGCTGCTGCTGTTCTCGGCCATCTTCCTGCACGCCATCGACCCGCTGCCGCACAACGCCAAGGGCTGGCAGCGCTTCTGGAAGGGGGTTGGCGTGGTGCTGCTGCTGGCCGGCGCGGCGATCCTGGTGGGTGCGCTCGCCGGCTCGCGCGACCCGCTGCAGCCCCTGTCGGTACTGCGCGCGCAGGGCGCGGCAGTCAATGTGCCGCAGTTCGAGAAGGTGGACTCCATCGCCGAGCTGGACGCGCGTCTGGCCAGCACCGACCGCCCGGTGATGCTCGACTTCTATGCCGACTGGTGCGTGTCGTGCAAGGAGATGGAGCGCTTCACCTTCAGCGACGCGCGCGTGGCCGAGCGCATGGGCCAGATGCTGCTGCTCAAGGCCGACGTCACCGCCAACAACGACGAACACAAGGCGCTGCTCAAGCGCTTCGGCCTGTTCGGCCCGCCAGGCATCATCTTCTTCGACGCGGCGGGCCAGGAGCGCGCGGGCCTGCGCGTGGTGGGCTTCATGAAGGCGGAGCCATTCGCCACGGTGCTGGATCGGGCGCTCTGAGCGAGGCCGGGGTTTTTCCCCTACAATCCCGCCTTTCCCCTTTCGGTTCAAACCCTTCATGTTCTCCGGCATCGTCGCGGCCGTCGGCCGCATCGAACACATCGAGCCGCTCGCGGACGGCATCCGCCTCACCGTCGACACCAACGGCCTGGACCTCACGGACGTCATCGTCGGCGACAGCATCGCGCACAGCGGCGTGTGCCTGACCGTGGTCGAGATGAACGGCGCGCGGCTCAAGTACGACGTCTCGCGCGAGACGCTGAACTGCACCGTGGGCCTGGACGCGGTGGGCAACGCGGTGAACCTGGAGAAGGCGCTGCGCCTGGCCGACCGTCTGGGCGGCCACCTGGTCACCGGCCACGTCGATGGCGTCGGCGAGGTGGTGAGCTTCGAACCGGTGGGCGAGAGCCACGAGCTGGTGATCCGCGCCCCGGCGGCGATCGCCGGCTACATCGCGAAGAAGGGGTCGATCACGGTCAATGGCGTGAGCCTGACCGTGAACCGTGTCGAGGGCCGCGACTTCTGGATCAACCTGATCCCGCACACGGTGGCGATGACCAACCTGAAGCACCTCGCCGCCGGCAGCACGGTCAACCTGGAAATCGACCTCATCGCCCGCTACGTCGAGCGCATGCTCGAGTGGAAGCGGGACGCGGCGGCACAGGCCTGATCGCCACCGCCCCGCCCCCATGCCACGCCGCACGGCCCGCAAGAACCCATACAGAGGACACAGCATGAGCGCACTCGCGCCGATTACCGAGATCATCGCCGACATCAAGGCCGGCAGGATGGTCATCCTGGTCGACGAGGAAGACCGCGAGAACGAGGGCGACCTCGTGATGGCGGCCGAATTCGTCACGCCGGAAGCGATCAACTTCATGGCCAAGCACGGCCGCGGCCTGATCTGCCTCACGCTCACCGACGAGCGCTGCCGCCAGCTCGGCCTGCAGCAGATGGTGCGTGACAACCGCACCCCGCATGGCACGG
Organism: Thauera sp.; assembly: GCF_035444905.1. Classification (GTDB taxonomy): domain Bacteria; phylum Pseudomonadota; class Gammaproteobacteria; order Burkholderiales; family Rhodocyclaceae; genus Thauera. Next base: position 5,480 of record NZ_DAOMPS010000015.1, read on the forward strand.
CCTTCACCGTCTCGATCGAGGCCGCCACCGGCGTCACCACCGGCATCTCGGCCCACGACCGCGCGCGCACCGTGCAGGTCGCCGTCGGCCGCCACGCCAGGCCGGAGGACATCGTCACCCCCGGCCACATCTTCCCGCTCACCGCGCAGAAGGGCGGCGTGCTGATCCGCGCCGGCCACACCGAAGCCGGCTGCGACCTCGCCCAGCTCGCCGGCCTGGAGCCCGCCTCGGTGATCTGCGAGATCCTGAAGGACGATGGCACCATGGCGCGCCTGCCCGACCTGATCGAGTTCGGCAAGCAACACGATCTCAAGATCGGCGCCATCCGCGACCTCATCGAATACCGCGCCGCCACCGAGCACCTGGTCGAGAAGGTCAGCGAGAAGGACGTCGACACCGCCCACGGCAGCTTCCGCCTGTCGGCCTTCGAGGACAAGACCTCGGGCGACGTGCATTTTGCGCTGTCGCGCGGCGACATCGCCCCCGAACGCGAGACCCTGGTGCGGGTGCATGAGCCGATCTCGGTGGTCGACTTCCTTGACCCGGCGAGCGGCCGCCACAGCTTTCCGGTGAACGACTCGCTGGCGACCCTCGCCGCGGCGGAGGCCGGCGTGATCGTGCTGCTCTACCGGCCGATGTCGGGCCGCGAGCTGCTCGCCAACCTCAACGGCACCCAGGACCGTCCGGTAAAGTGGGACGCGCGCCTGTTCGGCGTCGGCGCCCAGATCCTGCGCGCGCTCAACGTCGGCAAGATGCGTCTGCTCGCCAGCCCGCGCAAGATTCCGAGCATGACCGGCTTCGGGCTCGAGATCACCGGCTTCGTCGACAAGAACTGACCGAATCAAAGAGAACCGCATGCAACGCAACCAACCCGAAAACGCCCGCCAGGGCGCCCGCTACGACGGCGTCGCCGAGATCGACCCCAGCTTCAATGGTGCCGGCGTGCGCGTCGGCATCGTCATGGCGCGCTTCAACCTCGACATCTGCGAAGGCCTGCTGTCGGCCTGCACCGACGAGCTGCTGCAGCTGGGCGTGGCCAAGGGCGACATCCGCATCGTCACCGTGCCGGGTGCGCTCGAGATCCCGCTGGTGCTGCAGACCATGGCCAGGAGCGGCAAGTACGACGCGCTGGTCGCGCTCGGCGCGGTGATCCGCGGCGAGACCTATCACTTCGAGCTCGTCTCCAACGAGATGGGCGCCGGCGTGACCCGCGTCGGCCTCGACACCGGCCTGCCGATCGCCAATGGCGTGCTGACGACCGAGGACGACGACCAGGCGATCTCGCGCATGCGCGAGAAGGGCGCCGACTGCGCCCGCGCCGCGGTCGAGATGGCCAACCTGCTGAAGGTGGTGCGATGAACGAATCCGAGCACAACGCGCCGGCCGAAGGCGCGGGCAGCCCCTCAGGCAGCGCCCCTGCCAGCCCCAACCCGACCAGCAAGATGGCGCGCCGCCGCGCGCGCGAGATGGCGCTGCAGGGCGTGTACCAGTGGCTGCTGTCGGGCAACTCGATGGCCACCGTGCAGCGCCATCTGGAATCGGAGAGCGAGAGCCTGGAGCGCACCGATCGCGAGCTCTTCGTCACCCTGCTGCGTGGTGCGATCGGCAGCGCCGACGAACTGCGCGGCTGCTTCGAGCCGCTGCTGTCGCGCCCGCTTGCCGAGCTGTCGCCGATCGAGCACGCCATCCTGCTGCTCGGCAGCTACGAGCTGCGCCACAACATCGACACCCCCTACCGGGTGGTGATCAACGAGTCGATCGAGCTGGCCAAGGGCTACGGCGGCACCGACGGCCACAAGTTCGTCAACGGCGTGATGGACAAGCTCGCTGCGCGCCTGCGTGCGGAAGAGGTCGAGGCCGCACGCGCCGCCAAGCGCTGAGACAAGACCCGCACACCGCATCCGCACGGACGCGTACAAGATCGAGGCGCCGCCCTGGCAACAGGTGCGGCGCCTTTTCTTGCAAGGGTGCTTCGCGTTTGCCTATTGGCTGGCGCGCAAGGTGCCGCGCACCAGGCGCGCGTGGGTGTAGTCGGTGTGGGTGCCGATACCGGTCGCGCCGCTGCCGAAGGCCACGCCCCAGGATGCGTAGCCATAGCGCTCGTGCGGCGTCGAGGTCCAGAAGTTGCCTGCTGGCGTGTCCGGGAAGGCCGCGGTGAGCAGCGTGGGCTTGCTGTAGTCGCCGGCGCAGCTGCCGCCGTAGCCTTCCGCATTCACCGTGTTGCGCCGGCCGCTGCTGCAATACACCAGGGTCAGCAGCTCGGGCTGGGTCGGCAGCCGCCAGTCGGCGTGGCCGGCGAACTCGAAGCCCTCGGCCGCACGCAGCGCATGCGTCCAGCTGAACAGCTTGGCCTCGCCCTGGCAGCGGCCTTCGCTCCAGCTCTGGCCGAGGCTGCACTGCATCCAGGTCAGGCCGGTCTCGGTGTCGGTCACCGTGCCGTCGCCCGCGATCTGGTAACGCGCCAGCAAGGCCTGCTCGCGCGCGTCTTGGGCTGCCTGCGCGGCCTGGCGTGCGCGCTCGCGTTCGGCTGCCTGCTCCGGGCTCAGCACTGGCGCAGGCGGGGCTTCGCTGGCCGGCGGCTTGTACTCGCAGCCGGCCAGCAGGCCGACAAGGAGTAGCGAACCGGCGAGGCGGGACAAAGCGTGGTGGGGCAGGGCAAGGCGGAAAAGGGAGACAGGGCTCGCCAAGGTGTTACGCAAGGGCATCGTTGTTCCAGCTTGGGTTTCAGTGGCGAGACGCATCAGCGACGGGCTCGCATCACGACGGCGTCGCCTGCATACAGCAGCAGCGCGCCCGCTTCGTCCACACCGAAGCGGGTGACGCGCTCGAGCGTCGCATGAAAGCGCGCCTCCTCGTCCATCGCGGCGGGGGCGCAGGCCATCTTGGTGCTGGCGAACGGCCCCAGGCGCAGGCCCTCGCCCGACAGCACATAGCTGCCGTTGTAGCGGTTGCACGCAGCCAGCCCGCCCGCGCGGCCATCGGCGCCGAAGGCGAGCGTGACACGCTGCGGGTCGCTCACCGCGCGGCCGTCGATGTCCACCACCTGCCACGGCTCGCCCTGCAGCAGGCTGGCAGGTTCGCCACCGCAGCCGCGCAGCACGCGGTCCTGCCAGCGCACCTCGACCGTGTTGGGGTGGTTCATGGCGCTCATGCTGTCGACACAGAGCCGCTCGAAGACCAGCACGCTCAGCTCGCCGCCCGCCGACATCGCTTGGTAGCTGCGCGCCCCGGCGGCGTCGATGACCAGTGGACTTGGCGCAAACACGCGCGTCTCACCGTAATCCATGCTCAGGTTCAGCCCCGCGGCGGTCACGTCCAGGCGCCAGCCGGGCTCGTTGCCGACCGCGCGGAACAAGGGCTTGTCCGCCACCAGGCGGCATTCCGGCTGGGCGACGCCGGCAAGCTCGAACATCGCCGCATCGCCCTTGCTCCAGAAGGTGGTCGATTCGTCATCGACCGCGACCAGCTTCGCCCCCGAGGCGCTGCGCTCGGGGCGCATCGTGAAGTTGCGCTCGCCGATGCTCAGCGTCGCCAGCTCGCCGAAATGGCGCAGGCTCAGCACTTGCTCGCCACAGCGGTATTGCAGGGCTGGCTGCGGGTCGAGCTCGAGCACCGCGCGCGGGGCGTCGGCCGGGTCGGTCGCCATGCCGAGCATCGCGCAGCCGCCCAGCAGGTGGGCAATCACCGCGAGCTGAAGATAAGGTCGGGCCATGGGGTAAACTCCGTTCTGCTAGGCCTGCGCGACGAGCCCACCGCGGGCTCCGGCACTGCACCACAGCGGGCGCGGCAGGGCTGCAGGCCGCTGATCACGCTTTTTTTGACCCGCGGACTTTAGCATGCCCATGCGACCCCACCACCATGCATGAACTGTCGCTCGCCGAAGGCATCCTCGAGATCGTCGAACAGACGGCGGCAGCCGAGAAGGCTCGCAAGGTGGGCCGGATCGTGCTGGAGATCGGCCAACTGGCCGCCGTCGAAACCGATGCGCTGCGCTTCTGCCTCGATGCGGTGCTGGCGGGCTCCGTCGCCGATGGGGCGGCGCTCGACATCATCGACGTCGCCGGCCGAGGTCGATGCAGCCATTGCGGGGCGGAGGTGGCGATGCCCGAGCGCCATGCGCCTTGCCCGCAGTGCGCGCACTACGGACTCGAAGTCATCGCCGGCGACCGGATGCGGGTGCAGGCCATCGAGGTCGAATAGGACCAGGCAGACAGGAGCAGAGCATGTGCGGCATTTGTGGCTGTGGCGGCGGGGAGGCGCGGATCGGATCGGTGTTCGGCGGCGGTCGCGGCCGCGTTGCGCCCCGGCCTGACGCGAGCGCGCCGCACGCCTGGCGCCCGGCGCGTACGACCAACTCCGACGGCGCGGACAGCGCAGGCCGCGCGCCAGCGCCTGCGCGGACAGACGTCGGCACGGCACCGGCGCTCGCAGCCAGCGCCTGTCTCGCCCACCCGCGCGTCGACACCGCAGCCGAGGCGCCGAGCCCCGCCCAGCTGCTGCGCATCGAACGCGACATCCTGGGCAAGAACGACCGCATCGCCGCCGCCAACCGCGCCTGGCTGGCCGCGCGCGGCATCTTCGCGCTCAACCTGATGTCCAGCCCCGGCTCGGGCAAGACCTCGCTGCTGGTGCGCACCCTCGAGACGCTCGCCGGCCGCATCGCCGCCGCGGTGATCGAGGGCGACCAGCAGACCGAGTTCGACGCCGAGCGCATCCGCGCCACCGGCGTGCCGGCGCTGCAGATAAACACCGGCAAGGGCTGCCACCTCGACGCCGACATGGTGGCGCGCGCCCTGCCGCGCCTGCCCCTGGCCGGCGGCGGCCTGCTGCTGATCGAGAACGTCGGCAACCTGGTGTGCCCGGCCGCCTTCGACCTCGGCGAGACGCACAAGGTGGTGATCCTGTCGGTCACCGAGGGCGAGGACAAGCCGCTCAAGTACCCCGACATGTTCGCCGCCGCCGACCTGATGCTGCTCAACAAGACCGACCTGCTGCCCTACCTGCGCTTCGACGTCGAACGCGCGCTCGACTATGCGCGGCGGGTCAACCCGAAGCTGCAGGTGATCCTGACTTCCGCCACCCAGGGCGAAGGCATGGACGCCTGGCTGGACTGGATCGAGCGCGGCCTCGCCGCCGCGCGTGCCGCGGCGCCGGCGGCCACGGCGAGCCCATGCGCATGAGCGCCGGCGTTCCTTGCAGGACGCATTGCCCGCTGAGCGCTGGCCGATGAGCCCTGCCACGGCCGCCCGCGTCGCACCCGGCGCAACCCACGCCCTGCAGCCGCTGCGCTGGGCGGGCGAAGGGCCGGGCCCCACCCGCCCCATCCTGGCCCTCGGCGCCTGGTTCAAGAACGCCCCCTGCCTGCTCGGCAGCGCGGGCGCCCTGTTCAGTCCCAACCTCGGCGACCTCGATACGCCGCAGGCCTGCCGCGAAGTCGAACCCGCGGTCGCGGCCCTGCTCGCGGCCACGCCGGATCGCCCGCTGGCCGTCGCCCACGACCTGCACCCGGACTTCCACTCCACGCGGGTCGCGCTCTCCACCGCCGCCCGGCTGGGCGTGCCGGCGCTCGGCGTCCAGCACCATCACGCCCATGTCGGCGCCGTGCTGGCCGAGCATGGCCGCTTCGATGTCCGGCCGGTGCTCGGCCTGGCGCTCGACGGCATCGGCCTGGGCAGCGACGGCCAGGCCTGGGGCGGCGAGCTGTTGCAGGTCGCCGGCGCACACTGCGAGCGCCTCGGCCATCTGCGCCCGCTGCGCCTGCCCGGCGGCGACCGCGCCGCGCGCGAGCCCTGGCGCATGGCGGCGGCCCTGCTGCACGCCTGCGGCCGCGGTGGCGACATCGCCCGGCGCTTCGCCCGCCAGCCGGCTGCCGCGATGCTGGCGCAGGTGCTGGCGCGCCCTGCGCTGTGCCAGCCCACTTCCAGCCTCGGCCGCCATTTCGACGCCGCCGCCGGCCTGCTCGGGGTGTGCGAGGTGATGCAGGCCGATGCGGAAGCCGCGATCGCCCTCGAGACGCTGGCCAGCGCCCACGGCGCGGCAAATCCCTTGAACGCGGGCTGGCGGCTCCTGGCGCCGGAGGCTACCCACGCAGTGGGTGCCAACGCCCCGACAGCGCAGGCCGCGCCGACCCCTGCCGGCGGACCTGCCACCCCGAAAGCCGGTGCGGGCAGCGCTGAGACGCCTCCCCTGCTGCAGCTCGACCTCCACCCGCTGCTGCTGCATCTGGCGGACACGACCGACCCCGGCCGCGGCGCCGCCCTGTTCCACGCCACCCTCGCCGCGGCGCTGATCGACTGGGTCGCGCTCGCCGCCGACGGCCAGCCCTGCGCCACCGTGGTGCTTTCCGGTGGCTGCATGCACAACCGCATCCTGTCGGCGGCGCTCGAAGCCGGCCTGGCGGCGCGCGGCTTCGAAGTACTCTGCGCGCGCCGCCTGTCGCCCGGCGACGGCGGCATCGCGCTTGGCCAGGCCTGGGTGGCCTGGCACCAACTCGCTCGCAAGGATTCCTGAACATGTGTCTCGCCATCCCCGCCCTGGTCGTCGAACTGCTCGAGGGCGACGCCTGCCGCGTCGAGCTCGGCGGCATCCGCAAGGAGGTGTCGCTGGCCCTGGTCGACGGCGTGGCCGTCGGCGACTACGTGATCGTGCACGTGGGCTACGCGCTGACCCGGCTCGACCCCGACGAGGCCGCCGAAACCCTGGCCCTGCTCGCCGCTGCCGGCGAGCTGGCGCCGGCGGACGACTGCGCGGCCACGCCGTCCCAGGCCAAGCAGCCATGAGCGCCACCGGCATGAAGTACATCGACGAGTTCCGCGACCCGCAGCTCGCCGCCGGGCTGGCGCGGGCGATCGCGCACGAGGCCCAGCCCCGGCGCGACTACGCCTTCATGGAGTTCTGCGGCGGCCACACGCATGCGATCTCGCGCTACGGCCTCGCCGACCTGCTGCCGGCGAACCTGCGCATGATCCACGGCCCCGGCTGCCCGGTGTGCGTGCTGCCGATCGGCCGCATCGACATGGCGATCGGCCTGGCGCTGGCGCGACCGGAAGTCATCGTGTGCACCTATGGCGACTGCCTGCGCGTGCCGGCCTCCGCCGGCCTGTCGCTGCACAAGGCCAAGGCGCAGGGCGCGGATGTGCGCATGGTGTATTCCGCGTCGGATGCGCTGGCGCTGGCGCAGCGCGAGCCCGGGCGCGAAGTGGTGTTCTTCGCCATCGGCTTCGAGACCACCACCCCGCCCACCGCGGTGCTGATCCGCCAGGCGCAGGCGCTGCAGCTCGACAACTTCAGCGTGATCTGCAACCACGTGCTGACGCCGCCGGCGATCGACGCCCTGCTGTCGTCCGCCGCGCACGGCGCGGGCGACGCCCCGCGCCTGGACGGCATTGTCGGCCCCGCCCACGTGTCGACCGTGATCGGCAGCGCGCCCTACGAATTCGTCGCCGAGCGCCACCGCACGCCGGTCGTCATCGCCGGTTTCGAGCCGCTCGACGTCATGCAGGCCATCCTGATGCTGGTGCGCCAGGTCAATGAAGGGCGGTGCGCGGTCGAGAACGAATTCACCCGCGCGGTGAGCCGCGACGGCAACCGCAAGGCGCAGGCGCTGATGGCCGCGGTCTTCGAGCCGCGCGAGGCCTTCGAATGGCGCGGCCTGGGCCGCCTGCCGCGCTCGGCGCTGCGCATCCGCGCCGCGTACGCGCGCTGGGATGCGGAAGCGAAGTTCGGCCTCGAGGACCGCCCGGTGGCCGACCACAAGGCCTGCGAATGCGCCGCCATCCTGCGCGGCGCCAAACGCCCGACCGACTGCGCCCTGTTCGCCACCGCGTGCACGCCGCAGACCCCGCTCGGCGCCTGCATGGTGTCCTCCGAGGGCGCCTGTGCCGCGCACTTCACCTATGGCCGCTTCCGCGATTCCGTGGCGCAGGCGCCCGACGGCACGAGCACGGCGGCGACGGCATGAGCCACACCTCCCGCAACGCCACCCGATCCAGCACCGTGAGAAGCCGATGAGCGCCGTCAAACCCGCCTACCTCCGCCCGCTCGAGCTCAAGCGCGGCCGCGTCGATCTCGGCTTCGGCGCCGGCGGCCAGGCGATGGCGCAACTGATCACCGAGCTGTTCGCGCGCGCCTTCGCCAACGACTTCCTGGCCCGCGGCGACGACGGCGCCGTGCTGCCCGCGCCGGCCGCGGGCGAGCGCCTGGTGATGGCGACCGACGCCCATGTGGTGAGTCCGCTGTTCTTCCCCGGCGGCGACATCGGCAGCCTGGCCGTGCATGGCACGATCAACGACCTCGCGGTGATGGGCGCACGCCCGCTCTACCTGGCGGCGAGCTTCATCCTCGAGGAGGGCTTTGCCCTCGCCGAGCTGGTACGCATCGTGGACTCGATGGCCGCAGCCTCACGCGCGGCCGGGGTGCCGGTGGTGACCGGCGACACCAAGGTGGTCGAGCGCGGCAAGGGCGATGGCGTGTTCATCACCACCACCGGCATCGGCGCCCTGCCGGCCGGGCGCGATCCGGGCGGCGCGCGGGCGCGCCCGGGCGATGCGATCCTGGTGTCGGGCACGCTCGGCGACCACGGCATGGCGATCATGGCGCAGCGCGAGGCGCTCGCCTTCGAGTCCGAGCTGCGCTCCGACAGCGCCGCGCTGCATGGCCTGGTCGACGCACTGTACGCGGCGGTGGAGCCGGCCGTGATCCATGTGCTGCGCGACCCCACGCGTGGCGGCCTGGCCAGCACGCTCAACGAGATCGCCGGCCAGTCGGGCGTCGGCATGGTGCTCGACGAGGCCGCGATCCCGCTATCGCCTGCGGTGCAGGCCGCCTGCGAGCTGCTCGGCCTGGACCCTCTCAACGTCGCCAACGAAGGCAAGCTGGTGCTGATCTGCGCGGCGGACGCGGCCGAGCCGTTGCTCGCGGCGATGCGCGCCCACCCGCTCGGACGGCAGGCCGCGCGCATCGGCGAGGTCTGCGCCGACCCCCAGCACTTCGTGCAGTTGCGCACCCGCCTGGGTGGGAGGCGGATGGTGGACTGGCTGGCCGGCGAGGCGCTGCCGCGCATCTGCTGACGCGACCGGCCGTCCAGCACGAAAGGGCTCGTTTTGCGCAGCGCGACGGCCACCTGTAGCATGCCGCCCTCGTTGCACAAGACCACAAGGAGACTGTCCATGAGCACTGCATCCACCACCCTGCGCCAGCTGTCCGGCCTGCCCGCCGCACCGGCCCGCCTGTCCGAATCGGCGCTGGTGATCGTCGACGCCCAGAACACCTACCGCAGCGGCGTCATGCAGCTGAGCGGCGTCGAGCCGGCGCTGGACGAGTGCGCACGGCTGCTGGCGCGTGCGCGTGCGCTGAAGGTGCCGGTGGTGCATATCCAGCACGACGCCGGCCCCGGTTCGCCCTATGACCCGAGCGCCGAATGCGGCGCGATCGCCGACAAGGTGGCGCCGGCCGCCGATGAGGCGGTGGTGGTGAAGAACTACCCGAACTCCTTCGTCGGCACCGACCTCGACGCGCGCCTGAAGGCCGCAGGGGTGAAGAACCTGGTGGTGACAGGCTTCATGACCCACATGTGCATCAACTCCACCGCACGCGGCGCCTTCAACCTCGGCTATGCGGTGACCGTGCCGGCCGCGGCCACCGCGACCCGAGCGCTGCCCGCGCCCGACGGCAGTGTGGTCGAGGCGGTCGCCCTGCAATCGGCCGCGCTGGCTGCGCTGGCCGACCTGTTCGCGGTGGTGGTGGCGGACGGCGCGGCGATTCCGGACTGATCCTGGCGCAGCAGCGCGGGCGGCACTCGCCGCTGCGCGCTGCCCGCGCCTGCGCCTCAGCCGTTGACCGGCATCGCGAACTGCGGCCCGCGCAGCTCGCCCTCGGGCCAGCGCTGCATGACGCTCTTGTAGCGCGTGTAGAAGCGCACGCCCTCCTCGCCGTAGGCGTGGTGGTCACCGAACAGGCTCTGCTTCCAGCCGCCGAAGGAATGCCAGGCCATCGGCACCGGAATCGGCACGTTGATGCCGACCATGCCGACCTGGATGCGCTGCGCGAACGCGTGCGCAATGCCGCCATCACGGGTGTAGCAGGACACGCCGTTGCCGAAAGCGTGGCCGTTGATCAGCGCCACCGCCTCGTCCAGGCTGTCGACGCGTACCACGCACAGCACCGGCCCGAAGATCTCCTCGCGGTAGATCTTCATCTGCGGGCCGACCTCGTCGAACAGCGTGGCGCCGACGAAGAAGCCCTGCTCGCGCCCCGGTACGACCAGGCCGCGGCCATCGAGCACCAGGCGCGCACCCTCCTCGACGCCGCCGGCGATATAGCCCTCGATGCGCGCCCTGGCCTCGGCGCTGACCACCGGCCCCATGTCGGCGCCCGGCGCCTCACCGTCATCGACCTTGAGCTGCCGCGCCCGCGCCTTGATGCGCTCGACCAGGGGGTCGCCGATGTGGCCCACCGCCACCGCCACCGAGATCGCCATGCAGCGCTCGCCTGCCGAGCCGTAGGCGGCGCCGATGAGCGCGTCGGCGGCCTGATCGAGGTCGGCATCGGGCATCACCACCAGATGGTTCTTCGCGCCACCCAGGGCCTGTGCGCGCTTGCCGATGCGCGCCGCGGTCTCGTAGATGTGGCGGGCGATCGGTGTCGAGCCGACGAAGCTCACCGCAGCGACGTCGGGATGAACGAGCAGGGCATCGACCGCCTCGCGGTCGCCCTGCAGCACGTTGAACACGCCGTCGGGCAGGCCGGCCTCGGCGAACAGTTCGGCGATCAGCAGCGAGGGCGAGGGGTCGCGCTCGGAGGGCTTGAGGATGAAGGCGTTGCCGCAGGCGATCGCCATCGGCGCCATCCACATCGGCACCATGAAGGGGAAGTTGAAGGGCGTGATGCCGGCGCAGACCCCGAGCGGCATGCGCTGGCTCCAGTTGGCGATGCCGCCGCCGACGTTGTCCGAGTACTGGCCCTTGAGCAGTTGCGGCGCAGCGCAGGCGAACTCGATCACCTCCAGGCCGCGATGCACCTCGCCCTTGGCATCGGGAAAGGTCTTGCCATGCTCGCGCGTGATCAACCGGGCGAGTTCGTCGGTATGGCGCTCGACCAGCTCCTTCATGCGGAACAGCACGCGCGCGCGGCGCTGCGGCGCGGTGTCGCCCCAGGCCGGCTGAGCCTGCGCGGCCGAGGCGACCGCGGCGTCCACTTCGGCGACCGAGGCCATCGCGACGCGGCGCGCCATGCTGCCGAGCGCGGGGTCGAAGACATCGGCCTCGCGGCCGCAGCGGCCGGGCTGCAGGCGGCCATCGATCCAGTGACCAAGGACGGCGGACGGGGTGGTGCTGCGGATCATGGGACTCTCCTGTGCAGTCGCGGGGTGGTGAGCGGAAGACCCTGATTGGAAACCGGAACAGGGTCTGCCGTCCATCGCCGACGCAAGAGCGCCGGCCACCCGGAAACCTCGCTTTACAACTGATTACCCCCCGATACAGCCGCCACGCCGCGCTTGGCCTATCTTGACAGGGACCCGCCACAGTGGGTCGGGGCGCCCCGGCCTCGACACCGCCGCCACCATGCAGGACAGCGCCATGCTCACCCCGATGAAATCCCGGCCGCCGATGCAGACGGCGCAGCACAGCGAGCGGCCCGCCGGGCCGGGCAGCGGCCATGCGCACGCGGGCCTAGGCAACGCGCCTGCACGCGCCTGGCCGACGCAGGCCCGAACCTGGCTGCTTGCCGGCCTGGCGGGCGCCATGCTGGCGCTCGGCGGCTGTGCGGTGGTGCCGGCCGAGCGCCATGGCTACGGCGCGCCCTACGGCTATTACGACGACTACGATCGCGGCACGCTCATCGTCACGCCGCCACCTCGGGTCGAATACCGCGGCCTGCCGCCGGTCGCGAGCTACATCTGGATCGACGGCTACTGGAACTGGCTCGGTACGCGCCACGTCTGGGTGCCCGGCTACTGGGCGCCCCCAGGCACCCGTTCGCGCACGATCGTGCACCGGCAGTACATCGAGCGCGAGCGCCGCACCGAGGACTGGCGCGACCCGCGTCACCCGCCCCGCACGCGCGACTGGCGCGAGGACGGCCGCCGCCATGAAAGCGGTCGCTGGGCGGACGATCGCCGCGCGGATGAGCGTCGTGTCGATGAACGTCGTGTCGATCAACGTCGTGTCGACGAACGGCGGGCCGATCAAGGTCGCGGCGATCAGCGCCGCGCCGAGGAACGCCGCGAGTGGCAAGGCCGTGAGTGGGGACGCCGCGACGGTCCGCCGCGCGACACTGCGCTGCCCGAACGCAGACGCGACGGCACACGCGAGCACGCCGCCGAGCGCGAGCGCCGCTCCAGCGCCAGCGAGCGGCGCGACACGCCCGCGATGCAGGTTCGCGAGCGCGCCCGCGAGTTGCGCCGCGATGGCGAGCTCAGGGGCGGCGGCGACGACGGACGGCGCGGCTGGCGCCACGACCGCCCTCAGTCGAGCTCGAACGCCACCCCCTGAGCGAGCGGCAACGCCGCCGAGAAATTGATCGTCGCGGTCTGCCGCCGCATATAGGCGCGCCAGGCGTCCGCACCGGCCTCGCGCCCGCCGCCGGTGTCCTTCTCGCCGCCGAAGGCGCCGCCGATCTCCGCGCCGCTGGTGCCGGCATTGACGTTGGCGATGCCGCAGTCGCTGCCGGCAGCGGCGAGGAAGCGCTCGGCCTCGCGCAGATCATTTGTGAAGATGGCCGAGGCCAGGCCTTGCGGCACCGCGTTGTGGCGTTCGATCGCCTCGTCGAGGGCGGTGTATTCGAAGCAGTTGAGCAGCGGCGCGAACACTTCGTCGACGCTGTTGACGCGCGCCGGCCCATGCTCGACCAGCGCCGGGCGCACATACCAGGCCTGCGGGAAGCGCTCCGCCAGCACGCGCTCGCCGCCGCTGATGCGGGCGCCGGCCGCACGCGCCCCGGCGAGCGCCGCCTGCATGCGCTCGAAGGCGGCGCGATCGATGAGCGGACCGACCAGGGTGTCCGGTGCGCGCGGGTCGCCGACGACGAGGCGCACATAGACCGCGCGCAGCCGCGACAGCAGCGCCTCGCGCACGCTGGCATGCACGAACAGCCGCCGCGTGCTGGTGCAGCGCTGGCCGGCCGTGCCCACCGCGCCGAACACGATGGCGCGCAGCGCCAGCTCGAGGTCGGCGCTGGGCGCGACGATCGCGGCATTGTTGCCGCCCAGTTCGAGCAGGCTGCGCCCCAAGCGTTGCGCCACCCGCGGCCCCAGGGTGCGCCCCATCGCGCAGCTGCCGGTGGCGCTCAACAGCGCCACCCGGCGGTCGTCGGCGAGCTGCAGGGCGCGCTCGGCGCCACCCACCAGCACCGCCGACAGCCCCGGCGGCACCTCGTCCATGCCCGCTGCGGCCTGCCCCAGCAGGTGCTGGCAGGCGAGCGCGCACAACGGCGTGCGCTCCGAGGGCTTCCACACCAGGCTGTCGCCGCACACCAGCGCAAGTGCCGCGTTCCACGCCCACACCGCGACCGGAAAGTTGAAGGCGGTGACGATAGCCACTGGCCCGAGCGGATGCCAGGTCTCGCGCAGCGCATGGCCGGGGCGCTCGGAGGCGATGGTCAGGCCGTGCAGCTGGCGCGACAGGCCGACGGCGAAGTCGCAGATGTCGATCATCTCCTGCACCTCGCCTTCGCCCTCGCTGCGGATCTTGCCGCACTCGAGCGTCACCAGTTCGCCGAGCAGGCTCTTGTGCTCTCGCAGCAGCCCGGCGAAGCGGCGCACCAGCTCGCCACGGCGCGGTGCCGGCACCATGCGCCAGGCGCGAAAGGCGTCGACGCTGCGCGCGACGGCCGCCTCGGTGGCGGCGGCGTCGTGCGGCACCAGGCGCGCGATCAGGCTGCCGTCGATCGGGCTGTGGACCGCCAGGGCACCCTCGCCCAGGCGGGTCGCAGCGAGGCCGAGCGGCAGGAAGCGGGCATCGCTGAACATATCGGTGTCCTCCTCGGAGTCAGGTCCCGGCGGGCGGCGCGGCAAGCACGCCGCTCGCCGCGCAGCGCACCTCCTCGCCATCGGTCAGGAAGTGGCGGCCGAAGCGGTTGCTGACGAATTCACAGAAGGCGATGTCCTCCTGGCGGACGAAGCCGCGTGCCGGCAGGCGGCCGCTGGCAAGCAGGTCGAGCGCCGCGCAGGCCGCGCTCGCGGTGGTGAGCTGGATGGCGCTGCGCAGGCGGCCATTGACCTCGCGCGCATACAGCTTGCGGGCGAAGGTCTCCTGCATCAGCAGACCCTCGCGGCGCCCGCTGACGGTGACGAACACCAGCACCACGTCCTGCATGGTCACCGGAATCGCCGACTCGAGGATGTCCTTGAGCAGCGCACGCCGCTCGCCCAGACGCAGGTCGTGCAGCAGCAGCTTCATGACGTCGCGGTGGCCACGGTAGCGCACGGTGCGGTAATTGAGGTTGTGCACCCGCCCGTCGAGGGTGTCGCACAGCGTGCCCAGCCCGCCCGAGGTGTTGAAGGCCTCGTAGTCGTCGCCGTCGAGCGAGAAGTGCTCGAGCTCCTCGAGCGCCGGCATCTCGCGGCGCACGCCGGCGACGATGGCCTCGCAAGGGTTGAGGTACTCGTTGATGAGGCCGTCGGTACTCCAGGTCAGGTTGTACTTGAGGCCGTTCGACGGGTACTTGGGCAGCGCGCCGACGCGCATGCGCACGTCGAGCAGCTCGTCGAAGCGGGACGCCAGATCGTAGGCGACGATGGAGATGAAGCCGGGTGCCAGCCCGCACTGCGGGATCAGCGCGCTGTGCGCGCCGGCGGCGAGTTCGCGCACGCGGCGGGCGCTGGCGATGTCCTCGGTGAGGTTCAGGTAGTGCACGCCCAGTTCGACCGCCACGGCGGCCAGCGCCACGCCGATGTCGAAGGGGCCGGCATCGATCAGCGCATCGCGCCCCTTGACCGCAGCGGCCAGTGCCGCCGCATCGCCGACGTCCAGCACGAAGCTCTGCGCCGCCGGCAACTCCGCCCGCGCCCGCTCGATCGCGGCCGCGTCGCGGTCGGCCACGGCAATGGCGTAGTCCCCGCATGCGGCGAGCAGATCGGCGATCACCATGCCGATCTTGCCCGCACCGACGATCAGGATGTGCTTCATGCGACCTCCCGTACCGACGCATCTGCCTGCATGCGCTCAGACAGGGCGGCTCGCCGATCGTGCCCGCAGCCAGCGTGCTGGGCCGGATCGTCAACGGGCCGCGGCCCCCTGCAGCACGAAGCTGGAGGGGGCCGCAAGGGCATGCAGTCGGCAATCGGCGGGGCCCTGCTGCGCTAGGCGCGTGACAGGGCGGCGCGCCTAGCGCAGCAGGGCGTGCTCAGCCACGCGGGCGGCGGTCGCCCCAGGCGCGGTCGCCGCGGCCGGACGACTGGCCGTCACGACCCTGGCCGCCGCTGCCGCGGCGGCTGTCACCGCCCGGGCGTCCGTAGCCGCCACCGCCACCGCTGCCGAAGCGGCGGCCGCCGCTGCCAGCCGGGCGCGGACCGGCAGGCTTGCGCGGCGACGGCTCCATGCCGGCGATGGTGTGCACTTCCAGGCGGTCGCCGGTGAAGCGCTCGATGGCGCGGATGAGGCCGGTCTCGCGCGGACCGGACAGCGTGATGGCGATGCCGTCGCGGCCGGCGCGACCGGTGCGGCCGATGCGGTGCACATAGTCCTCGGCCTGACGCGGCGGGTCGAAGTTGATGACGTGGCTGATGCCGGCGACGTCAATGCCGCGGGCGGCGACGTCGGTCGCCACCAGCACGCCGATGCGGCCCTGGCGCAGGCGGTCGAGCGTGCGGTTGCGCTGCGTCTGGTGCATGTCGCCGTGCAGCGCGGCAGCGGCGATGCCCTTTTCCTGCAGCGACAGCGACAGTTCGTCGGCGCTGCGCTTGGTGGCGGTGAACACCACCGCCTGGTTCATCCCATCCTCGCCGAGCAGGGCGTGGAGCAGGCGGCTCTTGTGGCCGAGGTCGTCGGCGAACATCAGGCGCTGCTCGATCTGGCCGCGGTCCTGCTGGGCGACTTCGATCTCGATGCGCTGCGGGTTGCGGGTGAGGCGCGAGGCCAGGTTGCCTACGACGCCATCGAGCGTGGCCGAGAACAGCAGCGTCTGGCGCTTGGCCGGGGTGGCGGCGACGATGGCGTCGATGTCTTCGGCGAAGCCCATGTCGAGCATGCGGTCGGCCTCGTCCAGGATCAGCACTTCGACGTCCGACAGCTTGATCTTGCGCCGATTGAGGTGGTCGAGCAGGCGCCCGGGGGTGGCGACGACGACGTCGCACTGGCGCTGCAACTGCTTGATCTGGGCGAACATCGGCGCACCGCCGACGAGGCAGGCGGTATTGAGCCAGCGCAGCGCCTTGCCGTAGGTCTGCACGGCCTTCTCGACCTGCTGCGCAAGCTCACGCGTGGGGGTGAGCACCAGCACACGCGGGCCGGCGCCTTGCGCCGGACGGCGATCAATGATCTTGTGCAGCGCGGGCAGGGTGAAGGCGGCGGTCTTGCCGCTGCCGGTGTGACTGGACACCAGCAGGTCCTGGCCGGCGATGGCGGCGGGAATGGCCTGCATCTGCACCGGCGTGGGCGTGGTGTAGCCGGTCTGTTCGACGGCATTGAGAAGTTCTGCGGCGAGGCCGAGGCTTTGGAACGTCATGGGTTCTTCCTGTGTCTTGCTGTCCGGGCCTCGGCAGTAGCGAGGACCTGACGGGTCCGGGCCCTGGGAAGGGGCCTCAAAGACATCGCGCCGCAGCCGGCTTGCGGATGGCAAGCATGGTTGCGGGATCGCAGTTGCGACGAACGCGATGGGCGTGGCCGGTCAGTCCAGATTTGCTGGAAGGACCGCGCATCGGCACCAACCGGTTGTCACGAGCCAGACGATCGGAAGAACGAATGAATTCGGAGGGAGGTCGGGGGCGATGGGGCTGTGGTTACAGTCCCTCGGGCCTGAATGCGGTGACGTCTTCGTCCCGCGATCCGCGGCATCAAACCGCGGCGGCCCTGCTGCTGCATTGCACAACGACGCGCAGTATAACCGCTTCGCGCCGTGCTGTGGCGAAAAATCTTTGAAAAACAAAACAAAAGGCGGATCGGCACGCCATCGTGCCGATCCGCCCTGCAGAGGACGCCCCCGCTTGTTTGCGCTGCTTACTTGTTGACCGCGGCCTTCAGCGTGGCGCCGGCGGTGAACTTGGGCACGTTCGAGGCTGCGATCTCGATCGTGGCGCCGGTCTGCGGATTGCGGCCGGTGCGCGCAGCGCGCTCGGAGACCTCGAAGGAACCGAAACCGGTGAACGCGACCTTCTCGCCCTTGCCCAGTTGCTCGGCAATGATGTCGAGCATGGCCGACAGCGCACGGTCGGCCTGCGCACGGGAAACATCCAGACGGTCGGCCAGGGCCTCGACGAATTCACCTTTGTTCATGCTCTTCCTCGATTGGTGTGTGTTGGTGTGAGTGGAATATGGAATGTCCGGTCTACGGCGCGGATTCTAGCACCGTCGCGGATTCTGGGGCATTTCGCGAGGGCCCGGCGTGATGCGTGCCATGGCCGCAGGCGAAAGCCCGGCACCGACAGAATTTTGCGCGGCGGCAGCGCGATCGCACCCACCTCGGGTGCTCACACGCGTTATCCTTGCGCCTGCAAACGGAATCCGAATGAACTCGAGCATGAACACACACGACGCCGCGGGCGAAGACCTCATCCGCATTCGCGCGACACGCAGCGGCGGAGTCATCACCAAGGTCGTGATCGACCTGCCACGGCGGGCCTGGATGGGCAGCAGCGTGATCGGCCTCAGCCCCGACGCCGCAGCCGACCTGCTGCTCGAGCAGGCCAGTCATAGTCCGCGCGCCCATGCCTGCGCCGTCTGCCTTGCCGCCGCGGCCGCCGAGGGACAGCCGGCACCGGCGCTCGACAGCCAGATCGCGACCGAACGCACGCTCGCCGCGGAAGCGGCCGACTCGCACCTGCGCCGCTTGCTCATCGACTGGCCGCCCTACTTCGGCTTTGAGCCCCGCTACAGCCATTTCGCCGAGTTCCATCGCCGCCTCACGCTCAACACCGACACCAGCGCCGAGGCCGCCTTTGCCCTCGGCGGCGAGATTCTCGACCTGGTGGCGCGCGAGATGCTGGCCGGCTTCTTCAACCAGATCCGCATGCCGCACGGCATCGGCGAGTTCATCGAGCGCCTTAACGCCGGTGGCAGCCTCGGCACGGTGCTGGGCGAGCTGATCGCCCTGGGGGCCTCGGCCGCGCCCAAGCCGCGGCCCGTCCCTCTGCTCGGCACGCTGAGCGCCGCCGCCTGGGCCAACGAGATCGGCACCTGGCCGCCGGCCGAGTTCGTCATGCGCCCGACCTATCACGGCGAGGCGGCCGAGACCGGCCCCCTCGCCCGCCACGCGGCCTCGCCGCTGGTGCGCCTGCTGCTAGAGCGCGGCCATCGCGTGTCGGCCCGCCTGTTCGCCAAGGCGATCGAAGTGGGCGACTGCGCGAGCCGGATGCGCTACCCGTTCACCGACGACGTCGCGCCGCTGGTCGACGCTGCGCAGGCCGCGCCCGGCATCGGCGTGGCGCGGGTGGAGACGGCACGCGGCGTGCTGCTGGCCTGGGTGCGCGTGGCCGACGGCGTGATTGCCGACTGCGCGATGATTCCGGCCGGGGCCTGGAACTTCCACTCCGAAGGCGCCTTCTGTCGCGAGGCGCTGTGCGCCACGCTCGCACCCGAAGACCACGATGCGGCCCTGCGTCGGCTGTCGATGCTGGCCGTGGCCTGCGATCCTTCGCTGCCCTACCGCGTCGAGCTGCACGAGGAGCCGCGCGGGCGCAAGCGCGCCTGAGCGGCCTCGCGCCAGACGGCGCAGGACAGGGTCAGCCGGCGAGGCGGCGATAGCCGCCGGCGAAATAGAGCAGGGGCTGGCGATCCTCTCGATCGAAGCTCAGCACCTCGCTGATGAAGACGAGGTGGTCACCGCCTTCGTGGCGCACGGTGTTGCGGCACTCGAAACGGGCGCAGCAGCCCTTCAGCAGCGGGATACCCCCCACCCCGGTCTCGAAGTCGAGTCCGGCGAACTTGTCGTCGAGGCGGCTGGCGAAGCGTTGCGACAGTTCGGCCTGGTCCTCGGCGAGCACGTTGATCGCGTAGTATTCGCAGCCTTCGAACACGCTGCGGCTGGGCAGGTCGTTCGACAGGCTCCACACGATCAGCGGCGGGTCGAGCGACACCGAGTTGAAGGAATTCACCGTGAGGCCGATCGCCTCACCGGCCGGGCTGCGCGTGGTCACCACGGTGATGCCGGTGGCGAACATGCCGAGCGCGTTGCGGAAGCGGCGCGAGAAATCCTCGCCCGAGAAGGTCTGTTGGGTCATGGAGAATGGTCGGCACGGTCGTCCCGCGCTCTGTTGCAATGCGAAAGAAGCGCGGATTATCCTCGTGCCGGCGCGGCACGTCGAGAGCAATAGGCTCAACATCGCTTTAAAAACACTGGAAAAACCGCGACATGAGTGATTTAGCGCGGCGCCTGATCGCCTGGCAACGCGATCACGGACGCCACGATCTGCCCTGGCAGGGCGGCACCGACCCCTACCGCATCTGGTTGTCCGAGATCATGCTGCAACAGACGCAGGTCGAGACCGTGATCCCCTACTACCAGCGTTTCCTGGCGCGCTTTCCCGACGTGGCCGCGCTCGCGGCCGCGCCGGTGGAGGATGTGATGGCGCTGTGGAGCGGGCTGGGCTACTACGCCCGCGCGCGCAACCTGCACCGCGCCGCGCAGTGCATCGTCGACACCCACGGCGGCATCTTCCCGCGCACCGCAGCCGAAATCGCCACCCTGCCCGGCGTCGGCCGCTCGACCGCCGCCGCGATTGCCGCCTTCGCCCATGGCGAGCGCGCGGCCATCCTCGACGGCAACGTCAAGCGCGTGCTGTGCCGCCTGTTCGGGGTGGAGGGCTTTCCCGGCGCCAGGGCGGTGGAGAACCAGTTGTGGGCGCTGGCCGAATCCCTGCTCCCCGAGCGCGAGGTCGGGCGCTACATCCAGGCCCAGATGGACCTCGGGGCCACGCTGTGCACCCGTGCGCGGCCGGCCTGCGGCCGCTGTCCCTTTCACGACGACTGCGTCGCCCGCCGCGACGGCCGCATCGCCGAGTTGCCCGCCGCGCGGCCACGCAAGGCCGTGCCGCGGCGCAGCGCGCGCTACGCCGTCATCGTGCGCGAGCGCGAGGTGCTGCTCGAGCGCCGGCCGCCGAGCGGCATCTGGGGCGGCCTGCTGGCCCTGCCCGAGCTGCCGCCCGAGGTCGAGGACGCCGCGCGCTGGGCCGGCGCCCGCTTCGGCCTCAGTTGCGCACCCGCCGCCCGCCTGACGCCGCTGAGCCATACCTTCACCCATTTCGTGCTCGACATGCAGCCGCTGCTGCTGCAGGTCGATGGCGGGCCGGGCAGCGGCGGGCGGCCAGGCGCACACCGGGTGGCGGAAGCCGATGACGCGCACTGGCAGCCGCTGCATGCGCTCGACGCCGCCGCCCTGCCCACCCCGGTGCGTCGCATCCTCGGCGCCCTCGCCCACCCCGACCTGTTCACCGATTGAGGCGCGGGGCAGCCCGGACCACGCTCAGGCGAGGTTGGGCAGCAGACCGTGCTCGCGCAGGTACTGCTGCAGGATCTCGAGCCGGCCGAGCGGGTCGTCGAGCTCGAGCAGCTTCTGCTTGGCCAGCAGTGGAATGGGCAGCAGCTCGGTGTAGCGCGCCCCCACCCAGCCGGCGTCGTCGAAATGATGCGGCGGCGGCAGGCGCTCGCCGAGTTCGGCGATGATGGTCCTGAGCAGGGGCAGCATGTCGGCCTGGGCCTCGGGCACGGCCTCGGCGGGCGGCTCCTCGAGCCAGCGCACGCTGGCCACGAGCAGGCCGTCACGCTCGAGCTCGTGGTCCTCGATGCGAAACCGCGCCCCACCACGCGTGACCAGGTTGAGGACCCCGGCCTGCGCCATGTCCCATTGCTCGATGCGAGCCTCGGTGCCCACCGGATGCGGCACCGCGGCCTCGCCCACCTCCTCGCCGGCGGCGATCAGGCAGACGCCGAAGCTCGCCCCCTCGCGCATGCAGCGGGTGACCATGTCCATGTAGCGCGGCTCGAACACGCGCAGCGGCAGCACCCCGCCCGGAAACAGCACGGTCTTGAGCGGAAACAGCGGCAGGCGAATGTGATCGGTCATGACGAGACTCCCTGTGACACACCTGCGGCGGGCGTCGCGCACCGAGCTTCAGGCATGATCCAGCCCATCGGTGGCGGCGCCCAGGCGGTCCTCGCCCCAGCGCGCCATCAGCGCATGCGCGACGCCGAGCTGGTCCAGGATGCGGGCGACGACGAAGTCGACCAGGTCCTGCACGGTCTGCGGGTGGTGGTAGAAGCCCGGGTTGGGCGGCAGGATGCACACGCCCAGGCGGGCCAGCCTGAGCATGTTGTCGAGATGGATCGCCGAATAAGGCGTCTCGCGCGGCACCAGCACCAGCTTGCGGCCTTCCTTGATGACGACGTCGGCGGCGCGCTCGATGAGGTTCTGGCTCAGGCCGCCGGCAATGGCGGCCAGTGTCGCCATCGTGCACGGGCACACCACCATGGCGTCGGGCGGATTGGAGCCCGAGGCAGGCGGCGCGAACCATTCCTCACGACCGAACACGCGCAGGGCGCCGGGGGCGGCATTGAAACGGGCTGACAGCTCGGCCTCGACCTCCGCCGGGCGCGCCGGCAGGTTCCAGCCCATCTCCTGGCGGGCGACGATCTGCGCCACCTGCGAGTACAGCAACCACACGCGGCAGCCCGCCTGCAGCAGGCATTCGACCAGGCGAACGCCGTAGGGCAGGCCTGAGGCGCCGGTGAAGGCGACGGTGATGGTGCGCGGAGCGGTCATCGGAGCGGCGAGGATCTTGGCAACGTCTCAAGCGTAACGCATCCGGCGGCCGTCGTGCGGCGCACCCGGGCGCGCCGCGATCACTCCAGGTAATCGCTGATTAGCTGCCAGCGCCCGTCGCGGATCTGCGCCAGGCGGCCATGACGGTTGCCGAGGTGATCCTCGGGCGTGAAGCGGTAGCTCGGGCTGCCGAAGTAGTCACGCGAGAAGGTCATGCGCTCGAGGGTGCGCGCGAAGGCGTCCGGCGTCAGCTCGCGGCCAGTGGCCTCGGCGGTGCGCACGAAGAGGTCGGCCAGGGTGTAGCCCATCACGCTCCACACATTGGGCTCGGCCTTGAAGCGCGCGCGGTAGCGCTCGATCCAGGCCGCGAGCTGGCTATTGGCCCCTTCGGCATAGGGGTGGGGCAGCACCGACACGCCATACAGGCCCTCCACCGCCGCGCCGCCCAGCTCATGGGTTTGCGCGGAATAACCGGAGGCCGTGACCAGCATGTCCACCTCCCAGCCGATCTTGCGCGCCTCGGCCATCGCCGCCACCGTCTCGCGCACCACGGTGGCGAGCACGACGAAGTCGCAGCGCGCCGCACGCAGGCGGGCGATCTGGCTCGACAGATCGGTGGCGCCGCGCTTGTAGCTGGTGCGCTCGACCAGCTCGCGATCGAGGCGAGTGAGCGCCGCCTCGACCCCCTTCATCACCTCCAGGCCATAGTCGTCGTCCTGGTACAGCAGGCAGGTGCGCGCGTAACCGCGCTGCTCGACCATGTGGCGGGTGGCCGCCTCCATGTAGTCGAAGTAGGGCGCGAAGTTCTGGAACTTGAGCGGGTGCAGCGGCTCGTAGGTGGCGCGATGCGGCGAGAAGGGAAACAGGTGCAGGCGGCCGGCGTCGACGATGATCGGCATCGTCGCCATCACCACCGGCGTGCCCATGTTGGCGATGAAGGCGAAGGCCTGGTCGCGCTGCACCAGCTTGCGCGCGGCGAGCACGGCGCGTTTGGGATCGTAGCCGGCGTCCTCGACCACCAGGCGGATGCGCCGCCCATGGACGCCACCACCGGCATTGACCTCGTCGAAGCGCATCAGCATGCCGTCGCGCACCGGCACGCCGAGCATGGCGATCGGCCCGGACAGGTCGGACACCGTGCCGACCACGATCTCGTTGGCGCTCACCCCGGGCGCGGCCGCCACCGGCGCGCTCAGGGCGAGGCAGGACAGCGCGGCGAGCGCCAGGGAACGCAAGGTGTTCACGATTCGGGTCTCCTGATGGGGCCGGTGCCGTGGCGCGATGCCCCCACACAAGGCAACACGACCCGGCACGACGCGAGTGTCGGGATTGTCTGGGCGTTCATAATTGCAGTCAATTCACGCATCAAGGGCCCGTCGGCTGGCGCTGCGCCCCGCCCGCCACAGCGCTCCTGCACGCGCCCGGAGGTGGCCACGAACGAAGCGCTCAGCGCGACCCCGCGCCGGCGATGCCCGCCGGACGCAGCAGCACCACGGCGACGATCACCGCGCCGAACAGCACCAGCTCCAGCCCCGCCGCGCGCGCCCACTCGCCGGGTAGCTGATCACGCAGCAGCGCGATCACCTGCGGGATGGCGACGATCACCAGGGCACCCCACAAGGCGCCGCCCAGGTGGCGCGCGCCGCCGATGAACGCCAGCATCAACAACTCGAAGGAGAACATCAGGCCGAACTGCTCCGGGCTGATGAAGCCGATCCAGTGCGCGTAGAGCGCGCCGGCCAGGCCCGACAGCGCACCGCCGACCATGAAGGCCTGCATCTTGGCGGCCGCCGGCGCCACGCCGCAGGCGGCCGCCGCCACCTCGTCGTCGCGCACCGCGCGCCACGCGCGGCCGTGGCGCGACGCCAGCAGGCGCGCGCACAACAGCAGCGCGACCGCGAGCGCCGCCAGGCTCACCAGCGCCTGCGCCAGCGTCGACTCGGCGCGCCAGCCCAGCATGCCGAAGCTGCCCACCGCCATGCCCGCGGCACCGTGGGTGACCGACTCCCAGCGCGCCAGGCCCTCTTCCACGATGAGGGCGAAGGCGAGGGTGCTCATGCCGAAATACAGCCCGCCCAGGCGGCGCGCCGGCAGGCTGGCGAGGGCACCGCCCACCAGTCCGGCCAGTACTGCCGCCGGCAGCGCCAGCACGGGCGGGATGCCGCGCTGCACCAGCGCCGCCTGCGCATAGGCGCCAAGCGCCACCAGCGCCGCCTGGCCGAGGGCGATCTGCCCCGCCTGGCCGACCACGATCACCACGCCGAGGCCGGCGATCGCGTAGGTGATCACCATCGTCGCCTTGCCGAACGCATAGTCGGCGCCCAGCGCATACACCGCCAGCGCCATGATCGCCATCCACGGCAGCAGCAGGCGCAGCCCGCCGCGCAGGACCGTCACCGCCCGCCCCCGCGCCGCCGCAGCGCGCCGCCAAGACCTGCGCCGAGACCATTCGGGAACAGCAGCAGGGCCAGCATCAGCAACACATAGGGCACGACGTCCTTCACCCCCTCGGGCAGCACCAGGCCGGCGACCGCCTCCGCCACACCGAGAAAGATGCCCGCCAGCAGCGCGCCGGGCAGGCTGGTGAGCCCGCCCAGCACCGCGGCTGGAAACGCCTTCAGCGCGATGAAGCCCATGTTGAGGTGTACAAAGGTGATCGGCGCCAGCAGCAGGCCAGCGCAGGCCGCCAGCCCCGCCCCCAGCGCCCAGGCGAGCACATGCATGCGCGCCACCGGCACACCCATCAGGGCGGCGATGCGCGCATCCTCGGAACAGGCGCGCAGCGCCAGCCCTGCGCGCGTGAAGCGGAAGAAGGCCGCCAGCGCGGCCGCCAGCAGTACCGTGGCGAGCACCACCCAGACGTGGCTGGTGGCCAGCACCAGCGGCCCGACGGCAAAGGTGTCGGCGGCAAAGGGCAGACGGTGGACCTCCTGCGCCGCCGCCGGCACCGAGGCCACGCTGCCACGCATCATCATGCCCAGCCCGAAGGTGAGCAGCACCGCGACGAGGTGGGGCTGGCCGAGCGCGCGCCGCAACACGACGCGCTCGAGCGCCGCCCCCAGCAGCGCCACCGCCAGCACCGCGGCAATGGCGGCGGCAAGCAGCGGCCAGCCGGCCGCCAGATGCAGGCCGAGCGCCGTGAAGGCGCCCAGCATCAGCAGGTCGCCCTGCATGAAGCTGACGGTCTCGGCCGCCTTGTAGATCAGGACAAAGGACAGCGCGACCAGGCCATAGACACAGCCGATCGCGATTCCGCTGGTGAGGACCTGGATGAAGGCGAGCATGGGGGCGAAGCATAGCCGATCACCGGCCCGCCTCGCCCCCCGCCGTCAGGCGCTGGCGCCCCTACGCGCCCGCCTGACGAGGCGCACCGCCACTTAGCCGAGGAAGCGCTCGTACACGCCCTGGCGCCACAGCACGATCGCAACCACGATGACCAGCAGCAGGAACAGGTAGGTGCCCCACGGGCGCTGCTTTTCGGCGTAGGGGTCGGCGAGCGAACGCGAGGCACCCGGCGGCAGTGCGGCCACGCCGGTGAGCGCGCCGCCGAAGGGGATGTTGATGCGTGCCCGGGTGTTGACCGCCCAGCCGTTGGCATCGAGCAGCGGCCCGAGGTTGCGCTGGCGCAGCTTGAGCCAGGCAAGCAGCATCGACGGCCCCGAGATCAGCAGCACGATGCCGACGATGACGAGCGGCATCTGCCAGCCCGGCAGCGACAGGAAGCCCGACACCACGGCCGCCAGTGCCGTGCCAAGGGCACCCAGGGCGAGGCCGATGGCGGCGAAGATACCGGCGAACTTGGCGATGTCGAAGGCCTGCGCGGGCGCGGCCGGGGCTGCTGCCGGCGCCTCGACCTTGGCCCCGGCCTCGGCGACGCCGGCTGCCGCACGCGCCTCGACCGCCTGGTCGCGCGAGGCGGCAAACTTCTGGATCTGCTCGCCGATCATGCGCGCGACCCGTTTGTAGGGCGACCAGAAGGCCTGGCGCACGCTGATCGGCGCCTCGACCACCTGCACCACGCTGGCGTTCCAGTCGCGCCCCTGGCGGTCGTAGAACACCCCGTTGCGGCCCGGCACCATCATCTCGTCGGCGTCGCCACCGGTCATCGCAGCGACGATGGTCATCGGCGCCTCGCCCTGGCGGACGCAATTGCAATACACCAGGTAGGTGCCCGACAGCGGCGCCAGCGTGGCGTGGCGGCCCATGTCCGCCACCCGCAGGCAGAGCTCGCAGCTGCGCTGGTCGAGATACAGCGTGCCGGCCTGGAAGATGGCCTTCTCGTGCGCGCCGTAGAAGTCGCTCAGGGTGACGAAGTTGCGCAGCAGCGTGACCAGGTCGCGGTTGTAGCGCGTGAGGCGCTCGATCGCATCGACCTGGGCGGCCGCGGTCTCGGCGCCCAGGTCCTGCTCGATCAGCGCGCTCAGCTTCGCCTGGGTGTCGCCGTCAAGGAGCGCGCGCAGCTCCGCCAGCGCAATCGCCGCCACCGGCGACGCCGGCCGTGCCGCCAGCCACTCGCGGTAGGCGGCAAAGCGGGCGGTCAGGTCCTGCCACTCGGCCTGCGTGAGCGCGCTGCGCTCGCCCAGGATGGGCTTGACGACCTGCTCGCGCAGCGCGGCGATGCGCCCCTCCCAGGCCGGATTCAGGCCCTCGACCAGCGGCAGCGCGCGGCCCGCCGCCACCTGGGCCAGCGGCAGCGCGGCAACGCCTTCGGTCCCGGCATCCAGCATCTGCTCGGACAGGCCCTGATAGACGGTATCGGCAGGGTTCAAGGCAACGGCGGCGCGCTCGTCGAAGGCGGCGAGGCGGCAGCGGGTGAAGAAATCCCCGACCTTGGCGCTGACCGCGTCGAACACCGCGGCGGCGGCCTCGGTGCCGTCCTGCAGCGGCAGGATCCGCTCGGGGCTGGCCTCGGCCAGCGCATGCCAGTCGGCAACCGCCTGCGCCGCGGTGAAGAAGGCCTCGAGCTTGTCGGCGTCGACGCCGGGCTTTCCGCTGCGGTCCTCGACCGCGCCGAAGCAGTCGATGATGAGCCCGATCGCCTTCACCAGCGCGGCGTCGGTGGTGAGCTCGGCCGGTACCACGCCGTCGCCGTTGAAGTGGTCGGGCGCGAACAGGCGCGTGGTGTCGGCCAGATCCTCGACCGAGATCGCGTCGGCGTCGGGCTTGTCGATGTAGGCCAGCACCTTCTTTGCCGTCGCCAGCAGCCGCGCGCCTTCGGGGTGATCGCCGTCGATCGCCGCCAGCGGCAAGGCCTCGCGCGCCTTGAAGAGCACGTCCGGGTCCTTCAGTACGGCACACACCCAGCGCACCGCCGCGACCACCTCGGGCGCGCGGATGCGTCCGTCGCCGTCGGCGTCGAGCAGCTGCAGGGTGCGCGTATCGAACTCCAGCCCGGAGGTCGGGCAGGCCAGCACCGACCACAGCTTCTGATCGAGTTCGCCGAGATGGCGCAGATCGTCCGCGGACTCGATGCGCACCTGGTCGAAACCACCAGAGCGGAAGAAGCGCCACTGGTAGCCTTTCTTCCTGCCTTCTTCGTTGCTCATTGCATGCCCCCTGTGATGGTGAATTCCCGGCCCGGCCGGGGATGAATGCTCACACGGGGATATTGCGCCGGAATGGCGCGCCGAACAATCGCGCCGGCGGCGGCCATGCCGGGGCGCTACCCATCGCGGGCAACAGGCTCAGCCGTAGGCGCCGACGAAGGGGTTGCTCTCGCGCTCCTCGCCGAAAGTCGAGGTCGGGCCGTGGCCGGGGATGAAGGTGATGTCGTCGCCGAGCGTGAACAGCTTGTCGCGGATCGAATGGATCAGGGTCTGGTGGTCGCCGCGCGGGAAGTCGGTGCGGCCGATGGAGCCGGCGAACAGCACGTCGCCAACGATCGCCAGGCGCGCGCCCTCGTGCACGAAGACGACATGGCCCGGCGTGTGGCCGGGCGTGTGGATGACCTTGAAGGATTCCGCGCCAACCGTGACCGTGTCGCCGTCGTGCAGCCAGCGGTCGGGCTCGAAGGACTCGACCTCGGGGAAACCGAACATCTTGCTCTGCTGCGGCATGCCCTCGATCCAGAAGCGGTCTTCCTCCTGCGGCCCCTCGACCGGCACGCCGAGCTCGCGCGCGAGCCTCGCCGTGCCGCCGGCATGATCGATGTGGCCATGGGTGATGAGGATCTTCTCGACGCTGACCCCCAGCTTGGCCACCGCGGCGAGGATGCGCTCGATGTCGCCGCCGGGGTCCACCACGGCCGCTTTCTTCGTGCGCTCGCACCACACGATGCTGCAGTTCTGCTGGAAGGGGGTGACGGGGACGATGCTGGCCTGGATCATGGCTTGTGCTTCCTGGATGCGTGAAATCGGCCGCAGTTTAACCGATCGCCCGCAGGCCGCCGGTGAACGCAAAACCGCCTGTCGGCGCGGGGCACGACAGGCGGTTGGCACACCCCGGCCGCAACCGGGGAGGTGGCTGACAATCAGGCGATCAGATCACGCCCTGGGCCAGCATGGCTTCGGCGACCTTGACGAAGCCGGCGACGTTGGCGCCGTCGGCGTAGCTCACGGTGCCGTCCTCGCGCTTGCCATACTTGAGGCAGGCGGCGTGGATGCCGAGCATGATCTCCTTCAGGCGGGCGTCGACCTCGTCGCGCGTCCACGACATGCGCATCGCGTTCTGGCTCATCTCCAGGCCCGAGGTGGCGACACCGCCGGCGTTGGAGGCCTTGCCCGGCGCATACAGCACAGCGTTGTGCTCGAAGATCTTCACCGCCTCGATCGTGCTCGGCATGTTGGCGCCCTCGGCCACGGCGATCACGCCGTTCCTGACCAGGGTGGCGGCATCGTTGCCGTCGAGCTCGTTCTGGGTTGCGCACGGCAGGGCAACATCGACCGGCACGTGCCACGGGCGCACGTTGGGCTCGAAGCGGGCGCCGACGCGCTCGGCATACTCGGCGACGCGGCCGTAGTAGTGGTTCTTGATCTCCATCAGGATGGCGAGCTTCTCGGCGTTGAAGCCTTCCTCGTCGATGACGGTGCCGCTCGAATCCGAGCAGGTGATCGGCTTGGCGCCCAGCTCGAGCAGCTTCTCGATCGCGTACTGGGCGACGTTGCCCGAACCCGACACCGCCACGCGCAGGCCCTTGAAGTCGCGTCCGGCGTGCTCGAGCATGGCGTTGGCGAAGTACACCGTGCCGTAGCCGGTCGATTCCGGACGGATCAGCGAGCCGCCGAAGGACAAGCCCTTGCCGGTGAACACGCAGGCGGCGTTGTTCGACAGCTTCTTCATCATGCCGGCCATGAAGCCCACCTCACGACCGCCGACGCCGATGTCGCCGGCCGGCACGTCGGTGTCGGGGCCGACGTGGCGATACAGCTCGCTGATGAAGGCCTGGCAGAAGCGCATCACCTCGCCCGGGCTGCGCCCCTTGGGATCGAAGTCCGAGCCGCCCTTGCCGCCGCCCATCGGCAGCGTGGTGAGCGCGTTCTTGAAGGTCTGCTCGAAGGCGAGGAACTTCAGGATCGACAGGTTCACCGAGGGGTGGAAGCGCAAGCCGCCCTTGTAGGGGCCGATGGCCGAGTTGTGCTGGATGCGATAGCCGCGGTTGACCTGCACGTCGCCACGGTCATCCACCCACGACACGCGGAACATGATCACCCGCTCGGGCTCGATCAGGCGGTCGAGGAGGGAATGCTCGGCGTAGCGCGTGTTGGCGGAGATGAAGGGCCACAGGCTCTCCATGACTTCGCTGACGGCCTGCAGAAACTCGGGCTGGCCGGGGTTGCGCTGTTCGACGTAAGCCAGGAACTCCTCGAGGGACTGATATTTCATGTTCGTGAACCTGTAGGTTGAGTGGAGTGAGCAGACACGCGCGCGCGATAGCCTCGGTGTAACCCGAGGCTATCGCGCAAAATCCCCGTAATTGTGCATCAAGATCCCCATATTTGTGCACGAAAAAGCCGGCAACGCTTCGTTCAATGACAAGGTCACGATCACGCACCACCTTGATGCATGGCTCTCGCGCCGCGGTTCGCTCCCCGCGATGGACGGCGGCCCCTTCGCTCCCCTATGCTGAATGCGAAGCACGCCATTCAACCTCGACAGGAGATTCACATGGGACTCTTTGCATTCATCAAGGACGCCGGCGAGAAGCTCTTCGGCAGCGGTGAGGCGAAGGCCGCGGCTGCCTCGGCAGACCCGGCCGCCGCCAATGCCAAGGCCGCCGAGGCGATCAGGAACTACATCGTGGCGATGCAGCTCGCGCCCGCCGACCTCGTCGTCAGCTTCGACGGCGCACGCTCGGTCGTGACCGTGGCCGGCACCGCCGCCGACCAGGCCACCAGGGAGAAGATCCTGCTCGCGGCCGGCAACGTCGCCGGCGTCGCCGAGGTCGATGACCAGATCCGCGTCAGCAATCCGGAGCCCGAGGCGCAGTTCCACACCGTGGCGCGCGGCGACACCCTGTCGGCGATCGCCAAGAAGTTCTACGGCAACGCCAACAAGTATCCGCTGATCTTCGAGGCCAACAAGCCGATGCTGAGCCACCCGGACAAGATCTACCCGGGCCAGGTGTTGCGCATTCCGCCGCAGGGTTGAAGCCTCTGGCGCGGCTGCCGGGCTGCGCTTGCACCACCCAGGCCCGGGCCGTTACGCTCGGGCCTCTTCGTCTTGTCCGCCCCCTTTCACGTTCGTCTCCCGAACCGCCCCGCCATGGCCCGCGTCCGCATCGCACTGCCCGACCGTTTTCCCTTCAGCACCACCATCCCGCTGCTGATCTCGCACATCAACTACGGCCACCATCTCGACAACGCACAACTGCTCGGCCTCGTCTCCGAGGCGCGGGTGCGCTTCCTGCAATCGATGGGCTACACCGAGCTCGACGTCGACGGCCTGGGCATCATCGTCGCCGACGCCGCGCTGCAATACCGCTCCGAAGCCTTTCACGGCGAAACGATGCGGGTGGAGATGGCCGCCGACGACTTCCACGACTTCGGCTGCGACCTGGTGTGGCGCATGTCGGACGAGGCCAGCGGGCGGGAAGTCGCGCGCGGCAAGACCGGCGTCGTGTTCTTCAACTATGTCGAGCGCCGCAAGGCCGCGGTGCCGGAAGGCTTCCGCCGTCGCTTTCCCGCGGCCTAGGCGGGTGGCCTGCCTGGGTCGCGCCGGCTCACACGCCATGTACCTGCAAACAGCATGACGACGTCGCCGCCGCGCGCGCGCGTCGCCCCTCGCCACCACGTCGCCGTCATCGGCGGTGGACCTGCCGGCCTGATGGCTGCTGAGACACTGGCCGCTGCCGACCTCGACGTGACCGTGTTCGATGCCATGCCCTCGGTCGGGCGCAAGTTCCTGCTCGCCGGCCGCGGCGGCCTCAACCTCACCCATAGCGAGGCGCTCGAGCCCTTCCTGTCGCGCTACGGCCAACGCCGCGCGGCACTGACCCCCATGCTGCAGGCCTTCGGCGCCCAGGCCTTGCGCGACTGGGCGCATGGCCTGGGAATCGAGACCTTCGTCGGCACATCGGGGCGGGTGTTCCCGACCGAGATGAAGGCGGCGCCGCTGCTGCGCGCCTGGCTGGCGCGGCTGCGCGCGGCCGGCGTGCGTTTTGCCGTGCGCCATCGCTGGCAGGGCTGGGAAGGCGAGAACCCGGCAGCTCAGATGGACGCCCGGACGCCGCCCGCTCAAGGCCAGGTGGCGAGCGCGCCGGCCACGTCCGCGCGCCGCCAGCGGCTGCGCTTCGCCACCCCGGACGGCGAGCGGATCATCGAGGCCGATGCCCTCGTGCTGGCCCTGGGCGGTGGCAGCTGGGCCAAGCTGGGCTCGGACGGAGCCTGGGTGCGGCTGCTGCGTGACACCGGTGTCGATGTCGCTGCCTTGCAGCCCGCCAACTGCGGCTTCGACGTCGGCGCGCCGGACGCCCTGGCCCAAGCCACGGACGCAGGCGAAACGGGCAGGCCAGCCGGCCGCGGCTGGAGCGCGCATTTTCTCGAGCGCTTCCGCGGCCAGCCGTTGAAATCGGTGATCGCCCATTTCACCGACGCCGCCGGCCAGGCGCACGAGCGCGCCGGCGAATGCCTGATTTCCGCCACCGGCATCGAAGGCGGGCTGATCTACGCCTTGTCGGCGCCGCTGCGCGACACCCTCGCTGCACTCGGCAGCGTGACGCTGTATCTGGACCTCGCGCCGGGACGCAGCCTGGAGCGCCTCGCCGCCGAGCTCGCCCGTCCGCGCGGCAGCCGCTCCCTGGCCAGCCACCTGCAGGGCCAGGCCGGCATCAAGGGGGTCAAGGCCGGC
This sequence comes from Thauera sp., assembly GCF_035444905.1. Lineage (GTDB taxonomy): Bacteria > Pseudomonadota > Gammaproteobacteria > Burkholderiales > Rhodocyclaceae > Thauera. The sequence continues at coordinate 37,673 of NZ_DAOMPS010000015.1, forward strand.
CTGCTGCGCGAATGCCTGCCGAAGGCCGATTTCGACGATCCGGTGCGCCTCGCCGCCGGCATCAAGGCCTTGCCGCTGCACCTCGTCGCCACCCGCCCGCTCGACGAGGCAATCAGCAGCGCCGGCGGCGTGCGCTTCGAGGCGGTGGCCGGCGACCTGATGCTGACCGCCCGCCCGGGCGTCTTCGTCGCCGGCGAGATGCTGGACTGGGAGGCCCCCACCGGCGGCTATCTGCTCACCGCCTGCTTCGCCACCGGGGTCGCCGCCGCCCAGGGTGCGGCGCGCTGGCTTGCACAGGCGGACGCCGGCACGCCGGCGGGTTAGCATGGGCGTCAGCGCAAACCTGCGCACCCGACCATCCCGCCTTCGCGCTCAACGCCCCCTGGCCCGCACATGAATCTCCACCCCTTCCTGATCGCCATCGAAGTCGGCGGCACCATCGCCTTCGCCATGTCCGGCCTGATCGAAGCCACCCGCAAGCGCATGGACATCGTCGGCGTGTTCTCGGTCGCCTTCGTCAGCGCCTTCGGCGGCGGCACGGTGCGCGACGTCCTGCTCGACCGCCAGCCCTTCTTCTGGATCCAGAACCAGGAATACCTGTGGCTGGTGCTGGCGATGGTGCTGACCACCCCGCTGTGGCTGAAGACGCTGCGCCACAAGTTCGGCGAGGGCCTGATGGAGTTCGCCGACGCCTGCGGCCTGGGCCTGTTCGCGATCTCGGGCGCCACCATCGCCAACGCCGCCGGCATGCCGGTGCTGGTGTCGATGATGATGGGCGTGATCACCGCGGTGTTCGGCGGCGTGTCACGCGACGTGCTGTGCAACGAGATCCCCAAGGTCTATAGCGACCACCGCCCCTATGCGCTGTGCGCGCTGTTCGGCTGCGGGGTGTTCCTCGGGCTGGACGCCATCGGCCTGCCGCTGCCGCTGTCGACGCTCGCCGGCATCGGCGCGGCCACCGGTTCGCGCCTGCTCGCCCTGTTCCTCGACCTGCGCCTGCCCGCCTGGCCAAAGTACGGCGACTGAAACCGCCGCCAGCGAGCGCCGGCGCAGCGGCGGAATGCGCGGGCTGGACGGGTAGAATGCGGCTTTGACTGCCCCCGCCCGTCGATGTCCGCACCCGCCGCCGCCATGGCCACCCCCCTGCCCCGCCCCGAGCTGCTCGCCCCCGCCGGCACCCTCGACATGATGCGCACCGCCTTCGCCTACGGCGCGGATGCGGTCTACGCCGGCCAGCCGCGCTACTCACTGCGCGTGCGCAACAACAGCTTCGGCCAGCTCGACACGCTCGCCGCCGGCATCGCCGAGGCCCATGCCGCCGGCAAGCTGTTTTACCTCGTCGCCAACATCACCCCGCACAACGCCAAGCTGCGCACTTTCGAGGACGACATGGCGCCGGTCATCGCAATGAAGCCGGATGCGCTGATCATGGCCGACCCCGGGCTGATCATGATGGTGCGCGAGCGCTGGCCGGAGGTGGATGTCCACCTGTCGGTGCAGGCCAACACCACCAACTACGCCTCGGTGCGCTTCTGGCAGTCGGTGGGGGTCAAGCGCATCATCCTGTCGCGCGAGCTGTCGCTCGACGAGGTCGCCGAGATCCGCGACGCCTGCCCGGACATGGAGCTCGAGGTCTTCGTCCATGGCGCGCTGTGCATCGCGTATTCCGGCCGCTGCCTGCTGTCGGGCTACTTCAACCACCGTGACCCCAACCAGGGCACGTGCACCAACTCCTGCCGCTGGGACTACAAGCTGCACGAGGCGGGCGAGAACGCCGCCGGCGACGTGCACGCCTGCGGCAGCGCGCCGATCGGCAACCCGCAGGACGCCGGCGCGGTCGGCACCGCCACTCGCAGCCGCCTCGACACCACGCAGGGCCTGGCCCTCGGTGGCGGGCCACGCCACATCGGCGGCAGCAAGGTGTGGCTGCTGGAAGAAGGCACCCGGCCCGGCGAGCTGATGCCGATCGAGGAAGACGAGCACGGCACCTACATCCTCAACTCGAAGGACCTGCGCGCCATCGAGCACGTGCAGCGGCTGGTGGACATCGGCGTCGATTCGCTGAAGATCGAGGGCCGCACCAAGAGCCCCTACTACGTCGCCCGCGCCGCCCAGGGCTACCGCCGCGCGATCGACGACGCGCTCGCCGGCCGCCCCTTCGACCCCCGCCTGCTCGGCGAGCTCGAGGGCCTGGCCAGCCGCGGCTACACCGACGGCTTCTACCAGCGCCACGCCACCCCCGAGCACCAGAACTACCTGCGCGGCCACTCCGAATCCGGCCGCAGCCTGCTGGTGGGCGAGATGGTGGGCTTCGATGCCGCGCGCGGCCTGGCCGAGGTCGAGGTCAAGAACGGCTTCGGCGTCGGCGACCGGCTCGAATTCGTGCAGCCCGGCGCCAACCACGAGCATCGCCTCGACCGCCTGCTGGCCGCCGACGGCCGCGCCCTCGAGCGCGTCCCCGGCAGTGGCCGGCGCGTCTGGCTGCCGCTGCCGGCCGCGGCCGATCCCGCCCAGCCCTGCTTCATCGCCCGTTTCCTGTGAGCCCCCCATGATCCTCGACATCGACCTCGTCTCCGACTTCGTCTGCCCCTGGTGCTACCTCGGCAAGGTGCGCCTCGACCGCGCCGTGGCGGAGCTCAAGACCTCGCGCCCCGACCTCGAGCTGCGCGTGAACTGGCTGCCCTTCTTCCTCAACCCCGACACCCCGGCCGCGGGCGAGCCCTACCGTGAATTTCTCGAGGCCAAGTTCGGCGGCCCGATCAAGGCCGAGGCGGTGCTCGACACGGTGCGCGCGGCCGCCGCGGAAGACGGCCTGAGCTACGCCTTCGAGCGCATCCGGACGCGCCCCAACACCTTGCAGGCGCACCGCCTGATGTATCGCGCGCAGTCGCTGGGCCAGACCCAGGCGCGCATCGCCGCGCTCGCCAGCGCCTTGTTTGCGGCCCACTTCCAGGAAGGGCGCGACCTCGGCGACAAGGACACGCTGGCCGACATCGCCGCCGCCTGCGGCGAGCGCCGGGATGCGGTGCGTGAATGGCTGGACGGACGCGCGGACATCGACAAGGTCGAGCGCATGGCCGCCGGCGTGCGCCGCCAGGGCATCGAAGGCGTGCCCTTCTTCATCCTCAACCGCAAGCTGGCGGTGTCGGGGGCGCAGTCGGCCGCGGTGCTCGGCGCCGCGATCCTGCAGTCGCTGGAGACCGGCAAGCCGTCGTGACGCGGGGAACGCCCGACGCCCTGACGGCGTCTGAAACGGCATGACGCCCGCCCCCGACCGGATCCCGACCGCCATGACCCACCCCCCTCCGATCGCCGACACCGACCTGCGCGCGCTGGCCGCGGCGCGCGCGCTGCTCGAGCGCCCCAGCCTGGCCGCGCGGCTGTCGAGCTTCATCGGCAGTCCGCTTGAGAAGGGCATGGCCCGCCTGCCCGCGAGCTGGCGCGGCAAGGTCGGCGCGCTCGCGCACGACGCGCTGCTGAAGGCGATGGACACCGCGGCCAGGACCCTCCACGCCGCCCCGCGCGAGGCCTCGCCGCGCCTGCACAAGCTGCTCGGCTCGGTGAGCGGCGCCGGTGGCGGCGCCTTCGGGCTGGCCGGGCTGACCGTGGAGGTACCGGTGTCGACGGTGCTGATCATGCGCGCCATCCTCGACATCGCCCGCGGCGAGGGCGAGGACATTGCCGACCCCGAGGCCCGCCTGGCAGCGCTCGCGGTGTTCGCCCTCGGCGGCAACGCGAGCAGCGACGACGCCGCCGAATCCGGCTACTACGCGGTGCGCGCGGCGCTGGCGAGCACGGTGACCGAGGCCGCGCGCCACTTTGCGCACAGGGGGATGAGCAGCGAGGGGGCGCCGGTGCTGGCGCGCCTGATCACGATGGTGGCGGCGCGCTACAAGGTGCAGCTCACGCAGAAGGCCGCCGGCATGCTGGTGCCGGGCATCGGTGCGGCGGCGGGGGCGACGATCAACCTGATGTTCATGACCCACTTCCAGGACGTCAGCCGCGGCCACTTCACCGTGCGCAGGCTCGAACGCCAGTACGGCCACGACCGCGTGCGCGCCGCCTGGCAAGGGCTCGATGCGCAGGATGCGCGCGTGCGCGAAGCCACCCGCGCCTTTCACGCCGACACGACGCGCTGAACCAGGCCCTGCCCGGCCGCCCTCAGGGCGCCGGCGTGAAGTGCTCGACGAACTGCGCCCACGGTAGCGGCCGGCTGAAGTGAAATCCCTGCGCCAGGTCGCAACCCTGGCCGCGCAGCACCTCGAGATGCGCCCGCGTCTCCACCCCCTCGGCCACCACGCGCAGACCCAGGCTGTGGCCGAGCGACACGATCGCCGCCACCAGCGCCGCATCACGCGGATTGCGGTCGATGCCGCGCACGAACAGGCGATCGATCTTCAGCTCGTCGATCGGGAAGCGCTTCAGGTAGGCGAGCGAGGAATAGCCGGTGCCGAAATCGTCGATCGCCAGGCCGACACCCAGCGCGCGCAACTGCTCGAGGCGGGCGATGGCGCGATCGGTGCCCTCCATCAGCATGCTCTCGGTCAGCTCCAGCGTCAGCGACTCGGGCGGCATGCCGGTGCCGGCCAGCACGCTGCCGACCATGGCCACGAAGCCCTCGTCGCGGAACTGGCGCGCTGAGATGTTCACCATCATGCGCAGAGGCGGCCGCCCCGCCTCGCGCCAGCTGCGGTGGTACTCGCAGGCGCTGCGCAGCACCCATTCGCCGATCGGCACGATGAGGCCGGTCTCCTCGGCGAGCGGGATGAAATCGGCCGGCGACACCAGGCCAAGGTCGGGATGCTGCCAGCGCAGCAGCGCCTCGGCCGCCACCAGGCGGCCATCGGCGGCCTCGACCAGCGGCTGGAAGTAGAGCTGCAGCTCGCTGCGCGGCAGCGCGCGGTGGAGCGCGGTCTCCAGCGCCAGATGCTCGAGCGAGCGCGCATTCATCGCCGGCTCGTAGAGCTGGAAGCTGTTGCGACCCTCGTCCTTGGCGCGGTACATGGCGACGTCGGCATTCTTGATCAGGGTCTGCGCGTCGAGCGAATCGTCGGGGTAGATGCTGATGCCGACGCTGGTCGTCACTACCAGTTCGCGACCGTCGATCACCACCGGCCGGCGCAGCGCGCTCACCAGGCGGCGGGCGGTCACCGCCGCCTCGTCCGGCCCCTGCAGGTTGCTGAGGATGACGAGGAACTCGTCGCCGCCCATGCGTGCCACCGTGTCGTCCTCGCGCAGCGAGGCGCGCAGGCGGCTGGCGATCTCGACCAGCAGGCGGTCGCCGACCTCGTGGCCGAGGCTGTCGTTGATGCGCTTGAAGCGGTCGAGATCGACAAACATCACCGCCAGCCGGCTGCGCATGCGCGCGGCGTGGGCGAGCTCGACCTGCAGGCGGTCTTCGAGCAGGCGGCGGTTGGGCAGGCCGGTGAGCGGATCGTAGTAGGCGAGGTCGCGGATGCGGGCCTCGTTCTCCTTCAGGCGGCTGATGTCGGTGAACAGCGCCGCGTAGTGGGTGAGCTGGCCATCGCGGTCGCGGATCGCGGTGATGTGCAGGAGCTGCGGATACACCTCGCCCGACTTGCGCCGGTTCCACACCTCGCCCTGCCACTGGCCGGTCTCGCTCAGCTCCGCCCACATGCGGGCATAGAACTCCGGGCTCTGGCGGCCCGAGTTGAGCAGCGAGGGGTTGCGCCCCATGACCTCGTCGGCGCCGAAGCCGGTGAGATGCGTGAAGGCGGGATTCACCGACACGATGCGCGCCTCGGTGTCGGTCACCATGACGCCTTCGAGCGAGCTCTCGATGACCTTCTCGGCCAGATAGAGGCTGCGCTGCGAGGAGCTCAGCGCCAGGTCGCGCTCGCGCAGCGCGTGCTGCAGCTCGTGCACATAGGCGAGCTCCATGCCGCTCAGGATGTCCTTGAAGCTGATCAGGTCGCACAGCTCGCCGTCGCCGCCGATCACGCCGACATGGCGGATGTGGCGTTCGGCCAGCAGGGCGCGTACCCGGTACAGGCTGTCGTCTTCCTTGCAGGCGATGAGCGGCCGCTTGGCGAGCTCGCCGACCGCAGCCTCAGCCGCCCGGTGGGCGACCAGGCGGGTGATGTCGCGCTCGGTGAGGATGCCGTAACGGCCGGCCGCGCTCGCCGCCTCGGCGCGGCCGTAGTCCACCACCACCGCATCCAGCCCGCCCTCGCGCATGCGCCGCGCGGCTTCGCCCAGCCCGGCTTCCGGCGGCAGCGGATGCAGCCCGCCCTTGACCAGGGAATCGACCTTGCGCAGCTTCAGGTAATGCTCGATGCCCTGGTTGAGCACCACGTCCGACTGCGACACGATGCCGACCCGCCGGCCCTCGCCATCCACCACCAGGTAGTGGCGCAGGTGCTCGTCGCGAAAGCGCAGCGTGAGCTCGTGCAGCCGGGTCGACATCGGCACCGTGCGCACCGGGCTGCTCATGACCTCGCGCACCGGCAGCGTGAAGGCGGCTGGGTCGGCGAAGTTCACCGCCAGTGCGTCGCGCTCGGTCCAGATGCCGACGACCTCGTCCCCCTCCACCACCAGGATCGAGCTCACGCCGCGCTCGCTCATGCGCCGGGCGGCCTCGTGCAGGGCGAGCCCGGGCGCGCATTCGAGCAGCGCCGGCGAGACGATCTCGCCGACACAGACGTCATCGGCAGGCGCAAACGGCAGCGCGTCGCCATCGAGGGTATTGAGGAATTCAGGGCGGTTCATGATGGCTGGCGCAGCGCCTCCCGCCCGCTCATGGCGGCCCGGGGCACCCTATGACCAAGGTCGTAAAGGGCGGATTGTCTCACCCGCGGCTGCGAATGTGCGCCGAGCACGTCACGCCAGGCTGGCGATTGCTGCGCCCCGCGGCCACTCCGGTCGCGCCCTGCGCAGCGTCACCGGCGGGTAACACGCAGCGAGCAAGCTGCGTGCATGCTCAGAGTGCTGATGATCTCCGACGTCTACTTCCCGCGCGTGAATGGCGTCTCCACCTCGATCGCCACCTTCCGCCGCGCGCTCGCCGCCCACGGCGTGGAGGCGCGCCTGCTGGTGCCGCGCTACGGCCGCGAGCCCGATGCCGATGGCGTGGTGCGCATCCGCGGCCGGCGCCTGCCCTTTGACCCCGAGGACCGCCTCGTCGAGCGGCGCGCGATGCACCAGGCGGCGCGACGGGAGGCGGCGAACTGCGACCTCGTGCATATCCAGACCCCCTTCCTCGCCCACTACGCCGGCCTCGCCGCCGCCCGCGCCGCCGGCCGGCCCACCCTGCTCACCTATCACACCCTGTTCGAGGAATACCTCCAGCACTACGCGCCCTTCGTGCCCGCGCCCCTGCTGCGCGGCCTCGCCCGGCGCCTGTCGCGCACCCAGTGCAATGCGGTCGACACCGTGGTCGTGCCCTCCACCGCGATGCGCGACCGCCTCGCCGCCTACGGCGTCGCCGCGCCGATGGAAGTGCTGCCGACCGGAATCCCGGTGCAGGACTTCGCCCATGGCGACGGCGCCCACTTCCGTCGCCTGTACGACATCCCCGAGCACGCGCCGATGGCCCTCTACATCGGCCGCGTCGCCCACGAGAAGAACATCGGCTTCCTGCTCGAAGTGGCGGCGCGGCTGCGCGCCTGCCGGCCGGACTTCGTGCTCGTGATTGCCGGCGAGGGCCCGGCCACGCGCAGCCTGCAGCGCCACGCAGACAGACTCGGACTGGGCAAGGCGGTGCGCTTCGTCGGCTACCTCGAGCGGCGCAAGCGCCTGCCCGACTGCTATGCCGCCGCCGACGTGTTCACCTTCGCCTCGCGCACCGAGACCCAGGGCCTGGTGCTGCTCGAGGCGATGGCCGCCGGGCTGCCGGTGGTGGCGCTTTCGGCAATGGGCACGACCGACATCCTGCACGCGCAACGCGGCGCGCGCATCGCGCCGGACGAGCCCGACGGCTTCGCCGCCATCGTCGACCAGGTGCTCGGCGACGACGGCCAGCGCACCCGCCTCGCCCACGCCGCCCGCCAGCATGCCGCGGAATGGAGCGATACGCAGATGGCGGCCCGCCTCGCCGCGCTCTACCGGCAGAGTCTCGACGGCCGCCGCTGAAGGCGCCCGCTTGCGCCGCGCTGCCGGCGCAGCCAAGATGCGGCTCTTCGCTTCAGGACCGCCCCCCATGCAGACCACCACCCTGACCATCACCGGCATGCGCGACGAGCACTGCCTGCGCCTGGTGACCAACGCCATCCAGGACCTGCCCGGCATCGGCTACCTCGAGATCTCGCTCGACACCGGCGCCGCGACGATCGAGCACGGCGCCTTCGTGTCGGCGGCCGACATCTACCAGGCGATCGAGGACGCCGGCTTCGGCGCCCGCTGAAGGGCACGCCGGAAACCGCCACTGGCACGCACGGTCGAAGGAAGCCTCACCGCACCCGCAAGCCTGCCGCCTTGAACGCTGCCCTCCGCCTGCCGCCCGGCGGCCTCGCCTTCGTGGACATCGAGACCACCGGCGGCCCCGCCCAGCGCGAATCCATCACCGAGATCGGCATCGTCCAGGTCGACGAAGACGGCGTACGCGAGTGGTCGAGCCTGGTGCGCCCGGAGTCGCGCATCCCCGACTACATCCAGCGCCTCACCGGCATCGACGACGACATGGTGGCCAATGCGCCAGGCTTTGCCGAGATTGCCGACGCGGTCTTCGACCGCCTCGATGGCCGGCTCTTCGTCGCCCACAACGCACGCTTCGACCACGGCCACCTGCGCGCCGCCTTTCGCCGCGCCGGGCTCGACATCCGGCCGCAGGTGCTGTGCACCGTCAAGCTGTCGCGCCGGCTGTTCCCCGACCACCGCCGCCACAGCCTCGACCACCTGATCGAACGCCACGGCCTCGCGGTGGCCGAGCGCCACCGCGCCCTCGGCGACGCCCATCTGCTGTGGCAGTTCTGGCAGAAGATCCACGAGCGCTTCCCGCCCGGCCACATCGCAGCGCTGGTGCGCGAGCTGGTCGGCCACCCCAGCCTGCCGCCGCAGCTCGACCCGCAGCAGATCGCCGACCTGCCCGACAGCCCGGGCGTCTACCTGTTCTACGGCGAGCGTGGCGCGGGCGCAGCCGGCACCGACGATGCCGCGAGGTCTGGACCCGGTGCCGACAGCCTGCCGCTCTACATCGGCAAGAGCACGCGCCTGCGCAGCCGCGTGCTGTCGCACTTCGCCGCCGACCACCAGAGCGACCGCGAGCTGAGCCTGTCCCAGCAGGTGCGCCGCATCGAATGGATCACGACCGCCGGCGAGATCGGCGCCCTGCTCAAGGAGGCCGGGCTGGTCAAGCGCCTGCAGCCCACCCACAACCGCCTGCTGCGCCGCAACCGCGACCTGTGCGCGTGGCGCCTGGCGACCGACATGATCGGCGACTGGCAGCTCGAGCTGGTGCATGCCGCCGACCTCGACTTCGGCCGCCGCGACGACCTCTACGGTTTCTTCCGCAGCCGGCGCGAGGCCACCCACCGCCTGCGCGCACTCGCCCGCGAGCACGCCCTGTGCCCGCCGCTGCTCGGCCTGGACAAGCACCCGCAGGGCACGCGCTGCTTCGACTTCCAGCTGAAGCGCTGCCGCGGCGCCTGCCATGGCGGCGAATCCCCCCAGGCCCACGCCCTGCGCCTGATCGAGGCCCTGCATGCGATGAAGGTGCAGCACTGGCCGTGGCCGGACGCGGTGGGCCTGCGCGAGGGCACGGCGATCCACGTCGTCGACGGCTGGCGCTGGCTCGGCACCGCCACCGACGAGGCCATGCTCGCCGACATTCTGGAGGCCGGCCGCCCGGCCTTCGACCTCGACGTCTACAAGATCCTGGTGAAGGCGGTGCAGCGCCTGCCGGTGGTGAGGCTGTGAAAGCCGCGCGAGTCTGACACAATCCGCAGCCTGCCCCGCGCCCCTCCCGGACTGGAAACGCATGGAACAGACCACCCCCTACGACGCGATCGGCGGCGAAGCCACCGTCGCCGCGCTCAGCGACCGCTTCTACGCGCTGATGGATAGCGAACCGCAGTTCAAGCAACTGCGCGACCTGCACCCGCAGGACCTGCAGGGCTCGCGTGACAAGCTCTTCATGTTCCTGTCCGGCTGGCTCGGCGGGCCGGACCTGTTCGTGGAGCAGTTCGGCCACCCGCGCCTGCGCGCCCGCCACATGCCGTTCGCGATCGGCACGCAGGAGCGCGACCAGTGGGTCGCCTGCATGCTGCTGGCGATGGAAGAGGTCGGCATCGAGGAAGGCATGCGCGAGCGCCTGCTGCAGAGCTTCTTCAAGACCGCGGACTTCATGCGCAACAAGCCGGGCTGAGCGGCACCACGGCGCAGGGCGGCGCGCAGCGCTGTCGCCCGTGCGGGCTAAGGGGTACAGTCGCCCCCTCCCAACGCCCAGCCTGGATCTGCCTTGAACACGCCGCACACTGCCCACCCGGACGCTACCAAGGGCCTGCTCGCCGCCCTCGCCGTGGTGCTGTTCTGGTCGGGCTTCAACATCGTGTCGCGCTTCGGCGCCACCGCCACCTTCACCCCCTTCGACATCGCCGCGCTGCGCTACGGCGTGTCGGGCGCGATCGCGCTGCCGCTGTTCCTGCGCTTCGTGCCGCGCCAGGACTGGCCGCGCCACATGGTGCTCGCGCTCGTCGGCGGGCTGGGTTACGGCCTCCTGGTGTATTGCGGCTTCGCCTTCGCCCCGAGCGCGCACGCCGGCGTGTTCGTCAATGGCGGCATCCCGTTCTGGACCATCGTCATCATGGCGGTGATGACGGGCTTCCAGATTGCGCGCCCGACCGTGATCGCGCTGCTGCTGTCGACCTGCGGCCTGCTGCTGATCGGCTTCGAGAGCCTGTTCGCGACCGCCCGCGAGGGCGAATGGATCGGCGACCTGCTGTTCCTCAGTGCCGCCCTGTGCTGGGCGATCTTCGGCCTGCTGATGCGGCGCTGGCAGATCAAGCCGCAGCTCGGCATCCTCGGCATCGCCACCTTCTCGGCGCTCGCCTACCTGCCGGTGTACCTGCTGTGGCTGCCGGCCAGGCTGGCCGACGCGAGCTGGGGCGCGATCGCGCTGCAGGCCGGCTACCAGGGCATCGTCGCCGCCTTGCTCGCCGCCGGTTTCTACAGCTACGCGGTGCAGAAGGTCGGCGCCAGCGAGGCCTCGATGATGCTCGCGCTGGTGCCGGCCTTCACCGCCATCGGTGGTTTCCTGATCCTGGGCGAAGTGATCGGCCTCACGACCATCGTCGGCATCGTCGTGGTGTCGATCGGCGCCCTGCTCGGCGCGCTGCCGCCCGCAGCCTTGGCCCGCATGCGCGGATTCGGCCCGCGCTGAACGCCGCGACGGGCGGCCGCACAACACGGGCGCGTACCGGCCGTCGCCGTCGAGCCGGCCCCGAGCAAGCTTGAAAGGCTGGCGACGAAGAGGCCTGCTGGTTCAAGCGCCGGGGCGCAGATCCAGCTCGGCCCACCGCGCCCGATAGGCCCCGTCCGCGTCATGCATTGCCGCCTGCTTGTCGGGGTCGAAGCGCCGCCCGCCGCGCGGGTCGGTGCCGCGACCGGCGATGTAGAGCCAGTTGCCCTGGTTGTTGTACACGTCGTAATCCACCAGCTGCGCCTCGAACCACGCCGCGCCCGCGCGCCAGTCGCCCCCGAGGTCGTGGATCAGGTAGCTGGCGACGACTTGGCGCATGCGGTTCGACAACCAGCCGCTGGCGGCCAGCTCGCGCATGCCGGCGTCGATGAAGGCGTGACCGGTGCGGCCGGCGCACCAGCGCTCGAAGGCCTCGGGGTCGTGGGCAGGCGCGGGCGCAGTCTCTGCCAGGCCGCGCGCCTGGTACAGGCGGCGCCCGTGCTGCAGGTGCAGAAAGCGGAAGTAGTCGCGCCACAGCAGCTCGAACCACAGCCAGTAGCTGCTCTCGCTGGCGCCGCGCTCAGCCTCGTGGCGACGCAGCGCCGCGAACGCCACCCGGGGCGACAAGGCCCCTTGCGCCAGCCAGGGCGAGAACTTGCTGGAAAAGCCGATCCCGCTCAGGCCATTGCGGGTCGCCTTGTAGCGCTGCGCCGCATCGCCGGCGAAGTAATGCAGCACATGGGCGAGCGCCGCCCGCTCGCCGCCGGCAAACTCAGCACGCCACCAGGGGAAGGAAGCCTTGGATCGCACCCGCTCGTCGATCCGTTCGGCCGCGACCGGTCTTCGCTGCGGGCGGCAGTCGAGCAGCGGCTCGCGAGCTTGCTCTGGCAGATGCCCGCCAGCGGTTTGAGCATGCGCGGCCGGTTCGCGGCATTCATCGCGCAATGCGCCCGGCAAAGGCTACGCCAATGGCAAGACGGCGATTTCGGGCAGCGGCGGCAAGTCTCCCGGTGCGGCGCGCGGCGCCGGGGGCTGCAGCCCGACGGCCTCCACCGCGCGCCGGAAGTCGGTGAACACCTTGGGCAATCGCGCCACCGCGAAGGGCAGCGCCGCCGGCGCGAGCAGGCTGGACTGCCACACCGTGCGCACCTCCAGCCCGGCCGCACGCAATGCCGCGACCTGATCCTCTTCCTCGGGCGCGGCGATGGCCTCGCACACCACGGCCTCGGCGCCGATCGTCCGCGCCAGCGCCGGCAGCACCTCGGCCGGCGCGCCTTGAAGCTGCAGCAGGCGACTGCCGCGCTCGCGCAGCTGCGCATCCAGATCGGCCAATGCGGCGCTCAGGAAGGCCAGGCGGTGCGCGCTGCGGCGCACGAAGCCCCAGTGCGTGACCGCTTCCTCCGCCGGGTCGTGGCAATACACGGGCAGCAAGCGTCCGGCGACCGCAGCCGCCTCCCTCAGCGCCAGGTTGTCGCCCAGGCGCAGGTCAGCGCGGAACCAATGGATCACCGTCCCGGAAGTCATCCCGACGCCCACATCCTCATGGTCTCTGCCTTTGCATCGAGCCTCCCCCACGCATCCCGGATGCGTCCGGGGTGCTCCCGGAAAGCCGAAGACTGTCGGATCCTGAATGGCGCTCATTTGCGTACTCTCCGCAAAGCACCGCGCAGCGGTGTAGCCCCAGAAGGAACACCCCGTGCGCGTCCCCCGGCACGACCGCCCAACAGAGAGGGTGTTCATTACCGATCAAAGACACGCCCCCTCACCCCGAAGGCCCCGACTTGCCGCGGCCCCGCCGGCAGCGCTCCGAGCAATAGCGCACCTCGTCCCACACCTTCTTCCAGCGCTTCCTCCACGCAAACGGCCGCCCGCAGCCAGCGCACAGCTTGGTCGGCAGATCGGCCTTGCGTCGCATGCCCATCGCCGACGCCCTCAGAACCCGAGATCGAGCTGCACCGCGGCCGGCCCGGCATCGGCCCGCGCGCGACCGCGGCGGCTCTCCGGGCGCTTGCGCGAGCCGTGGCGCTCGACGATCGCCGCCTTCGCCGCGCGCACCTCGGGCCGCGCCCGCAGCGCATGCACGCGCGCCTTGGCCAGCCGGGTCGCCGTCTCCAGATCGACCAGCGGCTGCGCAATGTCCTCGCCAACGCGCACCCCGTAGCGAGCCTGCAAGGATTCCGGCATGCGCCAGGGCTCGAACAGCCACTCATCCGGCAGCCGGCGCAGCGCCGGCAGCCAGCGGCGCACGAATACGCCCTGCGGATCATGGTCGCGCGCCTGCTTGATCGGGTTGTACACCCGGGTGGTGTTGATGCCGGTGGTGCCCGAATGCATCTGCATCTGGCTCCAGTGGATGCCCGGCTCATAGTCGAGGAAGGCGCGCGCCAGCCACAGCCCGACCTCGCGCCAGTGCAGCCACAGCGGATAGGCCGCCACCGACACCAGCATCGCGCGCATGCGAAAGTTGATCCAGCCCGTCTCGCGCAGCATCGCCACGCAGGCGTCGACCAGCGGCCAGCCGCTGCGGCCGGCGACCAGCGCGGCGAAGTGCGCCGGATTCCATTCCGCCTCGCGCAGGCCGTCGTAGCCGCGGTGCAGGTTGCGGAACTCGAGCGCCGGCTCGCTCTCCAGCTTCTGGATGAAGTGGCAATGCCAGTACAAGCGGCTGACGAAGGCCGACAGGCCGGCGCGGCGGCGGTCGCCTTGCGGCAAGGCGGCGATGCGTTCCCGCGTGGCCTGCACCAGCTCGCGCAGGCTCAGGCAGCCGCAGGCGAGATAGGGCGACAGCCGCGAGCAGGCAGTCGGCGCCTTCAGCGGCGAGGAGATGCCGCCGCGGTACTGCCCGCTGCGCGCATCGAGAAAGCTCGCCAGCGCATCGAGCGCCGCGCGCCGGCCGCCCTGCTGGCGCCGCGGCGGCTCGAAGGGATCGAGCCCGAGCGCAACCGCCTCGGGCGCACGTCCGGCGACGATCGCCCCTTCCGCCACGCTGTCCATCGGCCCCGCGGCGGCATCGTTTGGCTGCAGCGCCGCGGGCAGCGCGGCGAAGCTCAACCCCGCCGGCAGCACGGCCTGGGGCGCGCCCACCTGCGCCTCCCACGCCGCCTGCCAGCGGTCGCGGTCCGCGAGCCGGCGCACCACGCCGAACTGCGGCACTTCATGCCAGCGCACACCGCGCGCGCGACACCACGCCGCCACCGCGCGGTCGCGGGCGTAGCTCGCGCCGTTGCCGGTCTCCTCGTGCGAATACAGCGCCGCGAAGGGCGCGGCGGCGCGCAGGCGGTCGAGCACCGCGACCGCCTCGCCCACCATCAGGTGCAGCCGGCCACCGAGGCGGCGCAGCGCCGCATGCAGCTCGCGCGCGCTCTCGAGCATGAACGCGTAGTGCTGGCGTGCGGCGTCAGGCTGCCCCCACAGGCTCGGCTCGACGATCGCCACGCACAGCACCGGCCTCTGGCGCGCCGCCGCGGCCAACGCGCCATGGTCGGCGAGGCGGAAGTCACGCTTGAACCAGACCAGGCCGTAGCTCATCGCGCACGCTCGCCAGGACCTTCTGCGCCAGCGCATGACCGCTCAGCCAGGCGCCTTCGACCCGACCGCCGTTGAGCCAGTCGCCACACAGCCCGAGGCCGGCGCCGCCATGCCAGACGCAGCCGCCTTCCACGGCCGATCCAGTGATCGCATAGCGCCAGCGGTGGGCCGCCCAGGCCAGTGGTGCGGCGCCGCCCAGCTCACAGAAGGCCGCGATCAGCGCCGCGGCAATGTGGTCGGGGCCGTCCTCGAGGTGAGCCTCGCTCCACGCCGCGCTGGCGTGCAGGGTCCAGGTCTCCATCCCTTCGCGCCCGGGCTTGCTGGTGTCGCGCGCGATCCAGCGCAAGGGCCCGTGATTGACGAAGGCGGCGTCGAAGTCGAGCGCGAGCGGCGCCTCGAAACGCAGCATCAGCGCCCAGCAGCCCTGCATGCCGGCGCCCGCCGCCACCGCGGCCAGCGCCGGCAACACCGGTTGCAGCAAGGGCACGGCCTGCGGCGCCGGGGTGGCCAGCAGCACGCCGTCGAAGGCCTCGGCCAGCACGCCACGCTCGGCGGTGGCCAGCTCCCAACCATGCTCGTACGCATGCAGCGCGCCCACCGTGGTCTGCACACGCAGGCTCAGCCCGTCGGCGAGCAAGCGCGCCGGCGCCGTCATGCGCGGCACACCGACATGGCGCGCCTCCTCGCCGCCGCCCGCGCGCCGCCCATCGGCGTCGAACACCGCCAGCCGCGGCTGCCAGCGCGCCGCCACCCCGGCCGCCTGCCAGCGCGCGAGCTCGGCCTGGAACAGCGGGTCGCGTGCGGTGAAGTACTGCGCACCATGGTCGCAGGCCCAGCCCTCGCCGCGGCGCGTGCTCATGCGCCCGGCCGGGCCGCGGCTCTTGTCGAAGACGGTGACCTGCACACCCGCGTCGGCGAGCGCACGCGCGCAGCTCAGACCGGCAATCCCGGCGCCGACGACGGCGTAATGGAGGGGAGGCTTCATGGTGGCACCCATGGGGGACGGACGAAGAGGCGAGATGGCGACGGCGTGGAGATGACAGCACCCGTTTCGATGCTGTCGAATATACTCTTTTTGTCCTGGACAAAACAGATTCCGCTTACTAGCATCAGGTCAGCCTTGGCGGAAATGAAGCGACGCAGCACCCTGCGTCCCTTTACCACGTCCAGGACACCGTCCCAACATGCGGGAGATTCGCCCCGCGCCCCCTTTTGTTGCTGCATCACGTCCCCGATGACCCCTGCGCACTCCGACGCCCTCCGCCGCACCGCCCAGTGGCTCGGCTATGGCGGCCTGATCCCCTTCCTCGTGCTCGCCCCCGCCAGCCTGCTCGACGTCCACCATGGCTTCACCTGGAGCGATGCGCTGTACGCCTACGGCGCGGTGATCCTGAGCTTCGTGTGCGCCCTGCACTGGGGTTTCGCGATGGTGCTGCCCGGCCTCGACGACGCCCGCCGCGTGCGCACGATGGGGTGGAGCGTGGTGCCCTCGCTGATCGCCTGGCCGGCCCTGCTGCTGGCGCCAACCGAGGCCGCGGTGCTGCTGGTGACCGGCTTCGTGCTGCATTACCTGCAGGACCGCCGCCTCGCCCGCCACGCCGCGCTGCCGGCCTGGTATCTGCCGCTGCGCCTGCAACTCACCACGGTCGCCTGCCTCAGCCTGATCGCCGGCGCCTTCGTCCCGCTGCCGTACTGAAATTCCACGCTGCATCCACCCCAAGGAGACCGGGCCCATGCACAGCGACGCTCACACCAGCCACACCGACGCGCGCGCCAGCGCCGTCCCCGGCGGCCGCCTGTCGCGCCTCGCCCGCCTGGGTTCGCTCGCCACCGGGGTGGCCGGCGGCATGCTCGCCGAGGGCGCGCGCCAGCTCGCCGCCGGCAAGCGGCCGACGGTGAGCGAACTGATGCTGACCCCGGCCAACGCCCGCCGCGTCGCCGACCAGCTCGCCCAACTGCGCGGCGCGGCGATGAAGGTGGGTCAGCTGATGTCGATGGATGCCGGCAACCTGCTGCCGCCCGAGCTCGCCGACATCCTTTCGCGCCTGCGCGAGGACGCACGCACGATGCCGATGAGCCAGGTGTTGGAGGTGCTGGAGACGCACTGGGGCAAGGGCTGGGAGCAAGGCTTCGAGCGCTTTTCCTTCACCCCGGCGGCCGCGGCCTCGATCGGCCAGGTGCATCGCGCGCGCAGCGTCGACGGCCAGGAGCTGGCGATCAAGCTGCAATACCCCGGCGTGCGCCGCAGCATCGACAGCGACGTGGACAACGTCGCCACCCTGCTGCGCGTGTCCGGCCTGCTGCCGAAGGCGCTCGACCTGGCGCCGCTGCTCGCCGAAGCCAAGCGCCAGCTGCACGAGGAGGCCGACTACCGGCGTGAGGCCGACAACCTGCAACGCTTCGCCGCGCTGCTCGCAGGCGAGGTCGACTTCGTGCTGCCGCAGCCGGTCGCGGCGCTCACCCGCAGCGACATCCTCGCCATGCACTGGGTGGAGGGCGTGGCGGTGGAGTCGCTCGACACCGCTGCCCAGCCGCTGCGCGACCGCATCGCCACGCTGCTGGTCGGGCTGCTGTTTCGCGAGCTGTTCGAGTTCCGTCTCATCCAGACCGACCCCAACTTCGCCAACTACCGCTACGACACCGCCCGCGAGCGCCTCGTGCTGCTCGACTTCGGCGCCACGCGGGCCTACCCCGCGACCGTGGTCGAGGCCTACCGCCGCCTGATGGCGGGCGCGATCCGCAACGACCGCGCCGCCATGAGCGAGGCGGCGCAGACGATCGGCTACTTCCAGGACCACATCCACGCCCACCAGCGCGAGGCGGTGATCGCGCTGTTTGCCGAGGCCTGCGAGCCGCTGCGCCACCGCGGCGTCTACGACTTCGGCGCCAGCGACCTCGCCCGCCGCATCCGCGACGCCGGCCTCAAGCTGAGCATGGAGCGCGACTTCTGGCACACGCCGCCGGCCGATGCGCTGTTCCTGCATCGCAAGCTGGGCGGGCTGTACCTGCTCGCCGCGCGGCTGAAGGCACGCGTCGATGTGAGCGCCCTGGTCGCGCCCTGGGTGGACTGAAGCCGGGCGCTGCCGCACGAGCCGCCAGACGGCGCCAGCAGGTTCGGCCGCCCGGGGCGTGCAGAGGGGCAACGATCCATGGCAGCATTCGGGCTTACTCCCCCTTGCAAGCGCCTTGCCCCCAAGCATGAACCTGGATCAAAGCGTTCGATTACAGCAGCGGATCCAGTCCTTCGCCCTCACCGGCATCCTGCTCACGGGCCTGCTCGTCGCCCTGGCGACCGCCATACCGATGTACCAGCACGTGCATGCGCTGGCCGAGCGCGCGCTGGCCGATGCGGCACGCGGCCAGGCGCGCGCCGCCGGCCAGTTCCTCGCCAAGAGCGCCGACATTGCGCGTCAGATCGCCAGCCGCAGCGCGGTGCGCGACAAGCTCGCGCAGTACAACCGCTGGGAGATCAGCCTGGCGGAGCTGGTCGACTTCTCCGCCAGCCGCATCCGCGATGCGCTCGACCAGGCGGGGCATATCGCCGGCATGGTGCGCTTCGACCGCGACGGCGATCCGGTCCTCGAGCTCGGCCTGCCGCTGCCGTGGGCCGCGCAGCTGCGGCTGGCGAACGGCCCCAGCGACGCCGTCTTCCTTGGCGCAGTCGAGTCGGCCAGCGGCCGCTACCTGCTGGTCGGTGCCCCGATCCTGTCGCGCGAGGGCGACTGGATCGGCAGCGACGTGCTCGCCTTCGAGCTCGCGCCGCTGGAGAAGATGCTGTCGATGCACTCGGCGGACGGCGCGCCGGCCGCGCGCCAGCTGCTCTACCACGCCGGCAGCGCGACCGCACTGGAATGGCTGCCGCAGGCCGGGCAGGCTGCAATCGTCGCCTTTGGCGCCGGCGCGCCGGCGTCCATCCGCCAGGCCATGGAGGGTCAATCCGGCTTGTTGCGGCGGGCCGGCGCCGACGGCGACGAGGTGGTGGTGTTCCTGCCGGTGGACGAGGCGCCGGACTGGGCCTATGCGCTCGTCACGCCGGCACGCGAGTTCTCGCAGCCGATCTGGGCCCAACTGCTGTTTCCGCTCGCGACCATCGCCTTGCTCGTGCTGCTCGGCGCCCTGCTGACCACCCACGCCATCCGCCCGCTGACGCAGCGCGCGCTCGCCCAGTCGCGCCGCCTGATCGAGCTCAGCGAGGCGCAGCGCCGCGCCATCAGCGCGCAACAGCTGGCCGAAGAGCGCCTGCGCCATCTCGCCCATCACGATGCGCTCACCGACCTCCCCAACCGCAGCCTGCTCAACGACCGCCTCGGGGTCGCGATGGGCCACGCACGACGCAACGGCCGGCCACTGGCGCTGTTGTTCATCGACCTCGATCGCTTCAAGTATGTGAATGACAGCCTGGGGCATCCGGTGGGCGACCGCCTGCTGCAGACGGTGGCACAGCGCCTGCAGGCGGTGCTGCGTGACGACGACACGCTCGCCCGCCTCGGCGGCGACGAGTTCGTGGTGCTGGTCGAGAGCCTCAAGGTCGCCGAGGATGCCGAGCGGGTGGCGCAGAAGCTGCTGGAGGCGCTGCAGGCGCCGGTGCTGCTGGACGGCCACGAGCTCTTCATCGGCGGCAGCATCGGCATCAGCCTGTTTCCGCAGGACGGCGACACCATCGAGGCCCTGGTGCGCTGCGCCGATTCGGCGATGTACCGCGCCAAGGACGCCGGGCGCAACACCTACCGCTTCCACACTCACGAGCAGGCGAGCCAGAGCCGCGAGCGCTTCGACCTCGAGCACGGGCTGCGCCACGCGATCGAGCGCGGCGAGCTGCGCCTGCTCTACCAGCCCCAGGCCGACTGCCGCAGCGGCGCCATCATCGGCGTGGAGGCCCTGCTGCGCTGGCACCACCCCGAGCGCGGCGTGGTGCCCCCCGACCGCTTCATCCCGCTCGCCGAGGAGATCGGCCTCATCGGCCACATCGGCCAGTGGGTGCTCGACACCGCCTGCGCCCAGGCGCGGGCCTGGGAGCTCGCTGGTCGACCGCTGCGCGTGGCGGTCAATCTGTCGGGGCAGCAGGTGTCGGCCGACGGCCTGGTGGAGGTGGTCCGCGCCGCGCTGAGCACGTCCGGCCTGTCGCCGCGGCTGCTCGAGCTCGAGATCACCGAAGGCCACATCCTGAAGCGGGTCGAGCACTGCATCGACACCTTGCACCAGCTCAAGGCGCTCGGCATCACGCTGGCGATCGACGACTTCGGCACCGGCTACTCGTCGCTGAGCTACCTCAAGCGCCTGCCGGTGGACCGGCTGAAGATCGATCGCAGCTTCGTCGAGGGCGTGCCGGCCGACCACGACGATGTCGCGATCGTCGCCACCATCCTGGCGATGGCGCGCAACCTCGGCCTGGCGGTGATCGCCGAGGGCGTGGAGACGCAGGACCAGCTGACGCACCTGACTGCCGCGCACTGCGACGAGTACCAGGGCTACCTGCTCGGGCGGCCGATGCCGGCCGCCGACATCCTCGTCGCCGCAGACTGAGGCGCGCCCGCCGCGTGGGCCTCAGTCCCGCTGCAGGAAGGCCTCGAGCGCGGCCGCCACCGCCTCGGGCTGATCGTGCTGCAGGTTGTGGCCGGCGTCGGCGATGGTGAGCACGCGATGGTCGGCAAAGCACGCGAGGCGCTGGCGCAAGGCCTCCGGCTCGGTGGCGAAGCGCTCGTTCACATAGCCGTGCTCGGCGAACAGCATCAGCGCGGGCGCGGTCACCTGGCGCCAGCAGGCCATCACGTCCTCGATGCGATAGACGAAGGGCGACGGCACCTTGTGCCAGGGGTCGCAGGCCATCTCCACCCGGCCATCGGCGCCGACGCGGCCGACGTGGCGGGCGAGGAAGGCCGCGCGCGCCGCGCTGAGGCGCGGATTCACCGTCTGCAGGCGGCGTGCGAGCGCGGCAGGGTCCTCATGCACCGGCAGCCGCGGCGGCTGGGCGTGGGCGTCGAGCCACTTGCGCAACAACTGGGGCGAGGCGGCATCGGGCGGCGGCTTGAGGCCGAGAAAATCCATCATCACCAGCTGCGCCACCCGCGCCGGGCGCAGGCCGGCATACACCCCGGCGACCGCGGCGCCCATGCTGTGGCCGACCAGGCGCACGGCCTGCCCGGGCGCATAGTGATCGAGCAACACCTCGAGGTCGGCGTAGTAGTCGGGGAACCAGTAGCCCTGCCCCAGCCAGGTGCTGCCGCCGAAACCGCGCCAGTCGGGCGCGATGAGCTGCCAGTCCTGACGCAGCGCATCGACCACGAACTGGAAGGTGGGCGAGGAGTCCATCCAGCCGTGGAGCAGGAACAGGGCGGGGGCGTCGGCCCGGCCCCAGCGGCGCACGCTGTAGTCGAGACCGCGCACCGGCACGCGGTCGAGCGTGGATGGCACATGCGCGACGCCATTGGTGCCGCTGCCGGGCAGGTGGGTGGGAGCACGCTCGTCGATGCGGG
This sequence comes from Thauera sp., assembly GCF_035444905.1. Taxonomy (GTDB): domain Bacteria; phylum Pseudomonadota; class Gammaproteobacteria; order Burkholderiales; family Rhodocyclaceae; genus Thauera. Next base: position 59,027 of record NZ_DAOMPS010000015.1, read on the forward strand.
CGGCGTCGTTTTCCGGGACAATCGCGTTCTTGTTCATGACCCGATTCTAGCTGTCCGCCGCCACCCTTCGCAGCGCAACTGCCGCACGCCCCGATGAGCGACACCTCGACCCTGCGCCGGCACTTCCTTGCCGAGCCCCTCACCGTGCGCAACGAGCGCCGCGATTTCCGCGCCTGGCATCGCGGCCGTCCGCATTACCTGCTGTGGGCGCTCGACGTCGACACGCCTGCCCTGCGCGAGCGCGTGGCGATGGCGCAGGACGCCCTCGATGGCCTGTTGCTCGCCGGCTACCGGCGCCAGCCGCACGTCACCGTAGCGCTGTGCGGCTTCCCCGCGCGCGACCGGACGCCGGCGGCGGACGAGTTCGACCCCCGCCTCATCGCCCGCCAGGCCGGGGCGCTCACCGCCGCCGGCGTGGGCGCCTTCGACATCGCCATCGGCGCGCTGGAGAGCTTTTCGTCCGCCCCGTTCCTGACCGTGCGTGACGACGGCGATGCACTCGGCACGCTGCGCCGCTGCCTGCACCTCGACGGCCCGCATCCGCAGGGCCGCTATGTGCCGCATGTCACCGTCGGCCTGTATGCCGATGCCTGGCCCACGGCGGAGGTGGCGCGGCGCTTCACCCCGCTCGACGCGGCGCCGGGCATCCGCTGCCGCATCACCCGGCTGAGCCTGATGGGCTATGTCGCGGCGGAGATCGGCGGTGCCCTGTCCACCCTGGCCGACTACCGGCTCGACAGCGGCAGCCTGCACTGGTACGCCGAGGCCGCGGCCTGCCTCGGCACCCTGCCGCCGGACGCGGATGCCGCCTCGCCGCGGGCCTTCCCCACCGCAGCGGCGCGGACCGGCCACCATGGCGCGGAGGTCTCGTGAAGCCCGACGCCAAGCCCTCGCCGGCCACGCCCACGCCAGGCGCCCCCGCCGCGGACACCCCGGCCGACGCCCGCTCCGACCCCGCCGCCAGCGCTGCGGCCGGCGAGGCCACGGCCCGCCCGGCCTCCCCGTTCGCGCTCTTCATCGCCTTCAGCCTGCTCGCCCTGCAGGGCTTCGGCGGCGTGCTCGCGGTGGCGCAGCGCGAGCTGGTCGACCGCCGCGGCTGGCTCAGCCGACATGAATTCGTCGAGCTCTACGCGGTCGCGCAGCTGCTACCCGGCCCCAACGTGGTGAACCTGTCGCTGATGGTGGGCGACCGCTACTTCGGCGGACGCGGCGCCTTCGCTGCGATCACCGGCATGCTGCTCGCGCCGATCGCGGTGGTGCTGGTGCTGGCCGCAAGCTACCAGCAGCTCGCGCAGTACCCTGCGGTCGCCGGTGCGTTGCGCGGCATGGGCGCGGTCGCCGCCGGGCTGATCCTGGCGATGGCGCTGAAGATGCTCGCCACTCTGCGCGGCAACGTGCTCGGCCCGGCGCTGTGCACCCTGCTCGGCCTCGGCACGCTGGCCACGATCGCGCTCTTGCGCCTGCCGCTGGCCTGGGTGGTGATCGGGCTCGGCCTCACCGGCTGGGGCCTGGCGCGCTGGCGCATCGCGATCGAACAGGCGCGGGCGCGCAAGGAGGACGAACGATGCTGAGCACCCTGCCCGCGGGCGACCTGCTCGAGCTCTTCCTGCGCTTCCTGGTGCTGTCGCTGCTGTCGATCGGCGGTGCGATGTCCACCGCACCCGAGATGCACCGCTACCTGGTGGTCGAACGCGGCTGGCTGGGCGAGGCCGACTTCACCACCGCGATCGCGCTCGCCCAGGCTGCGCCCGGGCCCAACGTGCTGTTCGTGCCGGTGTTGGGCTTCCAGGTCGCCGGCCTGGCCGGCGCGGCGGCGGCGCTGCTCGGCATCCTGCTGCCGTCCACGCTGCTGTCGCTGGGCGTCAGCCGCTGGGGCGCGAGTCGCCGCGACACGCCGCTGGTGCGCGCCTTCACCGCCGGCCTGGCGCCGGTCACGGTGGGCCTGATGTTCGCCACCGGCTGGCTGCTGGCGCTGCCCTTCATCGGCGATGAGGCTCATCGCGCCGGTGCGCTCATCCTGATCGGGCTGACCATGGTGGTGACGCTCAAGACCCGGCTGGCGCCGATCTGGATGATCGTGGTCGGCGCGCTGGTAGGCGCGTTCGGCGGCGTGTAGCGCGCGGCGCGCGCACGGGAAACGCGCGCGCCGGGGCGCGGTCAGACAGGCGTCGATGCAGTCGAGAAGCCCATGACCCCGTTGCTCTTCATTCTGGTTCCGCTCCTGCTGCTCACGGTCTGGCTGCCGGGCTGGTGGGTCCGCCGCACCTTTGCCCGCTACAGCGAACCCGCCGACCGCTATTACGGCAGCGGCGCGATGCTCGCGCGCCTGCTGCTCGACAAGCATGGCCTGCAGGACGTGGCAGTGGAGCCGACCGAGATCGGCGACCACTACGACCCGCAGGCGCGCGCCGTCCGCCTGTCGGCGCACAACTACCACCAGCGCTCGCTGACCGCGGTCACCGTGGCCGCGCACGAGGTCGGCCATGCGATCCAGCACGCCGAAGGCTACGCGCCGCTGGCCTTGCGCGAGCGTCTGGTGCGCTTCGCCATCACGGGCCAGCGCCTGGGGGCGATGATGATGGTCGCGGTGCCGCTGATCACCCTGCTCACCCGCCACCCCGCGCCCGGCCTGTTCCTGGTCGTCGCCGGCCTGCTGTCGATGGGCCTGGCCGCCATCGTGCATCTGGTGACGCTGCCGACCGAGTTCGATGCCAGCTTCCGCCGCGCCCTGCCCCTGCTGGAGCAGGGCGGCTACCTGCACGAAGCCGACCTCCCCCATGCCCGACGCATCCTCGAGGCCGCCGCGCTGACCTACGTCGGCCAGTCGCTGATGGCCTTGCTCAACGTCGCCGCCTGGCTGCGCTTCCTGCGCCGGTAGGCGGCGCTTTCATGCGGACCGGTCAGACGGACGGCCCTGTCGGCGGCGCCGACTCGAGGCGGAACAGCAGCGCATACAGCGCCGGCACGAACAGCAGGGTGATCGCCGTGCCCACCGCCACGCCGCCGATCAGCACGTAGGCCAGCGGCCCCCAGAAGGTGTCCAGCGTCAGCGGGATGAAGGCGAAGGCGGCGGCGACCGCGGTGAGCACCACCGGCCGGGCGCGCTGCACCGCGGCCTCGACCACGCCCTCGAAGGGCGCCATGCCCTCGTCGAAGTTGTCCGCCACCTGCTGGGTCAGGATCAGGGTGTTGCGCATCAGGATGCCGGCCAGCCCGGTCAGTCCCAGCAGGGCGACGAAGCCGAAGGGCTGGTCGAACAGCAGCAGCGCGAGCACGGCACCGACCAGCCCCAGCGGCGCGGTCGCCAGCACCACGAAGGTGCCGGTGAAGGAGCGCATCTGCAGCATGATGAAGACCAGCATCGCGGCCACCATCAGCGGCTGCAGGGCCTGGATGGAGGCGTCGGCCTTGCCCGATTGCTCGACCGCGCCCGAGATCATGATGCTGTAGCCTTGCGGCAGCGCGCTGCGCACGCCCTCGAGCGCCTTCCACACCGCCGCGGTGACGTCGTTGGGCTGGGCACCGGCGACGTCGGCCTGCACCAGCAGCTCGGGCTCACGGTTGTAGCGCTTGATGACCGGCTCCTCGAAGCGCACCTCGAGGCGGCCGAGCTGGCTCGCCGGCAGCTTGCGCCCGTCCGGGGTGAGGACCTCGAGCATGGCCAGGCTCTCCGCGTCCAGGCGCGCGCCGCCGCTGGCGCCGCGTGCGATCACGTCCACGGTGCGGATGTCCTGGCGCACCTGGGCGATGCGCGTGCCCTCGAGATGGAACTGCAGCTGCTGCGCCACGTCCTGCGGTGTGAGCCCGAGCAGGCGCAGGCGCTCGGGCTCCATCGCCAGGTGCAGCACCGGCGCACGCTCGTCCCATTCCAGATGCGGATCGACGATGTGCGGGTTGGCCGCCATCACCTCGCGCACCTGGTGGGCGATGCGGCGCAGCTCGAGCAGGTCCGGCCCCAGCACGCGATAGGCCACCGGCCACACCACCGGCGGCCCGTAGAGCAGGCGCGACACCCGCACCCGGGCCTCGGGAAACTCGCCGTCATCGATGTGGCGCTGCAGCTTCGCGATCAGCGCGTCGCGCGCCGCCACGCCCTCGGTGACCACGAGCAGCTTGGCAAAGGCGGGGTCGGGCGGCTCCGGGTTGGCGGACAGGAAGAAGCGCGGCGCGCCCGCGCCGACGTAGGCCGAGCTCGAGCGGATGCCGTCCGCGCTGGCGAGGATGGCCTCGAGCCGGCGCACCGTCGCGTCCGAGGCGGCGATGCTGCTGCCCTGCGGCAGGTATACGCTGAGCAGCACCTCGGGGCGGTCCGAACTGGGGAAGAACTGCTTCTGCACCGCGGTCGCCATGCCCAGCACCGCCAGCACGAGCAGGCCCAGGGTGCCGAACACCACCGTCTTGCGCCAGCGCACGCAGCCGGTGATGAGGCGGCGCAGGCGGCGGAACATCGGCGTCTGGTACACGCTCTCGTGGCTGTGGACGTTCTCCGGCGCCACCGCGGGCAGCATCTTGACGCCCAGGTAGGGCGCGAACACGACCGCCACCAGCCAGGACACCAGCAGCGAGATCGCCAGCACCCAGAATATGTTGCCGGCGTACTCGCCGACCGCCGAGCGCGCGAAGCCGATGGGGAGGAAGCCGGCCACCGTCACCAGGGTGCCGAACAGCATCGGCGCGGCGGTCACCGTCCACGCGTGCGCCGCGGCGCGGATGCGGTCCCAGCCCTCCTCCATCTTCACCAGCATCATCTCGACCGCGATGATGGCGTCGTCCACCAGCAGGCCGAGGCCGATGATCAGCGCGCCCAGCGTGATGCGGTCGAGGTTGATGCCCATCAGCTTCATCAGCAGGAAGGTGATGCCCAGCGTGACCGGCACCGCGATGCCGACCACCAGCCCGGCGCGCCAGCCGATGGCCAGCATGCTCACGCCCACCACCACGACCACCGCCACCAGGAACTTGGCCTGGAACAGCTCGACCGCGGCGGCGATGGCCTCGGCCTGGTTGGTCAGTACCTCGAGCGTGATGCCCAGCGGCAGGCGCGCGCGCTCGGCGTCCACGAAGTGGTCCAGGCGCTCGCCCAGCACCAGGCCGTTCTCGCCCTTGTTCATCACCACGCCGAGCAGCACCGCGTCCTCGCCGCGCGAGCGCACCAGCTGCGCGGGGGGTTCCTCGTAGCCGCGGTGCACGCGGGCGATGTCGCCCAGGCGCAGCACGCGGTCGGCGACGCGGATCGGCACCGCCGCCAGCTGCGCCGGGTCGGAGAGGTCCGCATCCAGGCGCAGGTAGAGGCGCGGGCCCTCGGTCTCGAGGCGGCCGGCGGGCAGCAGGCGGTTGCCGGCATTGATGGCGTCGAACACCGCCTGCGGCGAGATGCCCAGGTTCGCCAGGCGCGCGTTGTCGAACTCGACATACACGCGCTCGGGGCGCTCGCCCAGCACCAGTACCTTGTGCACGCCCTCGACGCGCTGCATGCGGTCGCGGATCGCCTCGGCCTCGCGCACCAGCTCGCGCAGCGGCAGCCCGGGCGCGGTGAGCGCGATGAGCTTGAAATAGACGTCGGCGAAATCCTCGTTGACGATCGGCCCGATCACCCCGGCGGGCAGGTTGCCGGCCTCGTCCTGCATGCGCCGGCGCACGTCGTACTTGAGCCGGGGCACCACATCAGGCCGGGTGTGTTCCTTGAACTCGATCTGCAGGTTGGCCGAGCCGGGGCGGATGGTGGTGATGATGCGGTACAGGTGCTCGACCTCCTGGATGCGCTTTTCCAGGCGGTCGACCACCTGCTCCTGCATCTCCTCGGGCGTCGCCCCGGGCCACACCGCATTGACCAGCATCACCCGCATCGTGAACGCCGGGTCCTCGGCCCGCCCCAGCGCCAGGAAGGCATACACGCCGCCGAGCACGGCGAGCATCAGGAAGAACAGGGTGATCGCGCGCTCGCGCACGGCGAGCGCGGACAGGTTGGGAAAGCTCATCGATCGCTCATTGGTCAAGCTCCCGCACCGCCATGCCCTCGACCAGCAGGTGGGTGCCGAGCGCAACGATGCGATCGCCCGCGGCCAGCGCGCCGCGTACGCGCGCCGTGTCGCCATCGGTGCCGATCACGGTGACCGGCACCGCCCGCACGCGGCCCTCTTCCACCCGCCACACCCGCGGCCCTTCACCGCGCTCGTTGAGGGCACCAAGCGGCACCGCGAACTCGCCCGCCGCCTGTGCCACCGCGGCGAAGCGTGCGCGCAGGACCGTGCCCAGCACCAGCGCCTCCTGCGGTGCGTGCACGGTGTAGCGTGCGCGCCGGGTGCGGCCCTGCGGGTCCACCGCGCCGGCGATCTCGCGCAGACGCAGCGGCAGCATCGTGCCGTCGGCCAGCACCGCGTCGCCGCTCGCCGGTGGCAGCACTCCCTGGGGGAAATGCAGCTCCAGCTCGCGCTCGCCGTCCTGCGCCAGCGTGGCCACGATCTGTCCGGCCGACACCACCTGGCCGCGTTCGCCGATGACGTCGATCAGCACGCCGCCGGCCGGCGCCAGCAACTGGCCGTAACCGAGCGCGTTGCGCGCCTGAGCCAGACGCGCTGCGGCCGCATCGCGGCGCGTCTGCGCCTCGCGCTGCGCCAGCTCGAAGCGCTCCAGCGCCTGTGCGCTGGTGAAGCGCTGTTCCTGCAACACGCGGTTGCGCGCAAGGTCGGCAAGCGCGGTGGCGAGCGCCGCGTCGGCCGCGGCGAGGTCGGCCGCCGCCGCGCGCACGCCCTGCTCGAGGTCGCGACGGTCAAGCTCGAACAAGGCCTGCCCGGGCGCGACGCGGTGGCCGGCATCGACCCGGCGCGCGGCGATCTGGCCGCCGACCTGGAAGGCGAGCGGCGTCTCGACGCGGGCCCGCACGGTGCCCGACAGGCCGAGCTGTCCCTCGCTGCTCGTGTGCACCGCGATGGTCTTGACGAAGGGCGGCGGCCTGTCCTGCCGCGGCGCCGCAGCGCGTTCGCAACCGGCCAGCGCGCACGCGCCGAGCACGAGCGAGAGCATCAGGAAACGCATGCAGGCATTCCGTATCTGGATTCGACGACGGGAAATCGGGCGACGGCAAGCGGCCGCGCCGCTGCCGCCATGATGCCACGGCCCTCAACATGCCGCCTGCGTCATGCGGCGCGGCGGCATGCACGCCGCCGCCCGCCGCCTTCCCATAGAATCGCGCCGGAACCCATACCCGACCGCGACACACAATGAAAATCGACCAGCTCCCGATCGGCGCCCGCTTCCAGTGGAAGGGCCGCAACTACACCAAGGTCGGCCCGATGACCGCCGCCGCCGAATCCGGCGGTGTGGACTTCATCCCCAAGCACGCCGTGCTGCAGCCCATCCCCGGCGAAGCACCACCGCCGGCGCCGACCGACGAAGCCGCAGGAACGCTCGATGCGGCAAGGGTGAAGACGGCCTTCGAGACCTATCACCGGGCCGCGCTGCGCGTTGCCGACGAAGTGGGACGACTGGAACTGGAGCGGGCGCGGCTGCGCTTTCTGGCTGAGATCGGCTAGGCCCGTCGCACGCGTGGCGTGACGCCGACCTGAGGCGGCGGACGGCAAACTGTGGGCGCTGGCGCGGCCTTAGTCCGACGACCTGTCTTCCTCGGGCGTGTCAGGCCAGCCAGTGGCTTGCAGCGAACACCAGGCGCTCGTTGTCACGTCGCCACACCACCGCGTCCTGCTGCACGGCCAGCCACCAGGTCTGCATGGCGGGATCGGGCCTGGGTGAGGCGAACGCCGCGGGATCGAGGACGGCGACACACCACGCCGGCTCGGGGTCGCGGACCGAGGAGTAGACGATGGCGCCGATGCGGGCTTCGCGCGCGATGCGGGCAAAGGACTGGGTGGCGCGGTAATCGCTGGGATGCGTCCAGGCCCTGAGGTCGGCAGCAAAGGCGTGCTCGCGCAGATCGACGACATCCGTGGCGAGCCGGACCCGAAAGGCAGTGTGGGCCACGGGCTCGATCCGCTCCAGGTCGACCGCGTCCTGCAGGAATCGCCAACGCCAGTACCCCAGTTCGGCACAGGCCGTGCGCACACGCTGTGCGCCGTAGAAGACGCCAGGATCGGTGGCGCCCCGGAAGCGCGAACCGCCACGCCGTGGATCATGGCGAAAGGGTGCGGCCAGAAGATAGTCGAGGCGGGCGACGCTGGCAGGCCGCGGTGGCTTGCTGGCCTCGAGCAGCAGTTCCAGCACGTCCTGCTCGGCGGCGTCATCGACGATCTTCATGGTCGAGGCGACATGCTGGGCTTCGACGATGCGCCAGGCCGGCGCCGCCCACGCGCGCGCCTCAGACGAGACCGCGAGCGGCGTCCAGGTAGTGAACGACACGAACAAGTCCTTCCGTCTGGCCGATGAGCTCGATGGGGCGACCGTTGAGTCCCTTGTTGTCACTGTTGAGCCATGCGCGCGCGTTGCGCTCGTCACCGACGATGGAATCGAGGGAGCGGAACAGGCGCACGAACAACAATGCGAACTCCCACTCCTTGCGGTGCTGCTCAAGCTGGTAGTCGCCGGCATAGAGCCGCGTGATGGTCGACGGGCTGACGCCCAGGACCTTTGCCAGCAGCCCGCGCGAGACATTGAGCCGTTCTGCAGCGCGGGCGACAGCCTTCGACAGCACGGCGGCGGCATTGGCGGTCTGGGCGGTGGCGATTTCAGGCATGGCTGGCCTCCTTTCCTTGGAAACTTTAGGCCATCATTCTTTCCTCTGCAAAGATCTTTCACGGTCGCCCGAATGCCGGCCCGCCGAGACCGCCGTCATGCTTGCGCTTGCAGCTTGTCCTCGGTGCGGGTGGCGAAATCGCTCGCGTCGTGGCGCTCGTGCAACTGCTGCTCCAGCGGCCCAAAGGTGCGATTGACCATGCGCCCGCGCTTCACCGCCGGACGTTCGGCGATCTCGTTCGCCCAGCGCAGCACGTGCTTGTAGTCGGCGACCTGCAGGAACTCGGCGGCGTCGTAGAGCTGACCCAGCGCCAGGCCGCCGTACCACGGCCAGATGGCGATGTCGGCGATCGTGTATTCGTCGCCGGCCATGTAACGGCTTTCGGCCAGCCGGCGGTCGAGCACGTCCATCTGGCGCTTCGCCTCCATCGCGAAGCGGTCGATGGCGTACTCGATCTTGGTCGGTGCGTAGGCATAGAAGTGGCCGAAACCGCCCCCGAGGTAGGGCGCACTGCCCATCTGCCAGAACAGCCACGACAGGCATTCCGCGCGTCGCGCCGGATCGGCCGGCAGGAAGGCGCCGAACTTCTCCGCCAGGTAGAGCAGGATCGCGCCGGATTCGAACACCCGCAGCGGCGCCGGTCCGCTGCAGTCGAGCAGCGCGGGGATCTTGGAGTTCGGGTTCACGTCGACGAAGCCGCTGCCGAACTGGTCGCCGTCGCCGATGCGGATCAGCCAGGCATCGTATTCGGCGCCCGCATGGCCGAGCGCGAGCAGTTCCTCGAGCATCACCGTGACCTTGACGCCATTGGGCGTGGCCAGCGAATACAACTGCAGCGGATGCCTGCCGCGCGCCAGCGCGCGCTCGTGCGTGGCGCCGGCGACCGGACGGTTGATGTTGGCGAAGCGGCCGCCGTTGGCCTTGTTCCAGGTCCAGACCTTGGGCGGGGTGTATTGCGACGGATCCGACATGTGATGACCTCGTGATGTGTTGTCTCGATTGAGCCCTATTGGCTGCGGGCGGTTCAACGGTACAGCCACTTTGCCACCAGCCGGGTGTAGTGGGGCATGATCGCGAACACCATCAGGAACACGATCGCTGCCGCGACGAGCAGCTTGCCGAGCAGGAAACCGCCCGGCCCGTCGAGCAGCCGCAGCAGCGGGCCGAGCACCCAGGGTACGACGATGGTGAGCGGGAAGATCGCCGACAGCGTGAGCAGGAACTGCTTGTGGCGCTTGGGCGGGGTGACGGTGGACGGTTGCGCGAACCAGAAGTCGAGCCCGGTGCGGATCACGTAGCGGTCGCCCTTCTCCAGCGCGGGCTCGATGCGCTGCAGGAACTCGCGCCGCACGTCCGACTCGATCCAGGCCTTGAGCTGCTCGACCCCCGCGAAGCGGATGATGACGGTGTAGCCATCGTCCTCGCACGCCGGGCGCACCACGTCGGTGCTGAGATAGCCGGGAAAGTGACGGCAGGCCTCACGGATCTCCAGCAGCCAGCTTTCGTAGGCCGCGCGCGCCTCGACGCGCGGATGGTGGACGATGATGCCGGTGACCGGGCCTGCAGCGGCCGCGTCCGTCTGTTCGTTGTGATCCATCGCAAACTCCTCCGTGGGATGCGGCCGGTGCGCAGCGCACGGACCGGCCGTCGGGCAGGCGGCGGCTCGGGGCCGCCGCAACGGCCCGCGCCTTACTTGCCGCTGGTGAGCGTGGTGTAGCTGGTGATGAGGTTGCGATAGTCGGGGATGTGGTTCGAGAACAGCGTGCCCAGGCCCTCGATGTCGTTGCGCCAGTCACGGTGCAGTTCGCAGGCGACCCCGAACCAGGTCATCAACTGGGCGCCGGCGGCCGACATGCGATCCCAGGCCGAGTCGCGGGTCAGTTCATTGAAGGTGCCCGAGGCGTCGGTGACCACGAAGACCTCGAAGCCTTCCTCGAGCGCGGACAGCGCCGGGAAGGCGACGCAGACCTCGGTGACGACGCCGGCGATGATGAGCTGCTTCTTGCCGGTGGCTTTGACCGCCTGGACGAAGTCCGCGTTGTCCCAGGCGTTGATCTGGCCCGGGCGGGCGATGTAGGGCGCCTCCGGAAAGGTCTCCTTCAGCTCGGGCACGAGCGGGCCGTTGGGGCCTTCTTCGAAGCTGGTGGTGAGGATGGTGGGCAGGCCGAAATACTTGGCCAGATCGGCGAGCGCGAGCACGTTGTTCTTGAAGCGGTCGGGATCGATGTCGCGCACCAGCGACAACAGGCCGGCCTGGTGATCGACCAGCAGCACGGCGGCGTTGTTCTTGTCGAGGCGGACGTAGGGCTTGCTCATGGTGTGTCTCCTTCTTCTCTGTCGGGAAGCGGGGCCGGTTTCCCCCGCAGGGGGCCGCGCACCGCCTTGATTGGCACGCCGCGAAGGCGGCCTGCCAGCCCTTGCGACGCGCTGGGAAAAGGCAGAATCGGCGCCGGGCTGAGACCACTATAGGCGGGGCGCCGCGGCGGAAATAGGGGCCAAGCCGGGCTTCATCGTCTCATTTATGGAACGATTAACGATTTCATAATTCGATTAGCCCGAAATGGCCCAGGGCGTGTGTCCGCCCGAGCCGGGAATGCGCTAGCGCCGACACAGTCAAAGAAGGTACCGGCAAGCTGTGCCTGCACCCTCCGTTCGACGCCCTCCCGCTGTCGAGTCGGCGCCAGGGGCGGCCGCGCCGGACAAGGAGGTGCGCCATGACGGACACGCTGCCGGCGCTGGGCATCCAGCGCGTCAAGGTGATTGCCCTGGCAGTCACATCGCTCGCGCGGGCAAACCGCTTCTACGAGGAAATACTCGGACTCGAGCCGGCCTTCGAGGGCACGGAGCAGGTCGGCTGGCAACTGGGCCAGCTCATCCTGATGCTCAAGCCGGACTGGGCGACACCGACCGCGACGCCCAATCCGCGCATCACCCTGGCCACCGTGGATGCCAGGGCCACGCAGGAGGCCTTGCGCCTGCGCGGAGTGGTGATCGCCGACGCGGTGCAGGCCTACGGTGCCTTTCTGGTCGGCAGCTTCCTCGACAGCGAAGGTAACAAGCTGTGGTTCTGTTCGCCGGTGGACGGCTGAGCGAACGCTCGCTCAGCCCCGCCCGCGGGATTCGGGGGCGCGGCGTCGCCCTCAAAGCCGTTTCGTCTTCCAGCGCCCGCGGCTGAACAGCCACAGCGTGAACAGGCCGACCGCGGTCTCGGAGATGAACACGCCCCAGAACACCCCCGAGTGCGCCCAGCCCAGGGGCAGCGCCAGCGCCCAGGCGAGCGGGATCTGGATCAGCCAGAAGAACACCAGGTTGATCCAGGTTGGCGTCATCGTGTCGCCGGCGCCGTTGAAGGCCTGCACCGACACCATCCACCAGCCGTAGACGAAGTAGGAATACGACAGGATGGCGAGCCACTCGCCACCGATGGCGATCACCTGCGCGTCGTCGGTGAACAGGGCGATGAGCTCGTCGTGCAGGAAGAAGAACGCCACCGACACCGCCAGCGTGAAGACCATGTTCATCCAGCCGATGCGCCACACGGCGGCCTCGGCACGCCCGGGCTGGCACGCGCCGAGGTTCTGCCCGACCAGCGTGGCGGCGGCGTTGGACATGCCCCAGGCGGGCATCAGCGTGAACATCATGATGCGTATCGTGATCGTCGCCCCGGCCACGGCTTCGGTCGACACGCTGGCGAGGATGCGCATCAGGAAGATCCAGGCGGTCATCGACACGATCATCTGACCGATGCCGCCGAGCGAGGTGCGCACGATCTGCGCCAGGGTCGCACCATGCCAGCGCAGGCTGGCACGGCGGATGCGCAGGTGTTCGCTGCCACGCACCAGGATCCACAGCTGCATCAGCACGCCCGCGCCGCGCCCGATGTTGGTCGCGATCGCCGCGCCCTCGATGCCGAGCGCCGGAATCGGCCCGATGCCGAAGATCAGGATCGGATCGAGCACGATGTTGAGCGCATTGGCGACCCATAGCACGCGCATCGCCGCCGCCGCATCGCCCGCGCCGCGAAAGATGGCGTTGATGACGAACAGCAGCAGGATCACCGCGTTGCCCCCGAGCATCCACTGGGTGTAGCGATAGCCGTGTTCGATCGCCCAGGCGTCCGCACCCATCAGGCGCAGCAGCTCCTGCGCCCACACGATGCCCGCCACGGCAAAGGGCAGCGAGACCAGCACCGCCACCACGATGGCCTGCACCGCCGACAGCGCAGCCTCCTCGCCGCGATGCTCGCCGATGCGGCGGGCAACGATCGCGGTGACCGCCATCGCCAGCCCCATCGCAATCGAATACAGCAGGAAGAGATAGGTCTCGGTCAGGCCGACGGTCGCCACCGCGGACGACCCGAGCTTGGCGACAAAAAAGATATCGACCACCGCGAAGGTCGACTCGAGCACCAGCTCCAGCATCATCGGCACCGCGAGCAGGAACACCGCGCGCTTGAGCGGAATGCGCGTGTAGTCGGCGTCGGTCCCACGCAGCGCCGCGCGCAGGTCGGCGCGAAGCGAAGAGGCTGCGGAATGTTCGGAGGTGCTCACACGGCGCATTGTGCCGCGGCGGCGGCGCGACTCAAGCTGCTTACACGACCAGCCCGTCGAAGGCCGCATAGACGGACTTCAGCCAATTTTTCACGCGCTGGCGTTCGAGCATGCCCAATGCATCCTCACCGCTACGCTGATTCACTGCAGCCCAGAAGCTGGCATCCTGGCGATCGATCTTGCGCATGCTGGCTTCGTGCAGTGCCGGCAGGCTGATCACGCGGGCATCCAGGGCCTGTGCCGCAGCCAGCTCGGCCGAAGCCTCGAGCTGGGAAAAGTCAGTGCCGCGTCCCTGGTTCTTCACCACCACGTAGCTCGGCCCTTCGCCATAGGTCTCGAGCAGCTTGCCCAGCAAGTCGACCGAATCCTTGCCGGCATCGGCCAGATGCCAGAAATTGACCTGCACCCCGAGTTCGCCAAGCAGGCCCAGCAGATCGGATTCCTGGATCCAGCGCGCCAGCGGCACCGCCGTCTGTGCTGCAAGATCGACAATCACGCTGTGCCCGATGCCCTCTTCTGGTGCATCCTCGAATGGCAAGGCGATCTGGTCCAGCCCGTCGTAGCGGTCCACCACCACGGGCGCGGCATAGTCCGTGTAGAAGCGGGCGAAGGTCGTGTGGGAACGGTCGGTGTCGAAGCCCGTAAAGGGCCGGCCCTTGTCGATGTAGTACTGGGCCAGGGCCCGGGCAACAACCGATTTGCCCACGCCGCCTTTTTCGCCACCGATGAAGTTGAGGGAGCGCATTGTGTGTCCTGAATGAATTGAGCGGTGCTCCGCTTGCCGGCAGAGGTGCCATGCCACCAGCACAAAGCAACGATCGGGCCACAAGCAGACCTTCAAGACGGGAGATCGCCCGTGCGACGATTGCCTCCCGGCGCGCAGCGCTCAGACGGCACACAATCCGTACGGATCGCCACAAAAGAAAATGGGCCAGGCCCGCGAAGACCCAACCCATTGAATTCTTTGGCGCGCCCGAGACGATTCGAACGTCCGACCCCTGCCTTCGGAGGGCAGTACTCTATCCAGCTGAGCTACGGGCGCGCGGCGTGCACGGGAAGACACCCGCACAAGGCCGGCAAGCATAGCTGTGAACGCACGCAAAGTCCATGCCGCACTGCCACAATGGTTTTTACATCGCTATAATCGCGGCTTTAGATCTCGTCTTGCGCCACCAGTCAAAGGACCCAAGCATGTCGAACCAACGCAACCAGCGCCCCGTCCGCCTCGCAATGCCTGTCGTCGCCATGGTCGCAGCCGCGCTGCTGGCTGGCTGTGGCAAGCAGAGCGCCGTCGATCCGGAACTGACGGCCACGCTGATCCAGCCCGTCGCCCGCGTCGAGATCCAGGCGGTCACGATCACCCCGGGTTCGCGCACCGGCGAACAGATCTACACCTCGATCTGTGCCGCGTGCCACGACTCCGGCGCGGTTGGCGCGCCCAAGAACGGTGACGCGGCGGCCTGGTCGGCCCGTCTGCCGCTCGGTCTCGACGGCCTGACCGCCTCTGCGATCGCCGGCAAGAATGCGATGCCCCCGCGCGGCGGCGGCAGCGACCTGACCGACACCGAAGTCAAGCGCGCGGTGGCCTTCCTGGCCAACACCGTGGGCGCCGGCTACACCGAACCGCCAGTCGAAGAGTAAGACCTGACGACGCGAGGCGCCCGACCCGGGCGCATTCGCCACTGAATGCAGAAGGGGCAGCCAGGAGGCTGCCCCTTCTGCGTCAACCTCGCCGCGCCCCCGCTGCAGGCCCGTCGAGCTCATGCCTTGCCGTCGCGGTTCTCGAACATCGCCATCAGGTTCGCCAGCCGCGCCTTGCCCTCCTCCTTCGTCACCGGCTGCGCGGTCCTGCGGTCGTTCATGCGGATGTCGCCGCCCATCTCGGCGATGAAGCGGCTCGGCTCGCAGGGGCGGAATTCCTTGCCCGACTTGCGCCGCTCGCACCAAGTGAGGTTGAGGCTGCGCTGGGCGCGGGTGATGCCGACATACATGAGGCGGCGCTCTTCCTCGACCTTGTCCTCGTCGATGCTGCTCTGGTGCGGCAGCAGCCCCTCCTCGACGCCGATCAGGAACACGTGCGGAAACTCCAGCCCCTTGGAGGCGTGCAGGGTGGCCATCTGCACGCCGTCGAAGTCGGGGTCTTCCTTGTCGAGCATGGACATCAGCGCGATCGTCTGGGTGAGCTCGAGCAGGTTCTTGCCGTCCTCCTCGCCCTTCCTGCCCAGCCAGCCGACGAAGTCGCGCACGTTGCTCCACTTGGATTCGGCCTCGCGCGTGTCGCAGTGCTCGAACAGCCAGGCCTCGTAGCGGATCGCGCCGAGCAGATCCTCCAGCAGTTTCGCCGCGGGCTCGCGCGGGGCGCGGTACTGCAGGCGGTTGATGTAGGCGGCGAACTCCTGCACGCCGTGCAGTTGCTTGGCGTTGAGGTGCTGGGTGAGCCCTTCCTCGAACACCGCGGTGAACAGGCTGGTATGGCGGTGCCCGGCGTAGGCGCCGAGGGCCTCGATGGTGGCGGCGCCGATGCCGCGGCGCGGGGTGGTGATGGCGCGGATGAAGGCGAGGTCGTCATCTTCATTGACCAGCAGGCGCAGCCAGGCGATCAGGTCGCGGATCTCGGCCTTGTCGAAGAAGCTCTGCCCGCCCGACATCACGTAGGGGATGCGGTTGTTGCGCAGTTGCTGCTCGATGATGCGCGCCTGGTGGTTGCCGCGGTAGAGGATGGCGTAATCCTTGAAGCGGGTGCGGTGCTCGAACTTGTGCGCGGCGATCTTGGTCGCCACCCACTCGGCCTCGTGCTCGGCGTCGCGGCAGTTGGTGACGACGATCTGCTCGCCCTGGCCGTGCTCGGACCACAGGCGCTTGTCGAACAGCTTCTCGTTGTTGGCGATGACGGTGTTGGCGGCCTCGAGGATGCGGCGCGAGGAGCGGTAGTTCTGCTCGAGCTTGATGACCTTCAGCTTGGGGTAGTCCTGCTGCAGCAGCTTCAGGTTCTCGACGTCGGCACCACGCCAGGCGTAGATCGCCTGGTCGTCGTCGCCCACCGCGGTGAAGGCGCCGCGCACGCCCGACAGCAGCTTCAGCAGCCGGTACTGGGCGCGGTTGGTGTCCTGGTATTCATCGACGAGCAGGTAGCGCAGCTTGTTCTGCCAGCGCTCGCGCACCTCGGGGTGCTCGTCGAACAGGCGCACCGGCAGCGAGATGAGGTCGTCGAAATCCACCGCCTGGTAGGCGCGCAGGGTGCGCTCGTATTCCTTGTAGAGCCTGGCGGCGACCGAGGCGATCTCGTTGTCGGCGAGCTGCGCGGCCTCCTCGGGCGTGATCATCGCGTTCTTCCACGACGAGATCTGCCACTGCATCTGCTTGGCGATGCCCTTGTCGTTGTCGCCGGCGACATCCGAGACGATCTGCACGGTGTCGGAAGCGTCGAGGATGGAGAACTGCGGCTTCAGCCCGCAGTGCTTGGCCTCCTGGCGGATGATGCGCACGCCCAGCGCATGGAAGGTGCAGACGGTGAGCCCGCCCGGCACGCGCCCACCCATGATGTGGGCGACGCGCTCCTGCATCTCCTTGGCCGCCTTGTTGGTGAAGGTGATCGCGGCGATGTTGGCCGCGCTGATGCCGCACTCGTTGATCAGGTGCGCGATCTTGTGCGTGATCACCCGCGTCTTGCCGCTGCCGGCGCCGGCCAGCACCAGGCAGGGGCCGTCGAGATAGCGGATGGCTTCGCGCTGCGGCGCGTTGAGGAGGGCGGACATCGTTGTGGCTGCACGGAAAAACGAAGCCACCCGGGTGGGTGGCGGGCTGCAATTTTAGCCGATCGACCGCCGCGGGGCGCTCACCGTTACAGATCGGGGAGCCGGACTGCAGTAGCGCCTGGAAACGCCGTGGTTTCAGCCCGGACCGCCGCGCGCATCCATCACTTTCAGATGTCCCGCGGCACCGTAGGCGAGCAACTTCTCGTCCGCCGTGACCAGCAAGGCGTCATGGTGACGCGCCGTCGCCGCAATCATGCGGTCGGCCGGATCCCCGTGCAGGGCACCCGGGAGACGGCTGCTCGCGACTGCAATTGCCGGCTCCAGCGCCGCTAGGCCCAAGCCAGGCAACCCGAGCACGGCGTCGACCCACTGCTGTACATCCTGCGCGAGCTGAAGCCGCCCCTTTGCGACCAGCATGCCGATCTCCCACAGGCTGATCGCCGGCACCAGCACCCGTGTTTGCCGGGCGAACTCATCGATCTGGCAGACGATCTCTGCATGGAGACGCGAATCGCCCTGCACCAGCCACACCAGGACGTGCGTATCGAGCACCAGTGCGGCGCTCATGCCTCGGCGTCCCAGCGTTCATCCACGGGCGCGATCAGGTCATCGGCGGCAATGACCGACCCCCTGAGCGCCCCGAACAGGGAGCCTTGGGCTTCGATCGGCACGACACGGGCGACCGGGCGACCGCGCTTGGTAATCGTCAGCGACTCACGGTCCCTGGCGACCTGGTCGAGGAGTTGCAGGCACTTCGCCTTGAATTCGCCGGCACCGACGCTGGTATCCATCGCTTCCTGTCCATGGTCATCGATCATGGTCACGTTATAGATTGGCGAAAGGGATCGCGCAAGCCCGATGACGCCGGCCCAAGGACGCCACCCAGTCCTCGCGGGGCCTCGAGGTGCCCTCCCTGTCGAGAGACCGCGTAGCCCCCGCCCGCAGGTGACAAGCGGCGGCCCCTCGCGCACAATCGGCGCGCATTCACCGGCCTTGGTGCCTGCCACACGCCATCCCGGATTTCATCGTGAACCTGAAGATCATCGCCACTGCCGTGGTCCTCGTCCTCGCCGTCGCCGGCGTCTTCGTGTTCACGCCGAAGCCCGCCGCACCCGATGTCAGTTTCACCACCTTGCAGGGGCAGCGCTTGCGGATCGCCGACCTGCGTGGCCAGGTGGTGCTGGTGAACTTCTGGGCGACGACCTGCACCCCTTGCATCAAGGAGATGCCGGCGCTGAAGGCGACGCAGGAGAAGTTCGAGGGGCGCGGCTACCGGACCATCGCCGTGGCGATGGATTACGACCCACCCGCACGGGTCGGCGCCTTCGTCGGGCTCAACCGCCTGCCGTTCACCTTCGTGCTCGACCGCGACGGCAGCATTGCCCGCGCTTTCGATGACGTGCGCCTGACGCCGACCACCTTCATCCTCAACAAGCGCGGCGAGATCGTGCGCAAGATCCTCGGCGAACCCGACTTCGACACCCTGCATGCGTTGATCGACACGCTGCTGGGCGAACCGACCTGAATCCTGCCTGTCGGATCATCGATCCCTACTCCTGACCCCTTCCCATGCCCAAAACCCGCGCAGCGCTGCTCGCCACCCTGTCCGCCACCGCCCTCCTCACCCTGCCGCTGATCGCCGAGGCGCAGCGCGCGAGCAATGTCGGCGGCTGCGACATCCGGCGCGGCACCTTGTGCACCAACATGAACCTGAACGGGGCCGATCTCGAAGGGGTGAATCTGGCGAACTCGCAGTTCACCCGCACGGATCTCTCCGGCGCCAACCTGCGCGGCGCGACCCTGAACGAGGCGAACTTCTCCCAGGCCGAGATGGCCGGCGCGATGCTGGACGAGGCCTCGATGCTGCGCACCAACCTGCGCGGCACCCGCCTCACCGGCGCCAGCCTGAAGGGCGCGAACCTGCGCAACGCGATCCTGCAGAACGCCGACCTGCACGACGCCGACCTGTCCGCCGCCCAGCTCGGCGGCGCCGACCTGACCAACGCGCGCGCCGAGCGCACCCGCTTCGACGGCGCCGAGCTGCCGCGCACCAACCTGCGCGCCGCCAAGCTCAGCGGCGCGTCCTTCGTCGGCGCCAACCTGCAGGGCGCCAACTTCACCCGCGCGCAGCTCGTCAATGCCGACCTCACCGGGGCGAACCTGGACCAGGCGATCTTCCTCAACGCGCAGACGGACGGCTGCAAGGGCTGCCCCTGAGCCCATGAGACCCTGCGTCAATAGGGGCCATGCGGCTCAGTCGATCCAGAACGCGCCGCGTGCGCGCTGCAAGGTCCAGCGCGCATCACCGTCGCCTTCGCGCCCGTCGCCGCCGCCACGCCCTTCGCCACCCCATTCGTCGCGACAGACGGCATAGCGAAAGGACGGCGGCAAGGTCGGCAGGGCAAAGCGCAGGTCGACGAACCAGGCGCAGGCGGGCGGCCCCGGCTCGACCGCATCGAGCACCGGAAAGCGGGCGAAGCGGCGCAGATCGGCGGCCACCGGCTGGGCCCATGCGGCGCGGGCAAAGTCGGCCTGGTCGCGGTCGGTGCCTGCGACACCGCGCGTTTGCCAGTCGGCCTGCGGCGCGGGCCGATAGGCGTGGCGCAGGCGGACCAGCGGACCGAGGACGGCGGCCAGGGGCCCGGCCTCGGCAGGCTCGGCCGCCGCTGCGGCGCTGAGGACCTCGGCCGCATCGGCGCCGACACGGACATGGGCGACATGCAGCTGGCCGGCGTCCTCGACAACCAGCATCCAGTGTGCGGGCGAAAGCGGCTGCGGCAGGGCGTGCACCGCCGGCGCCTGCATCCCCCGGGCGCTGGCGAAGGCCTCGCCGATCGCCAGCGCGCGCTGCTGCTGCCCCAGCAGCAGCCCGAGATAAGCCGCGCACAGCAGCAGCGCCAGGACGACAGTGCGCCCGCCGCAGCTGTGGCGCAGCGACAGGACCAGGCCGGCGAGCAGGATCGCGCTGATCCAGGGGTCGATGACGAAGGCAAGGTTCAGCGCGACCCGTTCGGTCGACAGCGGCGCATACAACATCAGGCCGTAGGCCGTGATCAGGTCGCCCACGATATGGATCGCGATCCCGAGGCAGGCGGGGCCGTAGAAGGCCGTCCAGCGATGGCGCCCGCCACTGGCGCGCGCGCACAGCCAGGCCAGCAGGGCGGCCCAGGCGGGCAGCAACAGCGGCGCGTGGGTGGGCCCCTGATGCCAGTTCAGATAGGTCAGCGTGTCGACCAGCCGCAGCGCAAGGTCGATATCGGGAAAAACGGCCGCTGCGCCGCCGGCGAACAGGCGCAGCCGCAGCGGCAGCGCCGAGGCGCTCGGCCGCGCAGGCGCCGTGGCGCGCGCGACGAGCGCGCCGCTCAGCAGGTGGGTGAAGGGGTCCATGCGCGCACCGACGCCACGCTCAGGGGCGGGGCATCTCGTCGGCGCGGGGCTTGCGCGTCGCCGCCTCGTCCGCCCGCGCCGGCGAGGCGCTGCGGAAGACGAGCTGATCGAGGCGCTCGGCCTCGGTGAGGCGGCGCTCGACGAAGCGTCGGGTGCGCTCGGCGTCGAGCGATTCGTCGTTCAACCAGTGCGCGAAGCTCGCCAGGTAGATCGTGGTCAGCGCCGTCTCCTCGAGCGCGCGGCGCACGAAGGTCGCATCCCGTCCGGCCGCCTCGCGCAGCCACTGCACCGTGCGGCTGACGCGCAGCAGGCCGGGGATCTGCACATGCAGGTGACCCGGCTCGAGCTTGCCGAGGATCATGTCGCGGGTGACGCGCCGATGCGGCGCCAGCGCGGCGAACCAGGCCATCATGAGCTGTTGCAGGCGCAGCCGCGCAGGCTGCTGGGTGAAGCCGGGAGGCGTGGCCGCCTGCAGCATCGCCGCGTCGGCGCGATCGAACCAGGCGTCGACGAGTTCTTCCTTTTCGCGAAAGTGCCGCCGGATGTCGTCGAGCGTGATGCCGAGCTGCGCCGCGACCTGGTGCAGGCGCACCGCCTCCCAGCCGATGCGCTCGGCGATCAGCAGCGCGGCATCGACGATGTCGTCACGCGCGGGGGCCGCGGTGTTCATCGTCTCGTCCCGTCAGCGAGCGAGGGGACGCCGCCCTCACACCACTATCAATTACAGCGCTTTTTGCAAAAATAGCCCATGAAAGGGCTTGCTTTTACATTGATACGAGCTAAAAAAGACATAGGTACGTGCAACGAAATTCAGAATTACACACATCTCTGCAACCTCCTTGAAATGCCAGTACGGAAAATTCCAAAGAACTTTCGCAACGTGACCGGCATTGCCGCATCGAGTAAGGCCGTAGGACCGGCGGAGTTCGAGTCTACTCTTGAACGGGACTTCCTGGCACTGCTCGATTTTTCCCCCGACGTCGCGCGCTACGAAGTCCAGCCAGTGCGCATTGAGTGGTCGGACGGGACAAAGAAGGGCGCACGTCGCTACACACCTGACGTCCTGGTTGAGTTCGTTCCGGAACTGCAGCGGCGACCATGGTTGTGCGAAGTCAAGTACCGCGCCGATCTCGCGAAGGACTGGGCGACACTGCACCCCAACTTCAGGCGGGGTGTTCGTTACGCCAAGCAACACGGTTGGCGATTCCGACTGATCACGGAAGTCGAGGTGCGAACACAACGGCTCACCAACATCCGCTTCCTCGCGCCCTTCGGGCGCCGGAACATTCCGCAGGAAGATATCGAAACGGTTCTGGCTGCGATAGCTGCGGAACGCAGGAGCACGCCAGCCGCAGTTCTACAGGCGCTGAGCTCGAGCGTGTGGCGCCAAGCCGAATATGTCCCAGCCCTCTGGCATCTTGTCGCACGTCACCAGATCGGTATCGATCTGGAAGCCGAAATCACCATGCAGTCTCCAATCTGGAGCATATCGTGAGCAAGAACGTGCTCCCGCCTGTTGTCCTGGATTACGGCACGGAGGTCTTCTACCGGGGGCGGCGCCACACCATCCAGCAGGAGTCGCAGGACTTCAGGACAGTGGTTCTGCGTGAGCACGAGTCGGGCAAGCTGCTTCAAGCGCCAATCGACGATCTCAGTTCCGTCGAGGCCCTGCCTGAGGCGACGCAATCGGATATCCACGCTCGTGATGAGCAGCAGCAGCAGGACGCCGAACGCAAGTTCGAGTGCATCAAACCCTTGCTGGATAACTCGCAGCGTTCCACTCAGTACGTTCACCTCCGCGCGGAAGAATTGGGTCTTCATTTCGTCACCCTTTACCGATGGCTCAAGCTGTTCGAGACAACCGGGAAAGTCTCCGTTTTCCTGCGCAAAACGCGCCGGGACAAGGGGCAAGCGAAGCTTGCGCCCGAGGTCGATAAGATTGTCAACGACACGATCGAATCCTTCTACCTCACTCCCCAAAAACGGAAACCTTCGAAGGTGATCCGCGAGATCGAGAAGCTATGCGCCAAAGCGGGACTGAAAGCGCCTCATGGAAACACCGTTCGCCAGCGAATCAAGGCACTCGATGCCTTCAAGAAGACCAAGGCTCGCGAGGGCAGCAAGGCGGCCCGGGACGGCTACGCACCGATCAAGGGGCCGTTCCCCGGCGCGGACAAGCCCCTGTCCGTAGTCCAGGTTGACCACACCCTCGTCGACATCATCCTCGTTGACGACATCCACCGCCTACCGATCGGACGCCCATGGCTCACGCTGCTGATCGACGTGTTCTCGCGCATGGTGCTCGGGTTCTACATCTCATTCGACCCGCCGGGCAATCTCTCGCTAGGCTTGTGTCTCACGCAGGCTTTTTTGCCGAAAGAGAAGTGGCTCGCGAAGCAGGGAATCGAGACCGCCTGGCCGTGCTGGGGCGTCCCGCGCACCATCCACGCGGACAACGCCAAGGAATTCCGCGGGAACATGATGAGAATGGCCTGCAAGGAATACGGCATCGATCTGGAGTGGCGCCCTGTGGCCACACCCCATTACGGAGCGCACATCGAGCGGCTGCTGGGTACGCTGAATGACGAGATCCATTCCGCCCCTGGCACCACCTTCTCCAACCCCCGCCAGCGAGGCGAGTATGACTCGGATGCCCGCGCGGTCATGAGCCTGGCGGAGTTCGAAAAGTGGTTCACGATCTTGTGCGTCGAGATCTATCACCAGCGTATGCACTCCGAGCTGGGCATGCCACCGATCGCCAAGTGGCAAGAGGGCGTTTTGGGCACCAAGAAGGAGCCCGGCATTGGCGTTCCCCCTCGGATCACCGACGAACTGCGTCTCAAGCTCGATCTCATGCCCTACGAAACCCGGACGGTGCAGCACTACGGCATCATCTGGGACCATATCGAGTACCAACACGATGTGCTGCGCCGCTGGATCAACTCCACCGATCCAGATAACCCGAAGAACAAGCGGCTGTTCCTGTGCCGCCGGGATCCCCGCGACATCAGCACGATTTGGTTCTACGATCCCGAAGTCGAACAGTACTACGCGATCCCTTACCGAAACACCTCGCACCCCGCAATCAGCATCTGGGAGCTGAGAGAAGCGAAGAGGCGTGCCCTGGAAGAGCAACCCAAGGTTACCGTCGACGAAAACCTCATCTTCTCCGCCTACGACAAGATGCAGTCCATCGAGCAAAGTGCCCAGAAGCTCACCAAGAAGATGCGACGCAACCAACAGCGCCGTCGCCTGGGGCTTTCGAACGCACGCGAGCACCTTCCGGCATCGACGGCTCCTCAAGTCATTCCGCAATCCGTGGCACCATCCCAGCCCAAGGTCTCCATCGTGCCGTTCGAGGAGGTCGACGACATGGCGGACTCGGGGGACCGAGATGGGTGACGACGCCTCCCATCTCCTACAGAAGGCTGCCGAATACCTTGCGCGCACCGATCAGGAACGGATCGCCTACATCCGCTCGCCGCGCTGGATCGGCTACCCACGCGCCCAGAAGGTGCTCAAGCAGCTCGAAACGCTGCTGAGCTACCCGGCATCACACCGGATGCCGAACCTGCTCATCGTGGGCGACACCAACAATGGCAAGACCATGCTGGTTAAGCGCTTCTGCGGGCAGCACAAGCCAAATGACAACCCCTCGGGAGAAGCCGCTGTGGTGCCGGTTCTGTTCGTACAGGCACCTCCAGTTCCAGATGAAGGGCGGTTCTATAACGCGATCCTGGAGCGCTTGTTTGCAACGTACAAACCGGGCGATCGCGCCGACCGAAGATCGTGTCCCGGGACGTGGTGTAAGAAGCGTCAGCAGAAGCGGTCAGCGGGTCA
>NZ_DAOMPS010000016.1:0-80948 GCF_035444905.1 Thauera sp.
ACAACTTTCTCATATTTCCGGCCGCGATGCGCCTCCTATCTGTGAGAAATGCGGGGTAGCCGACCACGCGCGCCTCGGCATCCATCCACGGCGTGAGCTTGAGCAGCGCGGCGCTGCGGCCGGGCTGCCAGTGCGCGTCGGCGCGGTGCAGCATCAGGCCTTCGCCACCGCCGGCGACGGTGTCGTCGAGCAGGCGCTGCAGGGCGGCGCGGTCGGGCACGCGCTGCTGGGCGACCATCTGCAGCCAGGGCACGCCGGCCGCGGCGACGATCTCCTGCAGTGCGTGCAGCCGGGCGCTGAAGTCGCCCGTGGCGCCGGGCTGATCGAAAAGCATGTAGCGCACCTCGCGCCAGGCGGGGTCGTGCGGATCTTCGCGGCGGACCAGGCCGGAGAGCTCGTCGAAGCGCCGCCGGCCCAGCCACAGCTCGCCGTCCAGTGCCGTGGCAGGCAGCGCGGCGATGAACCAGGCGGGGGCGACGAGCTCGCGCCCGCTGCGAAAGCGCAGGCGCCGGCCGTCCCAGATCGCGCGCACGCCGTCGAGCTTTTCGCTGACCCAGTAGGCGGCGGGTTCGATCGATGCGTCGTAGCGCAGGGCGAGCATCGCCGCGGGTGTCGACAGGGCTGTGTCGCTGTGCGGCGCCTGTGCGAGTCCGGTTGTCGGCAAGAGCGCAAGCGCCAGGATCAGGATACGGACGGCGGGGCCGCTACATGGAATGCGCATGACGTTTCGCCAAGGTCAGCGGGGATCCTGAATGCCCCGGCGCGCATGCGGCCTGCGGCAGGGCTTCGCCATTCAGCGCAGCCGCTGCGCCGATAGGGTGCGTGATGAGCTTGGTAGGGGCGGGCGGATCGCTTGCCGGCGGGGGCGGGTGATCGTGGCACGGCATGGTGAATGCTCAACGACTATGACAAAGAGATTCTAAGTGCAGTCGGCGCGCCTATCCAGTGCGCATTTCAGGCCGGGGCGGGAGCGCATGCTGCGCCGCGCTGCGGGCGGAACTGGCGGGTGTCGCGGTAGTACGCCGCGCAGTCGTTGTCCGGCGTGACGCCGGGGATGCCGAGCAAGGGCAGCGGCGCCAGGCTGCGCGGGGTGAGCGCGGCGATGTTGGCGACGAGGTGGGCGGCGAGCCAGGCGTCGGTCTCGGCGAGCGCCGCTGCCGCCGGCAGTGCCAGCCAGGCAGGCTCCACCACGCGGTAGAGGGTCTTCGCGCACAGGCCGACAAAGGGCGCGCGCAACTGGTCCCAGCTGCCGTGGCCGAAGACGAGGAAGCGGGTGGTCTGCCGCAGGCGTGCGCGCCGCGTCCACAAGGCCTCTTCCCACGCGTGCGCGGCGAGCAGGGCGGGGAGTTCGGCGTCGGCCGACACCACGACGAGACCGCATTCGTCGAACTGCGTCAGCGCGTCGCGGCGCGGGCCGCGCCCGGGCAGGCCGGCGGCCGCGCGGGCGTGGAGCTCGGCCAGGTGCAGGCGATTGCAGGCGGCCTTGGTGCGCGGCCAGGCGCACCAGGCGAGCGCGTTGAAGAAGTCGTGCCAGTCGCCCGCGCGCGTGGGTACTTCGCCGCGGGCGAAGACGCGCGCCTCGTAGCCTTCCGCATCGCCTGTGGGTGGTACGAAGCGGATCGGTGCGCCGCCGCCGCTGCGCGCCTCGGGGGCAGCCTCGGCGAGCAGGGCGTCGAGCTCGGCGTGGCCCGGCACGCCGGGTGCGGCGAAGCGCCTCAGCCAGGGGGCGATCGGCTCGAACAGCGCGCGCCCGGCAAGGGTTGCAGGGATGGCGGCGGCGGGATTCATGACGGGCAGCGCGTGCCTCCGCCGCTCAGCGCGATGGTGCGAGCAGCCGTGTCCAGTAACGCAGCCCGGCGGGCCAGGCGTCGGCGGCGACCCGCAGCAGGTCGGCGGTGGAGACGTGGGTGGAGAAGGCACGGGAGTCGGCTGCGGTGAGCAGGCGCGCCGGCCATTCGGTGGCGAAGCGCTGCAGGCCGAGGCCGATCAGCGGCAGGTCGGTGTCGCCACCGGCGCCAAGGTCGGCGAGCACGCCGGCGAGCGCGAGCCAGCTCTTGCGAAACACCGCCAGCTGCGCGCCGAAGCCGCTCGCCCCCTGCAGCGCGAGCGCATCGAGCAGGCCCACCAGCCAGTCGAAGCCGAGCGGCCGGCCGCTGCGCACCAGGGTGTCGAGCGCGCGGTCCACCGTAGCGGCGATCGGCGTGCCGCGTGCGTCCTGCAGGCCGAGGCCGGCCAGCGCGGTGGCGGCGCGCCGGGTGTCGAGCGCGAGCGCAGCAAGCGCGACCTCCACCAGCGCCTCGCGCTCGGCCTTGGTGAGGCGGGCGGTGAGGCTCCAGTCGATCACCGCGACGCGGCCGTCGGCGGCGAGCAGCAGGTTGCCGCCATGGAGGTCGCCGTGGAAGGGCGCGGTTTCGCTGCACGACCAGAACGGCCGCGCGAGCAGGCCGCCGACCAGCGCGCGGCCGAGGCGGCGGGCTTCGGCCGCGGGCAGGGCGGCGTCGCTCAGCTTGGGGCCGTCGATGCGTTCCATGGCGGTGAGCGTGGGCGTGCTCCAGGGCAGCAGCGCGGGGACGAAGACGTCCGTGTCGTCGGCGAGCACGCCGGCCGCGGCGCGCAGGTTGGCCTGCTCGTGCTCGAGGCGGATCTCCTGCGTCAACAGGCGGCCGGCGGCGGCGAGGTGGCTGTGGTAATCAAGGGCGGGCAGCGCCAGCGCGGCGCCGCGGCGTTCGAGGAAGTCGCCGAGCGCGGGCAGGATGGCAAGCTCCTCGGCCAGCCGCTGTACCACCCCGGGCTTGAGCGCCTTGAGCACGCCGTCGTGGCTGCGTCCGTCCTGGCGCCACGAGAACGGCAGCACCACCGCGACGCTGCCCTCGGCGAGCGCACGGTCGGCCAGGCGCAGGCGGCGGTCGTGGCCGAGTTCGGCGCGCACATGGGCGAGCAGGGCATCGATGTCGGTGCTCGCCGGCAGCGATTCCAGCGCCTGCAGGTGGCGGCGCAGCTCGGCGTCCAGCGCGGGCTGGCGGGCGACGACCTGGCCGAGCTTGTGCAGCGTGGGGCAGTGCGCGAGCAGCGCGGCGATGCGGGCGGCGGCGGGGGCGGTCGCGGCCAGCGCGAACTGTTCGGCGACGATCGGGCCGAGACGGGCGGGCGGCAGGCGGTCGAGGAAGAAGGCCAGGCCCTCCACCAGCAGCGGCCGCCAGGCGGCGAGTGCTTCGGGCAGCAGGGCCTCGAGTCCGAGCGACTCAAACAGGTCGGAGGCGAGTTCGGGTTCCATCGTGCGGGCAGGCGGGAGGCGTTCGCGCCATCTTAGCGCGCCGCGCGAGTCGGGTTGCAGGGACCGTGCCCACGGCGTCCTTCACGCACGCCGTGGGCAGGTGATGCCAGCCTGTGCGTCAGGCGGCGCGCGCCGCGGGTGCTGCGACCCGGTTCGGCTGCAGGCGGTTCACCCCGCTGACGATGGCGCGGATCGAGGCGGTGACGATGTTGCCGTCGACGCCCACGCCGTAGCGGTCGCCGCCCGCTCCGCCGGCCTCGGTGAGCTCGACGAAGGCGCAGGCCTGGGCATTGCCGCCGTCCTCGCTGGGCGCGATCGAGCGCTCCTCGAAGCTGCGTACCTGGACGTCGATGCCGGCGCCGCGCAAGGCGTGGATGGCGGCGTCGATCGGGCCATTGCCCTCGCCGACGAGCAGGTGGCGGGTGCCGCCGATCTCGACCACGAGGCGGATGCCCTGCGCCGCACCGTGCTCGAAGAGGTGGTGCTCGACGTAGCGCACCGGCTCGGCGGTATCGAGGTAGGTGCTGCGGAACAGGTCCCAGATCGCCGCCGCCGACATCTCGCCGCCGCTGGCGTCGGTGACCTGCTGCACTTCGCGCGAGAACTCCACCTGCAGGCGGCGTGGCATCACGATGCCGTACTCGGTCTCGAGCAGGTAGGCGATGCCGCCCTTGCCGGACTGGCTGTTGACCCGGATCACCGAGTCGTAGCTGCGGCCGACGTCGGCGGGGTCGATCGGGAGGTAGGGTACGTTCCACGGCTGGCCAGCCTTTTGGGCGGCGAATCCCTTCTTGATGGCGTCCTGGTGGGAGCCGGAGAAGGCCGTGAACACGAGGTCCCCCACATAGGGGTGGCGTGGGTGGATGGGCAACTGGTTGCAGTACTCGACGGTGCGGGCGACCGCGTTGATGTCGGAGAAGTCGAGCCCGGGCGACACGCCCTGCGTATACATGTTGAGCGCGAGGGTGACGATGTCGACGTTGCCGGTGCGCTCGCCGTTGCCGAACAGGCAGCCCTCGACGCGGTCGGCGCCGGCCATCAGGCCGAGCTCGGCGGCGGCCACGCCGCTGCCGCGGTCGTTGTGCGGATGGAGCGAGAGCACCACGCTGTCGCGACGGGCGAGGTTACGGTGCATCCACTCGACCTGGTCGGCATAGACGTTGGGCGTCGACACCTCGACCGTGGCGGGGAGGTTGAGGATGACCTTGTTCTCCGGCGTCGCGCCCCACTCGGCGGTGACAGCGTCGCAGACTTCCCTGGCGAAGTCGAGCTCGGTGGCGGAGAAGGTTTCGGGGCTGTATTCGAGGGCGATCTCGGTGCCGCACTCGGCCCTCATCTCCTCGCCGATCTGCTTGATCAGACGCACCGCGGAGACGGCGAGCGCCACCACCTGCGGCTTTTCCATGCCGAACACCACTTCGCGGAAGGTCGGCGAGGTGGCGTTATAGACGTGGATGATCGCCCGCGGCGCGCCGCGCACCGATTCCATGGTGCGGCGGATGAGGTCTTCGCGCGCCTGGGTGAGCACCTGGATGGTGACGTCCGCGGGGATGTGGCCGCCCTCGATGAGCTGGCGCACGAAGTCGAAGTCGGTCTGCGAGGCCGACGGGAAGCCGACCTCGATCTCCTTGAAGCCGATGTCGCACACGGTGCGGAACATGCGCATCTTGCGCTCCACGCTCATCGGCTCGAACAGCGCCTGGTTGCCGTCGCGCAGGTCGGTGCTCATCCAGATCGGGGCGTGGTCGATGACCTTGTTCGGCCATTGGCGGTCGGTGAGCGCGATCGGGGCGAAGGGGCGGTACTTGGCGGCGGGCGTGTGCAACATCATGGCGCGGTCCTCGTGGGCTTGGCGTGATTCGATGGACGAAAGTCTACGCCGGTAGGAGCGGCATTTGCTTGCGATCTTGCGGGCGATATCGGTTGTTTGACGCAGAATCGTTCACATTATCTTAAAGCGATGCAATGATCTGCCATGTCACGACAAACACGGGGATGATCATGGAACTTGACCGCTACGACCGCCAGATCCTCGACCTGCTGCAGCAGGACGGCCGCATCAGCAACCAGGAGCTCGCCGACCGCATCAGCCTCTCCCCCTCGTCCTGCCTGCGGCGGCTGCGCGCGCTGGAGGAGTCCGGCCTGATCCGCGGCTATCGCGCCCTGCTGGATGCGAGAAAGCTTGGCCTGTCGCTGATGGCGCTGATCCACATCTCGATGGACCGCCATACGCCCGAGCGCTTCGCGCACTTCGAGGGCGAGATCGAGAAGATTCCCCAGGTGCTGGAATGCCTGCTGATCACTGGCCAGGACGCGGACTACCAGCTCAAGGTGATCGTTGCCGACATGGACGGCTATCAGGAGCTGTTGCTGCACCGCATCACCCGCATCCCCGGCGTGACCGGGGTGCATTCGAGCTTCGTGCTGCGCCGGGTGATCGACAAGACGGCGCTGCCGGTGATGGGGAGCTGAGGCGCGGGGCCGTCGCGGCCCTGCGCAGGGGCTGAACCGCCTGGCCGTACTTCTTACTTGTCGGCGTTGGGAAAGAAGAGCTGCTCGCCCTCGATCTGGTACGAGGCGATCGCCCCCTGGCCGGCGGGCGACACCACCCAGTCGACGAACCTGCGCGCCTCGGCCAGCTTCACATGCGGGTGGCGCTCCGGGTTCACCACCATCACGCCGTACTGGTTGAACAGCCGGGTGTCGCCTTCGACCAGCACCGCGAGCCCGGCGCGGTTCCTGAAGCTGAGCCAGGTGCCGCGGTCGGCGAGCACGTAGCCGCCGGTCGAGGCCGCCATGTTCAGCGCCGGCCCCATGCCGCAGCCGCACTCCCGGTAGCCCGTGCCCTTGTCGGCGACCTCGGCCGCCTTCCAGTAGCGCAGCTCGGCGGCGTGGGTGCCGCTCTTGTCGCCGCGCGACACGAAGCTGCCGTTGGCGGCAGCGAGCTTCTGCAGGGCTGCGGTGATGTCCTTGCCGCGGGCACCGGCGGGGTCGTCCTTCGGTCCGATCAGAACGAAGTCGTTGTACATCACCTTCCTGTGCTCGATGCCGTGGCCTTCGTCGACGAATTTCTGCTCGGCGGCGGCGTCATGCACGAACACCACGTCCGCGTCGCCGCGGCGGCCGACGTCGAGCGCCTGGCCGGTGCCGAGCGCGACCACCCTGACCTCGATGCCGCTGGCCTCCTTGAACCGCGGCAGGATGTGACCGAACAGGCCGGACTGCTCGGTGGAGGTGGTGGAGGCGACGATGATCGAGGGCGTCTGTGCCTGGGCGGCCAGCGGCAGCAGCGCAAGGGCGGCCGTGGCGGCAAGGCGGGGCAGGTGCGTGTGCACGAGGGCTTGGATCAAGGTCTTCATCTGGGGTGTCTCCTCTGTGGGCCGGGGCCCTGAGCGGCATGCGTCGCGAGCTTGCCGCCCGTAGAGCGATCGGCTCAACGGCCGCTTCCGGTGGTAGTGGCGTTTCGGGAACGGTGGAAAGCGGCTACCCCGCCTTCATGATCGCTTCCGGAATGCGGTCCAGTGGCAGCACGCTGTCGGCCGCGCCGAGCTTGATCGCCTCGCGCGGCATGCCGAACACCACGCAGGTGGATTCGTCCTCGGCGATCGTGTGGGCGCCGGCGTCGTGCATTTCCTTGAGGCCGCGGGCGCCGTCGTCGCCCATGCCGGTCATGATCACGCCGACGGCGTTCTTGCCGGCGAACTTGGCGCAGGAGCGGAACAGCACGTCCACCGAGGGCCGGTGGCGATTGATCAGCGGGCCGTCGATGACTTCGACCGTGTATTGCGCGCCGCTGCGCGCCAGCATCATGTGCTTGCCGCCGGGGGCGATCAGCGCGCGGCCGGGCATGACGCGGTCGCCGTGGCGGGCTTCGCGTACCTCGAGGGCGCTCAGGCTGTTGAGGCGCTCGGCGAACATCGCGGTGAAGCGTTCGGGCATGTGCTGCACGATGACGATGCCGGGACAGACCGCCGGCAGGCGGGTCAGCACCGCTTCCAGCGCCTGGGTGCCGCCGGTGGAGGTGCCGATGGCGACGATGCGCTCGGTGGTGCGCACCATGTTCGAGCCGCTGCCCAGGCCGGCGCCGAGGATGGCGTCGGCGCTGAGCTTGGGCGCCGGCGTGAGCGGCGCCACCGCCCGCGGCACGAGCCGGCTGGCGTTGGCGCGGGCCGCGGCCTTGACCGCCTGCACGACGTCGTTGGCGCTGTCCTCGAGGAACTGCTTCACGCCCATCTTGGGCTTGGTGATGATCGCCGCGGCGCCGGCCGACAAGGCCTGCATGGTGGCGGCGGCGCCGGTCTCGGCGAGCGAGGAGCAGATCACCACCGGCGTGGGGTGTTCGGTCATGATCTTCTTCAGGAAGGTCAGGCCGTCCATGCGCGGCATCTCGATGTCGAGCACGATCACGTCCGGCCACTGGCGCTGCATGTGGCTGATGGCGAACAGCGGGTCGGAGGCGGCGGCGATGACCTCGATGCCGGCGTCGCGCTCGAGGGCCTGGCGCACCGTCTGGCGCACCACCGCCGAGTCGTCGACGATCATGACCTTGATCCTGCCGCTCATCGTCCGTGCTCGCTGCGCGCGGGGTGAAGGGCGCGCGGGCCGCGCGGGCTGCGATGGTGCTCGAGCAGCGCCTGCGCGCTGGGGCGGCAGTACAGCGTCGGCCGCAGGGTGCTGAGCGCGTCGGTGATGCCGGTCAGCGTCTCGGAGTGGCCGACGATGAAGGTGCCGTCCTCGCGCAGGTGGGGAACCATGTTGCCGACCACCTTGCGCTTGGTGTCGTTGTCGAAATAGATCATCACGTTGCGCAGGAAGATGACGTCGAACTGGCCGAGGTCGCGCGTCTCGGGCGCGATCAGGTTGATGTGGCGGAAGTCCACCCGCTCGCGCAGCTTGGGCACGACGAGGAAGTTGCCCTCCTGGCTGCGCACGCCCTTGAGGCAGTACTTCTTCATCAGCTCGGGCGGGATGCCGCGGCCGCGCTCCAGCGGGTAGAGGCCGGCCTGGGCGCGCTCGAGCACGGTCAGGCTGATGTCCGACGCCACCACCTCCCAGTTCGCCGACAGGCCCAGGGTCTCGGCCAGCACCATGGCGATGGTGTAGGGCTCCTCGCCGCTCGATGATGCACCGCTCCACACCCGGAACGGACGGCCACGCCGGCTGGCGGCGAAGTCCTGCAGGAAGTCGAAATGCGCCGCTTCGCGGAAGAAATAGGTCTCGTTGGTGGTCAGGAGGTCAACCATCAGCTGCCGCTCTTCCGGGTGCTCACCGCTGGTGACCAGCTTGTAGTAGGCGCCGAAGCTGTCCAGGCCATAGTGGCGCAGCCGGCGCGACAGCCGGCCGGTGACCAGCGGCTTCTTGCTGTCGGCCATGTTGATGCCGGCCAGGCGGTAGATGAGCTTCTGGAACAGGGCGAATTCCTGGTCGCTGAGGCCTTGGTTATCCATATGCGGGCTGAGCTCCACGATCAGAACAGTTCGACATTCGATTTCGGCGGCGGTCGCCTGAGCGATTCGGCATAGGCCTTCTCGGCCTTCGCCACTTCCTGCGCGCTCGCCATGGTGGTCGTCATGCGGCGGCACCAGGCGTCGCCGGTGGCCGGCACGAACAGCAGCTTGCGCGAGCAGGCGCCGAGAAAGTCGGAGGCGACCAGCTCGATGCCTTCGCGCTTGAGCCAGTCGCAGGTGAAGTCGGCGTTGCGCTTGCCGATGCCCGAGGCGGCGATGCCGCTGATGATGGTGCCGCCGCCGAAGGCCTTGGCCTTGAGGCGATGGCGCGCGCCGCCGCGGGCGAGGATGCCGTTGAGCAGGACCTCCATCGCGTAGTCGCCCGACAGCAGCGAATCGACGTCCACGCCGTCTTCGCGCTTGCGCATGTTGGGCAGCATGAAGTGGTTCATGCCGCCGACGCCGACCGCGGAGTCATACATGCACACCGCTACGCAGGAGCCGAGCAGGGTGGCGATCGGGCGCTGCATGTCGACCGCCCACTCGCCGGGCGCGATGCTCTGCGCCCGCCGTTCGATCTCCTGCGGCGAGAGGGTGTGCCAGCTGATCATGGCGTGCGTCCGCTCATCGGGCCTTAGGCGAACCGGAGGCGGCGCGCGCCGCTTGCGTTGTCGATGGTGAAGAACTCCATCAGCTCCTGCAGCTGTCCGGCCTGGCCGCCGAGCTCCTCGGCGGTGGCGGCGAGCTCCTCAGAAGCCGAGGCGTTCTGCTGGGTGGCCTTGTTCAACTGGCCCATGGCGTTGTTGATCTGGCCGACGCCGGCGGTCTGCTCCTGGCTGGCCGAGGCGATCTCCTGCACCAGGTCGGAGGTCTTGTTGATCGAGGGCACCATCTCGTCGAGCAGCTTGCCCGCGCGCTCGGCCAGGGTGACCGAGTTGCCGGCGAGCTGGCCGATCTCCTGGGCGGCGACCTGGCTGCGCTCGGCGAGCTTCCTGACTTCGGCCGCGACCACCGCGAAGCCCTTGCCGTGCTCGCCGGCGCGCGCGGCCTCGATGGCGGCGTTCAAGGCGAGCAGATTGGTCTGGTAGGCGATGTCGTCGATGATGCCGATCTTGCCGGCGATGTTCTTCATCGCTTCGACGGTGGAGCGGACGGCCTGGCCGCCCTCGCCCGCCTCAGAGGAGGACTTGCTGGCCATGGCGTCGGTGATCTTGGCGTTTTCCGAGTTCTGGTTGATCGAGGCGCTCATCTGCTCGATCGAGGCCGAGGTCTCTTCCACGCTGGCGGCCTGCTCGGAAGAGGACTGGCTCAAGCTCTGTGCGGTGGCCGAGACCTGGCCGGCGGCGTTGGTCAGCGCATCGGCCGCGCCGCGCACCTGCTCGATGATCTCGGCGAGCTTGTCCATGGAGTCGTTGACCGCGTTCTGCAGCACCTGGAAGTCGCCGGCGTAGTCGTCGGTGATCTTCTGGGTGAGATCGCCGCCCGAGAGCGCGACCATGACGCGCTTGACCTCGTCGATGGGGGCGATCACCGCGTCGAGGGTGGAATTCACCCCGTCGACGATGCGGCGATAGTCGCCGTGGTGCTTGGCGGCATCGGCGCGCGTCTGCAGGCGGCCCTCGACGGCGGCCTGGGCGAGCATGACGGCGTCGGCGACCAGTTCATTGACCGCGTCGATGCAGGTGTTGAGGTTGTTCTTGATGGTGTTGAAGTCGCCGTTGTAGCTGTCGGTGATGCGCGGCGGGATGGCGCCGCGGGCGATCTGGTCGACATAGTCGGCGGCGACGTTCAAGGGCCCGATCACCGCGTCCAGCGTGGCGTTGACGCCCTGCACGATGCGGGCATAGTCGCCCTGGTGGCGGCTGGCGTCGGCGCGGGTGGCGAGCCGGCCTTCCACTGCCGCGGCGGACAGCAGGGTGGCGTCGTCGATCATGGCGTGCAGGTTGGACTGCACCTCGGCGAGTGCGCGCTCGATTTCGCCAAGCTCGTTGTGGCTCTGAACCTCGATCTTCTCGTCGAGCTTGCCCTGGGCGATGCGGTGCGCCGCTTCGGCGTTGCCGCGCAGCCCGCGCAACAGGGCGGTGACCTGCAGCCCGAACAGCACGGCCGCCACCAGCACCGCCAGCGTCATCGCGATGGAAAGCGCGAACTGGGTGGACGAGTCCCGGCTCAGCATCTGCGCGCGGTCGAGCAGGATGGCGGCGATACGGTCCTCCTCGACCTTCATCAGGTCGATCTTGCGCGTGATGGTGGCGAACCAGTTTGCCGGTTCCACGCCGAACGCCCCGAGCAGCATGTGGTCAAGCGCGATCTGGCGCAGGCGCGCCGTCTCGCGCCCGGCCTCGCTGTCGAGCACCGTCTGCAAGGCGTCGCTCCAGGCCGGCGGCGCCATCGAGCGGAAGTTGGCGAGGTAGGTGTCCTGCGCGGTGAGGATGGTGATGATGCGCCGATGCAGGGGCACGTCGGCTGCGGCATCGGCGGCGAACAGGCCGTTGATCGAGGCGCGCTCGCGTCCGGCCTGCTCCTTGGCGAGCACGAACATCAGATAGGCGTTCATGCCGCGCGACAGCTCGACCTCCTCGGCTGCGGAGGCGGCAATGTCGATGACCGTGATCAGGCGCTCGATGGTGCCGGTGTAGTAGTTGAAGGAGTCCGGTCCCGGGATGCTCAGCGCGCTCACGCGGCCGCGGGTGGTCTGCAGTTCGGCAAGGCGGGCCTGGGCGTCGGCGAGGGCCTTCTGGATGGCGTCGCTCAGCTGGGCGCGCTCGGCTGCGGCCAGCCAGCCGTCGAGTGCGGCGCGGGCCTTGTCGCTGTCCTGGTGCTGGCTCGCCAGCTCGGCCCGGAAGCGGTCGCCGCGCGAGCCGATGAAGCCGGCCGACAGGCCACGCTCCTTCTGCAGCTCATGCACCACGCCGTTGATCTGCACCGAGAGCTGGCTGTACTGTGCGCCGCGCTCCATTGCATTGCGGGTGTTCCATTGCGTTGCGACGTCGCTCACCGCATAGGACAGGACTGCCGCGATCACGATTGCGAACAGCAGGAACAGGCGCAGGCGGATCGAGCGCCAGCCGTAGGATTGAGTGTTCATCTCGGGTCTTCCGGATTGAGTGCGGGCGAGGGCGCACACGGCGCGCGCGCCCGTCCTGTGCTTATTGTTCTTCGCTGGCGTTGGTGTCGCTGCTCATGCTGGCGAGCATGGCGATTTCCTCGGTCGACAGCACGCGGGCGACATTGAGGATGATGACGAAGCGGCCTTCGACCTTGCCCATGCCCTGGATGAAGTCGGCACGGATCCGGGCGCCGAAGCTGGGCGGCGGTTCGATGTCGGCGCGCGGGATTTCGAGCACCTCGTTGACCGCGTCGACGATCACGCCCAGATCCTGGCGATCCTCGCCGTCGCCGAGCTCGACGATGACGATGCAGGTGCGGCGCGACACCCTGGAGGCGGCGCCGCCGAAGCGGGCCGACAGGTCGATCACCGGCACCACCGCGCCGCGCAGGTTGATCACGCCGCGGATGAAGGCCGGCATCATCGGAATCTCGGTGATGCTGCCGAACTCGATGATCTCCTTGACGTTGAGGATGCCGAGCGCGAACACCTCGCCGCCGAGGCTGAAGGTCAGGTATTGCTGCGGGCTGGCGTCCGCACGGACGCTGAGCTCGTGCTTGCTGTGTGTAAGGTTCTGGCTCATGGCCGGGCTCCTGCTGCGTGGCGTGTGCTCAGAATTTTTCGAAGTCGCTTTCGCTGAAGCTGACCGGCTTGCCGATCGTCAGGCGACCGGATGAACGCGCCGCCTTGGCGCTGGGCGCAGCGGCTGGCACCGCAACCAGCTTGGGTGCCGCACTGCGCCTGGGGGCGGCGGAGGCGCTCGCGCCGACGCTGAAGAAGCCCATCAGCTCCTGCAGCTGCCCGGCCTGGCCGCCGAGCTCCTCGGCGGTGGCGGCGAGCTCCTCAGAGGCGGAGGCGTTCTGCTGGGTGGCCTTGTTCAACTGGCCCATGGCGTTGTTGATCTGGCCGACGCCGGCGGTCTGCTCCTGGCTGGCCGAGGCGATCTCCTGCACCAGGTCGGAGGTCTTGTTGATCGAGGGCACCATCTCGTCGAGCAGCTTGCCCGCGCGCTCGGCCAGGGTGACCGAGTTGCCGGCGAGCTGGCCGATCTCCTGGGCGGCGACCTGGCTGCGCTCGGCGAGCTTCCTGACTTCGGCCGCGACCACCGCGAAGCCCTTGCCGTGCTCGCCGGCGCGCGCGGCCTCGATGGCGGCGTTCAAGGCGAGCAGATTGGTCTGGTAGGCGATGTCGTCGATGATGCCGATCTTGCCGGCGATGTTCTTCATCGCTTCGACGGTGGAGCGGACGGCCTGGCCGCCCTCGCCCGCCTCAGAGGAGGACTTGCTGGCCATGGCGTCGGTGATCTTGGCGTTTTCCGAGTTCTGGTTGATCGAGGCGCTCATCTGCTCGATCGAGGCCGAGGTCTCTTCCACGCTGGCGGCCTGCTCGGAAGAGGACTGGCTCAAGCTCTGTGCGGTGGCCGAGACCTGGCCGGCGGCGTTGGTCAGCGCATCGGCCGCGCCGCGCACCTGCTCGATGATCTCGGCGAGCTTGTCCATGGAGTCGTTGACCGCGTTCTGCAGCACCTGGAAGTCGCCGGCGTAGTCGTCGGTGATCTTCTGGGTGAGATCGCCGCCCGAGAGCGCGACCATGACGCGCTTGACCTCGTCGATGGGGGCGATCACCGCGTCGAGGGTGGAATTCACCCCGTCGACGATGCGGCGATAGTCGCCGTGGTGCTTGGCGGCATCGGCGCGCGTCTGCAGGCGGCCCTCGACGGCGGCCTGGGCGAGCATGACGGCGTCGGCGACCAGTTCATTGACCGCGTCGATGCAGGTGTTGAGGTTGTTCTTGATGGTGTTGAAGTCGCCGTTGTAGCTGTCGGTGATGCGCGGCGGGATGGCGCCGCGGGCGATGCGGTCGACATAGTCGGCGGCCACGTTCAGCGGACCGATGACGGCGTCCAGCGTGCCATTGACGCCCTCGACGATTTTGCGGAAGTCGCCCTCGTGCTTGCTGGCATCGGCGCGGGTGGCGAGCTTGCCGGCGATCGCGGCGTCCGACAGCATGCCGGCGTCCGCGATCATGCGCTTGACGCTGGACTGGACGTCCGCGACCGCGCGGACGACCTCGCCAACCTCGTCCTTGGCATCGGACCTGAGGTCGAAGTTGAAGTCCCCTTGGGCCATCTTCTTCGCCGCCGCGCTCACCTCGCTCACCGGGCGGGTGATGGAGCGCGTGATGAAGCTCGCGAAGCCAATTCCGATGACCAGTGCGCCGGCGAGCAGGCCCAGCAGCAGCATGACCGATTGATCGGCCTGGGCTTCGGCCTGCTGTCCGGTCTCGCGCGTCAGGTTGTTCTGGAAGTCGATGAACCTGGCGAGCGCTTCGCGGTAGGCGATGTAGGCCTGCCGGTACTCGGGGAAGATCTCGCTCGCGCGGTCGAAGTTGCGCTGCTGGATCTGCGCTTCGAAGTTCTGCTGAATGCCCACGAAGGTCTGACGTGCGGATTTCACCTGCTCGAGGAGCTGCTTGCCCGCGCTGCTGTAGCTCATGCCATCCAGCTTCTCCAGGCCCTGGATGATCTTTTGCCGCTCCTCCGCTGTTCTTTGCAGGAGGCCTTGCAGCGAGCTGTCGGATTGCAGCGCCGTGATCATCATGTTGCGGTGCTGCAGGCCGAGTTCGTTGACCGAATTGATGATCTCGTTGGCCAGCGCGACTTTCACGTTCTTGTCGCCGACCAGGTCGGCGACGCTGCCTTGCAATGCTTGCAGCCGCAGGCTGCCGATCACGGCGGTGATCAGCAGCAGCAACAGCACGACGGCAAAGCCAATGCCAAGCCGGATGCCGATTTTCAGGTTCTTCATGATGAACTCCAGGGGAAGACGGGACGTTGCGAAAGAAGGTTCAGGCGCGGACCGGGGCGGCCAGGGTGCGCGACGGCGACACGCCGCGGGCGCGCTGCTCCTCGCTCGTGGCGCAGCGCTGGACCAGCGCCTGCACGTCGAGGATCAGCGCCACCTCGCCGCTGCCGAGAATGGTCGAGCCGCCGATGCCCTTGATGTGACGGAAAATGCGGCCGAGCGGCTTGATGACGGTCTGGAACTCGCCCATCAGCTCGTCGACGACGATGCCCGACTTGATGCCGGCGTACTGGACGACGACCACGTTCTGGCGCTTGGGTGCCTCGCCCTCGATGGCGAACATCTGGCGCAGGCGCACCAGCGGCAGGACCTCGCCGCGCAGGTTGACGTAGTCGCGCTCGACGCCGTCGGCGGCCAGCTCGATGCACTCGACCACGCTGTCGAGCGGGATCACGTAGGCGGCGTCGCCGACGCCGACCAGGAAGCCGTCGATGATCGCCAGCGTGAGCGGCAGGCGGATGGCGAAGCGCGAGCCCTGGCCAGGCGTCGAGCTGACGTCGACGCTGCCGCGCAGGCTCTGGATGTTGCGGCGCACGACGTCCATGCCGACGCCTCGGCCCGAGATGTTGGTGACCTTCTCGGCGGTCGAGAAGCCGGGCTCGAAGATCAGGTTGAAGATCTCGGTATCGGACAGCGCCTGGCCGGGCTGGGCCAGGCCGCGCTCGACCGCCTTGGCGAGGATGCGGTCGCGGTTGAGGCCGGCGCCGTCGTCCACGACTTCGATGACGATGCTGCCCGAGTCGTGGAAAGCGTTGAGCTCTAGCCGCGCGCGCGGCGACTTGCCCTGGGCTGCTCGCAGCTCGGGCATTTCCAGGCCATGGTCCATGGCGTTGCGCACCAGATGCATCAGCGGGTCGCCGATCTTCTCGACCATGGACTTGTCGAGTTCGGTCTCGCCGCCGCTGATGACCAGCTCGACCTCCTTGCCCATCTCGCGCGAGGTGTCGCGCACCACCCGGTTGAAGCGGTTGAAGGTCTCGCCGATCTGCACCATGCGCAACTGCAGTGCCGCATCGCGGATGCCTTCGACCAGCCGGCTGCTCAGGGAGGCTGCCTCGACGAGTTCGCCGATCCCGCTCCGGCTGGCGAGCAGGCTGACGCCGGCGCCGGCGATGACGAGTTCGCCGACGAGGTCGATGAGGCGGTCGAGCTTGTCGGCCTGGATGCGGATCAGGCGGGCCTCGGCGGCCTTCTTCTCGGTGACCTGCTTCTGCTTGGCGACCGCAGCCTCGACCAGCTCGGGCTGCACCACCTTGTGCTCGACCAGGATCTCGCCGAGCGGCGGCGCCGCGGCTTCCTCGGCGCCTGGCGCGGGTTGCGCCACGGCGTCGGCCGGCCGTTGCTGCTGGACGAGGCCCTCGTCGAGCTCGGCCTGGGTGAGCGCGCCGACCTTCACCAGGATCTCGCCCAGGCGCATCGTGTCTTCGGGCAGACCGTTGATGAGCGCGAGATAGTCGTCGAGGCGGCTGTGCGGCGGCAGGATGTGCAGCGTGCAGTCGTCGCGCACGAAGTCGAATACGCGCTCGATGGCGGCCTTGTCGGCGTTGGACGAGAAGCTGATCTCGAAGCCGAGGTAGCAGGCCTCGGGGTCCATCTGCGCGGCGACCGGCATGGCGTCGGCGAGGGTCTCGATGCGCTCGATGCGGCCGATGCTGCCCAGGTAGCGCAGGAAGGACAGGGGGTCCATGCCGTTCTTGAGCACGTCGGCGCCGAAGCGCAGCGAAATGTGCCAGCAGTCGGTCTCGACCGCGGCGCCGCCGCTGGCTTCGATCGGCGGCGCCATGGCGGCGGGTGGGCCGGAGGCCGGGTCGGCCCGGGCGCCGGACAGCCAGTCGCGCTGCAGGCGCGCGAGCAGGGCCTCGCCCTCGGCGGCGAGGTCGGCATCGGGCCTGGCGGCGTCGGGCCCGGCGCCGGCGGATTCGAGCACGCCGAGCAGGTTGCCGATGTGGTCGGCGCAGCCCAGCAGCAGCGCGATGAGGTCGGCATCGAGGCTGATCTCGCGGTTGCGCAGCTTGTCGAGGACGTTCTCGACGACGTGGGTGAAGGCGACGATGTAGTCGCATTCGATGACGCCGGCGCCGCCCTTGATGGTGTGCGCGCTGCGGAAGATCGCATTCAGGGTGTCGTCGTCGCCAGGGCTGTTCTCGAGCTGCAGCAGGGCGGCCTCGAGCGCGGCGAGCTGTTCGCGGCTCTCGGTGACGAAGACGGTGGTGATTTCATCCATGGTTCGATGGCTTCCGGCTCAGGCCTGGTGTGCGGGGATCAACAGCGGGTCGCCGAACTCGGCGGCCATGTTGTAGAAGTCGAGCAGCTCGCGCACGGCCTCGCTGTGGGCGACGATCTGCGCCTGCTTGCCGAGGCGGCGCGCCTCGCGCTTGACCAGCATCAGCAGCTGGAAGCCCGCGGTGTCGATCTCGGTCACCGCCGACAGGTCGATCTCGAGCCGCTCGGCGGCACCGGCGAGGGCGTCGAGCAGTTGCTGCTTGTGGGCGGCGGCGTTGTAGATGGTCATGTCCTCGCCGATCGCGATGCGATCGGGCGACTTCTTCTTGCGGGCAGGCATGGGGGTTCTCAGAACAGTTCGATCTTCGGGTTGGTGCTGCCCGCTGCGCCGACGGCGGTCCTGCCGATGGCTGCGTCATGGGTCTGGCGCTGCTGCGCCATCACATAGCGGCTGTAGATCTCGTCCAGGTGCTCGGTGAGCGGGGTGTAGCTGAAGCTCGGGTTGTCGCTCTGCTCGAGGCGCTCGGCGAGCACCCCGAGGTGCTGGTCGAGACGGGAGAGGGAGTCGGCGGTGTGCTCGATCTGCTGCCGCGTGACGTCCTGGAACTGCACGCTGGCGAGCGCATCCATGAACATCGAGGCCAGCTCGTTGCTGCTCTCGCGCACCGTGTCCATCGCGCTCGATTGCGCACGCAGGATGTCCTCGTAGCTCTGGCCGAGCTCGGCGAGCTGCCCGGCGAACTGGCCGAGGGCGTCGCGCTCCTGGTCGAGGTCGGTGGCGGCGAGCTTTTCCTTGAGCTGGGTCTCGATCGTTGCGGCGACGCCCTGGATGCCGAGGTTGATCGACTGCACGGCCTTCTCGGTCTCGGTCGACAGCTTGCGCACTTCGTCGGCCACCACCGCGAAACCGCGCCCGGCCTCGCCTGCGCGCGCGGCCTCGATGGCGGCGTTGAGCGCCAGCAGGTTGGTCTGTGCGGCGATGTCCTTGATCAGCTTGGTCAGCGATTCCAGCGAGCGTGCCTCGTCGACGACCTGGGCGACGCGTTCCTGATCCTGGCGCGCTTCGACGATGCGGTGGTCGATGTACGCCTGCATGCGTTGGATGAGCGCCTGGTTGTTGGCGATGCGCGACTCGGAGCTGTGCACCATCTCGGTGGATTCGTTGGAGCGCTCGGTGACGAAGGTGTTGAGCCGCTCGACCACGCTGTCGATGGTCTGCAGCCGCTCGCTGATGTCGTAGGCGGCCTGCTCGGTCTGCTGCACCACGCTGTCGAGCTGCTTGCGCAACACGTCGCTGTAGGCGGGCACGCCGCGCAGCTCGCTGGCGATCTCTTGGCCGACCTGGGCGGCCTGCTCGCGGTTGTGCTGGAGCTTGTCCAGGGTGATCTCCTGGCCGAAGGCGTTGTCGCGGAAGTAGGCCAGTGACACCAGGCGCACACCGAGGTAGGCGGCGAACACGATCATCACCGAGCCGACTGCGTTGCCGAGCGGCTGCGGAATGCCCAGCATCGGCAGGAAGCTGCCGTTGAACCAGTCGTTGAGTAGCAGCACGGCGAGGCCGGTCGCGAGCGCGATGGCGCTCACCATGAGCAGCGAGCGGCGCAGGAAGATCGAGCTGTTCATGATCAGCGCATGACGAGCTTGATGGTGTTGAGCAACTCGTCGGCCGAGGCGGGCTTCACGATCCAGCCCGAGGCACCGGCTGCCTTGGCCTCGGCCTTCTTCGACTGCTGGGATTCGGTGGTGAGGAACAGGATGGGCATGAAGCGGTAGCTCGGCAGCTTGCGGACTTCCTTGATGAAGTCGATGCCATTCATGCCCGGCATGTTCAGATCGGTGATCAGCAGGTCGACCTTGACTCCGGCCTGGAACTTCTTGAGCGCGTCGAGGGCGCTCGGGGCCTTTTCGACCGCATAGCCCGCCTTGGACAGGATGCCCGAGATGGACAGCAGGATCGTTGCGGAGTCGTCGACGAGGAAGATGGTTTTCATTGCGGGTGCACCGTCGTGCCGGTATTGAGTGAGGAATGCGTTCGAGGGACCATCAGACCATGCAGGAGGGCCGTGAACCTTGATCAAGGTCTAGGACCGGCCGGGCTTGGCACCTCGAACCGCGCAGGAATTCACGGTTCATGATGGAAACCTTATCGGCCGCGACGGTGCCGACTTTAGCCGCCGGGGGGCGGTGCGCCGCCGGCGTGCGCGGGCGTCAGCCAGCATGCGAAGGGCCTTGGCCGTGCCGGCCGCGGCAGCCAAGGTGACGTGATAAATTACTGTTTAAACAACCAAATTCCGTGAAACACGGATGCGGAACCTAGTCGCTCGGGCGTCAAGGGCGTAGAATCCTGCCCCTCGTTAATGCATTGCAGCACGGAGCGCACCATGCTCTACCCCACCCGTTTCGATGTCATCGTGGTCGGCGGCGGTCACGCCGGGACCGAGGCCGCGCTCGCCGCGGCGCGCATGGGCGCGGCCACGCTGCTGCTCACCCACAACATCGAGACCCTGGGGGCGATGAGCTGCAACCCCTCGATCGGTGGTATCGGCAAGGGGCACCTGGTGAAGGAGGTCGATGCGCTCGG
This sequence comes from Thauera sp., assembly GCF_035444905.1. Taxonomy (GTDB): domain Bacteria; phylum Pseudomonadota; class Gammaproteobacteria; order Burkholderiales; family Rhodocyclaceae; genus Thauera. Next base: position 19,499 of record NZ_DAOMPS010000016.1, read on the forward strand.
CGGCGCGATGGCCGCGGCTACCGACGAGGGCGGCATCCAGTTCCGCATCCTCAACGCCTCGAAGGGGCCGGCGGTGCGCGCCACCCGCGCCCAGGCCGACCGCGTGCTGTACAAGGCGGCGATCCGCCGCCGGCTGGAGAACCAGCCGAACCTGTGGCTGTTCCAGCAGGCGGTGGACGACCTCACCGTGGTCGGCGACCGCGTCACCGGCGTGGTCACCCAGATCGGCCTGCGTTTCGAGGCGCCGGCGGTGGTGCTGACCGCGGGGACTTTCCTCAACGGCCTGGTGCATGTAGGGATGCAGAACTATTCCGCCGGGCGCGCGGGCGACCCGCCGGCGATCTCGCTCGGCGCGCGCCTGAAGGAACTCAAGCTGCCGCAGGGCCGCCTGAAGACCGGCACGCCGCCGCGGCTCGATGCGCGCACGATCGACTTTTCGGTGATGACCGAGCAGCCCGGTGACGACCCGGTGCCGGTGTTCAGCTTCCTCGGCCATGCCGGCCAGCATCCGCGCCAGCTGCCGTGCTGGATGACGCAGACCAACGCGCGCACCCACGACATCATCCGCGCCAACCTCGACCGCTCGCCGATGTATTCGGGCGTGATCGAGGGCGTGGGGCCGCGCTACTGCCCGTCGATCGAGGACAAGATCCACCGCTTCGCCGACAAGGACAGCCACAACATCTTCCTCGAGCCGGAAGGCCTGGAGACGCACGAGATCTACCCCAACGGCATCTCCACCTCGCTGCCCTTCGACGTGCAGCTGCAGATCGTGCAGAGCATCCGCGGCCTGGAGAGCGCCCATATCCTGCGCCCCGGCTATGCGATCGAGTACGACTACTTCGACCCGCGCAACCTCAGGTCCAGCCTCGAGACCAAGTCGATCGGCGGGCTCTTCTTCGCCGGCCAGATCAACGGCACCACCGGTTATGAAGAGGCCGCCGCGCAGGGTCTGCTCGCCGGCGCCAACGCCGCGCTGCAGGTGCAGGGGCGTGAGCCCTGGTGCCCGCGCCGCGAGGAGGCCTATCTCGGCGTGCTGGTGGACGACCTGATCACGCGCGGCGTGTCCGAGCCCTACCGCATGTTCACCTCGCGCGCCGAGTACCGCCTGTCGCTGCGCGAGGACAACGCCGACCTGCGCCTGACCGAGAAGGGGCGCGAGCTGGGCCTGGTCGATGATGAACGCTGGGCCGCCTTCTGCGCCAAGCGTGAGGCGATCGAGCGCGGCACGGCCCAGCTCAAGGCGGCGTGGGCGCGGCCGGAGGCGATCCCCGCCGACGATCAGCAGCGCGTGCTGGGCAAGGCGCTCGAGCGCGAGCAGCGCTACTTCGAGCTGCTGCGCCGGCCCGACACCACCTACGCGTCGCTGATGAGCCTGCCCGGGGCACCCGATGAGCGCGAGACCGACCCGCAGGTCATCGAGCAGATCGAGATCGCGGCCAAGTACCAGGGCTATATCGACCGCCAGCAGGACGAGGTCGCGCGCCAGGCCCAGGCCGAGACCACCCGCCTGCCGGCCGAGCTCGACTATGCCGAGGTGCGCGGCCTGTCGCGCGAGGTGCAGCAGAAGCTCAACCAGCACAAGCCCGAGACCATCGGCCAGGCGGGCCGCATCCAGGGGGTGACGCCGGCGGCGATCTCGCTGCTGCTGGTGTGGCTCAAGCGCCGCGAGCTGGCGGCGCGCGCCGGCGACACGCTGCGGAGGCCGGCGGCATGAGCGCTCGGCTGCAGGCCCATGCGGCGCAACTGGCTGATGGCGTCGCCGCCCTCGGCCTGGCCTTGCCGGCGGAAACCGTCGACCGCCTGCTTGCCTTCGGCGAGCTGCTGCTGAAGTGGAACAAGGTCTACAACCTCACCGCGATCCGCAACCCGCAGGAGCTGATCACCCACCACCTGCTCGATTCGCTGGCAGTGCTGCCGCAACTGAGCGCGGTGAGCCGGCTGGCCGACATCGGCTCGGGCGGCGGCTTGCCCGGCGTGGTGCTGGCGATCGTGCGTCCCGGCCTGGTAGTCAGCTCGATCGAGACCGTGGGCAAGAAGGCAAGCTTCCAGCAACAGGCGAAGATCGAGCTCGGCCTGGGCAACCTCGGCGTGATCAACCAGCGCGTCGAGCAGGTGCAGCCCGAGGACCTGCCTGGCGGCGCGGCCGAGGGCGTGATCTCGCGCGCATTTTCGAGCCTGGCCGATTTCGTGCGGCTGGCCGGCCACCTCGTTGCCGAAGGCGGCGCGCTGTATGCGATGAAGGGCACCCATCCGGCCGACGAACTGGCCATGCTGCCGGCAGGCTGGGCCTTGAGCGAGACGCATGCGCTCGCGGTGCCGGGGCTGGGCGCCGAGCGCCATCTGCTGGTCATCCGCCGCGCGGCATGAGGCGGCGTCGCGGCGCGCGCGCGGCAGTGCGCCTGTTGCGCTGCCGCATTGAAGTACACTCCGGGGGCCGCGCAGCCTGCGCGACCCCTCCAACCGGAACAGCCTGAACCGAACATGGCCAAGATATTCTGCGTCGCCAACCAGAAGGGCGGGGTGGGCAAGACCACCACCTGCGTCAACCTCGCTGCCGCCCTGCACCAGGCCGGGCAGCGCGTGCTGCTGATCGACCTCGACCCGCAGGGCAACGCCACGATGGGCAGCGGCATCGACAAACGCGAGCTGAAGAGCTCGGTGTACCACCTGCTGGTCGGCCTGGTCGATCTGGCCGGGGTGCGCGTCGTCTCGTCCACCGGGGGCTACGACGTACTGCCCGCCAACCGCGACCTGGCCGGCGCCGAGGTCGAGCTGGTCAACCTCGACCAGCGCGAGAAGCGCCTGCGCAATGCGCTCGCCGGCTTCCACGACGACTACGACTTCGTCCTCATCGACTGCCCGCCCTCGCTGTCGATGCTGACCCTCAACGGCCTGTGCTGCGCCACCGGTGTCATCATCCCGATGCAGTGCGAGTACTACGCGCTCGAGGGCCTGTCCGACCTGGTCAACACGATCAAGAAGGTGCACGCCAACCTCAATCGCGATCTCAAGATCATCGGCCTGTTGCGGGTGATGTTCGACCCGCGCGTGACCCTGCAGCAGCAGGTGTCGAACCAGCTCGAGGGCCACTTCGGCGACAAGGTGTTCCGCGCCATCGTGCCGCGCAACGTGCGCCTGGCAGAGGCGCCCAGCCATGGCATGCCGGGCGTGGTGTTCGACAAGTCCGCCAAGGGCGCGCAGGCCTACATGGCTTTTGCGCACGAGATGATCGAGCGCGCCAAGACCTTCTAAACCCGGAGCCGACATGAACAAACCCAGACTCAAGGGCCTCGGCCGCGGACTCGACGCGCTGCTCGCCGCCAACCAGGAAGAAGAGGCCGACAAGGGCGAACTGCAGTCCTTGGCGATCATCGCGCTGCAGCCCGGCAAGTACCAGCCGCGCACACGCATGGACCCGGGCTCGCTGGAGGAGCTCGCGGCCTCGATCAAGGCCCAGGGTGTGATGCAGCCGATCATGGTGCGTCCGGTGGACGACGACGCCTACGAGATCATCGCCGGCGAGCGGCGCTGGCGTGCGGCGCAGATCGCCGGCCTGGCCGAGGTGCCCTGCCTGGTGCGGGAGATCCCCGACGAGGCCGCGCTGGCGATGTCGCTGATCGAGAACATCCAGCGCGAGGACCTCAACCCGCTCGAGGAAGCCGGTGGCATCCAGCGCCTGATCGACGAGTTCGACATGACCCACCAGCAGGCGGCGGACGCGGTCGGCCGCTCGCGCCCGGCGGCGTCGAACCTGCTGCGCCTGCTCAATCTCGCCAAGCAGGTGCAGGAGCTGCTGATGGCGGGCGACATCGACATGGGGCATGCGCGCGCCCTGTTGCCGCTGGATGGCGCCAGCCAGATCCAGCTCGCCAACCAGGTCGCCGCGCGCCAGTTGTCGGTGCGCGACACCGAGCGCCTCGTGCAGCAGATCCTCAACCCGCGCCAGAAGAAGCCTGCCCCCCAGCCCGATCGCGACCTGCTGCGCCTCGAGGAAGAGGTGTCGGATGCGATCGGCGCCACGGTGAAGATCAAGGCCAACAAGAAGGGCGCGGGCGAGGTCACGATCCGCTTCGGCAGCCTCGACCAGCTCGACGGCGTGCTCGGCCGCCTGCGCTAGGCTTCGCCGGCGCGCGCCTGTTCGTCGGCGCGCCGCGCCGCGCCCACCCCACGCGCCTCGTCGATCGCGGCCAGCGGCAGCAGCGCCAGGGCGAACAGGGCGATGCAGAACAGCACCGCGCCGTGCAGCCCGAACAGCCACTGCAGCAGGCCGACGCCGAAGATGCCGAAGATTGCCGCCAGCTTGCTGAACAGCCCCCAGAAGCCGAACAGCTCGGCCGCCCGGTGTTCGGGTGCGAACATGCCCACCAGGGCCCGGCCGACCGACTGGCTCGAGCCCAGGCTCAGGCCGGACAGCAGCCCGGCAAACAGGAACACCTCCTCGACCGCCAGCGCCAGGCCGAAGCTGCGGTTGATGGCCGCGGTCAGCGCGCCGACGAAGTAGATCGCCAGGATGGCCGCAATCCACAGCACCAGGGTCAGCGCGTAGGTGCGGCGACCGCCGAGCCGGCCCTGCAGTGCGCCGAACAGCAGGGCCCCGAGGAGGGCGGTGATCTGCACCACGATGAACATCAGGTTGCGCGTGCCTTCGCTCCAGCCGATGATCTGTGCGCCGTAGATGAAGGAGAAGGCGACGATCACATACACGCCGGCCATCGCGAACAGGATCGACGCGAACAGCAGGCCGAGGTCGGGAAAGTGCGACACCGAGCGCAGCGTGCCGAGCAGGCGGCCGTAGGCCGCACGCAGCACGCCGCGATCGAGCGTGCGATGACGACCGACCGGCGGCTCGCGCACCCACAGGAAGGTGGGGATGGCGGCGACGAGGAAGAAAACCGCCGCGAAGGGCCCCACCCAGCGCATGCGCTCGAAGTTCTCCGCGCTTACCTCGCCCAGGAAGAGCAGCACGAAGCCGGCCGACACCAGGCCGCCGGCATAGCCCAGTGCCCACCCCAGCCCCGATATCCGGCCCAGTTCGTCGCTGTCGCCGAGAAAGGGCAGGAAGCTCGCGATGAAGGACTCGCCGACCGAGTAGGCGGTGTTCGACACCACCACGAGCGCGAAGCCGAGCCAGATGTGGCCCGGACTGACGAAATAGAGCAGGGCGGTGCTCGCCACCGTGAGCAGATAGCTTGCGAACAGCATGCGCTTCTTGGCCTGCGCATAATCCATGATGGCGCCCAGCAGCGGCGCGCTCGCCACCACCAGGGCATAGCTCAGGCACAGCGCCAGGCTCCACAGCAGGTTGCCGAGCCGGTAGTCCGGCGCGTCGCCCACCACCAGGCGGGTGTACAGGTCGCCGAAGATCACCGTGATGATCAGCAGCGTGTACGCCTGGTTGGCGAAATCGAACATGCTCCAGCCGAAGATTTCGCGGCGCGTGGCCTTGCGGGTCGTGATCATGGCGGCGTGGGACAGGGGCGGAGCCGGGCGGTGAGGGCAGGAAGAATCTGTTCTGGATCGCCCGCAGGTGATCCAACTTCTATAAGATACACGACGGTTCCTCGAGTCCGTGTTGCAATGCAACCTAAGTTTGACTTTGCTGCGGTAAACCCCTACCATCCGCGGGATTTTGGGCGGTCGCCTGCGAAGAAATGCGCACGGGCGATAAAACCGATGCTTAAAGCCGTCATAATGCAGTTCGTTGCGACACTGCTTGCAGCGCTGATTTCAGCAGCCCTGTTCGGTGTCCCCGGCGCGATTTCCGCGGCGGCTGCAGGCTTGGCGTGCGTGTTGCCGAGCTGGATGTTCGCCATGCGCCTTGCGGCCATGACGCGCCGGACCGGTACGGCGACGGTGACCGCCTTCGTCGCAGGCGAGTTCATCAAGGTCGCCTCGATAGTGGGATTGTTGGTGCTGGTGTGGGCTGTCTATCCTGACCTCCACTGGGGGGGCATGTTGATCGGTCTCATCCTGGCGCTTAAGGCGAACTTATTTGCATTTTTGGTGAAGACCTGACCATGGCTGGAAACGCTCCCACCGCATCCGAGTACGTAACCCACCACCTCGGACATTTCAACAACACCGGGCACCCGCAGGAAAACATCGTCGATTTCAGCATCATCAATATCGACTCGATGTTCTTCTCGATCGGCCTTGGCCTGCTGACCATCTTCATCCTGTGGCTGGCTGCGCGCAAGGCGACCTCGGGCGTCCCCGGGCGCTTCCAGGGCTTCGTCGAGCTCCTGGTCGAGATGGTCGCCGACCAGGCCAAGGGCATCATTCACAGCCCTGAGTCGCGCAAGTTCGTCGCACCGCTCGCGCTGACGGTCTTCATCTGGATCTTCCTGATGAACGCGATGGACCTCGTGCCCGTCGATCTGATTCCGATGATCTGGACCGGCATCTACGCCGCGGCCGGCGGCGACCCCGCCCACGCCTACATGCGTGTCGTGGCGACCGCCGACCTGTCCGCCACCCTTGGCATGTCCTGCGGCGTGCTGCTGCTGTGCCTGTACTACAACGTCAAGATCAAGGGTGTCGGCGGCTGGGTGCATGAGCTCTTCACCGCTCCCTTCGGCAGCCACCCGCTGCTGTACCCGGTCAACTTCGCGATGCAGATCATCGAGTTCCTCGCCAAGACGATCTCGCACGGCATGCGACTGTTCGGCAACCTGTACGCTGGCGAACTGATCTTCATCCTGATCGCGCTGCTGGGCGGCACGGCCACCGTGTTCGGTTTCGTCGGTCACGTCATCGCGGGCACGATCTGGGCGATCTTCCACATCCTGATCATCCTGCTGCAGGCCTTCATCTTCATGATGCTGACCCTGGTGTATGTCGGTCAGGCGCACGAGAGCCACTAAGTTTCGCTTTAATCTTCAACGCAGTACCTGGTTTTAAACTCACCTTCCCCACTAAGGAGTCGTCATGGAAAACGTTCTGGGTTTTGTTGCTCTGGCTGCTGGTCTGATCATCGGTCTGGGTGCGATCGGTGCTTGTATCGGTATCGGCATCATGGGTTCCAAGTACCTCGAAGCCTCGGCTCGTCAGCCCGAACTGATGAACGCCCTGCAAACCAAGATGTTCCTGCTCGCTGGTCTGATCGACGCCGCGTTCCTGATCGGCGTCGGTATCGCCATGATGTTCGCCTTCGCCAACCCGTTCCAGCTCTGATCGGTTCGAGTTCATCCTTTATTGAACCAACCTGAGGGCCAAGAACCGTGAATTTGAACGCAACTCTGATAGCCCAGCTCGTTGTGTTCTTCATTCTGGCGTGGTTCACGATGAAATTCGTGTGGCCGCCCATCGTGAAGGCACTGGACGAGCGTGCGAAGAAAATCGCCGACGGGCTGGCAGCTGCGGACAAGGCCAAGGCTGATCTGGTACTCGCCGAGAAGAAGGTCGTCGAGGAACTGCGCAAGGCCCGCGAATCCGCGGGCGACGTGCGTACCTCTGCTGAAAAGCAGGCGAGCCACCTGATCGACGAGGCCCGCGCCGAAGCCGCCCGCATCATTGCCGCAGCGCGCGAAGCGGCCGAATCCGAAGCCGGTGCCGCAGCGCAACGCGCCAAGGAAGCCCTGCGCGACCAGGTCGCCCATCTGGCTGTTGCCGGCGCCGAGAAGATCCTGCGCCGTGAGATCAATGCCCAGGTGCATGCCGAACTGCTTGCCAACCTGAAACAGGAACTGCAATAAGTCATGGCCGAGAACGTCACCATCGCGCGCCCCTATGCCGATGCCGCCTTCGAGCTGGCTCGCGGGGCAGGTGCGCTGGGGCCTTGGTCGGAAGCACTGGATCGGCTGGCCGGCCTGGCCGCCGATCCGGACATGCAGGCGTGCTTCAAGAACCCCAACCTTTCTGCCGACCAGCTCAACAAGCTGGTGCAGGACGTTGCCGGTGAATTGACCGCCGAACAGCAGAACTTCGTCCGTGTCCTCGTGGATAACGAACGCCTGCTGGTGCTTCCGGAGATCCGTGACCTGTTCGTTGCTCTCAAGAACGAACACGAAGGCGTCCTGGAGGCGGAAATCGCCTCCGCCTTCCCGCTCGACGATGCAGCGCTGGCCGCATTGAAGGCAGACCTCGAAGCTCGCTTCAAGGCCGCCATCAACGTGACGGTCACACTCGCCCCCGAACTCATCGGTGGGGTCCGCATCGCCGTTGGCGACGAAGTCATCGACGCCTCGGTCCGCGGCAAGCTCGCGAACATGGCCGCTGCGCTAAAGAACTAGGAGCATAAATGTCTATGCAACTCAACCCCTCTGAGATCAGTGACCTGATCAAGAGCCGGATCCAGAACCTGCAGCTCGCCGCCACGTCGCGTAACGAGGGCACGGTGGTTTCCGTCACCGACGGCATCACCCGCATCCACGGCCTGACCGACGTGATGCAGGGCGAGATGCTGGAGTTCCCCGGCAACACCTTCGGCATGGCGCTCAACCTCGAGCGTGATTCTGTCGGCGCGGTGGTGCTCGGCGAATACGAGCACATCACCGAGGGCGACACCGTCAAGGCCACCGGCCGCATTCTCGAGGTGCCGGTCGGCCCCGAGCTGGTCGGTCGCGTCGTCAATGCGCTGGGCCAGCCGATCGACGGCAAGGGCCCGATCAACGCCAAGCTCACCGACAAGATCGAGAAGGTCGCGCCGGGCGTGATCGCGCGCCAGTCCGTTTCGCAGCCGGTGCAGACCGGCCTCAAGTCGGTTGACTCCATGGTGCCGATCGGCCGTGGCCAGCGCGAGCTGATCATCGGCGACCGCCAGACCGGCAAGACCGCCGTCGCCGTCGACGCGATCATCAACCAGAAGGGCCAGGACATGTACTGCGTGTACGTGGCCATCGGCCAGAAGGCCTCGACCGTCGCCAACGTCGTGCGCAAGCTGGAAGAGAACGGCGCGATGGAATACACCATCGTCGTCGCCGCCACCGCATCCGAGTCCGCCGCCATGCAGTACCTGGCCGCCTACTCCGGTTGCACGATGGGCGAGTACTTCCGCGACCGCGGCATGGACGCCCTGATCGTCTATGACGATCTGACCAAGCAGGCCTGGGCCTACCGCCAGGTTTCGCTGCTGCTGCGCCGCCCGCCGGGCCGTGAAGCCTATCCGGGCGACGTGTTCTACCTGCACTCCCGCCTGCTCGAGCGCGCCGCGCGCGTGAATGCCGACTACGTCGAGAAGTTCACCAATGGCGAAGTCAAGGGCAAGACCGGTTCGCTGACCGCGCTGCCGATCATCGAGACCCAGGCCGGCGACGTGTCGGCGTTCGTTCCGACCAACGTGATCTCGATCACCGACGGCCAGATCTTCCTCGAGACCGACCTGTTCAACGCCGGTATCCGTCCCGCGATCAACGCCGGTATCTCGGTGTCCCGCGTCGGTGGCGCGGCACAGACCAAGGTCGTCAAGAAGCTTTCCGGCGGCATCCGTACCGACCTCGCGCAGTATCGCGAACTCGCAGCGTTCGCCCAGTTCGCTTCCGACCTCGACGACGCCACCCGCAAGCAGCTCGAGCGCGGCCGCCGCGTGACCGAGCTGATGAAGCAGGCCCAGTACTCGCCGATGTCGATCGCCGAAATGGCCATCGTGCTGTATGCGGTGAACAACGGCTACTTCGACGACGTCGAGGTCGCCCGCGTGCTGCCCTTCGAGGCCGCGATGCTGCAATTCGTCAAGACCAAGCAGGCCGATCTGGTCTCCTCGATCCTGAGCAAGAAGGAACTCGACGCCGACGGCGAGAAGACGCTGGCTGCTGCGATCGCCGAGTTCAAGAAGAGCTGGTCCTAAGGCCGGCGAGGGAGACGGAATATGGCTAGCGGTAAGGAAATCCGTACCAAGATCAAGAGCGTGCAAAACACGCGCAAGATCACCAAGGCCATGGAGATGGTGGCCGCATCCAAGATGCGCAAGGCGCAGGAACGGATGCGTGCTGCCCGCCCCTTTGCCGAGAAGATCCGCCGACTCGCCGCGAACCTGTCCCAGGCCAATGTGACCGACTACAAGCACCCTTTCCTGATCCGCAAGGATCAGGTGAGAAGGGTGGGGCTGATCCTGGTGACCACCGACAAGGGTTTGTGCGGTGGCCTCAACACCAACGTCCAGCGTGTTGCGCTGAATGCCATGAAGGACTGGGAGGCGAACGGCGTCTCCGAGATCCGGGCCTGCTGCATTGGCAACAAGGGGCTCGGCTTCATGCAGCGCATGGGCGCGAAGGTGGTGTCGAACGTCACGCAGCTCGGTGACACGCCTCACCTGGAAAAGCTGATCGGTCCGGTCAAGGTGATGCTCGATGCGTTCCAGAACGACGAGATCGACGCGGTGTACGTGGCTTACACGCGCTTCATCAACACGATGAAGCAGGAGCCGGTGCTGGAACAGCTGTTGCCGCTGACCGGCGAGAAGCTGGGTACGCCCGAAAGCTCGTGGGATTACCTCTACGAGCCGGATCCGCAGGTCGTCATCGACGAGCTGCTGGTGCGTTACGTCGAGGCACTGGTGTACCAGGCGGTGGCCGAGAACATGGCATCCGAACAGAGCGCGCGCATGGTGGCAATGAAGGCCGCTTCCGACAATGCCAAGAACGTGATTGGCGAGCTGCAGCTGGTCTACAACAAGACCCGCCAGGCCGCGATCACCAAGGAGCTGTCGGAAATCGTCGGCGGCGCCGCCGCGGTGTAACGGATTATTGAATTAAGGAAACGACGATGAGTCAAGGTACGATCGTTCAGTGCATCGGCGCGGTGGTGGACATCCAGTTCCCGCGTGATTCGATGCCCAAGGTGTATGACGCCCTGAAGCTCGAGGACGTGGCCGACTCTTTTGCCGAAGCAAATCTGACCTTCGAGGTTCAGCAGCAGCTCGGTGATGGTGTGGTGCGTACGATTGCGATGGGTTCTTCCGACGGCTTGCGCCGCGGCATGAAGGTTGCCAACACCGGCAAGCAGATCTCCGTGCCGGTCGGCATGGGCACGCTGGGCCGCATCATGGACGTGCTCGGTCGCCCGATCGACGACGCCGGCCCGATCGAGACCGACGAGCTGCGCGCCATTCACCAGAAGGCGCCGAAGTTCGACGAGCTTTCGCCCTCGGTCGAACTGCTCGAAACCGGCATCAAGGTCATCGACCTGATCTGCCCGTTCGCCAAGGGCGGCAAGGTGGGCCTGTTCGGTGGCGCCGGCGTCGGCAAGACCGTGAACATGATGGAGCTGATCAACAACATCGCCAAGCAGCACTCCGGTCTGTCGGTGTTCGCTGGCGTGGGCGAGCGTACTCGTGAGGGTAACGACTTCTACCACGAGATGAAGGACTCCAACGTGCTCGACAAGGTCGCGATGGTGTTCGGTCAGATGAACGAGCCCCCGGGCAACCGTCTGCGCGTGGCGCTGACCGGCCTGACCATGGCCGAGCGCTTCCGTGACGAAGGCCGCGACATCCTGTTCTTCGTGGATAACATCTACCGCTACACCCTGGCCGGTACCGAAGTGTCCGCGCTGCTGGGTCGTATGCCGTCCGCGGTGGGTTACCAGCCGACGCTGGCCGAAGAAATGGGCCGTCTGCAGGAGCGCATCACCTCCACCAAGGTCGGTTCGATCACCTCGATCCAGGCCGTGTATGTGCCCGCGGATGACTTGACCGACCCGTCGCCCGCCACCACCTTCCTGCACCTCGACTCGACCGTCGTGCTGTCGCGTGACATCGCCGCGCTGGGTATCTACCCGGCGGTCGATCCGCTCGACTCCACCTCGCGCCAGCTCGATCCGCTGGTCGTGGGTGAAGAGCACTACAACGTGGCGCGCCAGGTTCAGATGACGCTGCAGAAGTACAAGGAACTGCGTGACATCATCGCGATTCTGGGTATGGACGAGCTGTCGCCGGAAGACAAGCTGTCGGTGGCCCGTGCGCGCAAGATCCAGCGCTTCCTGTCGCAGCCCTTCCACGTTGCAGAAGTGTTCACCGGTTCGCCGGGCAAGTATGTGACGCTGCAAGAGACGATCCGTGGCTTCAAGATGATTGTCAGCGGCGAGCTGGACAGCCTGCCTGAACAGGCTTTCTACATGGTCGGCGGCATCGACGAGGCCATCGAGAAGGCGAAGAAGCTCCAGTAACGAGGTAGCCCGCGCAGCGCAGATGCGATGCGCGGGACATCAAGGGGAAACATATGGCTATGACGGTACATGTCGACATCGTCAGTGCGGAAGAGCAGATTTTCTCCGGGCTGGCCGAGTTCGTCGCGCTGCCTGGCGAGGCGGGTGAACTCGGCATCCTGCCTGGTCACATGCCGCTGATGACCCGGATCAAGCCGGGCGCCGTGCGCGTGCGTGCCCAGAATGCGACCGAAGAGGAGTTGATCTTCGTCGCGGGTGGCCTGCTGGAAGTTCAGCCAGGTCTGGTGACGGTGCTCGCAGATACCGCGATCCGTGGCAAGGATCTGGACGAGGCGAAGGCGCTCGAAGCCAAGCGTAAGGCCGAGGAAGCGATGGCCAACCAGACCGCGCGTCTGGACTATGCCAAGGCCCAGGCCGAGCTGATGGAAGCAGTGGCACAGCTCGCCGCCATCCAGCGGCTGCGCAAGCGCGGTCACTGAGCGGCGACCTTCGCAGGCGCATCATGAAAGCAGCTCTTCGGGGCTGCTTTTTTTTTGCGCCCCCGAGTTGGTGAATCGGCAAAAAGGCCCGGCGTCGCGGTGATCAGGCGGGCCGGGCGCGCTGTTCGAGGCGCTTGATGCGTTTCTCGAGCCGCGCCGCATCGTCGCGCAGCGCAACCAGCGACTGGGCGAAGGGTGCGAGCGCTGCCCTCTGTACCAGCAGCGGGGCTTCTTCGGTGAGGTATTCGGCGAGATTGCCGCCCACCCGCTCCGCCGAGCGCCGACCCTCGGCGACCAGCTTGCGGCCGGTGTCCATCAGGCGGTGGGCGGCGATGTCACCGAACACCCGCGACAGGTCTTCCTCGGCGTCCCAGCGCAGGTGGCGGAACACGAAGCCGAGGGCCTCGGCAAACTCGGCGTTGCCTTCGATGCGCACGTGGCGCATCGCCGTTTCCAGCCCATCGACCAGTAGCCGTGGCAATTCACCGACGGCGACGCGCAGGCCGACGTCGGGCGCCGCCTCGCCCGCCCACTCGGCGAGGTAGCCGTCGGCAGTGACGCAGAAGTCCACGTCCCCGATGGGGCTGAGCCCCAGTCTGGCGGTCTGCCCGGCGTGGGGCTGGAGGCGCACGCGTGCCCAGCCGGACTGGGCGAGGAGGTGGTTGGTGGCCGACAGGAAGGCGCTGGAGAGCATGCGGCACTGCCAAAAAAAGAAGGAGGCACCTGAAGAGTGCCTCCCGAGGTTACGCCAAGGGGCTTACTGGAACTGCTGCACGCCGGCGATCAGCCAGCCTCCGCTGCCGGTGATCGGCTTGGTGAGGTGCCAGATCTCGTTGAAGGCCACCGGCGCGGCATCGGCCTCTTCGCGCAGCAGGCCGTCGAAGCGCACGCTGACCACGTAGCGGTTGTCGGCCTCCTCGACGTCGATGACCTCGGCGTTGAGTTCGACCACATCGGTGCGCTGTTCCGTGCCGCGACGCTCGTTGAGCTGCATGCACAGTTCGGCGAACACCTCGGGCGTGGTGAACTCGCGCAGGTCGTCGAGATTGCCGGCATCGTTGGCAGCCTGCAGGCGGATGAAGTTCAGCTTGGCCTGACGCGCAAAACCGTCGGTGTCGAAGCCCGATGCAATCGCCTTTTCCAGACCACTGCTTGCCGGCTCACCCTGCGCGGCGCCGCTGCCGAACGCCGGCTGGGCCTGGAAGGGCATGGCGTTGCCCGTGGCAGGGCCCGCCGCGGCCGGCGCGCCGGCGTACTGCAGGCCACGACCTTGCTGGGCGTTCGCGCCGGCATTGCGGCGGAAGATCATGCGGAAGATGAAGAAGGCCGCTGCGGCGAGCAGCAGGATCATGAAGAAGTTGGCGAAGCCTTCGCCGAGACCCAGGTGCGAGAACAGCGCCGCGAGGCCGAGGCCGGCGGCGAGGCCGGCGATCGGACCCATCCACGAGCGGCTCTGGGCCGCAGGCGCGGCAGCACCCTGACGCGGTGCCTGCTGCTGGGTGGCTGCGGGCTGGCGCGGCTGCGACGGCGGTGTGGCCTGGCGCTGCATGCCGAAGCTGCTGCCGCCGCCAAGGCGCTTGGCTTCGGCCTCGGGGATCACCATGACAAAGGAAGCGATCGCTAGGACGAGCGAGAGAAAGAAGGATTTCATCGGTGTTGAGTCTCCAGGTTCAGATCTTGTAGCCACGGTGCAGCGCAACAACGCCGGCACTCAGGTTGAAGTAGTCGACCCGGCCAAGGCCGGCTTGTTCCATCATGGACTTCAATTCTTCCTGTCCAGGGTGCATGCGGATGGATTCGGCGAGGTAGCGATAGCTGTCGGCGTCGCGCGCCACCTTGTCGCCCATCCAGGGCAGCAGCTTGAAGGAATAGAGGTCGTAGAGCGGTGACAGTGGTTTCCACACGCGCGAGAACTCCAGCACCAGCAGGCGGCCACCCGGGCGCAGCACGCGGCGCATCTCGGCCAGGGCGACGTCCTTGTGCGTCATGTTGCGCAGCCCGAAGGCGACCGTGACGCAGTCGAACCAGTCGTCGGGGAAGGGCAGCTTCTCGGCGTTGCACTGCGCCGCCGGCATGGGAAAACCGCGGTCGATCATGCGGTCGCGGCCACGCGAGAGCATGGCGTGGTTGATGTCGGTGAGCCACACCTGGCCGGTCCTGCCCACCTTGCGCGCGAACGCCAGCGAGAGGTCGGCGGTGCCGCCGGCGACGTCGAGCACGCGGTCGCCCTCGCGCACGCCCGAGACCTGGATGGTGAAGGCCTTCCAGATCCGGTGCAGGCCGAAGGACATCAGGTCGTTCATGATGTCGTACTTGCTCGCGACCGAGGAGAAGACCTCGGCCACCTTCTTTTCCTTCTGTTCCTCGGCCACCGTCTGGTAGCCGAAGTGCGTGGTCTTGTCGCTCATGATGTGCTCAGTGGTGATGGCCACAACCGCCGCCCTTCGGCGCCGGCGGCGGGACCAGGGCTGGGTCGCGGGTGCCGCCTTCACGCTCAAGGCGCTCGAGGTAGGCCGCCCACAGAGCCTCCTGCTCGCGCCCGAGGCCGTACAGGTAGTCCCATGAGTACAGCCCGCTGTCGTGACCATCGGAGAACACGGGCTTGATGGCGTAGTTGCCGACCGGCGAGATGTCGACGATGTCAACGTCGCGCTTGCCCTGCTGCAGGGTCTCCTGCCCGGGGCCGTGGCCGCGGACCTCGGCGGAGGGCGAGTACACGCGCAGGAATTCGAAGGGCAGCTCGAAGCGGCTGCCGTCGTCGAAGGCGATGTCCAGACGCCTGGACTTGCGGTGCACCGTGATTTCGGTGGGAATCGGCGTGTTGCGATCGAGTCCGGCCATGGTGTCAGTCCCGGTTTTGGGGCCACAATCATACCCGAATCGGTGCCGGTCGTTCCCAGTGCCGGCGCCAGCGGGGCAGGCCCGCGCCGCCACGGTGGTGTTTCACTGCGATGACGTGTCATGAAAGCGTCAAAGAGCTGCAATACACTGCCGCTGCTGCTTACACGGAGTCGAGGCATGCCAGCGAACATCTTGCTTGTGGAAGACGAACCGGCGATCCAGGAACTGATCGCCGCCAACCTCGCGCGTGCCGGGCACCACGTCGTGCGTGCCGCGGATGCGGAGACGGCTCAGCGCATCGTGCGCGAGGCCTTGCCCGATCTGGTTCTGCTCGACTGGATGCTGCCGGGTGCCTCAGGGGTCGAGTTTGCGCGCCGCCTGCGCGCCGAAGAGCGCACCCGCGAGATTCCCATCATCATGCTCACCGCGCGGGGCGAGGAGCAGGACAAGGTCACCGGCCTCGAGACCGGGGCCGACGATTACATCACCAAGCCCTTCAGCCCGCGCGAGCTGGTCGCCCGCATCAAGGCGGTGTTGCGTCGGCGCGCGCCCCAGGCGACCGAGGACGCGGTCGAGCTCGGCGGCCTGCGCCTCGACCCCGCCACGCACCGGGTGAGCGCCGGCGAGACCGCGCTCGCGCTGGGGCCGACCGAATTTCGCCTGCTGCACTTCCTGATGACCCACCCCGAGCGGGTGCATTCACGCGCCCAGCTCCTCGACCAGGTGTGGGGCGATCACGTGTTCGTCGAAGAACGCACCGTCGACGTCCATATCCGGCGCCTGCGCTGTGCGCTCGAACCGAGTGCCCACGACAGCCTGATCCAGACCGTGCGCGGCAGCGGCTACCGCTTCTCGGTGCAGGCGCCGCTGACCTCGGCGGCGTCGTGATCGACAGCCCATCCCGAGCGGCCCCGGCGTGATTCTCAGACCTCTGCGCTACATCGGTATCAGTGCCGCCGCGCCCTTCGTCGCGGTCATCGTGCTGGCGGCGCTGGCGGCGGCGTATCGCGGTGCCGATGCGGCGCTGGCCTTGCTGCTGGTGGGCTTCATCGCGTCGGCCATCCTGCTCGTGCGCAACCTGGTCGCGCTGGTGGAGTGGGCCCGACAGCCGGTCGGTACGCCCGTGCCGCAGGGAGAGGGCGTGTGGGGAGGCGTATTCGCCGAGATCGGCGAGCGCCTGCAGCGTGAATGCGAGGTCAAGGAGAAGCTGTCGGCCCAGCTCGGGCGATTCCAGCAGGCCGCGCAGGCAATGCCGGACGGCGTGCTGTACCTCGGCGAGGACGACACGATCGAATGGATGAACCCGATGGCCGAGCAGCATTTCGACCTCGACCGTCGGCACGATCTGCGCGCGCCGCTGCAGAACCTGATCCGCCAGCCTGAGTTCGTCGCCTACCTGGCCGCGAACGACTTCAGCGAGCCGCTGGTGATGCACTCCCATCGGCGGCGCGACCGCGCGCTGCAGATCCTGGTCATCGCCTTTGCCGGCAACCGGCGCATGGTGCTGTCGCGCGACATCTCCCAGCTCGAGCGCCTGGAGAACATGCGGCGCGACTTCGTCGCCAACGTGTCACACGAGCTGCGGACGCCGCTGACCGTGGTCGGCGGCTTCCTCGAGACCCTGATCGACGGCATCGATCACTACTCGCGCGACGAGGTCATCCAGTACCTGAGCCTGGCGAGCGAGCAGTCCGGCCGCATGCAGCGCCTGATCGAGGGGCTGCTGACGCTGTCGGCGCTGGAGACTGGTGCGCCGGCCCAGGTCGACGAGCTGGTCGACGCCATCGGCCTGGTGCGCGAGGTCGCGGCCGAGACCGAGCTGCTGTCGGCGGGCCGCCACGAGATCAGCCTGGTGCTGGAGGGTGGCGAGGCGGCCGTGCTCGGCAGTCGCAAGGAGTTGCACAGCGCGTTCGCCAACCTTGCCAGCAATGCGGTGCGCTATACGCCGGCCGGCGGGCACATCGAGATCGGCTGGCGCTCCAGCGCCGAGGGCGGCGAGTACTGGGTCAGCGATGACGGTATCGGCATCGATCCGACACACATCCCGCGTCTGACCGAGCGCTTCTACCGCGTCGACCGCGGGCGCTCGCGCGAGACCGGCGGCACCGGCCTCGGCCTGGCGATCGTCAAGCACATCGTCACCCGCCACCAGGGCGAACTGGCGGTCGACAGCGAACTGGGCAAGGGCAGCCGCTTCACGATGCGTTTTCCGGCGGCACGGCTCAGGCGGGACTAGGCTCCAACTCGTCGAAGCTGCACTGGTCGAAGTTGGCGCCACGCAGCAGCAGCCTGGTCAGCTCGACCTTGCGCGCGACGCCGTCCTGGCGCAGCTCGAGGATGCGTCCGCGCCGGAACCACTGCGCCGGCAGCACCAGCGAGGCGTCGGACTTCAGGGCCGGCGAGGCGGGCAGCAGGAAGGCCTGGTGGTAGGGCTCGCGGCTGCCGTTGCTGGTCTGGCGGATCGCCAGCACGCGCGGGACGCCGGGCAGCACATTGACGCCGATCTCGAGCGTGCCTTCGGCGCGGTACATGAGCCAGCTCAGGTCGCCCAAGAGGAATTGCTCGCCGTCGGGCGGGCGGATGGCGATGAGCTGGTGATGCTCGAGGCGCGAGGCGTCGCTGCGGCGCTGCAGCCGGAAGCCGCCGACCGACTGGTCGAGCAGACCCCAGCGCTCGCATTCGAGACCGAGCATCTCGGCCTGCTCCTTGCGCCGTTGCAGCTCACGTTGCGGATCGGGGATCAGGCTCGCGCGCTCGCGGAAGGTGAGCAGCGCCATGTCCTCGGCCCGCGGTCGGTGCGCCGACGCCGTGCGCGGCTGCTGGAACAGCTCACCCTGGATGGCGAAGCCCATGCCCAGCCAGTCTCCGGTGAGCTCGACCTCGCCGACCTTGCTGCGCCGCGGAAAACGCCTGCCCGCGGCGGCCAGCCCCCAGGGCCGGTACAGCGACAGCAGCAGACGGCCGGCGTCGCCGGTCGAGCAGTCCTCGCCCAGGCCGAGCGAGGCCGGTTTGACGCCGCGCTTGAACTGCGCCATCACGGCCTGGATCTGGGTTGCCAGGGCGCTGCCGTCGAAACGCATCAGGCTCGGCGTGCGGGCGAGCAGACCGAGCGGGCGCAGGCCCTGGTCGAGCTCGAAGTCCACCCCGTAGGTGGTCGATTTCGAGCTCTCCAGCTCGGCATCGACCGCGCAGTAGGGCGCGAAGCGCTGCGCCCAGCGCACGATCCAGCCCAGCTCGCGCTCGCTGCGGCCGTAGGGGTTGGCGAGATCGACGAGCAGGATCGCGACGTAGGCTTCGTGCGGGCTTTGCGCGCGCCAGGTTTCGTTGAGGGGCTCGGAGACGCGGATGCGCGCGACGCCCTGTTCGAGCGCGCTGGCGTAGCTCCTGTGCAGGGTGCGCCACATGCCAGGCTCGAGCGCGCGATGGGCACGGAAGTACTCGATCAGCGCCAGGCCCTCGTACAGGATGCGGCGCTGCATCAGCAGGGCACGCTGGTCTTCGAGCGTGCCTTCGGCCGCGTCGGCGTCGGCGATGCGCGCGTAGGAGCGCGCCATGTCCTGCCACAGGGCGATCACGCGGCCGAGGGTCGCGTTTTCCTCGCTGTCGGGCGGCAGCGGGTGGGCGGCATAGCGCCGCGCCATCTCGCCCTGCGCGAAGCTCAGGGTGTCACGCGCGGCTTCGAGCACCTCGAGATGCTGGTTGGGGGCGGGGCGACCCTCGAGCAGGCCGTGCACGATCTGCACCAGGGTCTGGTGCGTGGCCTTGAAGTCGATCGGATGCAGGCGCTGCAGCAGGTCGAGGCAGGCGGAGGGGTGGGTGTAATCCATGGCGTAGCTTCGAGGTTCGCGCGCGAGCCGGCTCAGCCCGCGCGCGCAAGGCTGAGCGCGTCGTCGATGGCGCGTGCGAGGGCAACGGGGTCGGCTGCGGGGTGGACGACGCCGTCGCGCTGCGCGGCGCCCCACACGGACTCCGGAAAGTGGCGGTCGTCGCGATAGCGCGGGATCACGTGCCAGTGCAGGTGCGGCACCATGTTGCCGAAGCTGGCGAGGTTGATCTTGTCGGGGTGGAGCAGTCCGCGCAGCGCGGCCTCGGTCGCCATCACCACCGCGAGCAGGTGCTGGCGATCGGCGCCCACGAGGTCGGTCATCTCGGCCACGTGCTCGCCCCACACCACGCGGCAGAAGCCGGGGTGGGCGGGGTCATCGACACGGATCACCCGGCAGCGGTCGTCTTCCCAGACGACGTGTTCAGGCGGCAGGGCGCACAAGGGGCAATCCATGATTGATCTCGATCGGCTGTGGATGCATTTCGGGACTCACACTCTAACCCGCGCCAAAACCCGCGCACGAGGAATTGTTACGCACTCGGGCTCGGCCCGGCTGCGGGCGGCCGCGGGTAATCCTGCGCCACCGTGGTGCCGTCGCCGAGCGCGGCCGGCGCGCCGTTGTGGAAGGCCACCAGGGTGCCGGGCGGGATGTCGGTCCACGATTCGTTGTCGGTCAGTGCGGTGGTGGCGATCACCGCGACGCGGTCGTCGGGCGTCGTCACCTCGTTGAAGTCGACGGCGACATCCTCGTCCGACAGGTGGGCGACCGGGAAGGGGGCCTGGCGCACGATGTAGCACAGGCGCGAGGAGCAATGGGCGAACAGCCAGTCGCCGTCCGAGAGCAGGAAGTTGAATTCCCCCTGGCTGCCGATCTCGCAGGCCAGCTCGCGCAGCGCGCCGTGCAGCTCGGCCGGCGCCGGCCGGCCCTGCGGGAAGCGGCTCGCCAGTGCATCGAGGATGGCGCAGAAGGCGAGCTCGGAGTCGGTCGTGCCGACCGGCAGGAAACGCCCTGACAGGGTGGGCGCAAATGCGCGCAGGTTGCCGTTGTGGGCAAAGATCCAGTAGCGCCCCCACAGCTCGCGCTGGAAGGGGTGGGTGTTCTCGAGCCGTACCTCGCCCTGGGTGGCCTTGCGGATGTGCGCGATGACGTTGAGCGAGCGGATCGGGTACTGCTTGACCAGCTCGGCGACCGGGGAGTGCGCGCTGGGTGCGGGGTCGAGGAACAGGCGCACGCCCGTGCCTTCGAAGAAGGCGATGCCCCAGCCGTCCCGATGGTGGTCCGTGCGTCCCCCGCGGGCGCGAAAGCCGGCGAAGGAAAAGCAGATATCGGTCGGCACGTTGCAGTTCATGCCGAGCAGCTGGCACATGGTCGGACTCCGGGCAGCGGGCAATAAGGCCGCAGTATAGCGAAGCGGCCGCGAATCCCGGCCGCGCGCGGCCTCAGGGCGCGCTGGGTGCCGTCGCCGTGCGCGCGCTGGCGGCGCTCTGGCGGTCGACCAGCCAGTCGGTCAGGCTGGCAGCGAGCCACATGGCGCTCAGCGTCACCCATGCCGTAAGGGCAAACACCGCCGCGCCCGATACCCCCGCGCCGACCGCGCAGCCGCCGGCGAGCATGCCGCCAAAGCCCATCAGCACCGCGCCGATGATGTAGCGGCGCATCGCGTGGCCGCCCTGGAAGCCTTCGAGCTTGAGCTCGCGCGCCAGCAGGGCCGCGATGAACGAGCCGAGGAAGACGCCCGGCACCATGCCGAGGTCGAAATTGAGGGGCTGGCCCGGCGGCGACAGTACCCGCATCAGCACATCGGCCGAGGGGCCGGTGAAGGACAGGCTCTGCACCGGCGTCGGCTCGAAGCTGAGCCCGGCCATGCGATGGGTGAACCACCACGCCAGTCCCACCGTCAGGCCGGCGCCGATGCCGCCCAGCCAGCCCCACCGCGCGATGCGGCTGCGCCTGGCGAACACGATGGCGCCGGCGAGCCAGGCGAGGCCGAACACCAGCCCGCCGGTCCTGCCCAGGCCACTGAGGGCGAGCAGGTCGCGCGCGCTGCCGCCGTCGATCACCCACAGGGCGGCGAGCGCCTCGCGCCATGGCGACAGGGCGCCGCTCATCGCGGCCTGGGCGGTGACGGCGAAGATCAGCCCGGACAGCAGGGCGCGCAGGTTGCCGTTTGCCGCCAGCACGAGCAGGCGGCTCGAGCAGCCACGGGCGAGGACCATGCCGACGCCGAACAGCAGGCCGCCGATCGCAGCGCCCGACAGGCTGCCCTGACTGGCGAGCTGGCGCACGTTGGCAGTGTCGAACAGGCCGGCGAGGATCAGGCCCTGGGTGAGGATGATCGCAGACGAGAAGGCGAGCAGCCAGACGGCGAGCTTTGGGCCGAGTTCGCCGCGCGCCACCTCGACCACGGCGGCGCGCAGGCAGAACCGCGAGCGCTGGGCGAGAAAGCCGAACAGGCCGCCGATGAGCAGGCCCCCCAGGGCCAGGCTGCGATCTTCCCCCAGCCATTCGATGAGCTCGACCACCGTTGCCATGTCGTCCTCCCGCGCAGGTCTCGGGCCCGCGTCGCGTGCAATTCGCCAGCATTCAAGAATATAAGAATGTGACGAATTAGGAAGGAGGACATTGATGCAGCGCAAGCCTGAGTCACGCGGCCTAGGCAGGCAGCCCGCTGCCGCCGCTCAGGCGCGAGGCTCACGCGCCCAGTTTCTGCTTCAGCAGCTCATTGACCTGGGCCGGGCTCGCCTTGCCCTTGCTGGCCTTCATGACCTGGCCGACGAGCGCGTTGAAGGCCTTCTCCTTGCCGGCGCGGAATTCGTCCACCGACTTCTGGTTGGCGGCGAGCACTTCGTCGATCATGGCCTCGATCGCGCCCGTGTCGGTGACCTGCCTGAGGCCCTGCTTGTCGATGATCTCGTCGGCGGTCCGGCCTTCGCCGTTCCACAGCGCCTCGAACACCTTCCTGGCGATGGCGTTGGAGATGGTGTTGTCGGCGATGCGCGCGACCAGCCCGGCGAGCTGGGCGGGCGACACCGGCGAGGCGGCAACGTCGAGCTCGGCCTTGTTGAGGCGCGCGGCGAGATCGCCCATGACCCAGTTGGCGCAAGGCTTGGCGAGCGCCGCGCCCGCGGCCGACACCGTGGCCTGGTAGAAGTCGGCGACCTCCTTGGACGCGGTGAGCGTGGTGGCGTCATAGGCCGACAGTCCCCAGGCGTCCATGAAGCGCGCCTTCATCGCCCCCGGCAGCTCGGGCATCGCCGCCTGCACGCGCGCCTTCCACTCCGGCGCGATCATCAGCGGCAGCAGGTCGGGGTCGGGGAAGTAGCGGTAGTCGTGGGCGTCTTCCTTGCTGCGCATCATGCGCGTCTCGCCCGTGTCGGGGTCGAACAGCACCGTGGCCTGCTGGATGCGGCCGCCGTCTTCCAGGGTGTCGATCTGCCACTGGACCTCGAAATCGATCGCCTGCTGCAGGAAACGGAAGGAGTTGAGGTTCTTGATCTCGCGCCGCGTGCCGAGTTCGGTGACGCCCTTCCTGCGCACCGACACGTTGGCGTCACAGCGGAAGGAGCCTTCCTGCATGTTGCCGTCGCAGATGTCGATCCAGCGCACCAGCGCATGCAGCGCGCGGGCGTAGGCGACGGCCTCGGCGGACGAGCGCATGTCGGGTTCGGAGACGATCTCGAGCAGCGGCGTGCCGGCGCGGTTGAGGTCGATGCCGGTCATGCCGTGGAAGTCCTCGTGCAGGCTTTTTCCCGCGTCTTCCTCGAGGTGGGCGCGGGTCAGGCGCACGGTCTTTTCGTACGCCTGCTCGCCCTCGCCGACGCGGATCGTGATCGCGCCGCCGACCACGACCGGCAGGTCCATCTGGCTGATCTGGTAGCCCTTGGGAAGGTCGGGGTAGAAGTAGTTCTTGCGCGCGAACACGCTCTTTTCCGCCACGTGGGCGCCAATCGCCAGGCCGAAACGGATCGCGCGCTCGACCGCGCCGCGGTTGAGTACCGGCAGCACGCCGGGCAGGGCGATGTCCACCGCGCTCGCCTGGCGGTTGGGCTCGGCGCCGAAGGCGGTGCTGGCGCCGGAAAAGATCTTGCTGGCGGTGTTGAGCTGGGCGTGGACCTCCAGCCCGATGACGACTTCCCAATCCGTTCTGCTCATGGTCGATTCTCTCGTTGCAGGCGATCGGCCCGCTTCAATGACACTGTCCGTTCGACCGATCGACGATGATCGGCCACACGTAGTCGAAGGCGCCCCGCGTGCAGCGGCCGGCGCAGTTGGCGAAGCCGACGGTGACCGCTTCGCCCTGTTCCCAGATATTCACCGTGCAGCCGTCGCTGGCGCTGAGCTGCACGCTGGGCAGGCGGCGCGTCTGCGTGAACGGGCCATCGAAGCGGCAGCTGCCGCGGCGCGGAATGTCGACGGCGGCGCTGAAGGCGCGCACGTCCGATTGCGCGATGTCGAGGCGGACTGCGGTGAGGTAGCCCGCTTCGTCGCGGAAGCGGCAGTCGGTGCTGACGTCGAAGGGGCGCACCGGCATCGGCTGCAGGCGGCCGGCGGCTGCGGTCGGCCGTTCCAGCCAGGCTTCGGGGATGGTCCGTGCACCTGCGGCCGGTGACGGCGCCTCCGGGGGGCTTGCGCAGGCGCCGAGCAGGACGGCCGCCGAGGCCCCCAGGCCGGCGCGACGCAGGCTGTTCCTCATCGCCGCGGCAGGTGCGTCAGGCCGCACACGCCGGCCGCCGGGCGTGCCAGTCGGTGGCCTGCTGGAAGCGGTGGGCGGCGTTCAGCAGGCGGCCTTCGTCGAAGTAGTCGCCGATCAGTTGCAGGCCCACTGGCAGGCCGTCGGCGCCGAAGCCTGCCGGATGCGACAGGCCAGGCAGGCCGGCGAGGTTCACTGCGATGGTGTAGATGTCCGACAGGTACATCTGCACCGGGTCGTCCGCCATCTCGCCCAGCGCCCAGGCGGTGCGCGGCGTGGTCGGGCCGGCGATGAGGTCACAGTGCTGCAGCGCGGCCTGGAAGTCCTGCGCGATCAGGCGGCGCAGGCGCTGCGCCTGCAGGTAGTAGGCGTCGTAGTAGCCGTGCGACAGCACGTAGGTGCCGATCAGGATGCGGCGCTTGACCTCGGCGCCGAAGCCCTCGGCGCGGCTCTTGCTGTACATGTCGGCGAGGTCGGCATACTCCGCGGCGCGGTGGCCGTAGCGCACGCCGTCGAAGCGACTGAGGTTGCTCGAGCACTCGGCCGGCGCGATCACGTAATAGGCCGGGATCGCCAGCTTGGCGTTGGGCAGCGAGACCTCGACCGTGGTGGCGCCCAGGGCGCGGTACTGCGCGAGCGCGGCCTCGACCGCAGCACGCACGTCGTCGGCCATGCCCTCGGCGAAGAACTCGCGCGGCAGGCCGATGCGCAGGCCTTCGAGCGGGCGGGCGGCTGCCGGCGCGGCGAGCGCGGCGGCGTAGTCCTCGGCCGGGCGCTCGAGGCTGGTGGAGTCGCGTTCGTCGAAGCCGGTCATCGCCTCCAGCAGCAGCGCGCAGTCTTCGGCGCTGGCGCCGAAGGCGCCGCCCTGATCGAGCGAGGAGGCGTAGGCGATCATGCCCCAGCGGCTCACCAGTCCGTAGCTGGGCTTGATGCCGGTGATGCCGCAGAAGGCCGCCGGCTGGCGTACCGAGCCGCCGGTGTCGGTGCCGGTGGCAATCGGCGCCAGGCGTGCGGCCACTGCGGCAGCCGAGCCGCCCGACGACCCGCCGGGCACACGCGCAAGGTTCCAGGGGTTCTTCACCGCGCCGTAGTACGAGCTCTCGTTCGACGAGCCCATCGCGAACTCGTCCATGTTTGCCTTGCCCAGGCTCACCGTGCCGGCCGCCTTGAGCAGGCTCACCACGTGGGCGTCGTAGGGGCTGACGAAGTTGGCCAGCATCTTCGAGCCGCAGGTGGTCAGCACGCCTTCGGTGCAGAACACGTCCTTGTGCGCGAGCGGGATGCCGGTGAGCGCGCCCGCCGTGCCGGCGGCGATGCGATCGTCGGCTGCACGCGCCGCGGCGAGCGCACCCTCACGGTCGACGGTGATGAAGGCGTTGAGCTCGGGGTTGAGCGCGCCGATGCGGTCGAGGAACAGGGTCGCGAGTTCGACGCTGGAGATCTGCCGCGTGTCGAGCGCGCGGCGCAGTTCCGGAAGGGATGCGTTGATCATGGGGTCTGCAGGCAGGAGAAGGGCTCAGGCAGGGGCTCGGGCAGGGCGTGTGGGCAGCGCCCGGGCGCGGCGGCTCATTCGATGACTTTCGGCACCAGGTAGAGGCCGGCTTCGGTCTGCGGCGCGACCTGCTGGAAGGCGTCGCGGCGGTCGGTGTCGGTGACGCGGTCGGCGCGCAGGCGGGTACCGAATTCCTGCGGATGGCTCATGGGTTCGACGCCCGCGGTGTCGACCGCCTGCATCTGCTCGATGAGCGCGAAGATGTCGTTGAGCTTGGTCCGGGTGGCGTCGATTTCGGCGTCGGTCAGCGCGACCCGTGCGAGGCGGGCGATGTGGCCCACTTGTTCATTGGACAGCGACATGAGGTAACAAAACCTGCTGAATCCACAAAGGTTTGTAGGTTATCATAATCCTCTTTGCCCCGCCTGGGGCTACACCCCGTGGCGCCCGCGTCCGGGGCCATCGCGATGCGGCACGCGATCCACACAGTCCACCGGTTTCGGAAGGTTTCATGTTCGGTTTCCTGCGCTCCTATTTCTCCAGCGATCTCGCGATCGATCTCGGCACGGCCAACACGCTGATTTACGTGCGCGGCAAAGGCATCGTCCTCGACGAGCCCTCCGTGGTGGCGATCCGCACCGAGGGCGGGCCCAATGCCAAGCGCTCGATCCAGGCCGTCGGCCACCAGGCCAAGCTGATGCTCGGCAAGACGCCAGGCAACATCACCGCCATCCGGCCGATGAAGGACGGCGTGATCGCCGACTTCGTCGTCACCGAGCAGATGATCAAGCAGTTCATCAAGAAGGTGCACGACTCGCGCCTGCTGTCGCCTTCCCCGCGCATCATCATCTGCGTGCCCTGCGGCTCGACCCAGGTCGAGCGCCGCGCGATCCGTGACGCTGCCCTGGCGGCGGGCGCCTCGCAGGTCTTCCTGATCGAGGAGCCGATGGCGGCGGCGATCGGCGCCGGCCTGCCGGTGTCGGATGCCACCGGCTCGATGGTGGTCGACATCGGCGGCGGCACCACCGAGGTCGGCGTCATCTCGCTCGGCGGCATCGTGTACTCGGGCAGCATCCGCGTCGGCGGCGACAAGTTCGACGAGTCCATCGTCAATTACATCCGTCGCAACTACGGCATGCTCATCGGCGAGACCACCGCCGAGAAGATCAAGAAGGAGATCGGCTCGGCCTTTCCCGGCTCCGAGGTGCGCGAGATGGAGGTCAAGGGCCGCAACCTGGCCGAAGGCATTCCGCGCAGCTTCACGATCTCGTCCAACGAGATCCTCGAGGCGCTCGCCGAGCCGATGAACCAGATCGTCTCCGCAGTCAAGATCGGTCTCGAGCAGACCCCGCCCGAGCTCGGTGCCGACATCGCCGAGCGCGGCATGATGCTGACCGGCGGCGGGGCCCTGGTGCGCGACCTCGACCGCCTGCTGATGGAAGAGACCGGCCTGCCGGTGGTGGTGGCCGAGGAACCGCTGACCTGCGTGGCGCGCGGCTGCGGCATGGCGCTCGACAAGATGGACCAGCTCGCCTCCATCTTCACCTCCGAGTGATGTCCCGCTCCGGCGCGCGCGCCGGAGCGTGGCGACACCGTGCAACCTGACGGCCCTGGTTTTTTCGGATGTCTTTCGTCGGCCATCAGCCCCCACCGATCTTCAAGCGCGGCCCGGCGCCGCTGGCGCGCCTGTTCATGTTCGTCGCCCTGTGCCTCGTGCTGCTGGTGGCGGACCTGCGCTTTCGCTACCTCGAGGTGCTGCGCAACGGCCTGTCGGTGATCACCTACCCGCTGCAGATGGCCGCGTCCACGCCGGCCGATGTGGTGCGCAACGCCGCGCGTTACTTCGGCACCCTGATCGACGTCCAGCTCGAGAACGCCGAGCTGCGCCGCCACCAGCTCGACGTCGGCGAGCGCCTGCTGCGCTTCGACCATCTCGAGCGCGAGAACGCGCAGCTGCGCGCCCTGCTGGAGATGTCGCAGCGCATCGAGGTGCGCAGCGTGGCCGCCGACATCCTCTACAACGCCCCCGACCCCTTCGCGCGCAAGGTCATCCTCGACCGCGGTGCGCAGCAGGGCGTGGAGGCCGGGCTGGCGGTGGTGGATGCGCGCGGCGTGATCGGCCAGGTCACGCGCGTGCATCCGATCCAGGCCGAAGTGACCCTGCTCACCGACCGTCGCCAGTCGATTCCGGTCAGCGTGGTGCGCAACGGCGTGCGCGGTGTGCTCTACGGCACCGGTCGCGGCACGCTCGAGATGCGCCATGTGCTCGCCGACGTGGACATCCGCCCTGGCGACCAGCTCGTGACCTCGGGCCTGGACGGCGTCTACGTGCCCGGCCTGCCGGTGGCGACGGTGCTCAGCGTCGATCGCGAGGCCGATGCCTTCGCCCGCATCGAGTGCGAGCCGCTGGCCGCCATCGAGCGCAGCGTGCAGGTGCTGGTGGTGGGCCGCGCCGCCTACCCGCCACCACCACCCGCAGCCGAGGGAGGGCGCTGACGCATGCAGCCGACCAATCGCTCCAGCCGCATCCTGCTGCCGGTCAAGCTCTGGTTCGTCTACCTGAGCCTGTTCGTCGCCCTCGGCCTGGAATACATCCCCACCGGCCGCACCCCCGGCCTGCCCGACTGGGTGGCGCTGGTGCTGGTGTTCTGGTGCGTGCGCGAGCCGCTGCTGATCGGCATGGGGGCGGGCTTCGTGTTCGGCCTGCTGGTCGATGTCGGGCTGGGCGCGGCCATGGGCCAGCATGCGCTCGCCTATGTGGTGCTCGCCTACCTCGGCAACACGCTGGCGCGCCGCATCCTGTGGTTCCCGTCCTGGCAGCAGGCGCTGCATGTGCTGCCGCTGCTGCTGCTCGCCCAGGTGCTGATGGTGGTGGTCCGCCTGCTGGCGGGGGGCGAGTTCCCGGGCTGGTCCTATTTCCTGTCGAGCCTCACCAGCGTGTTGCTGTGGGCCCCGCTGTCCTTCCTGCTGCTGCTGCCGCAGTACCAGCCGGTAGAGCGCGATGACAACCGCCCGATCTGAGGCCGGCGGCCGGTGACCGAGTTTCGCACGCCCGCGGTCGAGCTCGCCCGCTTCCGCCGGCGGGTGGTGGTGGCGGCCCTGTTCGTGCTCGTCTGCCTCGGCCTGCTCGCGGCGCGCTTCCACTTCCTGCAGGTGCAGCGCCACGACTACTTCCTGACCCGCGCCGAGGACAACCGCATCGCGCTGCTGCCGGTAGTGCCGCATCGCGGCACCATCGTCGACCGCCAGGGCGTGGTGCTGGCGCGCAACTACGCGACCTACACGCTCGAGATCATGCCGTCCGAGGTGCGCGACCTCGAGGGCACGCTGGCCGAGCTCGCCAGCCTGGTGCCGATCGAGCCGCGCGACCTGCGCCGTTTCCGCAAGCTGTTCGAAGAGAGCCGCAACTTCGAGAGCGTGCCGGTACGCAGCCGACTCACCGACGAGGAGGTGGCGCGCGTGGTGGCGCAGCGTTACCGCCTGCCCGGCGTAGACGTCCGTGCCCGCCTGCTGCGCGACTACCCGCAGGGCACGACCGCGTCCCACGTCGTCGGCTATATCGGCCGCATCAACGAGCGCGACGTCGAGCGCATCGAGGAGCGCGGCGAGACGGCCAACTACCGCGGCACGCTGCACATGGGCAAGGCCGGGCTGGAGCAGTCCTACGAGACCGAGCTGCATGGCATCACCGGCGTCGAGCAGGTCGAGGTCAACGCCAGCGGCCGTGCCGTGCGTGCGCTGTCGCACACGCCGGCGAGCTCGGGCAACGACCTCGAGCTCACGCTCGACATCGAGCTGCAGCGCGTGGCCGAGACCGCCTTCGGCGAACGCCGCGGCGCGCTGGTGGCGATCGAGCCGGCGACCGGTGGCGTGCTCGCCCTGGTGTCGATGCCGACTTACGACCCCAACCTGTTCGTCGATGGCATCTCGACCCAGGACTGGCGCGCGCTCAACGAGTCGCCCGACCATCCGCTGCTGCACCGGGCGATCTACTCCACCTATCCACCGGGCTCCACCTACAAGCCCTTCATGGCGCTCGCCGGGCTCGAGACCGGCAAGCGCACCGCCCGCCAGGCGATCCGCGACATCGGCTACTTCAACTTCGGCGGCCACCGCTTCATGGACGACAAGATCGGCGGCCACGGCACGGTCGACCTGCACAAGTCCATCGTGGTGTCGTGCAACACCTATTACTACCAGCTTGCCAACGACCTCGGCATCGAGGGCATCGCCGGCTTCATGGCGCCCTTCGGTTTTGGCGAGCGCACGGGCATCGACCTGCCGGGCGAGGCGACCGGCGTGCTGCCCTCGCCCGAATGGAAGCGCAGCCGCTTCCGCAAGCCCGAGCAGCAGCGCTGGTACGCAGGCGAGACGATCTCGGTCGGCATCGGCCAGGGCTACAACGCCTTCACGCCGCTGCAGCTTGCCAACGCGATGGCGGCCCTGGTCAACGACGGCAAGCTGTTCCGCCCGCATGTGGTCAAGTACGTGGTCGATTCGCGCACCGGCGAGCGCCGTGCGGTCGAGCCCGAGCCGCTGCGCGAGATCCCGCTGCAGCAGGCGCACCTGAAGTCGGTGCTCGATGCGATGGTCGACGTGAACAAGAGCGGCACCGGCCGCCGCGCCTTCCAGGGCGCGCCCTACAGCGTCGGCGGCAAGACCGGCACCGCGCAGGTGTTCTCGCTGCGTGGCCAGCGCTACGTCGAGAAGAACGTGCGCGAACGCCTGCGCGACCACTCCTGGTTCGTCGCCTATGCGCCGGCCGAGAACCCCAAGATCGCGCTCGCCGTGCTGGTCGAGAACGGCGGCTTCGGTTCGCAGTCGGCGGCGCCGATCGCGCGCCAGGTGATCGACTACTACCTCCTCAACCAGCGCGCCGGCGCCCCCGCGCCTGAGGACGAGGACGCGAGCGAGTCGGTGGACGCCGACACCGGCATCGAGGGAGCGGTGCTCGATGGCGCTGCACTGCCGGCGCTGCCCCCGTCATCACCTCAATCGCCACCCCCATCGCCCGCGCCCCCGGCCCAGCCTGCGGTTGGAACGATGGCGCCCGTCCCGCCGGCCAGGAGCGCGCGATGAACGAGACCCGCTTCAACCCCCTGGCCCTGGCGCGCGCCTTCCTGCGCCCGATCGACCCCATCCTGCTGCTGCTGCTGGGCGTGCTGCTCGCGAGCGCGCACGTGCTGATGCAGAGCGCCTCGCCCGAGCGGGTCGATTCGCAGCTCACGCACTTCGCCGTCGCGCTCGCCGGCATGTGGTTGCTGGCCTGGCTCAAGCCGCAGCGCCTGCTGTCGCTGGCGGTGCCGCTCTATGTGTTGGGGGTGTTGCTGCTGGTCGCGGTCGACCTGTTCGGCGAGGTGTCGAAGGGCGCCCAGCGCTGGCTCGATCTGGGCGTGGCGCGCATCCAGCCCTCCGAGCTGATGAAGATTGCCATGCCGCTGATGCTGGCCTGGTTCTTCCAGCAGCGTGAGAACCAGACGCGCTTTCTCGATTTCGTCGTCGCCGGCCTGCTGCTCGTGGTCCCGATCGGACTGATCCTGATCCAGCCCGATCTCGGCACCAGCCTGCTGGTGGCGGCATCGGGCCTGTACGTGATCTTCTTTGCCGGACTGTCGTGGAAGCTGATCATCCCGGTGGTGGTCGCTGGCGTGATCGGCCTGGGCTCGATCGTCGCCTTCGGCGACACCCTGTGTCAGCCCGAGGTCGACTGGCAGGTGCTGCGCGAATACCAGAAGCAGCGCGTGTGTACCCTGCTCGACCCCACGCGCGATCCGCTCGGCAAGGGCTTTCACATCATCCAGTCGACGATTGCGATCGGCTCCGGCGGCCTGATGGGCAAGGGTTGGATGGACGGCACCCAGACCCACCTCGCTTTCCTGCCCGAGCGCCACACCGACTTCATCTTCGCCGTGCTGGCCGAGGAGTTCGGCCTGGTCGGTGCGATCGCCCTGCTGTGCGTGTATGCGCTGCTGCTGCTGCGCGGCCTGCACATCGCGGCAAATGCGCCGACCCATGCCTCGCGCCTGCTGGCGGGGGCGATCACGATGATCTTCTTCACCTATGCCTTCGTGAACATGGGCATGGTGAGCGGCATCCTGCCCGTGGTGGGGGTGCCGCTGCCCTTCATCAGCTACGGTGGAACTGCGCTCGTCACGCTCTGTCTGGGCATCGGCATCCTGATGAGCATCCAGCGCAGCCGATTTGCGGACAAGACCTGATTCCCGGATGAAACGATGAATCGAACGCCAAAGATCAAGCACACCCTGCGGCGCCACCGCTTCGGCGCCCTCCCATTTGCGCTGGTGCTCGCCGCCGGCCTGATGACGGCCTGCGGCTCGGCGCCCAAGCGTGACGCCGAGCCGGCCGCCAGTGCCCCCGCGGCCGAGACCGCCGCGCGCGCGCCCACGACGCGCGGCGGTGGCTACTACCTCGACGACGGCCCCGACGACGTGCTGCCCGAGCACCTCGACAGCATCCCCGACGCCGAGCCGCGTGCCGAGCCGCTGCATCGCTTTGCCAATCGGCCCTATCACGTGATGGGGCAGAGCTTCGTACCGGAAACGGAGCTGCGGGCCTTCCGTCAGCGCGGGCATGCGAGCTGGTATGGGCGGCGCTTCCATGGCCGGCCGACTTCGAGCGGCGAGCCCTACGACATGTATGCGATGACCGCCGCGCACCCGACGCTGCCGATCCCGAGCTATGCGCGCGTCACCAACATCGCCAACGGCCGCTCGGTGGTGGTGCGCGTCAACGACCGCGGCCCCTTCCTGCGCGGCCGGGTGATCGACCTCTCGTATGCCGCCGCGCATCGCCTCGGCTACATCAATGCCGGCAGCGCGCAGGTCGAGGTCGAGCAGATCCTGCCCGACGAGGCACCACTGGTGGCCAGCGCGCGACCGGTACCGCCGCTGCGTGGGCGTGGCAACGAGGGCCTGGTGGCGGCCGATGAGCCGCCGCTGGCCGCGCGCGCCCTGGAGCCGCTGACCCCGCCGCCGGTGACCGTCGCCAGCGCGGCTCCCGCGGCTCCCGCGGCACCGGCGGCGCCGGCCGCCAATGCGGTCGCGGCGGACAGGGCGGCGGCTGACACGGCACTCGCTGCCGCACCGGTGGCCGGCGCCGCCGAGGGCCTGGCGCCGCCGGTCGCATCGGCCAGCGGCGGCATCTTCCTGCAGCTGGGCGCGTTCTCCTCTTATGCCAACGCCGAGGGCTTTCGCGACACCGTGCAGGACCGCGCGGCCGCACTGGCCGAGCGCTTCGAGCTGTTCGCCGACGGCGAGCGCTTCCGCCTGCATGCTGGCCCCTACGACTCGGTCGATGCGGCGCGCAGCGCGGCCGAGCGCATGGGCACGCTGCTCAAGCTCAAGCCCTTCGTGGTGGTGCGCTGAGTCTTGTCGATGGCCGGGTTGCAACAAAGCCTTTCATTTTGGGTCTGTGCGGGGCCGGCGCCTATAATTGGGCGTTCGCGCCGGGCCGTGCGCCGTCCTCGGTCCTGTCCGCCCCCTGCTGGCGCGCCGCGCGCTGCTTCCTCTTCATTTCCCCGGGTTTCGTCATGCGTTTTCTGATCGCCGTTTTCGTCTCACTGTTTTCCCTGTCTGCGCTCGCGCAGTCGGTGCCACCGCCGGCGCTTGCCGCCAATGCCTGGGTGCTGGTCGACCACGCCACTGGCCAGACCCTGGTCGCCAAGGATGCCGACACGCGCATCGAGCCGGCCTCGCTGACCAAGCTGATGACGGCCTACCTGACCTTCTCGGCGCTGAAAGCGGGCACCATCGCCGCCGACCAGGTGGTGCCGGTGTCCGAGCGCGCCTGGCGCATGGAGGGCTCGCGCATGTTCATCGAGCCGCGCAAGGAGGTCACCGTCGATGAACTGATCAAGGGCATCATCGTGCAGTCGGGCAACGACGCCTGCGTGGCGATCGCCGAGCTCATCGCCGGCAGCGAGGAAGCCTTCGCCGCGCTGATGAATCGCGAGGCCCAGCGCCTGGGCATGCGCAACACCCATTTCACCAACTCCACCGGCCTGCCCGATCCGCAGCTCTACACCACCGCCAACGATCTCGCCCTCCTCGCCAGCGCGATCATCCGCGAGTTCCCCGAGTACTACAGCCTGTACTCGATGCGCGAGTTCACCTACAACAACATCCGCCAGCCCAACCGCAACCGCCTGCTGTACATGGACCCGACGGTCGATGGCATGAAGACCGGCCACACCAGCACCGCCGGCTATTGCCTGGTGTCGACCGCCGAGCGCGGCCCGCGCCGCCTGATCTCGGTGGTGCTGGGCGCGGCCTCGGATACGGTGCGCGCGCAGGAGTCGCTCAAGCTGCTCAACTTCGGCTTCCAGTTCTACGACAC
Organism: Thauera sp.; assembly: GCF_035444905.1. Lineage (GTDB taxonomy): Bacteria > Pseudomonadota > Gammaproteobacteria > Burkholderiales > Rhodocyclaceae > Thauera. The sequence continues at coordinate 53,288 of NZ_DAOMPS010000016.1, forward strand.
GGTGAAGCTGTACGGCGCCGACGAGGCCTTGTCGCAATTCCGCGTCTGGAAGGGCAAGGCGAACGAGCTGCCGGTCGGCTTCACCCGCGACTTCATGCTGTCGCTGCCGCGCGAGGCGGCCGACCGCATCCAGGTCACGCTCGAGAGCCGCCAGCCGCTGGTGGCGCCGATCGAGAAGGGCCAGGAAGTGGGCACGCTCGCCCTCGCCATCGACGGCCGGCCGCTCGGCCAGTACCCGGTGGTGGCCCTGCAGGACGTCCCGGTCGCCGGCTTCTTCGGTCGCCTGTGGGATGCGATCGTGATGTTGTTCAAGCGCCTGTGAGCCTGCGCGCACCCGAGTCCGAGGAGGCCGACGTGACCACCGCATTCGTCAATGGACAATACCTGCCGCTCGCCGAGGCGCGCGTGTCGCCGATGGATCGCGGCTTCCTGTTCGGCGATGGCGCCTACGAGGTCATCCCGGTGTACTCGCGGCGCGCCTTCCGCCTCGACCAGCACATCGCCCGCCTGGCCAGCACGCTGGCCGCGATGCGGCTGCACAACCCGCACAGCACGGCCGAATGGCAGGCCATCGTGGGCGAGATCGTGGCGCGCAATCCGTGGCCGGACCAGTCGGTGTACCTGCAGGTGACGCGCGGCGCCGACACCAGGCGCAACCACGCCTTCCCCGGCCCCGAGGTCATGCCCACGGTGTTCCTGATGAGCGAGCCGCTGCTCACCCCGAGCGCCGAGCAGCTCGCCAGCGGCGTGGCTGCGGTCAGTGCGGCCGACATCCGCTGGCTGCGCTGCGACCTCAAGACGGTGTCGATGCTGGCCAACTGCCTGCTGCGCCAGCACGCCATCGACCATGGCTGTGCCGAGACCGTGCTGTTCCGCGACAGCTTCCTGACCGAGGGCGCGGCCTCGAGCATCTTCGTGTGCAAGGACGGCGTGCTGCTGGTGCCGCCCAAGAGCCACCTGATGCTGCCCGGCATCACTTACGACGTGGTGCTCGAGCTCGCCCGCAGTCACGGCATGAAACATGCGGTGCGCGAGGTGCTGGAAGCGGAAGTGCGCAGCGCGGACGAGCTGTGGATGACCTCGTCGACCAAGGAAGTGCTGCCGATCACCGCGCTCGACGGCCGTCCGGTGGGCGCTGGCACGCCGGGCCCGATGGCGCGGCAGATGGTGGCCTGGTATCAGGACTTCAAGCACACGGTGATGCGAAATGGTTGACACCCAGGGCGCGCCGACGCGCCAGACGCTGATCGAATACCCCTGCGATTTCCCCATCAAGGTCATGGGCGCGCGCGTCGATGGCTTTGCCCAGGCGGTCATCGAGGTGGTGCTGCGCCACGCGCCCGACTTCGACCCCGCCGGGGCGGAGATGCGCCCGTCGAGCAAGGGCAACTACCTGGCCGTGACCTGCACCTTCCGCGCCCTGTCGCAGGCGCAGGTCGACGCGCTGTACCGCGAGCTGACCTCGCATCCGATGGTCAAGGTGGTGCTGTGATCGTCAAGCGCCTCGGCATGGTGGAGTACGCGCCGGCGCTCGAGGCCATGCGTGCCTTCACCGCCGGACGCGGCGCCGACACGCCCGACGAGATCTGGCTGCTGCAGCACCCGCCGGTGTACACCCTCGGCCAGGCCGGCAAGCCCGAGCACCTGCTGCAGAACCCGGCCGCCATCCCGCTGGTGCACATCGACCGCGGCGGCCAGATCACCTACCACGGCCCCGGCCAGCTGGTGGCCTACCTGCTGCTGGACCTGCACCGGCGCCGGCTCAAGGTGCGCGAGCTGGTGCACCTGATGGAGCAGGCGATCATCGACACCCTGGCCGAGTATGGTCTGGATGCCGCACGCAAGGACGGCGCCCCCGGTGTCTATATCGCCGGCGACAAGATCGCCGCCCTCGGCCTGCGGGTGAAGAACGGCTGCAGCTACCACGGCCTGGCGATCAATGTCGACGCCGATCTCGCCCCCTTCGGCTGGATCAACCCCTGCGGCTACGAGGGCCTCAAGACCATCCGCATGAAGGACTTCGGCATCGAAGCCGACGTCGAGCAGGTGGGCGAACGCCTGCTTGCGCATCTGCAGCACCTGCTGCCACCGGGCGCGGTCGACACGGATGCGGCACATCAGGCCGCGCAGACTGTCGAATCAACGCGACCCGGTTCATAATCCCCCATTCCCACCCGGAACCTACAGAGAACGCGACCATGGAAACCCCTGCGCGCAAGCAGCGCGGCGCCGACAAGACCGCCCGCATCCCGATCAAGATCGTCCCCGCCGAACGCCTCAAGAAGCCCGACTGGATCCGCATCAAGCTCGGCGCCGGTCAGGAGGCCGAGCGCTTCAACGAGATCAAGGAAACCCTGCGCGAGCACAAGCTGCACACCGTGTGCGAGGAAGCTTCCTGCCCGAACATCCATGAATGTTTCGGCAAGGGCACGGCCACCTTCATGATCATGGGCGACATCTGTACCCGGCGCTGCCCCTTCTGCGACGTCGGCCATGGCCGACCCGACCCGCTCAACCCCAACGAGCCCGCCGACCTCGCCAAGACCATCGCCGCGATGCGGCTGAACTACGTGGTGATCACCTCGGTGGACCGCGACGACCTACGCGACGGCGGCGCCCAGCACTTCGTCGACTGCATCCGCGAGACACGCGCCGCCTCGCCCAAGACCAGCATCGAGGTGCTGGTGCCGGACTTCCGCGGTCGCATGGAGATTGCGCTCGACATCTTCGACGCCGCGCCGCCCGACGTCATGAACCACAACCTCGAGACCGTGCCGCGCCTGTACAAGCAGGCCCGTCCGGGGTCGGACTACGCCTATTCGTTGAAGCTGCTCAAGGAGTTCAAGGCCCGCCACCCCGAGGTGCCGACCAAGTCGGGCCTGATGGTGGGCCTGGGCGAGACCGACGAGGAGATCCTCGAGGTGATGCGCGACATGCGCGCGCACGACGTCGAGATGCTCACCATCGGTCAGTACCTGCAGCCCTCCGGCGGCCACCTGCCGGTGCTGCGCTACGTGCATCCGGACACCTTCAAGATGTTCGAGACCGAAGCGCTGAAGATGGGCTTCAAGAACGCCGCCTGCGGCCCGATGGTGCGCTCGAGCTACTGGGCCGACCAGCAGGCGCACGGCGCCGGGGTGGTTGTAAATTCCACCGATAAAAGCTAATTTACATCGATCGCTGCAAATTAACATCGATCCGTGCAAATTTGCAGGCCATGAGCCCACTCCCGAATTTCCCCAGTCTGACGCCGGACGAACGAGTCTGGCGTCTTGACTGGTTCGGCGAGTGCGCCTACCCCGGGAGTGTTCGACGCTACGCCCAACCCAGCATCAAGGTGGCGATTTCGCCGCTGCGGTGCGAGCCGAATGACGCTGAGGCGCTTTTGCAGCCTGGCGGCACGGATCACATGCACCAGAGGGAGGTCTGGGCGCCCGTTGCGGTATTGCCGTTGCTGGCGATCGGTGATCTGTGGCAGGGCGGTCGTTTGATCGCCTCGCCGAGTTACCATGCCGAAACCTTTCGAAGCGTCCAGATCGTGCCCGGTACCACCAGCTTCGTTAAAGCAGGTCTGGCGGTAGACGAAAAATTTCTGATTCCACTGCATGCCCACCCGTGGCATCGGCCTCACACGCAGGCTTACTGCGTGGCGGTTTCGTTGGGGGGCGACCGCAGGCTGCTGATCCCTTGCGTGGAGATCATCCGCTTCTACTTCGGCTCGTCGAGCAACCTGCTCCAACGGCTCTTTTCCATGCCGCTCAACGCGGAGGCGCTGTGGTCGAGCAAATCGTTCGATCCAGGCTCCCGGCACATGCACCTTGTCCTCGCTCCCGGGATATCCGGGGCGTCGGCCTCGGATGTCGGCAGGATGGCTGGCGATCGACTCGCCTGGCGCTCGGCGGCTGGCATCCACATTTCCTGCCAGAAAGCTGCGGCAAGTGGACAGGTGGCCTACCCGTATACCGGCTTTCCGTTCGAGGGCGAGACGAACCTCGCTGTAACTGGCGTTTGGTTGCCCTTTGGCGATGAACCAAGAGCCACGTTCCTGGCTTATCAACTTCGCTCCTGCTCGCACGCCTTCCCGTTTCGATCCCTTTCCTATGAAACGTCCCGGCGCAACGCCCAAGGCGCACGAAGCCCGGAAAGTAGCCGGAACGCGACTGGCGTTCGTCACGTAAGCGAGATCTCGCTCCGAACAAAGACGGTCGATGATGATCCCAGTGCTCGTAAGTCGCAGCATTCCGGAGGTTTTACGACCAAGAGGCGCTTTCCGGACCTTCTGCGCAAACCGGTCTGGAAGGAGAAAATCGAGAGCTTTGCAAGCGCTGAGGTTTTCTTGATACGCAGCAACGGCAGCATCGAGCAGGTCGCGTTTGGCGAGCCGGATGGTTCATCGGATGCAGCCGGGATTGATTTGGCTACGCAACCCGAGGCTGGTCCGCCGATGCAAAAGAAGCCTCCGCTACCCCACTTCGTACGTAAGACACTGACCCGGATTCGTCGCGAGATCACGGCAAGCGGCAAGAAGGACAGAACGATCCGGGTGATAGACCCCAAAGAGAGGGCTGTCCCGGTGTTTTCGCTGGCGGTTGCTGTCGATGAGGATGGAGAGGTGCTTCCGGAACTGCTGTTCTCTGATGAGGCAGGACGTGTGCGCCAGCGCAGGGCGTGCTTCGCCGAGGTTATCGAGCGCGGCGTGGCGCTTCGTCAACTGGCAATTATTGAGGAGCAGAACGCCCAAAGCGCGGCTTTGGTAGTGCAGGTTAGGGAGCCGAGCATTCACCAATTGACGCAGAGCTTGCTCAAGCACCTTTCAATGATTGTAAGCGCAGCGGAGAAGGACAACGGGCGGTTGTAGGCCCCCAGAAAAACTGTGCAAACGGCAAGTTGTTGCCGAAGGACTGCCGAGCGGACTTGTGCACAGTTCGGTTGTCTCGGGATCGCCCGTCGTTACGTGTGCTTGTCGCACCTCATGGTTTTTCCTGCTGCGGTTGCGATGCGTTTCCGGCTTCTAACAAGATGGCTGGGATCGATTTGGCCGGTGATCGTGACTTCGATGGAGAGCCCGGCAGCATCACCTTGCTCGTTGGTGGCAAGCGCATTCACACGAAACGTCCTGCCAACGACGCTGTGGACAGGACTGTCAGTCAGGATTGAGCGCTCGCCCAGCGGACCAGATCTCAGTCCGATAAGGTCGGCAAGATGGCTCGACGCATACCGCTCGTCCGGCTCTGCACGGCTCGAGTAAAGCGTAACGTGCGGGTATAGACAGGTAAACCGCTCATGGTCGAGGCCGAGCATTGCCTGAAGGTCTGCGTAGGTGGCAGGGCGAGCTCCAATCGCTGATCTCTCGGCCGAGGAGCCTTGACTCAAGGGGGCTAAAGCAAGGCGTTCCAGCAGGCGGTCGAGCACCTTCGGATCGGACGTCAGCGGATCCACGAGTCCTGTGGCCTGCTGAACCGAAACCCCGATCACCCGCTCCGCGATCTTCACGTCCCGGGTGACGACGCCGTCGCCGATCCAGGGGCTTCGGTTGCCGTTGACCAGAATGTCGTGGATGACCAACTCGACGGCAGACTCGTGCGCAAGGTCCATGCTGAGCCGCTGTTCCGAAATCGCAAGCTCCTCGGTCGAATAGAAGACCGTGGCCATCGAGCCGGCAACAAGTGTTGCCGCTACGAGAAGTAGCCACAACGTATGCAGGAGGACAAAGCCTTTACTGCGCACGAGGCCGCACGAGTGGGCGTGCATGCTCGGCGAGCTGGGAAGCTGCATCGAGGCCGTCAACCAGCGCATCGACGACCGACTGGGTTTCCATCTGATTGCGCATCACATGCGGAACGAGCAAGACCACCAGCTCGGTGCGGCGAGTATCGGAGGTGTTGTTCCTGAACAGGTTGCCGACCACGGGCATGTCCTTGAGCAATGGGATGCCGCTGTTTCCGACACCGCCACTCTCTCGGATCAAGCCGCCGAGCGCCACCGTGAAGCCGTCGCGCGTCGCGACGACGCTGTGGATCTTCCTTCGCTGTATGGTCGGCGAGTCGATGCCAGAAGAGGTGGTTTGAGCAACCTCGCTCACTTCCTGCATGACATCAAGGATCACATTCCCATTGTCATTGACCCGGGGCGTCACCTCCAGGATAACCCCCGTGTCGCGCATCTGGATCGTGCTGATGATCGGAGCGCCGCCCGCGTCCGTGCCCTGAGAAGTCTGCGTCACGATGGGCACTTGGTCGCCCACCTGCAGGCTTGCCTTCTGGTTGTTCAGCACGGATATCTTGGGCGCCGAGAGGATCTTCACTTCCGTCTTGGATTGCAGGGCATTGAGGACGATGCGTGCATTTGCCTTCCCCGAATACACATAAGAGAAACCCGGGAACTGCGAAGCGACCGAGCCGGTGTCGGTCGCACTCAGGGTCACGGTGTTCTCACTCGAGTCGAAAAACCATTGCACGCCATAGCGCAGGTTGTTGTTCAGGGTCACCTCGGCCAGAAACGCTTCGATCATGACCTGGCGCGGTAACACGTCGATCTGCTTGAGCGCTTCCTGGATCACACGGAACTCGTCCTCAGTGCCGTAAAACATCAACGAGTTGTTCTCCTCGATCGCCACCAGCCTGCCAATGTTCGCCTGGGGGCCCGATGCTGAGGGCGATATCGAGGGCGATGGCAAGCCGGGCATCTGCGGCTGCGGCAACGAGGACGTCGATGGGCTGGTAGTCGCTGTAGTCTGCATTTCCCCAGTCAGCACCTGCCGGAGCGATGTCACCAAGTCCTTCGCGTTACCATTCTGAACGTTATAGACGAAGATGCGCTGTGCACCGGCTTTCGAGACATCAAGCCGCCCAATCCACTCGCCTAGCAGTTCGAGATCAGCCTTGTTGCGAGCAACGCCAAGCACGGCCTGCATGCGTTCGAGCGGCACGAGGCGGATTCGGGTCGTAAAAAGGTCGAGTTTGCCCTGGAATATCTCCCGCAGTTCCGCAACGATGGTCTCCGGCCGGCTCTGAGCAAGCTTGTAGAGCGCGAACGTCATGCCGCTTAGCCAATCGACGTCGAAATTCTCGACAGTACGCAGAATGGCGCCACGGTCCTGGCTGCTGCCCGCCACGACAAGATGCCCGTGATGGGTGTCTGCCTGAAGGACGGTCCCTTTTGGGACGAATGAATCTAGAATCGCCTGCATGTCGTTCGCGTTCACGTAACGAAGTGGAATGATCTCCACCGCGTAGCCCGGAACAGGAGGCATCGCCGAGGCAAGGCGTTGTGCAGGGCGAACCCGCTGCGGAGCCTCGCTCCAGGGCACCACGTTTACAGTTTGACCATCCCTTAGCAAGGCTGCCGAAACGGAACCCAGTGCAGCCTCCAGGGCCGACAGCAAAGAGGCCTTGGACACAGGGCGACTTGTGCGCAGGGTGATGCGCCCCTCCACCGCTGGCGAGACAACATAGTCGAGCTTGAGCATGTCTCCGAGCACAGCGTCGATCACGCCACGGATATCGGCCTCATTGAAGTTGAGCTCGAAGCGTTCACCTGTGTCAGGGATGCCAGGTGTTCCCTCGCGGGGCACCGTAGATTCGCTGCGACCAGACTTGTAGAACTCCGTGGTCATTCTTGACGCGTCTTCTGCCGCACTCGGAAGAGATGGCCCAGTATCCGGGCTTGCCTTCATGGGCTCCGCTGGAACGATCTTCCACGTCGACAGGCGGGTAGGTGCGACAGGAGGTGTCGTGGAGCACGCACTCAACCCCGTCGATACGGCGATCCCCAAAAGGAGTCGATGCCACTTGTTCATTGTTCTGGGTCTTGTGAGGGTTGAATGAGTTGCCTGAGTCGGATCTCGACGCTCGGGGCGGCATGGGACTTATCCTCATTGCTCGATCGACCCTGCAGCCGGACAGCGTGGGCGGCGATTGCCATCACAACCCACCCGTCAAACAGATCACCCTCGGCGACAACTTTTCTCGAAGCGGTGGATTCCAGCTCGAGCAAAGCAGTTCGCTTATGGCCGTCGATCATGATGCCGACCAAGCGGGGAAGCGTCGCGCCGGGGCTTGCCTCCGGCTCGGCAGGTGCCGGGGCCAAGCGGGTCCGCGAAGGGGAGAACAACAGGGTTTGTTCAAGCGCGTTGGGCACCGTTTCCATCAAGACAAGCGACGTCTCGGCAGCAGCCGGAACGCTCGCGCGCGTAGCGGGCAGATCGTCCGGCGCCTCCAGTAGAACCGAATGGGCGATCACGGATAACGAGCCCACACAGACGTTGATAAGCAGCAAGGAGACCGTCTGCCTATCGAGCACGGGCTTCACCTTCACTCGGCTGGTCGTTTTTTCCCGCAAAGGCACTTACCCGCAACTCTGCGGAAACCGGAGTCGAACTGTTGTCGATCATCGAAGCCGTCGTCGTCACCACCGCCCGCTCGATAAGAAGCAGTGGTCGATGACGTTCAGCCGCAATCAGCAAGCCAATCAATGCCTCTTCAGATGCAGTCATTCGCACGTCGATCGTGAAGCGGGTCAGGTTCGCCACTTTCGTGGGATCCGCCGTCCTGAGTTCCAGCAACTGAACGTTTGCGCTACGGATCAGTGAGTCGACCGCGGCAACGAATGCGGCGCCGTCTTTTGGGGAGGAGAAGATCAATGGGGCCACGGATTGCTCGAGCCGGTCTACATCGTCAGCGGTGAGGTCTCCGCTCTCCGACGCCAATGCCTGCAGGCGTGCAAGCTCGAAGCGCGTGTCATTCAGCCGTTCGATTGCGGTCACAGGCAGGCCATAGAGCGGTTGCAGCACAAGCGTCCAGCCGCCGACAAACAGCAAGACCGTGACGACGATCGCCAATGAACGTTGCGCCATTGTCCGCACCGTCGTCATCGGCTCCGTTCCCTGCCAACGATCGCATTCAAGGCGAACTGCGGCACGCTCACGCCGTCAGCCCCGCCATCCGGCCGTGAAACCGACTCCAGTTTCACGCTGGTCAGGCTGGCAGCCTGCTCGAGCGCCCGTGCAGTTGCAGCAGGGTCTGCGGCATAGCCGGAGAGTTTGAGTCGCCCTGACTCATACTCCAGCCGGCTGATCCACGCCTGTTTGGGCAAGTGGGTCGCAATATCCTCCATGACCCGCAGGGCGCCTGACGAGCGTTGAGCCTGAGCGAGCTGCTCGCGTATGGCAATGATGCGAGCGTTAACCTCGGCAAGCTGTATGACATTGCCTTGCTTGGCTCGCCTTGCTTCAATCTCGGACTGGGCACGAACCCCGAGCCATGATGCATGGGCGAACAGCGCCGGACCGGCCGTCAGTACGATGCATGCAGCCGAGATGAATAGCCACCGGTTGATCCGCGTTGCAGACCGGCTCCGTTGCATGCCTCGTGAAGCGTGGAACTTGAATTTGGGTGACGTCGAACCTGCGGGCGAGAAGCCGACCACGCAAGCACGGGCCTTGGCACGTTCGATAGCCGCCTCGAGCTCGGCGACAAGCGCGCGCTTGCAGAGGGCAACTTCAACCCTGATCTCATCGCGCGCGGGCGCTCCCGTAATGTCCCCGACGTCGAAGTACAGCGCAGACTCGTCAACCGGCGCCTCGACCGCCATCCGGTAGCGCACGGCAGCGCGCAGATCTCCGCGTGCTGATCGAGGCAGTGTCAAAGTCAAGCGCATAACGTGTGCCGGATGCAGCAGAACGATCACTTGTCGCCCCGTGCAGACAGCCTCCCAGCCTGAGTCCACTTCGCTATCAAGCTCGGACAGCGCAAGTTTTCCAGCCGCATCCGTCACCAACGTCAGTGGTGCCCGAACCCCGAAGACGCGCCTCGCAATCGGTGCGATGAGCCAATCCATCTCGGTCCGCCACCAGCGCCAAGAGGCGCCGAGCGCGTCCCGCAAGGTCGGTATCAGGGCAGTTGGCTGGGCGCGTTGTGCCGGGGCGCGGCTTCTGTCATGCATCCTAAACAAATATTTAATTTGGAATAGAGGTTGACATTGGGATTTTTGCCCACAACAATTGACGCATGCAATCCGCTTATGTCGTCAGAGTGTAGTCGAATCCTGTGACGAGCGTGAGTGTGTCGAAGTCAGTTTGGTGAGGAGCGGGGCCGATGAGCGGGAAACAACGCAGCAAGCGCACGCCGACGGTGGGCGCGGGGATTCGTCTCATGGCTGTCGCGGCCATGCTGGGGCTTGCGGTACCGGCGTTGGCCGGTTCGGTGAGCTACACCTACGACACGCTGGGCCGGCTCAAGACGGCCACCTACAGTAACGGCGTCGTCATCACCTACACGTACGACGCGGCGGGCAATCGCCTCAGCCGTGTCACCACGGGCGTGCCCTGATCGTCCGCGGCCGCGCGCCGCTCGCCTCTGTCTGTCTTTCCACCGTGGTTTCGAGCGACCCGTCCGTTGGGTCGCGCGTCCTTGCACGCCCTGGTTCGATGTCAATGTAATAAACGTGACATCTTGCGTGCGCCTGTTCGGGAGTTCGATCATGTTTGAACGCAATTGGGGTCCGCATCGCGCGGGCATGCTGGCCATGCTCGTGGCCGGGCTGTTCTCGGGCACGGCGCTGGCCGAAGGCAATATCCAGTTCGGCCAGGGGTTGCCGGCGGTGGCCGCAACGCCCGACACAGCGCGTGCTGCAGGCCGGGCGCAGGCGGCACGCGGTGGGCAGCTCGAGCGCATCGAGCACGGTCCCGGGGTCAATCGGGTCATCCTCGCACCGGTCACTCCCGAAGAATCCGAGCGTGCGATCCGGGGGCGGGCCTTGCCCAAGGATCTGAACCAGGGCGTTGTGCAAGATATCGAGCGTGGCGCCTCGGTCGAGGGCGAGATGACGCTGTCGGCGGCCCGCGTGGCGGGCGACACCGCACCGAGCGGCCCGGCCTCCATCGCCGAACTCGCGCGCGCGCTCAAGAACGACCCCGATCTCATCTACGAGTACGTCCGCAACAACATCGCCTACTACCCCACATGGGGTATCCAGAAAGGGGCGATCGGCGCGCTGCTCGACAATCAGGGCACCGCCTTCGACCAGGCCACGCTGATGGTGCAGCTGCTGCGCCAGGCGGGCTTCACCGCCAACCACGTGCGCGGACGCATCAACCTGACCGCTGCGCAGGTGCAGGACTGGCTCGGTGTCGACACCGCCAACGTCTGCGCGGTCCTGAACCTCTTCGGCAACGCCCAGATCCCGGTGGCCTCGGTCACGGCGACCGCGGCGGGCAGCTGCCCGGGCTCGACCGCTGCGCTGCACAGCATGAAGTTCGACCACGTGTGGGTGAAGGTCAACATCGGCGGCACGAACTACTACTTCGACCCGAGCTTCAAGTCGCACGTCCACAAGAGCGGCATCAACCTCGCCACCGCCAGCGGCTACAACGCCAGCAGCTACCTCACCGCGGCCAAGAGTGGCGCCACGATCACCGCGGACTACGTCCAGGGCATCAACCGGACCAACATCCGCAACACCCTCACCACCTACGCCAACACCCTGGCCACACACCTGCGCACCAACCTGCCGGCGGGCACGCTCGACGACGTGATCGGCGGCAAGACGGTGGCCCCGCACACGGGCGGCGCCTTGCGCCAGACCACGCTGCCCTACCAGGACACGGCCGTCGCACTCACCGAGTGGGCGACGATTCCGGCCAACTACAGCCCGACGCTGCGCATCCGCTACCAAGGCATCGATCGCAGCTACACCTCCGACGCCCTCTACGGCAAGCGTCTCACGCTCACCTACAACGGCTCGAACCAGCCCGTGCTCATGCTCGATGGCGTCGCGCAGGCCACTGGCACCGCGGTGACGCCGGGCACGGTGGGCAACGTCACCTTCAACGTCACCCACGGCGCTTACGGCAACACCTTCGCCAACCAGAGCTTCACGCAGTCGATCAAGGCCGGGGGCACCTTCCTGGTCGGCAACGGCTGGGGGCCGGCCGGACGTGGGCTGGTTGAACGCTACCGCGGCCAGCTCGACACCGCCAAGGCCGCCGGCAGTGCCGACACCTCCGAAGTCGTTCTCGGTTCCTCGCTGGCAGTGCTGTCGGCCACCTGGATCGCCCAGGTGAACCACTCCGACTACATCACCGACCGGCTCGCCGGCACCAACACGCTCTTCCACCACCAGATCGGCATCGCCGGCTATAGCGGTGCCCCTTACGTCGACCTGCCGGGCAACCTGTTGAGTGTCGTCAGCCAAAGCGCTGACGCCGCCAAGGAGCGAGCCGTCTTCTACAGCTCGGCGATGCACTCGAGCATCTTCGAATCGACCGCGGTGCAGCAGACCGCAGGCGTAAGCGCCGTGTCGACGGTCAAGCTCATCGACATCGCCGCCACCAACAACGACCGCATCTACGACGCCAAGTCGTCGAACTACGCCAGCGTGGTGCAACCGAACCTGGTGTCGTGCTCGCCCTGGCTGGCTACCTTCCAGAGCCAGATCAACGCGGGCAACCGGCTGATCCTGCCCGCCCGCTGCAACCTGACCGAGAACAGCTGGTCGGGCGCGGGCTACTTCACCATCAACAGCACCGGCACGAGCATTGGCGCCATCATCGGCGGTGGGTTGGCGGGGGGCTTTGGCGTCAGCAACGTCCCTGCGGCAACCGTAGTTCAGTCGGCCAACGGTGCAAAATCGCCGTCGGACTGGATCGAGGTGGGCATGAAGCTGATCAACGACCCGATTGATTTCGCGTCGGGCAGCTTCCTCTACGCCAACGAAGACATCCAGACCGGGGTTGGCGAGTTTCCGCTCAGCCTGGGGCTGAACAAGCTCTACAGCTCCGGTGCCCGCACCCAGGACGGTCCGCTTGGCAAGGGCTGGACGCACAGCCTGGCTGCCAGCACCCGGGTTGGCTCGGACGGCTTCCAGGGTATGGGCGAGGACTCCGCGCTCGACGCCGTCCCCACGCTGGTCGAGAAGCTCGTCGCGCTCGACCTGCTGGCCGATGCTGCCAAGCCGCTCGACAAGATGGTCATTGCCACGCTGGGCCAGCGCTGGTTCGGCGACCAACTCATCAACAACACCGTGGTGGTGCAGCAAGGCCTGAACGGCGAAGTGTTCGTCAAGCTCCCCGACGGCAGCTACAACCCGCCCCCGGGCAATGCCGCACGGCTGACCAAGCAAGGTGACGGCACCTACCAGTACGAAACACTCAACCGCGCCAAGCTGGCCTTCAACAGCGCCGGCAAGCTCGCCACCTACACCCACCCGAGTGGCGTCCAGGCCAAGTTCACCTACAGCGGCGCCAACCTCACCCAGGTCGCCAACAGCCTGGGCCGGGTGCTCAACTTCACCTACAGCGGCGCGCGCATCAGCGCGGTGAGCGACGGCACGCGCAGCATCGGCTACGCCTTCGATGCCAACGGCAACCTCACCAGCTACACCGACGCCACCGCCAAGACCACCACCTACCAGTATGACCTGCCGGGGCGGATGACGAAGTTCTTCTACCCCAGCACGCCAACGGTTGCCTTCGCCACCAACGTCTACGACACCCTGGGCCGGGTGCAGACCCAGACCAACGCGGCGGGCAAGCTCTACACCTACTACTTCGCCGGCTCGCGTTCCGAAGAGGTCGGGCCGGGTGCCGTCAGCAAGGTCTCGTACTTTGATGCCTTCGGCAAGGAACTGAAGTCGATCGACCCGCTCGGGCGCAGCACGGTCAACACCTACGACGGCCAGGGGCGGCTCACGCGCAAGACCTTCCCCGAAGGCAATGCACTGGAATACAGCTACCACGACGCCCCGTGCGCAGCCGCCGACAAGCGCTGCACGCACAATGTCAGCCAGGTTCGCCAGATCGCCAAACCCGGCTCGGGGCTGGCCATGCTGACCAGCAACTTCACCTACGAGAGCGCGTTCAACAAGGTCGCCAGCGCCACTGACGCGCTGGGCAAGGTCACCACCTACACCTACACCGCACAAGGCAACCCCTTGACGGTCACCGCCCCGGCCGATGCCGCAGGCGTGCAACCGCAAACCACTTACGGCTACACCGCCTACACCGCCAGCGGCTACCCCACCTTCTACCTGCAGACCTCGCAAACCAGCAAGACCACCGCTAGTGGCACGGTGGTCACCACCACCACCTACAACACGGCCAACAAGTACGTCCCGCAAACGGTCGTGGCTGACGCGGGCACGGGCAAGCTCAACCTGACCACCGCCTTCACCTACGACGGGGTGGGCAACCTCACCCAGGTCAACGGCCCGCGCACGGACGTCACCGACACCACCACGCACGCCTTCGATGCGCAGCGCCGCATCACGCAGACGACCGACGCGCTGGGCAAGCAGACGCGCTTTGGCTATGACAACGACGGCCGGCTCATCCGCACGGCGGCCCAGCTGGGCACACAATGGCTGGTCAGCTGCCGCAGCTACAGCGCCACCGGCAAGCTTCTGAAGGCCTGGGGCCCGGCGGTAACGGCCGCGGCCACCACCTGCCCGACAGCCGCCGCCCCGGTCGCGGTCACCGACTACGCCTATGACGACCTCGACCGCCTGATGCGCGTCACCGAGGTGCTCCCCGCGGCGCAGGGCGGCAACCGCGTCACCGAGACGGTGTACAACGCCGACGACAGCGTGCACCAGGTCAAGCGGGCGGTCGGCACGGCGCTGGCACAAACCTACGCCACCACCACCTACAGCGCCAACGGCCTGCCGGTCACACTGACCGACGCCAAGGGCAACCGCACCACCTACGAATACGACGGCCACGACCGCCGGGTGAAGCTGCGCTACCCGCACCCCACCACGGTTGGCACCTCATCGACCACCGACTACGAGCAGTACGGCTACAACGCCGTCGGCAGCCTCACGAGCCACAGGAAGCGCAGCGGCGAGACGGTCACCTTCGCCTACGACAACCTGCACCGCCTGACCAGCCGCAGCTACCCCACGGCCGCGGACAACGTCGCCTTCGCCTACGACCTGCTGGGCCGGCGCACCCAGGCCAAGTACGCCGACAACAGCCACACCGTGGCCTACGTGTGGGATGCGGCCGGGCGCCTGACCAGCACCACCGCCGGCGGCAAGACGCTCGCCTACCAGTACGACCCGGCAGGCAACCGCACGCGACTGACCTGGCCCGAGACCGCGTTCTACGTCACCACCACCTATGACGCGCTCAACCGTCCGAGCGCGATCAAGGAACTGGGCACGACCAACCTGGCCACCTACGCCTACGACGACTTGTCGCGGCGCACGACGGTCACGCTCGGCAATGGCACCACCACCAGCTACGGCTACAGCACCCAAGGCGCGCTCGCCAGTCTCGCGCACAACCTGACCGGCACCGCGCAGGACCAGACCACGACCTACACCCGCAACCCCGTGCAGGAAATCGTGAGCCAGAGCTGGACCAACGACCTGTACCAATGGACGGGCTACGCCAACGGCACCCAGAGCTACACCGCCAACGGCCTGAACCAATACACCACCGCAGCCGGTGCCACGCTCACCCACGACGCCAAGGGCAACCTCACCGGCGACGGGGTGTGGACCTACGCCTTCGACGCCGACAACAAGCTCAAGAGCGCGACCAAGACCGGCTACGCCGCCACGCTCGCCTACGACGCCGAAGGCCGGCTGCGCCGCACCACGCTGGCCGGCGCGATCACCGATCTCGCCTACGACGGCGTCGATCTGGTGGCCGAGTACGACGGCGCGGGCACGCTCCTGCGCCGCTACGTGCACGGCCCCGGCGTAGATGAACCGCTGGTGTGGTACGAAGGCAGCACGACGACCGACAAGAGCTGGCTCTACGCCGATCACCTGGGCAGCATCATCGGCACGGCCAACAGCGCGGGCACCAGCACCGCGATCCACAGCTACGGCCCGTTCGGCGAGCCGAACGTCACCACCGGCGTGCGCTTCCGCTACACCGGGCAGCAGTACCTGGGTGGGTTGAATCTGTACTACTACAAGGCACGGTTCTACTCGCCGGCGCTGGGGCGCTTCCTGCAGACGGACCCGATCGGCACCGCGGATGACCTGAACCTGTATGCGTATGTGGGCAACAACCCGGTCAACTTCAGTGATCCGACGGGGTTGGCCGCGGCTGAGGCCCAGATGCTGATCGGCAAGATCAGCGACTCGTCCTTTGGCCGTGGAGTACAGGGCGTCGTCGATTCAAATCCCTCGGCAGGCAACTTCTTTGGATGGATGGTCAGCAAGGGTCTGGAGAATGCCGCCAATAGTCCGCTTAACCTGCCGATGCATGATGCGCAGGGGAATGTTGTAGGCTATGTGGGCATTGGCCCGGGGGTGATTGGCAGGGTTGGTGCTGGAACTCAGGCCGCAAAGGGAGCGGCAGGCCTGCGGAACGGCCATCTTGCAGGAAGTGTTCACCCCAAGACCGGTGTGCCGTTCGACAAGGCTGGCTACCCTGACTTCTCTGCTGTCGCCAAGGCCGAGGTGAAGATCACACAGACAGGGTCGCGAGCAGGCGACTTCCGCGCTGCGAACGAAGCCGCTGGGCTCAAGAAGACTCCGGAAGGCTTTACGTGGCACCATCACCAGGATGGCAAGACGATGCAATTGGTACCCCGAGACATTCACTCGCAGACCGGTCACACCGGTGGATTCCTGCCAGGGCCGTGAAGAATGTTGATCGAGAACGTTGGTCCGAAGATCGGAGCGCTGGACATCGCACCCATTGAGGCTGAGTTGGGCGCTGTGCTGCCTGATTCTTATCGGCAGTTCCTCCTGCGCAGCAACGGAGGAGCACCAACTCCAGACACGATAGATGTTCCCGGGGCCGACGGTTCACCGACGGACGTACAAGTCTTCTTCGGCATTGGGAGGTCGGTAGAAAGCAGTGACTTGGCGTGGAATCTCGCCCTAGTTGCCGAACGCTGCCCAGGCCTTCACGCCCTGCCAATCGCGTGCGATTCTGGGGGCAACTTGTTCTGCCTGAAGTTCGAGCGTGATGTCGCAGCCAAGGTGATCTATTGCGATCTAGACGATCCCGACTGCGCCACCTACGAAGTCGCAGCCAGCTTCGATGAGTTCGTTGCCAAGATCCGGTCATTTGAGCAGTAATTCCTGCGGCAAAGGGGGTAAGGGCCGGTGAGGCGGGGGCGTTTGGCTCGCTGAAGGGGGGCAAGCGGATGAGAAATAGGGGACGCACCACGGTTTGGAGGAATGACCTGACCGTGGTACGCGCGCCTACACTGCCAGCGGCTACCCCACCTTCTACCTGCAGACCTCGCAAACCAGCAAAACCACCGCCACCAGCACGGTGGTCACCACCACCACGTACAACGCGGCCAACAAGTACGTCCCGCAAACGGTCGTGGCTGACGCGGGCACGGGCAAGCTCAACCTGACCACCGCCTTCACCTACGACGGGGTGGGCAACCTCACCCAGGTCAACGGCCCGCGCACGGACGTCACCGACACCACCACGCACGCCTTCGATGCGCAGCGCCGCATCACGCAGACGACCGACGCGCTGGGCAAGCAGACGCGCTTTGGCTATGACAACGACGGCCGGCTCATCCGCACGGCGGCCCAGCTGGGCACACAATGGCTGGTCAGCTGCCGCAGCTACAGCGCCACCGGCAAGCTGCGCAGGGCCTGGGGCCCGGCAGTGACCGCCGCGGCGACCACCTGCCCGACGGCCGCCGCTCCGGTCGCGGTCACCGACTACGCCTACGACAGCCTCGACCGCCTGATGCGCGTCACCGAGGCGCTCCCCGCGGGCGAGGGCGGCAACCGGGTCACCGAGACGACCTATTTCAAGAACGACCTTGTGCGCAGCGTCAAGCGGGCGGTCGGCACCGACCTGGTCCAGACTTACGCCACCTACACCTACAGCGCCAACGGCCTGCCGGTCACACTGACCGACGCCAAGGGCAACCGTACCACCTACGAGTACGATGGCCACGACCGCCGGGTGAAGCTGCGCTACCCGCACCCCACCACGGTTGGCACCTCATCGACCACCGACTACGAGCAGTACGGCTACAACGCCGTCGGCAGCCTCACGAGCCACAGGAAGCGCAGCGGCGAGACGGTCACCTTCGCCTACGACAACCTGCACCGCCTGACCAGCCGCAGCTACCCCACGGCCGCGGACAACGTCGCCTTCGCCTACGACCTGCTGGGCCGGCGCACCCAGGCCAAGTACGCCGACAACAGCCACACCGTGGCCTACGTGTGGGATGCGGCCGGGCGCCTGACCAGCACCACCGCCGGCGGCAAGACGCTCGCCTACCAGTACGACCCGGCAGGCAACCGCACGCGACTGACCTGGCCCGAGACCGCGTTCTACGTCACCACCACCTATGACGCGCTCAACCGTCCGAGCGCGATCAAGGAACTGGGCACGACCAACCTGGCCACCTACGCCTACGACGACTTGTCGCGGCGCACGACGGTCACGCTCGGCAATGGCACCACCACCAGCTACGGCTACAGCACCCAAGGCGCGCTCGCCAGTCTCGCGCACAACCTGACCGGCACCGCGCAGGACCAGACCACGACCTACACCCGCAACCCCGTGCAGGAAATCGTGAGCCAGAGCTGGACCAACGACCTGTACCAATGGACGGGCTACGCCAACGGCACCCAGAGCTACACCGCCAACGGCCTGAACCAATACACCACCGCAGCCGGTGCCACGCTCACCCACGACGCCAAGGGCAACCTCACCGGCGACGGGGTGTGGACCTACGCCTTCGACGCCGACAACAAGCTCAAGAGCGCGACCAAGACCGGCTACGCCGCCACGCTCGCCTACGACGCCGAAGGCCGGCTGCGCCGCACCACGCTGGCCGGCGCGATCACCGATCTCGCCTACGACGGCGTCGATCTGGTGGCCGAGTACGACGGCGCGGGCACGCTCCTGCGCCGCTACGTGCACGGCCCCGGCGTAGATGAACCGCTGGTGTGGTACGAAGGCAGCACGACGACCGACAAGAGCTGGCTCTACGCCGATCACCTGGGCAGCATCATCGGCACGGCCAACAGCGCGGGCACCAGCACCGCGATCCACAGCTACGGCCCGTTCGGCGAGCCGAACGTCACCACCGGCGTGCGCTTCCGCTACACCGGGCAGCAGTACCTGGGTGGGCTGAATCTGTACTACTACAAGGCGCGGTTCTACTCGCCGGCCCTGGGGCGCTTCCTGCAGACCGACCCGATCGGCACGGCCGATGACCTGAACCTGTATGCGTATGTGGGGAACAACCCGGTCAACAGGTTCGACCCGCTGGGGCTGAGTGCTGTTCAGAGTGATCAACTCAACGGTGGGGTGGGTGGACTGCAGTTGGGATCAAGTTTCACCGGAGAGCGCATACAAGTTGCGTACTGCATTCCGTGCATTCCAGCCGCAGCCCCAGCTGTTGGGCAGGCGGCTACCGCTGTTGGAGGCCTGGCCGCAGGATTGTGGATGGGGAGCAAGGCCAACGCTATCTACAATGAGGATGCGAACACGACAGGTGGCAAGGAGCCACCGGTTCCGGGTGCCGCCCCAGGTGACAAAACGAAGGGCCGAACTACACAATGGGAAAAGGGTGGCGGTATGGATGAGGCGAACAGAGATTTTGACGCTAAAGGTCCAACTAATGTTGCTCCGCTACCGGATGGAGGGCGCCGAGGCACGCTACCGGATGGCCGCCAGATTAACGTACGCCCCGATAGCACTGACGGACGGCCGACCCTTGAGATCCAGAATGGAAAAAACCGTGACAAGGTGAGATACAACCCATGAGTATCTATAGTCCAATATTGCAAGAGTATTTCTGCAATGCTCGCTTTGAACTTGAGGAGTTGGTCGATCGCGCGGGCAGTCTCGTACTTACCTTGGTTCGTACTGACGGTTCAAGAGTAAGGCTGCAGTTCGACTCCTACATGGCGTATCGAAAGCTTGACGAGGGAGATGCCTTGCTTACTTTGTCAGCTATGCGAAGAACCGGAGGTATGAGCAAGAGCTTTTACCGCGTGGACAATTCCGATTTCCTCGTCTGGTTTAATGAGGAGCGGTGCGGCCCTGCCCCTGGTGGGCCCTTGACTCACTATATGGTGGCTACTGCGAATGACATTGTCGATGTGCTTTCACTTGACCCGCCGACCATCGAAGTGGATTAGTTGACGAGTGTAATCGGGGACAGACCACGATTTTGGGGTCCCGCCGCGCTGTAGAGGCTGAATCGCCGCGAGGCCATGGTCTGTCCCCACGTTTGTCTGTACCTAAGCCTTCGACGCCGACAAGCTCGAGAGCGCGACCAAGACCGGCTACGCGTCACCTTCGCCTACGACAACCTGCACCGCCTGACCAGCCGCAGCTACCCCACGGCCGCGGACAACGTCGCCTTCGCCTACGACCTGCTGGGCCGGCGCACCCAGGCCAAGTACGCCGACAACAGCCACACCGTGGCCTACGTGTGGGATGCGGCCGGGCGCCTGACCAGCACCACCGCCGGCGGCAAGACGCTCGCCTACCAGTACGACCCGGCAGGCAACCGCACGCGACTGACCTGGCCCGAGACCGCGTTCTACGTCACCACCACCTATGACGCGCTCAACCGTCCGAGCGCGATCAAGGAACTGGGCACGACCAACCTGGCCACCTACGCCTACGACGACTTGTCGCGGCGCACGACGGTCACGCTCGGCAATGGCACCACCACCAGCTACGGCTACAGCACCCAAGGCGCGCTCGCCAGTCTCGCGCACAACCTGACCGGCACCGCGCAGGACCAGACCACGACCTACACCCGCAACCCCGTGCAGGAAATCGTGAGCCAGAGCTGGACCAACGACCTGTACCAATGGACGGGCTACGCCAACGGCACCCAGAGCTACACCGCCAACGGCCTGAACCAATACACCACCGCAGCCGGTGCCACGCTCACCCACGACGCCAAGGGCAACCTCACCGGCGACGGGGTGTGGACCTACGCCTTCGACGCCGACAACAAGCTCAAGAGCGCGACCAAGACCGGCTACGCCGCCACGCTCGCCTACGACGCCGAAGGCCGGCTGCGCCGCACCACGCTGGCCGGCGCGATCACCGATCTCGCCTACGACGGCGTCGATCTGGTGGCCGAGTACGACGGCGCGGGCACGCTCCTGCGCCGCTACGTGCACGGCCCCGGCGTAGATGAACCGCTGGTGTGGTACGAAGGCAGCACGACGACCGACAAGAGCTGGCTCTACGCCGATCACCTGGGCAGCATCATCGGCACGGCCAACAGCGCGGGCACCAGCACCGCGATCCACAGCTACGGCCCGTTCGGCGAGCCGAACGTCACCACCGGCGTGCGCTTCCGCTACACCGGGCAGCAGTACCTGGGTGGGCTGAATCTGTACTACTACAAGGCGCGGTTCTACTCGCCGGCCCTGGGGCGCTTCCTGCAGACCGACCCGATCGGCACGGCCGATGACCTGAACCTGTATGCGTATGTGGGGAACAACCCGGTCAACTTCAGTGATCCGACGGGGTTGGCCGCGGAGGATCTGAAGCTCTTTGCAGGCAAGGTCGGCGGGAGCATCGATAACTGGTGGGACCGCTCGGTCGCAGGCTTCCAGAGCGCGACGTTAGGCGATACGATTGAAAAGTCCATTCAGGGGCTCAATCCAGCGATGGGCGCTGGGATTGGTCTCGGTGTTACCAAGCTCTCGGGGCTGGCGGCAAAGGAAGCACCGCTACTCCTGAACGGTCCTATCAGGATCACCGAAAAGGGAATGGCTCACGTCGTTGAGCGACACAGCGTCAACGACATCGCGAAGTTTGCTGGTAAGAGCAAGTTCAATGAAGGCGAGAACTTGTCGGCCCTGATCAACTCAGGAACACAGCAACGGATGGTTAAGCAAGCCAACGGAAACTTCGCCCGTACATGGGATGCTGGTCGCTCGATCGGGATCGATCGTGTCGCCGGTCAACAAACCTCAGTCATGACCGTTATCACTCGTTCGAATGGCGAGTTGGTCACTGCGTTCCCTGGTCGCCCGTAGGAGGTTGTTATGTCTCTCGACTTTACGGTTCTCGGCCAAAACGGGGCACCCGAAAAGGCTGTCTCGCTAGGCGTGGATCTTCACCATGAACTGGTTAATGCAGCGTCTGCTGGTGGGCTTGTGCGTTTCCAGGACTTCGCGGATTACTACGAAGATGTAGAGATCGCTGTCAATGATCTTCTAGACTTGTCTGAGCAGGTTCGGATACTGCGCACCCAAACTGGTTCGACTGACCTGCAGCGCTTCCTTGATGCTCTAAGCGAGTTGGTTGCCTACGCCATAGAAAATGGCAAGGCTCTTCATGCGATAGCCGATTGAGTCTGTCCCCTATTTTCCTCCTTGGTGATCTGCTCCAAGGAGGATTTGTGCGGGAGATCAAGCCATGATTCGCAGGTTTCCAGATATCCCGGATTGGGCCTTTGATATCGACGAAAAATCTGCCGGTGTTTATGAAGTTGTTGCAAAAGACACGAAAGGCCGCACGATCAGAAGAACTGGAACCGACCCTGATCGATTGATCGACGAGTGCAGGCGCGAAGCTTCAGATTTGCGTCGAAAGAAAAATGGCGGGTAGTTCCTTGCCGCAAGGGGAATTGGTGCCCGTGGTGAGGCAATGCACGGTGCACTTGATCCGATAGCAGCCAGACGAAGGACTAGGGCAGCGCTGGATACCGTCGCAGGCACCCGCGAGAAATAGGGGACGCACCACGGTTTGGGGAAATGACCTGACCGTGGTGCGCCTGATTGCACCGCCACCACCAGCTACAGCGCCAACGGCCTGCCGGTCACGCTCACCGACGCCAAGGGCAACCGCACCACCTTTGAATACGACGGCCACGACCGCCGAGTGAAGCTGCGCTACCCGCACCCGACCACCGTCAACACTTCCTCCACCACCGACTACGAGCAATTCACCTACGACGCGGCCGGCAACCTAACGAGCCACAGGAAGCGCAGCGGCGACACCATCACGCTCGCCTACGACAACCTGCACCGCCTGACCAGTCGCAGCTACCCCACGGCCGCCGACAACATCGCCTTCGCCTACGACCTGCTGGGCCGTCGCACCCAGGCCAAGTACGCCGACAACAGCCACACCGTGGCCTACGTGTGGGATGCGGCCGGGCGCCTGACCAGCACCACCGCCGGCGGCAAGACGCTCGCCTACCAGTACGACCCGGCAGGCAACCGCACGCGACTGACCTGGCCCGAGACCGCGTTCTACGTCACCACCACCTATGACGCGCTCAACCGTCCGAGCGCGATCAAGGAACTGGGCACGACCAACCTGGCCACCTACGCCTACGACGACTTGTCGCGGCGCACGACGGTCACGCTCGGCAATGGCACCACCACCAGCTACGGCTACAGCACCCAAGGCGCGCTCGCCAGTCTCGCGCACAACCTGACCGGCACCGCGCAGGACCAGACCACCACTTACACCCGCAACCAGGTGCAGGAAATCGTGAGCCAGAGCTCCGGGGTTCGACAGTGACCTCCAAATTTCGCCCCTTTTCGGAGGGCCTCTCCAGCGCCGGCGCGGGTTTGAGGGCGGCGACCGTAAAAGTGCTGTGGTGGCACGTTTGTAACAGCCATCCTCAAACTTGACGCGGCTTTGTGCGTGGGTAGAGTGGCGGCATGCATGTCAAGCTCACCACCTCCGGAGGCCGCCGCTACGTCCAGCTCGTCGAGTCCTATCGCGACGAAGCCGGACGGGTGAAGAAGCGCACCGTCGCCACGCTCGGCCGCGCCGAGCAGGTCGATGGTTCGCTCGATGCGGTGATCAACGGCCTGCTCAAGATCACCGGCCGCGAACCGATGGGCGCCAAGCCGCCGGCGCCGACGGTGTCGTTCGAGTCCGCGCGGGCGCTCGGTAACGTGTGGGCGCTGACCGAGCTGTGGAAGTCGCTCGGCTTCTCGGGGCTGCGCCGGGTGTTTCGCCGCACGCGCCGCACCACGGACGTGGAAGCGTTGATCCGGCTGATGGTGCTCAACCGCCTGTGCGACCCCGAATCCAAGCTCGGTGTGCTGCGCTGGGTACAGACGGTGGCGCTGCCCGACTTCGGGCCGAAGGCGGTGACGCACCAGCAGTTGCTGCGCAGCCTCGATGCACTCATGGATCATCAGGACGAGGTCGATGCGGTGGTCGCCGGGCTGCTGCGCCCGCTGATCGACCAGGATCTGTCGGTGGTGTTCTACGACCTCACCACGATCCGCAGCGAAGGACTCAGCCAGCAGGCCGGCGACGTGCGCCAGTACGGCATGGCCAAGGAAGGGCTGATCGCCCGCCCGTTCATGCTCGGCGTGGTGCAGACCGCCGAGGGGCTGCCGATCTACCACGAGGTGTTCGACGGCAACACGGCCGAGACCCGGACCCTGTTGCCCACGCTCTCCAAGGTGCTCGAGCGCTTCCCGTCGGTGCAGCGCCTGGTGCTGGTCGCTGACCGGGGGCTGCTCAGCCTGGACAATCTGGAGGCGCTGAAAGCCGTGCGCCTGGCCAGCGGCAAGCCGCTCGAGTTCATCGTCGCGGTGCCGGGCCGGCGCTACAACGAGTTCATCGAGCTGCTCGAGCCCTTCCACGAACAGCAGTGCGCCACCGCCACGCAGGAGGTGATCTCGGAGCAGCCCTGGAACGGGCTGCGGCTGGTGGTCGCGCACGACCCGATGGCTGCGGCCACCAAGACAGAACAACGCAACGAACGCATCGACGCGCTGATCCGCCAGGCAGACGAATGGTCGGGCAAGCTCACCGAGCAGGACGAAGGCGTGAAGCACCGGGGCCGCAAGCTCTCGGACAGCGGCGCCAAGGCGCGCTTCTACCATGCGGTCAGCGAAGCGCACCTGTCGCGCATCCTCAAGGTGGATCTGGGCGAGGAGCTCTTCAGCTACCACATCGACGACAAGGCGAAGCGTCTCGCCGAAATGATGGACGGCAAGCTGCTGTTGGTCACAAATGCCGAGGGGCTCGCCGCGCAGAACGTGATTCAGCGCTACAAGTCGCTCGCCGACATCGAGCGCGGTTTCAAGGTGCTCAAGTCCGAGATCGAGATCGGCCCGGTGTATCACCGCCTGCCCGAGCGGATCCGCGCGCATGCGTCGATCTGCTTCATGGCGCTGATCCTGCACTGGGTGATGCGCAGCCGCCTCAAGGCTGCCGACGCGGGCTACACCCCCGAGCGGGCACTCGAGCAACTGCAGCGCATCCAGCATCACCGCGTGCGCCTGAACGGCGGCGAACCGGTGACGGGAGTGTCCGCCCTCAGCACGGAACAGAACGAGGTGCTTCATGCCTTAGGAATCGAAAAACCGGCGGCGCCGGAGCAGCTGACGCTGTTGTAGTGGCATTTTTGAAAGTGCGATCTAGCAAAAACAAGGACTTGCGAGCGTAACTGTCGAACTCGGGAGAGCTGGACCAACGACCTGTACCAATGGACGGGCTACGCCAACGGCACCCAGAGCTACACCGCCAACGGCCTGAACCAATACACCACCGCAGCCGGTGCCACGCTCACCCACGACGCCAAGGGCAACCTCACCGGCGACGGGGTGTGGACCTACGCCTTCGACGCCGACAACAAGCTCAAGAGCGCGACCAAGACCGGCTACGCCGCCACGCTCGCCTACGACGCCGAAGGCCGGCTGCGCCGCACCACGCTGGCCGGCGCGATCACCGATCTCGCCTACGACGGCGTCGATCTGGTGGCCGAGTACGACGGCGCGGGCACGCTCCTGCGCCGCTACGTGCACGGCCCCGGCGTAGATGAACCGCTGGTGTGGTACGAAGGCAGCACGACGACCGACAAGAGCTGGCTCTACGCCGATCACCTGGGCAGCATCATCGGCACGGCCAACAGCGCGGGCACCAGCACCGCGATCCACAGCTACGGCCCGTTCGGCGAGCCGAACGTCACCACCGGCGTGCGCTTCCGCTACACCGGGCAGCAGTACCTGGGTGGGTTGAACCTTTACTACTACAAGGCGCGGTTCTATTCGCCGGCACTCGGGCGCTTCCTGCAGACCGACCCGATCGGCACCGCCGATGACCTGAACCTGTATGCGTATGTGGGGAACAACCCGGTTAATCGGTTCGACCCGCTGGGGCTGAGTTCTTGGGAGGCTGGAGCGCTTTCTGCTGGTGTTGGCGGGATTGGTGCGATCTCGGCAAATAGCGCTGCCGCAATATCTGGAGGAGGATCAGGTGTCGCTACTGCAGATATCTTGGGGGCGTTGCGTGGAGGCATCCTTATGCTCCCATTGGCTTTGTCGGGGGATAGTTCAAATCCTAAGTCCTATCAATACGTCACATACACTCGGTACAATTCAAGAACCGGACAGTATTATGCCGGCCGTACAGGTGGCTACCAGGCACCAGAGGTGTTAGTTCAGACTCGTGCCCTAGGGCAGCCACACCTTAATGCGGAGGGTTTTGAGAAGCCAGTTGTCGATGTGTATACAACAAATCGCGCAGCAATTCGTGGTCGAGAGCAGCAGTTGATTGATTATTTTGGCGGGGCTCAAAGCGTAAACGGTGCAGCGCGGAATGCAATCAATGGAGTGGCAGATTTTAACCCGTTTCGAGGGTATTACATGGGTGAGTCAATTCGTGAGTTTGGTCCCCTTCCAGATAACTCTCCTTCTAGAATTAGGCTGGGTCAATAAATGGATTGTCAAAAACTTGATGCCGCAGGATTGAATATAGACCAAATGATATTGGTATATAAGTTTATTATTAATGCTCTTCGCGATAAATGCGATGACTCTGGGCGCCTTGAGAGACTTCTTGAAAGTTTAGAGCGTTCGATGAGTCAGCTTTACGAAATACGTGAATCTGGCGTGGATGCTAGAACAGAAGGTAAAATATTGCGTGGATTGAGGGAAGGCTTGAAAGACTTTCCAGGAATTATTATTCCTATTCTTCAGAATGACGGAGGGGGGATTGTCAAGGGTGTCGCTAAATACCTTAGCGAAATGAAAAATCAACCTACGCACAAGTAGATTACTAATCTTGAGGCAGAAATAGGGGGTGCCACGGTTTGGACGACTGCCTGACCGTGGTGGGCCTGACTACACCGCCACCAGCACGGTGGTCACCACCACCACCTACAACGCGGCCAACAAGTACGTACCGCAAACGGTCGTGGCTGACTCGGGCACGGGCAAGCTCAACCTGACCACCGCCTTCACCTACGATGCAGTGGGCAACCTCACCCAGGTCAACGGCCCGCGCACGGACGTCACCGACACCACCACGAACGTGTTCGATGCGCAGAGCCGCATCACGCAGACGACTGACGCGCTAGCAGCCTGTCGGACTTGAAGCCGGCGGACGGCGTACCGGCAGGCTGCTAGGCAAACAGACGCACTTCGCCTTTGATGCCGACAGCCATCTGATCCGCAGGATTGTAATCGGGGACAGACCACGATTTTGGGGTCCCGCCGCGCTGTAGCGGGTGAGTCGCCGCGAAGCCGTGGTCTGTCCCCATGATGATCTGGACCTACACCTTCGATGCCGACCACAAGCGGAGAGCTTCGATGTCTGCCAGTCGGACCGGCTTCCCGTTGATGACTGGCAAGCCGATGTAGGTTGTGGTCATCGGTGCAACTCTCGATTCAGGCGCTTCAGCCAGCCTGCCGCCTGTTGTGCGTCTAGCCCGCATTTCTCACAGATAGGAGGCGCATCGCGGCCGGAAATATGAGAAAG
>NZ_DAOMPS010000017.1:0-76540 GCF_035444905.1 Thauera sp.
CTCGGATATCTCAAGCCGCGCCGCGTAGCAACGACGCCGCTGGGTGAGCGCTTACTTCATGACCGTCGCCTCGGCATCGGTCTTCGAGGCGCATGCCTGATCGGCAGCCTTGCCCTGGCGGCGCTTGATCGCTTCGAGTTCGGGCAAGCGCGCCAGCGCCTCGGCCACCCGGGCCTCGCGCTCGCGAGCCGGCCTGGGCATCAGCAAGGACACCCGCGCACAGCTGTTATCCCACGGCATCAGCGGAGTGCAGGCCGCGCACTACGACCGGCACGCATACACCGACGAGAAGCGGGCCGCGCTGGTGGCCTGGGAGGCGAGGCTAGAAGCCATCCGCCAAGCAGAGCGCGCGCCCTCGAACGTGGTCCGGCTGGGGCAGCGCGCGGTGGCATGACTGGCTGTCCCCATTGATTGCTTATAACACGCAAGCTATATTTACTCCATGAGCTACCGTATCGAGTTCTTCAACGAAGCCGTTGAAGCTGAGGTGATGGAGTGGCCCGGCGGTATTCTCGCCAGCTTCACCCGGATTGCGGAACGCATCACCGAACACGGCCCGAACCTTGGCATGCCCTACACCCGCGCAATGGGTGATGGGCTGTTCGAGATTCGCGCCAAGGGGCAGGAAGGCATCGGACGCGCCTTGTTCTGCACAGTCGTCGGCAAGCGCATCGTCATCCTGCATGGCTTCATCAAGAAGACCGAGCAAACCCCGCAGCGTGCATTGGACACCGCACGCCGCCGCATGAAGGAGGTCCGCCCATGAGCGAGAAATACAACCCAGTTGCCTTCGATCCACGCACCTTCGCAGAGGAAGCGGGCAAGCGCGACCCGGCATTCCGTGAAGCCTACGAGGGCATGGCCGATGAGTTTGCAGCCCTTGCCGAGCTGCTGCGCGCCCGCACCCGCGCCGGCCTGACTCAATCCGAGCTTGCCGAGCGCATGGGGGTGTCGCAGCCTGTCGTGGCCCGCATTGAAGGCAGCATCGGCAGCCGCAAACATGCTCCATCCCTGGCGACCTTGCGCAAGTACGCGGACGCCTGCGGGCAGAGGTTGGTGATTCGCTTCGAGCCAAAGCAAGAGCACGCAGCCTGACCGGCATGAAAACCGCATTCGAGGGCATCAAGCGTGGCCTGCAAGAGGCCATCGAGCACGCCGAAGGGCGTCCCGCACCGGGCACCCGCATTCACCGCCCGCGCCCGGTGGACGTGAAGGCCCTGCGCGCCAAGGTGGGCATGACGCAAGAGCAGTTCGCTGCACGCTTCGGATTCTCGACGGCGACCCTTCGCCACTGGGAGCGAGGCGACCGCGCGCCGCACGGCCCCGCGCTGGTGCTGCTCAAGGTCATTGAGCGCAACCCCGCCGCCGTCATCGAAGCCCTGAGCGCCTGACCGATGACTGAGCTTGCCGCCCTGAAGGCCCGCATCCTGGCGAACCCCGAGGCCCGCGCCGACTACGAGGCGCAGGCGCCGGAGTTCGAGCTTGCGCGCGAACTCATTGCCGCCCGCACCCGCGTCGGCCTGGGGGCAACTTTCCCGATGGTGCGCACGATGGAGCGCAAATATGCCCCAATAAAGGAATAGCCCAAAAGCAAAAAGGCCAGTTCGCGAGAACTGGCCTGAGTGCTTGAATTCGTGGTGGGGGCACTAGGACTCGAACCTAGGACCAATTGATTAAGAGTCACATTTTCTGTCAATTTCCATCAACGCCGACCGCACCGCAAGACCCCAAAAAAAGGCTGCAAACCATTGATTTGGATAAGGCTACACGAATCACAAGGTTGATTCATGTTGAGCGATGTTGCTAGAATCTGGCTACATGGTGGCTACATGGAATCGCCGTGTAGCCAACCCAAGCCGGAGCCGACACCATGCAACGCGAGCGCCTGACCCCCGAACGAATCCGCCGCTTCACCTGCGCCGATGGCACCGCGCAATCCTTCCTGTGGGACACCGAAGCGCCCCGCCTTGCCGTGCGTGCGACCGCTGGCGCGAAGTCCTTCATCTTCGAGAGCAAGCTAGACCGGCGCACCGTCCGCGTAACGATTGGCGACGTGCGCGCCTGGAACCTCGACGACGCCCGCACCGAAGCGCGCCGCCTGCAAACCCTGATTGACCAGGGAACCGACCCGCGCCAGCAGAAAGCCGAGCGCATCGCCGCAGCAGAGGCCAAGCGAGCCGCAGCAGAGGCTGCCAAGGCCGAAGCCGACCGACAGGCCCGCTACACCCTGCGCGCCCTGTGCGATGCCTACCTGAGCGCCCTGGAGCGTGCCGGCAAGGGCAAGAGCGCCGCCGGAGCGCGGAGCCTGTTCAAGTGCCATATCGACCAGGACACCGCGAGCAAGCCCGCCCGCGAAGTCACCGCGCACGAGGTGGCCGCGCTGGTGCGCCGGGTGAGGGAAGCCGGCAAGGAGCGCGCCGCCGGAGTTCTGCGCAGTTACCTGAGCGCCGCATTCAATGCCGCCAAGCGTGCGCCCTTCGATTCCGCCCTTCCTGCCGACCTGATTGCATTCGGCATCGAACACAACCCCGTCGACGCCATCCCGGCAATTGCCGTGCAACGAGGCGACCGCACGCTAGCCGCTGGCGAACTGCGCGCGTACATCGGGCACCTGCTGCGCATCGGGCACGAGACCGGCCCCGAGCTTTCCGACATGGCTTTGCTGCTGGCGCTGTACGCGGGAGGGCAACGCATGGCGCAACTGCTGCGCGCCAAGGTGAGCGACTACGACCCGGACACGGCAACGCTTCGCCTGTGGGATGGCAAAGGCAAGCGCACGCAACCGCGCGAACACCTGTTGCCGCTGGCACCGCACGCCGCCGGGATGGTGGCCGCCCTTGTGGAGCGCGCCAAAGCCCGAGAGACCGACCGCGCCAAGCAGGAAGGTCGCGCGCCCGAGCTGGCCGGCCTGTGGCTGTTCTCGACGCATGGCCGCGTGGCGATGAACCCCGAGACAGTGAGCAACCGCGCCGCCGAAGTGTGCGCCGGCATCGGTGGCGAGCCCTTCAACGTGCGCGACATCCGCCGCACGGTGGAGACGATGCTAGCCGGCCTGGGCATCAGCAAGGACACCCGCGCGCAACTGCTATCCCACGGCATCAGCGGAGTGCAGGCCGCGCACTACGACCGGCACGCATACACCGACGAGAAGCGGGCCGCGCTGGTGGCCTGGGAGGCGAGGCTAGCCGGCATCGCGCAAGCCGAGAGACAACCCGCGAACGTGCGACACCTGCGCGCCGCCTGACCGATGGAGCTTGAGCAATGAACCCTTTCCGAAAGGCATTTGAGATTGCGCCGCCCGACATGCGACCGAGCGAGGATGAGGAGCAGCTAGCCCGCGTCGAACAGGCATGGGGAGACTGTGCGCACGGATTCCGGACCGGCATCCGCTGGTCATGGCGGCCGGATGGCGACGCCTTGCATATGCAGTCACTGCTAGATGTGCATGAACTGCTGGAGGTGTATCGGCTGAAATACGAGGCCGGCGACAGTTCCGCGATTCTGTGGGCAATCCGGGAGTGTGCGCGCCAGAATCTGCCGCTTCCGTACTGGTGCGCAACCGGGTTTCAGGAGCGCATCAGACGCTTTGAAGCCGAGCCGGTAACGCTTGATGACGCTTTCGGCGTTGCGCGCCGAATGCCCGCCGGGAAGCGAGGCCAGAACGTGCGCCGCGCCCACTCGCAAGCGGTTAGCCTTGCCGTGCGCGTTTGGGATATTCACGCCAAGGAACCGCACCTGAGCAAAGACGCCTGCATCAAGCGAGCGCGCGAGGAACTGCGCTTGCCGATTTGCCAGCGCAAGGCGACCGACCTATTCAACGAGCATGAGCGCCAGCAAAAGCCCTTCCGCAAGGCCCTTCGGATGAACTGGCCGCGAATCTGACTTTGCAGACTTTCGCCCTCGTTTTTGCAAACTGGCGACCGGGGGCATTCCGTTGCATGTAATGGGCACCGTCAACACTCGACGGAGTACCCAGAATGCAAGCCCAAACCATCCCGACCGCATGGCGCAATGATGCGCCGCTCGCCGCCCGCACGCTCTCGACCGAGCAGGCCGCCGCCGCCCTTCACATCAAGCCGCAAACCCTGCGCGCCGCCCTTTGCCGCGATGGGCATTACTGCAACGTCCGGCCGCTGAAGCTGGCTAATCGCTTCCTGGCGTGGCCTGCTGACCAAATCGCACGGCTGACCGCTGGCGAGGTGGCCTAAATGCGAAGCGCCCGCCCTACCGAAGCAGAAGCGAGCGCCTTGGAACCGCGCCGCAATGATACCGCGCCGGACCTATTTCCGGACACCCTGCCCGCTGCAACGCCCGCTATCTGGCCGACCGCTGGCACCCGCAAAGCCGACGCCCTGGAGGCCCTGATTGCAGGCCCGCAGACCCAGTGCGACTACCGGCCCGGCTGGCGACTCGCCGCCTATGTGCGGAGCCTGAAAGATGACGGATGGGGCATCCGCTCGCGCCTAATCGCGCATCCGCGCTGCCGCCCGTTGATTGCGGAATACACCCTCGACCGGCAAGACCCCGCAACCGCTGCCGCCCTCGACAAGCGCAAGCAGTGAGGGCCGCGCCATGCAAGTGATATTCGCCCCTGATTGCCGCGAGGCATTCGAGCGCGCCGGCCTCGACTACCCGGAGCGCGAACCCGAGCCCGGCCGCCTGTGCCGATTCCCGACGAACGGCCGCAAGGACGATGCCGCCGGCTGGCTTCGCATCTTTCCCGACCAGGATGGCGCAGCTTTTGGCAACTGGCGCGACGGTTCCGCCTTCACATGGCAACGCCAGAAGGACGGCCCGCCGCCAAATCCTGCCGAGCTTGCCGCCATCCGTGCGCGTGCCGAGGAAGCCCGCAAGGCCGCCGAAGCCGAGCGCGAGCATGGTTATCAGGAAGCCGCACGCAAGGCCGCTGCAACGTGGCAGGCGGCCGCGCCGGCCCAAGGGCACCCCTACCTATCCGCCAAGGGCATCGGCCCGCATATCGCCCGCGAGCGTGCCGGCTGGCTGGTGATTCCCGTGCTCGACAAGGACGGCGCGGTTCAATCGGTGCAGAGCGTGAGCCCGACCGGAGAAAAGCGATTCATGCCCGGCGGGAAGATGGCCGGCGGCCGGTGCTGGCTTGGCGAACCGACCGACGCCGGCCCGCTGGTGCTGTGCGAGGGGTTTGCGACCGCCGCAAGCATTCACGAGGCAACCGGCTGGCCTGTGTGCGTGACCTTCACCGCCGGGAACGTGCGCCGCGTGGCCTGCGACGTGCGCGAGCAATTCCCGCGCGCCAAGCTGGTGATTGCAGGCGACGACGACCGCGCGACTGAGGGCAATCCCGGCCGCACGAAAGCCCTTGAGGCCGCCAAGGTGGTGCAGGGCATCGCCGTTTTCCCGAGCTTCGACGGCCCCGAGGGCACGGACTGGAACGATTACGCCGCCGCGCATGGACTGGAGGCAGTACGCCGGGCAATTGCCGACGCAGTAGAGCCGCCGCCGACCCTGTGGCCCGCCGACTCGGGGAGCATTGCCAACTACCTCGACACCCCGCCGCCGGCCCTGCATTGGTTTGCGCACGAGCGCCTGTTAGCGAACCGCGCGCACCTGCTGACCGGCATGGGAGGCACGAGCAAAACGACCGCGCTTTATCACCTGGGCATCGCCGCCGTGATTGGCCGCCTGCCGTGGGGGTGGCAAATCGAACGGACGGGAGCCGCCCTGCTGCTGCTGGCCGAAGATGACGCCGCGAACGTGCATCGCGTGATTGCCAACCATGCGCGCCATGCCGACCTGAGCCCGCACGAGCGCCGATTGATTGCCGAGCGCCTGAAGGTTTTCCCGATGGCCGGGCAAGCCTGCCGCCTGCTGGCCGCCGGCCCGAATGGCACCCTTCACGAGACCAAGGAAGCCGCCGGCCTGTTCGCCCTTGCAAAGCGAATCCCGGAGCTTCGATTCATCGCCCTTGACCCCGCCCTGGCGCTGACCGAAGGCGACGAAATGAGCCCGGCGCATCAAAGGCGACTCGGGGAGCTTGCCGACCGGCTGGCACTGGAAACCGGCGCATGCGTGGTACTGGCGAGCCATGCCGCAAAGGCGACGAACATGGCCGATGAACTCGGGAGTCATACGAGCCGAGGCAGTGGCGCGATTACGGACGCGGTAAGGGGTGAGCTTGCATTGCGCACCATGACGGCCGCAGAGGCCCGGAAATACGGCATCAGCGACACCGCAGAGCGCAAGGCGCATGTGCAACTGACCCTGACCAAGAGCAACGCCGCGCCGCCGGATGCGTTTGTGCCGGTATGGCTGAAGCGTGGAACGGGTGGCCTGTTGAGCTTGGCGGAACTTGCCGAGAGCGAGGCCGGCACCATCGGCACCCGAGAGCGCAAAGCCCTCGACCTGCTGCGCGAGCTTTCGACTACCGAGGCACCCCAGCTAAAGGACTGGCGCAGCGCATGCGAGGCCGCCGGCCTGCTGACCGGCAAGAGCCCGGACGCCAAGGAAAAAGCCATGCAAAGAATCCTGCGCGCCCTGACGGCCGCCGGGGAAGTAGAGCAAGGCATGCGCCGGGGAGTTTATGCGCCAGTGGCAGGCGGTGAGGAATGACCCCGTTTCACCCTGGCGAACGGACAAACGCCCACACCCGGGAGGACACGGACAACCCCTTAAAGGGGGTTGTCCTGTCCGTCCGCTCGCGTGGTGTCCGCAATGTCCGCTCGTTGTCCGCTTTTTGTCCGTTCCATGTCCGCTTGATGCTGGAGACCCACAAATGAGCCTTGAGCTTTTCCGAGCAGTGCAAGCCGCCCGCCTTCTGCTGGAGGAAGGGCACCCGCTGGCGAGAGCTTCAACCGTAGCCGCCGCTGAGTTCGGCGCGCACCCCGAGGAAGTGGCCCGCCTTGCACTGGAAGCGCATCACGCATGCAGCGCCGCCCGCGCACACCGAACCCAACAAAACGCCCGGCCGCTGGTGGCCTGCCGAGCGATTCCCGACCCTGCCGCCGATGGAGAACCGCAGCAATGACCCCTGAAGAACTCGCCGCCCCTGTCCGGGCAATCGACATCCTGCGCATTGCGCTTGACCTTCCGACCGCTGCCGAGCGCAAGGCCCGTATCGAGCGCGAAATCTCGACCGTGAAGATGCAGGCCCATGCCTTTGGCGTAACCGTCACCTTTGCCGACGGCCGCCGCGTGCTTTTGACTGAATCCGTTTTTGAGGACTGACACCATGCAGAACATCACCATCGAAACCCTGGCGAAAACGCCCGCTTTTGCTGCCGCCCTGCGCGAACTGGAAGCCGGGCAACTTGCCGAGCGACAGGCCCAAATCGACGCGCTGACCACCTTCCGTGCGGAATGGCACAGCGAGGTTATTCAACTCGGGGAGCGCGCACAGGCCGCCCGGCGGGAAGCCGACGCACTGCGCGCCCGTCTGCTTGAGGTTGAACGCGACGCCGACGCCGCGAACTCTGCCGCCCTCTGGCGCTCGACCCGCGCAACCGAGCGAGACCGCGCGCTAGAGGCCGCCATCCTGGCCGGTGCTGACCCGCGATTGATGCAGTTCAAGGTATGGGCAGCGCGCGCCGCGAACCTTGCGGGAGTGGCGACCTATGAGCAGGTAGCCGCGTTTGCTGGAGCTGCCGCACCCGCCCCGAATGCACGCCAAGCGCGCGCGGTGGCCCGCCTTGCCGACGAGGCGACCGCACGCGCCGACGAGATGCGCCGGGAGGCCATCGCCGCCGACGATGTGAGCCTTGAACTCGACGCAATGGCCGCCGGCATCGTGCAAGCCCTCGACCGCCTGGGAGGCAGCGCCGCCGCTCGCCTGCCGCGTGACTGGCGCGCGAGCCTTATCTAAGCCAACCGCCGGCCGTGCAACCAGTGCGGCCGGCATCACCGGAGACGACACCATGCGAGAGAACGACAAGCGCCGGCAAGCCGTGCGCGAGGCAGCAGAACGCCGGGGATTGAAGGTGGAGCCGCACGGCCGCAACGCCTGGAGGATTCACGGCAAGGGATTGGAAGTCATCACCGCCGACGTGGCCGCAGTGGATATGCACGAACTCAGACCGCCCAAGCCGGGCAAGCCCTGGCGCATCACGCACCGGGGGGCGGGTTGAAACTCGGGGGCACCGATAGCGGGAACCGCACGGTTAGGGTTCTTTCGCTAAACGTGGTTTTTTCTGACCAAACCGCCGGAGACTCAGAGCCATGACGCCGGAGTTTTGCAAGACGTGCGGAGCGCCCCTAGAACAGCCCGAGACAGGCCGCAAGCGCCGTTACTGTGGCATCCCATGCCGACGCAAGCAGGAAGCCGCCCTAGACCGCATACGCGCCGCCCTGGCGCATGTGGAGGGCATGATTGCACGGTACCAAGCGCACCCGAGCGCATGGGGAGCGCGAACGCTGCCGCTACTGGAACCCAAGCGCGACCGACTGGCGCGAGAGCTTGCCGAGCTTCAACGATGACGGGGGCGGGGGCGGGTTGAAAGTCTGGAGGACGCCGACCTGAGAAACCGCACGGTTCCGCACGCGCGGAAAATCCCCCTCTTTTTGAAAACAATCAAATTGACCGTTTCAGATACGCCCCGCCTATCACGCCTGGAAGCCCGCGCACCCGGCCCGGACTGAACCCGCGCCCTGCGAACCGAACCGCCCCCGAGGCGGTTTTTCTTCGCCTGCCGTCCGTGGTGAGCGAGCCGCAGCACAAGCCGCCGCAGCGCCCGGCAATGGGCATTGCATCACCTCGACCAGCCGCGCCGCCTGTGGCACTTCCTGGCGCACCTGAAAGGCATTCCCGCCGGCCGCCTGCCGCAGAAATCACGAGGAACCGAGCGCGCGAACCGCACAGCCCCCCTTTTTTCACTGCTAACCGCAAAAAACGACGAGGCCGGCCGCGTGGCTACATGGCCCGGATTTGGCTACATGGTGGCTACATGGCCCCGGAAAGCAAAAAGGCCAACCCCGGAGGATTGGCCTAAGTGCTTGAATTTTTTGGTGGGGGCACTAGGACTCGAACCTAGGACCAATTGATTAAGAGTCAACTGCTCTACCAACTGAGCTATACCCCCGTTGCCTTGCGGCGGACCGGATTGGCGCCCGATCAGAAGGCGCGAATCATACCGGGCTCCTTAGTGCAGCGCAACACCCTTGTCACCTCTTTTTCACATTCGCCCTGGTCGTGCGATCACGCCAGGATGCGGCCGGCGCGGCGGCGGCTGCCGACGCCGGCCAGTCCGCCCAGGCCCTGCGCGCCGTGGGCGTGGCAGATGGCGCAGGCGAGCGCATCCGCTGCGTCGGGGCTGGGGCTGGCATCGAGCAGCAGCAGGCGCTGGACCATGTGCTGGACCTGCTCCTTGTGCGCCTTGCCGTAGCCGACCACCGACTGCTTGACCTGCAGGGCGGTGTATTCGGCCACCGGCAGGTCGCAGGACACGGCGCCGCAGATCACCGCGCCGCGGGCCTGGCCGAGGAGCAGGGTGGATTGCGGGTTGACGTTGACGAAGACCTTCTCGACCACGACCACGTCGGGTCGGTAGGTGTCGATCACCTCGCGCACGCCGTCGAGCAGGGTCTTGAGCCGCCCCGGGAGTTCGCCGTCGCGGGTCTTGATGCAGCCGCTGGCGACGTAGCGCAACTGGCTGCCAAGCTGGTCGATGAGGCCGAAGCCGGTGATGCGCAGCCCGGGGTCGAGGCCGAGGATGCGGGTGGCGACGCTGTGGCTGGCGGCAGCGCTCAAACCTGCACCGCGGTGCCGCTGACGCACACCATCAGCATGCCGTTGTCGGCGCCGAGAACCTCGTAGTCGACATCGACGCCGACGATCGCGTTGGCGCCGAGCTTCTTCGCGTCTGCAGCCATCTCGTCCATGGCGATGCGGCGCGCGTCGGCCAGCGTGCGCTCGTAGGCACCGGCGCGGCCACCGACGACGTTGCGGATCGAGGCGAACATGTCCTTGAACAGGTTGGCGCCGATGATGGCTTCGCCATTGACCACGCCGAGGTACTTGCGGATCGGCTGGCCGTCGAGGGTCGGGGTGGTGGTCATCAGCATGGCATGGTCCGCGCAGGGGGGATGGGGAGCCCTGATTCTAGCCCTTGCGCGCGAGCCACACACCCGACACGGCGACCGCCATGCCGGCGATGGCCACCAGCGACAACTGCTCGCCGAACATCGCCCATGCGATCAGCGCCGTGGTCGGCGGCGTGAGGTAAAACAGGCTGGCGACGTTGACCGCGCTGCCGCTGCGGATCAGCAGGTTGAGCAGACTGATCGCGCCCACCGACAGCACCACCACCAGCCACAGCAGAGCAAAGATGAACTCGCCGCTCCACTCGATGTGCAGGGTCTCGGTCTGGCTCGCGACCAGCGCGGTCAGCGCCAGGCTGGGCAGGAACTGCAGCACCGAACCGGTGCGCAGGTCAAAGCGCGGGCAGAATCGCTTCTGGTACAGGGTGCCGGCGGTGATGCCGAGCAGGGCCGCGAGCGCCGGGATCAGCATGTGCACCAGGGCCTCGCCGCCGGCGCCATCGACCCCGGCCTTGCTGCCGACCACCAGCGCCACGCCGCCAAAGCCCAGCGCAAGCCCGATCCACTGCCGCGCCGACACGCGCTCGCCGAGCAGCAGGCCGGCCAGCGCGGCGGTGAGCAGCGGCTGCATGCCCACCACCAGGGCCGAGATGCCCGCCGGCAGGCCGCGGTGGATGGACATGAACACGCCGCCCAGATACAGCGCATGCACCAGCACGCCGGTGATGCCGATGTGCAGCGCCTCGAGCGGGCTGGCCGGCCAGGGCGCGCGCATGGCGAGCGCGATCAGCGTCATCAGGCCGATCACCAGCACGTAGCGCGTGACCAGGAAGCTGAGCGGCTCGGCATAGGGCAGGCCGAACTTGGCGCCGATGAAGCCGGTGCTCCACAGCAGGACGAAGAGCAGCGGGGTGAAGCGCTGGAGCAGGGGGGCGGTCATCATGTCGGGCGCGGGCGGTAGAAAATGAAAAGCGGCGCCGGGCGCCGCTTTGCGGGTGAGGCGGGGCGAAGGGCGGCTTACTCGTCGAACTCCGCCGAGGTGTACACCTCCTGCACGTCGTCGAGGCTTTCCAGCGCATCGAGCAGCTTCTGCATGCGGGTGGCGTCCTCGCCAACCAGCTCGATCACATTTTCGGGCTTCATCGTCACTTCGCCGAACTCGGCGCTGAAACCGGCCTTCTCGAGCGCCTCCTTGATCGCGGTGAACTCCCACGGCCCGGTGATGACTTCGATCGAGCCGTCGTCGTTGGTCAGCACGTCCTCGGCGCCGGCCTCGAGCGCGGCCTCCATCAGGGCGTCCTCATTGGTGCCGGGGGCGAACAGCAGCTGGCCGCAGTGCTTGAACTGGAAGGCGACGCAGCCGTCGGTGCCCATGTTGCCGCCGTACTTGGAGAAGGCATGGCGCACGTCGGCCACGGTGCGGGTCCGGTTGTCGGTGAGGCAGTCGACCATCACCGCCGAGCCGCCGATGCCGTAGCCCTCGTAGCGGATCTCTTCGTAGCTCACGCCCTCGAGCTCGCCGGTGCCCTTCTTGATCGCGTTCTCGATCTTGTCCTTGGGCATGTTGACGCCCTTGGCCTTGTCCACCGCCAGGCGCAGGCGCGGGTTGAAGCCGGGGTCGCCGCCGCCCATCTTGGCCGCGACGGTGATCTCCTTTGCCAGCTTGGAGAAGGCCGCACCGCGCTTTTCGTCCTGACGACCCTTGCGGTGCTGGATGTTGGCCCACTTCGAATGACCCGCCATAAGTTTTACCTCTGTACTGCATCAGCGATTGAAGAGGCCGGCATTATACCGCCCGGGCGGGAGGGCGCTGGCACTGCTAAACTTTTGCGCACGACATTTCCGACCCGAGGAGCACCCCATGGCCGAACCGATGCTGATCGCGAAAGCGCACGACCAGGACGCCTTCAAGGACATCGTCCTGCTGCCGCGGCTGTCGAACCGGCATGGCCTGATCACCGGCGCCACAGGCACGGGCAAGACGGTGACGCTGCAAAAGCTCGCCGAATCCTTTGCCAACATCGGCGTGCCGGTGTTCGTCGCCGACATCAAGGGCGACCTGTCCGGCATCGGCGCCGCCGGTACGACCTCGCCCAAGCTGCTGCAGCGGCTCGAGGCGATCGGCATCACCGAATACACGCCGCGCGCCAACAGCGTGGTGTTCTGGGACGTGTTCGGCGAGCAGGGCCACCCGGTGCGCGCCACCATCTCCGACATGGGGCCGCTGCTGATCGCGCGCCTGCTCAACCTCAACGACACCCAGACCGGGGTGCTGACCCTGGTGTTCAAGATCGCCGACGACAACGGCATGCTGCTGCTCGACCTCAAGGACCTGCGCGCGATGGTGCAGTACGTGGGCGAGAACGCGAGGAGCTTCACCACCGAGTACGGCAACATCTCGCCGGCCTCGATCGGCGCCATCCAGCGCAACCTGCTCGCGCTCGAAGAGCAGGGCGGCGACGTCTTCTTCGGCGAGCCGATGCTCGACATCAACGACCTCATGCAGACCGGCGCCGACGGCCGCGGCGTGATCAACGTGCTGGCGGCCGACAAGCTCTACCACTCGCCCAAGCTGTATTCCACCTTTCTGCTGTGGATGCTGTCCGAGCTGTTCGAGCAGCTCCCCGAGGTCGGCGACCCCGACAAGCCGAAGATGGTGTTCTTCTTCGACGAGGCCCACCTGCTGTTCAACGACGCGCCCAAGGCGCTGATCGAGAAGATCGAGCAGGTGGTGCGCCTGATCCGCTCGAAGGGCGTGGGCGTGTATTTCGTCACCCAGAACCCGCTGGATGTGCCCGAGACCGTGCTCGGCCAGCTCGGCAACCGGGTGCAGCACGCGCTGCGCGCCTTCACGCCGCGCGACCAGAAGGCCGTGAAGACCGCCGCCGACACCATGCGGCCCAACCCCGCCTTCAACGCTGCGCAGGCGATCACCGAGCTGGGCGTGGGCGAGGCGCTGATCTCCTTCCTCGACGACAAGGGCCGGCCCGAGGTCACCGAGCGCTGCTTCGTGATCGCGCCGGATTCGCGCCTGGGGCCGCTCGCCGAGGCCGAGCGCCGCGCGGCGATCGCCGGCTCGGTCATCTACGGACACTACGAGCAGGTGGTCGACCGCGAGTCGGCCTACGAGATGCTGCGCGCCCAGGCCGCGGCCTCGGTGGCGGCGGCCGAGCAGCAGGCCGCGGCGCGCCAGCAGCCGGGGGCGGGCGGCGGCGTCAGTGACATCCTGTTCGGCTCGACCGGTCCGCGCGGCGGCCAGCGCGACGGCTTGGTGCAGATTGCGGCGAAGACGGTCACGCGCACCATCGGCAGCTCGATCGGGCGCCAGATCGTGCGTGGCCTGCTCGGGTCGCTGCTGGGGGGCGGCAGGCGCTGAGCGACGCACCCCGGCAGGGGGCAGGCCTGCGCTGGTGCAGCGCCGGCTCAGGGCAGGCAGCGCAACTGGCCCTGGATGATGACGCAGCTACGGTTGCGGCCGGCCTGCTTGGCCTTGTAGAGCGCGCGGTCGGCCGCATTGACGAGGGCATCGGCGTCGTTCATGCCGGGTTCCCTGCTGGCCACGCCAATGCTCACCGAGCTGCGGATTTGTGCCGCGCCGGCGCGGATCGTGAGCCCCTCGACCATCCTGCGCAGACGATCGGCCGCCAGCAGTGCCGACTTGAGGTCGGAGTTCTGGCACACCATCAGGAACTCCTCGCCGCCCATCCGGCACACGCTGTCGTCCTTGCGTGCCGATTGCTGGATGGCCTGCGCGACTTCCCGCAGCACGGTGTCCCCCACCGCATGTCCGTGCTCGTCATTGACGCGCTTGAAGTGGTCGATGTCGAGCACCATCACCGACAGCGGCTGGCCGAAGCGATGCGACGCCGCCCAGGCCTTGGACAGTGCATTCATGCCCGAGCGCCGGTTGGGCAGGTTGGTGAGCAGGTCGGTCATCGCGGCATGGGCGAGCCGCCGGTTGCTGATCGCCAGTTCGGCGGCGAACTGCTTGAGTTGAGCGCGATCACGCTCCCACGCTTCCAGCAGTTGCACGTAATGCCAGGCTGCGCGCAGGCGGGCGCGCAGGGTGCGAATGTTGACCGGCTTGGTGAGGAAGTCGTCGACGCCGGTCTCGAAGGCCTGCACGATCTCGTCTTCTTCTTCGATGCTGGTCAGCATGATCACGTAGATCGTCTGCCCCCAGTCGTTGGCGCGCAGCGCACGGCACAGTTCGAGCCCGTCCATGCCGGGCATCATCCAGTCGGTGATGACGATCTGCGGCATGGTTTCCAGCGCCAGCGCGAGGGCTTCGCGGCCGTTGCTGGCGCAGGCCACCGAATGCCCGAGGGTGCCGCTGAGCACGCCCTCCAGCATGCAACGCGTGGTGGCATCGTCATCGACCAGCAGGATGCGCAACGCGGCGGCGTTGGCCGGGTCATCCGGGCGTGGGGCGTGCGTGGCGGACATCTGAGCGAAGCTGGGCAGGGCCGAGGCCGGCACGCGCAGCAGCTCGCCCCACTCGCGCCAGCTCCTGACCAGCTCGTCGATGGTCGCGCCGAGCTCCTCGGCGTTGAGGCCGATCTTGCCGCCGAGCAACAGCAGCTCCGCGGTCCGGCCGTTGCGCTCGCATTCCGCGGCGACGCCGAGGTCGGCCACGCACTTGGCCAGATAGAACAGGTGAGCGAGCTGGTGGGGGCGCGAGCCCGGCGAGAAGCCGGACTTGTCGGGGGCTTCGTGGTGATAGATGGGTTCGATCAGGGCACTGGGAATACCCCACTCCCCGAGCAGCGCCGCCGTCAGCTCGTTGTGATCGGTCTGCAGGTACTCGTGTTCGAGCTCTGCGAGCGTGCGTCCCGCCTCGGCACGCTGGAGCAGCTGCGCGTATTCGGTCGGATAGACCGTGGCCAGCGACAGGCAGCCGACGCGGGCGAGCAGGCCGCAGGCGAACAGCTCTTCGGCCGAGCCAGCGCCGGTCATGACGCAGAAGCGCTGCATCGCCAGCCCCATCAGCAGCGAGTGCGACCAGAAGCGCTGGTAGTCGAACTGGGCGCAGGGGCCGTTCTGGTACTGGTCGACCAGGGAGAAGCCGAGCGCAAGATTGCGCACGGTGCCCATCCCCAGGCGCAGGATGGCATCGGTGACCGACGCCACTGGCCTCCCGCCCCCGGTCGCGGCCGCGTTGGCCTGGCGGATCAGGCGGCCGGCGAGCGCGGGGTCGGTCTGCGCCACGCGCGCGATCTCCGCGATCGTGCTGTCGTCGCGTCGACACATCTCCAGGATCGCGAGCGCAACGCCCTTTGGGCTGGGGAGCTCACCACTCAGCGGGATGTGTTCGAGTTTCTTGATCGTCATCAGCGACTGTCTCGCGCGTCATGCGTCGATGCGAAAGGAAGGAGCGCATCGGGACGGTCGTAAAGGTTACTCAATTCTGACCCATTCGGGGGAGTCTGCCGGTCGAACGTCCATTCGCAGGCGAGCAGCGCGTCCAGTTCCGTCGCATCCACCGGACGGCTGAAGTAATACCCTTGCAGGTCGTTGCTGCCCAGGCGCTTGAGCAGGCAGGCCTGCTCGAAGGTCTCGACGCCTTCGGCGGTGATGCTGAAGCCCAGGTGCTTGGCCAGCGAGACGATGGCCTGCACGATCGCCAGGTTGTCGATGTCGTCGGGCAGGCCGGTGACGAAGCTCCTGTCCACCTTCAAGGTGCTCAGCGGCAGCCGCTTCAGATAGCTGAGCGATGAGTAGCCGGTGCCGAAGTCGTCGAGCGCGAGGTGGATGCCCTGCGCACGCAGGGCCAGCAGCGTGCCAAGCGTGGACTCGGAGTCGTCCATCAGCGCGCCCTCGGTAACCTCGATTTCCAGCCACTCGGGAGGCAGGCCGGCCTCGTCGAGGGCGCTGCGAACGGTGGCGGCGATGTTCGGCTCGCGCAGCTGCAAGGGTGACAGGTTGACGGCCAGGCGCAACGGCCGACCAGCCTGCAGCCAGGTCGCGGCTTCGCGGCAGGCGTGCTGCAAGACCCACCGGCCGATCGCCGAGATCAGGCCGTTTTCCTCCGCGAACGGGATGAACTCGAGCGGCATGACCAGTCCGCGTTCCGGGTGCTGCCAGCGCACCAGCGCCTCGACGCTGGCGACGCGGCCGC
The DNA here is from genome assembly GCF_035444905.1 of Thauera sp. GTDB lineage: Bacteria > Pseudomonadota > Gammaproteobacteria > Burkholderiales > Rhodocyclaceae > Thauera. The sequence continues at coordinate 16,127 of NZ_DAOMPS010000017.1, forward strand.
TTCGGGTATCGACCTTGGGCTGATAGGCGAGGCGGAACTCGTTGCGCGCCAGCGCGCGGAGCAGGCTCGACTCGAGCTGCATCCGGCGCATGGCCTCGGCGGTGAGTTCGGCGCTGTAGTAGCGGCAGTTGTTACGGCCCTGATCCTTGGCGTGATACATCGCAGTGTCGGCATGCTTGAGCAGGGTGCCCGCGTCCTGGCCGTCGTCCGGAAACACCGCAATGCCGATGCTGGTGGTCAGGCTCAAGGTGCTGCCGTCGAGCACGAAGGGCTCGAGCATCCTCTCGCGAATGCGCTCGGCAACCTGCAGGGCATCGTCCGTGCGCCCGATGTCCGGCAGCAGCACGGTGAACTCATCACCTCCGAGGCGGGCGAACTCGACCTCGGAGCGTGCCACCAGGTCGCTGGGGCGCACCGCTTCGCGCAGGCGGCGGGCGGCCTCGCGCAGCAGGCTGTCACCGGCATCGTGGCCGAGGGTGTCATTGACGCTCTTGAAGCGGTCGAGGTCGAGGAACAGGATCGCGATGCGCCTGGCGGACAGGCGCGCGCGCCTGATGTCGCGCTCCAGGCGCTCGATGAAGCTCTGGCGATTGGCCAGTCCGGTCAGGCTGTCGATGTAGGCCAGGCGGAAGATGCGATCCTCGTTGTCCTTGCGCTCGGTGATGTCGCGCAACAGGCACAGGGCTTCGTCGTCCTCGATCGTCACCAGGCGCGCTTCGTGGTGGCGGGTGCTGCCGTCGGCCGCGGGGCGCGCGAAATCGATGGTCTGCGGGCGTGCCGTCTCGCGCGCGGCGCGGATTGCGTCGCGCAGGCGCTGGCCGACATCGGCCGAAAACGCGGCCGACAGCGACTGGCCGGACACGATGTCGAGCGGGGCTCCCCCCTCCGTGTTGCCGGCTCTGGCTTCGACGATGCAGTCCTCGCCCTGGATGCGCAGCAAGGTGTCGGGAATCGCGTCGAGCATGCCGGCGTGGCGGGCATTGGCGGCGCGCAGGGCGTGAGCGGCCTGGGCCGTACGAAGCAGGTAACGCACCCGGTGGCCGATCAGCGCCCAGTTGATCGGTTTGGCGATGAAGTCCGTGGCGCCCGCCTGGTAGCTGGCTTCGACCGAAGCGCTGTCCTCCATTCCCGTCACCATCATGATCGGCAGCACCTCGCCTGCCTGCCGCCGAAGCGCGGCGCAGGCGCCGAAGCCGTCCAGGCGCGGCATGTCGGCGTCGAGCATGACCAGGTCGAACGGGTGTTCGGCGAAGCGCTGCACCGCCTCTTCGCCGTCCTGCGCGCAGGTGACCGCGAAGCCGGCCTTCTCCAGCGTCGCCTGCATCAGCAGGCGGGCGGTCGGGTCGTCGTCGGCAACGAGGATGCGGCGCTGGACATTCGTCATGCGAGGGTTGCCTGCAGGCGGTCAATCTCGGCCAGCGCGCAGTCGTACAGCTGGCGGAAGCGCGCGAGTTGAGCCCGCGCCTCCTCCACCTTGCCGTCCTTGCCGAGGCTCTCGAGCTCCTTCAGGACGGCCGCCAGGCTGCGTGCGCCGACGTTGCCCGAGCTGGACTTGAGATTGTGTGCGGCACGTCGGGTCGCCGCGCTGTCGCCGGCCTCGATGGCGACCTCGAGCTCGGTGGCGATCGCGCGGCTGCTCTCCACATAGACCTGCATCACGCGGCGCGCCAGCGCCATGCCGCCGTCAGGATCGAGCTCGCGGAACTGGGCGAGGAAGGCCAGGTCGATCGCCTGTTCCGCTTCGCCCGGGCCGGCTTCGCCGGCATCGTCCGCTTGCGCCGGGGGCTGGGGGGCGTCGTCGTTCATGCGCATCCAGCGCAGCAAGGTGGTGCGAAGCTGCTCGAGGTCGTAGGGTTTGGCCAGGAAGTCGTCCATGCCGGCGGCGAGGCATTGGTCCCGATTGCCTTCCATGACGTTGGCCGTGAGCGCGATGATCGGCACGCGCCGGGTGCCGCCCTCGGCGCGACGAATCGCCGCGCTCGCCTGATAGCCGTCCATGATGGGCATGTGGCAGTCCATCAGGATGAGCTCGAAGCGCTCGCGGCTTGCCTGCTGCAGCGCCTCTTCGCCGTTGGCGACGATCACCGCCTGCAGGCCGAGCTTGGCGAGCATCGCCTGCGCCACCTGCTGGTTCACCGGGTTGTCCTCGGCCAGCAGGATGCGGTCGGAGCGCCGGAAGCTCGGCCGCGCCGCCTTGGTGGCTTCCTGCGCGGCGGGCAGCGAAGCCGGCCCGCGCAGCGCGCTGCACACGACCTCGTGCAGTTCGGCCTGGCGGATGGGTTTGTGCACGCAGCGCAGGACGCCCGCGCGCGCGCGCTCGTGGACGCTGGCGCTGGCGTAGCTCGAGGTCAGCACGATCAGCCGCGTCGCCGCCAGGCCGGCGTCCTCGCTGACGAGTTTGGCGAGCTGCAGGCCGTCCATCTGCGGCATGTGCATGTCCAGCACTGCAAGGTCGTAGCGCCGGCCTTCAGCGTGCGCCGCCTTCATCTTCGCGAGGGCTTCGATGCCGCTCGCCGCGCAGTCGACCTGCATCTGCCAGGCGCCGAGCTGGCGTTCGAGGATCTCGCGGTTGGTCGGGTTGTCGTCGACCACCAGCACGCGCAAGCCGTCGAGCGCGACGTCGGCGCTGAGCGCCTTCAGGCTGCTCGTGCCGCGTCGCAGGGCGACCTCGATCCAGAAGCGCGAGCCCGCACCGGGGCTGCTGTCGACGCCGATCCTGCCGCCCATCAGCTCCACCAGCCGGCGGCAGATCGCCAGCCCGAGCCCCGTGCCGCCGTACTGGCGCGTCGTCGATCCGTCCAGCTGGGCGAACTGCTCGAAGATCTTGTGCTGCGCGGCCTGCGGAATGCCGATCCCGGTATCCTGGACCGTGATGCGCAGGCACACCTGCTCGTCGGCTTCGCACAGCACCCGCGCACGCATTACGATCTCGCCCCTTTCGGTGAACTTGACCGCGTTCCCCACCAGGTTGGTGACCACCTGGCGGATCCGGAACGGATCGCCGCGCAAGCAGCGGCGCACCTCCGGCGGCAGGTCGGCGACCAGCTCGATGCCCTTGCGCTCGGCCGGCTGGGCGAACATGGCAAGCGCGCCCTCGAGCAGTTCGCCGGGGTCGAAATCCACGCTTTCCAGCTCGAGGTGCCCGGACTCGATCTTCGAGAAGTCGAGGATGTCGTTGATGATGCCAAGCAGGTGGCGGCCCGAGGCCTGCACCGCCTCGGCGAAATGGCGCTGATCGCTGCTGAGGGGGCTGTCGAGCAGCAGCTCGGTCATGCCCAGCACGCCGTTCATCGGGGTGCGGATCTCGTGGCTCATGGTGGCGAGGAAGTCGCTCTTGGCCTGGCTGGCGGCTTCCGCGGCCTCCTTGGCGCGCTGCAGCTCGTGGGTGCGCAGCGCGACCTCGTCCTCGAGGTGGTCACGGTGAGCGGCCAGGCTGGCGTCGCGCTCGGAGATCTGCGCGAGCATCCGGTTGAAGCCGGTGGCGAGCGAGTCGAGCTCGGCGATCTCGCTCGCCTCGGCGCGGGCGCGATAGTCTTCCTCGCGCCCGACGCGCTCGGTGAGGACGGTCAGCGCGCCCAGCGGGCGCAGCACCACGGCATTGAGGCGATGCAGCAAGGGGCTGACCACGGCCAGCGCGAGCAGCGCCGCCACCAGGGTGAGGGCCGCATAGCCGAGCAACTGGGCGTAGAGCGGGCGCAGGTCCACGTCGAGATAGATGTAGCCGATGAGCTCCTCGCCGTGGCGGACCGGCTCGATCAGATGCAGGCAGTCGAGGTCGAAGCCGAGCTGCGCCCGGGCATCCTCCGCGCTCGCGGGCAGAGGGTGGCTGGCGGTGCGTGCGCTGCGGTATTCGGCGAACACCGCCCCGTCGCGGTCGTAGATCGCGGCGCGAATCACGTCCGGCGAGTGGCGCATGGTCTCGAGGACCTCGGTCGCCGTCTTCGGGTCGTGGAAGGCGAGGCTGGCGGCGGCGTTGTCGGCCAGCACCCGCGTGATGACCTGGTTGTCGTTCTCGAGCTTGAGTGCGCTCAGCACCAGGCTGCCGAGCAGCACCGCAAGGGCGAAGATCGACAGCGCCACGCCGAGGCCGAGGCGATTGGCGCGACGCAACTGCGCGCCGAGGGTGCGCACGGCGGCGCGTGACTGGGAGGCAGGGGCCGGATTCATTGGATGACCTCGGTGGCGAGGCTGAGCAGGCGGGCGCTCAGGTTGAGCCCGTGGCGGCGCGCCGCGCTGAGGTTGGCCGCAAAGCTCACCTTGCCGCCGCTCGTTTCCATGTTGAGCATCACGCCGCGCTGGGTGGCGCCGGGGCTGTCGGCGACGACGAGCACGGGGCGCTGGGCGAGCTGGTCGAAGATGCGGGGCAGGTTGCTGATCACCGGCTGGGTGACGAACACCACGTCACAGCCGTTCAAGCCATCCGCGCTGAGCGTGCGGCGGACGGCGGTGGTGCGCTTGCCGATCGGCTTGCCGGCGATGCCGTCGAGGCTGGCACCGAAGGGGTCCTCGCCATGCACGCACACCGTCAGGGTGTCCCCCAGGCTGTCGGGCCACTCGGTGAAGCTGGCAAAGTTGAACAGGAAGGCCGCTTTCAACCGGTATTCTGCGACGGTGTCGGCCCGCGCGATCGGGCTGGCGCACAGGGCCAGGCCGAGCAGGCAGGCCGCGCCGGCCCGCCCCATGAGCTGGCGCGAAGCGCGCCGGCGCAGGCGCGCGGACAGCGAGGCGAGGAGCGGCTGCAGGCTGCGCATCGCGGGGCTCAGAAGCGGTAATCGAGGGCCAGGCGCAGGCTGCGGCCATCCTGCTCAAAGGCCGGCTGCCAGTGCAGGAACTGGCCACCACCGGGGTGCGCATGACGGCGGTCGAACAGGTTGAGTACGCTCAGCGAGACTTCCAGTCCCTTCGCCCAGCGTTCGGCGCGCAGGTGCAGATTGGAGCGCCAGTTCGCCGCGATCGCGTCGCCCGCCTCGTTGTAGCGCTTGCCGTCGTAGTGAAGTTCATAGCCCATGCGCAGGCCGGCGAAGGGCAGGGGCGAGGACAGGTGCAGCTTGGCGAGCACGCGCGGCGAGTTCTCCACCTTGCGCCCGTCGATGTCGCTGACGTCCTGCAGGGCGAGGCTGGTGCGCAGGCGGGCGCCCTGGGGCCACAGGCGCTGGGCCGAGAGCTCCATGCCCTTGGCCGTGACCTTGCCGAAGGACTGGTACTGCGGCAGTTCCGTGGCGGGCTCGATGCCGAGCCCGATGAAGTCGCTCAAGGTCCAGCGATAGAGCGAGGCGCGCAACTGCATCTCGCGCGACACGCGGTGGTCGGCGACCAGCTCGAAGGTGTCGATGGTCTCGCCGCCGAGCGCCGGGTTGGAGGACTGCACCTCGGGCTCCGCGTAGTCGCGCTCCCAGGCGTTGGGCGCGCGGTGGGCGCGACCGTAAAGCGCCTTCAGCGTGGTATCCGGGCTCGTCTGCCAGATCAGGCCGGCGCGCGGGCTGTACTGCGTGCCCGTGGTGCCGTTGTGGTCCATGCGCAGGCCGAGGGTGGTGGTCAGGGTCTCGGTCAGGCGCCATTCGTCCTGCATATAGACGCCGTAACGCGTGCCGGCGCGTTCGATCGCGATATCGTTGGTCGGGTCGGCGAGGTCGCGGATGAGCTGGTCGATGCGGCTGTTGCGTTGGTATTCGAGACCGAGCATCCACTTGTGCGCGGCGAAGGCGGTCGACACCAGTTGCAGCTCCGCTCCGTGCCAATCGCCGGCGGTCGGGTACCCGTATCCGGCACCGTCGAAACTGAGCACGCTGTCGTAGCGATAGCGGCCGGCGAAGGCGCGCGCGGACAGCGACAAGGTGTCGCTCAAGCTGTCCTGGTAGTGGAGCTGCGCGACGGTGCTGCGGTCCTCCTGGTACTGCCCGGGCCGCAGCGGATCGGAGCGGTACACGCCGGTCGGGTCGTCCTTGCGGCGGTCGCCGTGGGCCAGGTCGAAGGCCCAGGCGCCGCGCCCGACGCGGAAGAAGAGCTCGTTGTCGCGCTCGCCATCCATGCGTGTGGCGACCCCGCCGATGCCGGCGTCGCCGTAGTCGAAGAAGAGGTTCTCGCCGCGCGAGCGCATCGCGGTGGCCGACAGCAGCAGGTCGACGTCATTGTCGAGGCGCTTGCCCCAGCTCGCACGGGCGTGGCGGGTGGCCTGCGGCCATTGCCAGGAGGTGGACACTTCGCCACCGTCGACGGTGGCGCCACTGCGGGTGACGATGTTGATCACGCCGAACATCGCGTTCTGGCCGTACACCGCACCGCCCGGGCCGGGGATGTACTCGATGCGCTCGATCAGGTTGAGGTCGATCGGCAGCATGCGGCCATTGGGCGCGCCGTCATAGACCGGATCGTTGAGGCGATTGCCGTTGAGCGTGATCAGCACGCGGGTGGTGTAGTCGCCGGGCAGGGCGAAGCCGCGCACGCCGAGGTAGTGGTACTGGCGGTCGTAGGTGTCGTGCGTGCCCGGCAGCATCGCCAGCGCCTCGTCCAGCGTGTGCCAGCCGAAGGCCTTGATGTCCTCGCGCGTGATCACGGTCACCGCCGCGGCGACGTCGCTCTGGCGCTGCTCGTATTTCGACGCCCCGACCACGCTCACTGCCATCAAGTCCTCGAGGCTGAGCTCGGTGAGCTCGTCGGCGACGGCGGCCAATGGCCACCACAGGGAGGCGGTGGCCAGCGCGCACGCCACCGACCGGCGCACGAGGGAAGGGGCCCGCCGCGTGGCGAGCGCAGGGCGGGGCGTGGAGAAACTCATCGTGCGTCCTCGGAGGGCGAGCTGGCGCCTCCGAGAAGGCCGCCACAACTGTTTGCGATAGCTCAGTTTACGGCAGCTCCGGATTCCACTTGAGTGCGCTACGTCACACCCGGCGGCGCCACATCACCGGCCGCCCTCGTGCTGTGGCGAGGCCCTCAGGCCTTCAGCCCCAGCCGGCGGCAGATCTCCAGCGTCGGCGCGGCCTGGTTCATCGAATAGAAATGCAGGCCTGGTGCGCCGGCGGCGAGCAGCTGCTCGCACAGGCGGGTGACCACGTCGAGGCCGAAGGCGCGGATGGCGTCGCTGTCGTCGCCGTAGCTCTCGAAGGTCTTGCGCATCCAGCGCGGGATCTCGGCGCCGCAGGCATCCGAGAAGCGCGCCAGCTTGCTGAAGCTGCCGATCGGCATGATGCCGGGCACGATCGGGGTGTCCAGGCCCAGCTTGCGCACCTCGTCGACGAAGTGCAGGTAGGCGTCGAGGTTGTAGAAATACTGCGTGATCGCCGAGTTGGCGCCGGCCTCGACCTTGCGCTTGAAGGCGGCGAGGTCGTCCTTCGGGCTCTTCGCCTGCGGGTGCCATTCGGGGTAGGCGGCGACCTCGATGTGGAAGCGGTCGCCGGTCTCGGCGCGGATGAATTCGACCAGCTCGCTGGCGTAGCGGAATTCGCCCGCCGCGCCGGCGCCCGAGGGCAGGTCGCCGCGCAGCGCGACGATGCGGCGGATGCCGGCGTCCACGTACTCCTGCAGGATGCCGCGGATGCTGTCGCGACTGGCGCCGACGCAGGACAGGTGGGGGGCGGCCTCGTAGCCGGCGGCGGCGATCTCCTTGACGGTGGCGAAGGTACGCTCGCGGGTCGAGCCGCCGGCGCCGTAGGTCACGGAGAAGAAGCCCGGCTCGAGCACGGCGAGCTGATCGCGCGTGGCGCGCAGCTTGTCGGCGCCTTCGGCGCTCTGCGGGGGGAAAAACTCGATCGAAAGTTCGGTGCGCATGGCGGTATCAGGTGTTGTCGACATCCGGCGTGCGGATGGCGTGGAAAAAGAACTCGCGGTTGCCGTCGCCGCCGCTGATGGGCGAGTCGAACCAGTCGAGGATGATGAATCCGGCCGCATGCGCAGCCGCGCGCAGCCGCGCTTCGACCTCGGCATACAGCGCCGTGTCGCGCACGATGCCGCCCTTGCCGAGGCCCTGCGGGCCGACCTCGAACTGCGGCTTGACCAGCGCCAGCACATGGCCGGAGGGCGACAGCAGCGCCTGCCACTGCGGCAGCAGCAGCGCGAGCGAGATGAAGCTGGCGTCGCACACGAGCAGGTCGAAGCCCTGCGCCGGGTAGTGCGCGCCGAGCGCGGCCGGCGTGAGCTGGCGGGCATTGAGCCCTTCGAGCGTGATGCAGCGGCCATCCTTGCGCAGGCGCGGGTGCAACTGGTCGTGCCCGACCTCGACGCCGACCACCTTGGCCGCACCGGCCTGCAGCAGGCAGTCGCTGAAGCCGCCGGTCGATTGGCCGATGTCGAGGCACACGGCGCCGTGCACGTCGAGCCGGCTGCGGGCGAGCGCGCCTTCGAGCTTGAGCGCGCCCCGCGACACGAAGCGGTCGCTGTCGTCGGCGGTGACCACCAGCCTGGCGTCGGGCGGCAGCTCCAGCGCCGGCTTGTTGACCGCTTGGCCCTCGTGGCTGACGCGGCCGGTGTCGATCAGCGCGCGCGCCGTGGTGCGCGAGGGCGCGAGCCCTTGCGCCACCAGCAACTGGTCGACCCGCAGGAGGCCGTGACGGTCCACCGCCTTGCGCTGGTCGGCCGCATGGCGTGGCCGTCCCTGGCGGGCATGGAAGGAATTCATGCTCATCGGGACGGCCTCCTGCCCGGGCTCAGTAGCGGTACGAGTCCGCCTTGTACGGCCCTTCGACCGGTACGCCGATGTAGGCGGCCTGGGCCTCGGTCAGCACCGACAGTTGCGCGTTGAGCTTCTTCAGCTGCAGGCGGGCGACCTTCTCGTCGAGGTGCTTGGGCAGCGTGTAGACGCCCACCGGGTACTTGTCGGTGTGCTGGAACAGCTCGATCTGCGCGATCGTCTGGTTGGCGAAGGAGCTCGACATCACGTAGCTCGGGTGGCCGGTGGCGCAGCCGAGGTTCACCAGGCGGCCCTTGGCGAGCAGGATGATGCGCTTGCCGTCCGGGAAGATCACGTGATCGACCTGGGGCTTGATCTCCTCCCACTGGTAGCCCTCGATGCTGGCGACGTCGATCTCGTTGTCGAAGTGGCCGATGTTGCAGACGATGGCCTGATCCTTCATCTTCGCCATGTGATCGTGGGTGATCACGTGGTAGTTGCCGGTGGCGGTGACGAAGATGTCGGCCTTGTCGGCGGCCTCGTCCATGGTCACCACGCGATAGCCCTCCATCGCCGCCTGCAGGGCGCAGATCGGGTCGACCTCGGTCACCCAGACCTGGGCCGACAGCGCGCGCAGGGCCTGGGCCGAGCCCTTGCCGACGTCGCCGTAGCCGGCCACCACGGCGACCTTGCCGGCGATCATCACGTCGGTGGCGCGCTTGATGCCGTCTACCAGCGACTCGCGGCAGCCGTACAGGTTGTCGAACTTGGACTTGGTCACCGAATCATTGACGTTGATCGCCGGGAACTTGAGCTCGCCGCGCGCGTGCATCTGGTACAGGCGATGCACGCCGGTGGTGGTCTCCTCGGTCACGCCCCTGATCTGCGCCAGGCGGGTCGAGTACCACGCGGGGTCCTGCGCCAGCTTGGCCTTGATCGCGGCGAACAGCACGGTCTCCTCTTCCGAGCCCGGCTTGGCCAGCACCGAGAGGTCCTGCTCGGCGCGCGCGCCCAGGTGCAGCAGCAGCGTGGCGTCGCCGCCGTCGTCGAGGATCATGTTGGAGTAAGCCCCATCCGCCCATTCGAAGATGCGGTGGGTGTAGTCCCAGTAGTCGGCGAGCGATTCGCCCTTGACCGCGAACACCGGGATGCCGTCGGCGGCGATCGCGGCGGCGGCGTGGTCCTGGGTCGAGAAGATGTTGCACGAGGCCCAGCGCACCTCGGCGCCGAGCGCGGTCAGCGTCTCGATCAGCACCGCGGTCTGGATGGTCATGTGCAGCGAGCCGGTGATGCGCGCGCCCTTCAGGGGCTGGCGGGCGGCGTATTCCTCGCGGATCGCCATCAGGCCGGGCATCTCGGTCTCGGCGATGCGGATTTCCTTGCGGCCCCAGTCGGCGAGCGACAGGTCGGCGACGACGAAATCGGTGAAGTTGGTGTCAGCCACAGCGTTCATGTGAAGCTCCATGCTATGGCCGGGCAGCGATGCGGGCGGGCAGCGACACTGGCTGCGAGGGCTCACCCGGCATCCCGAACCCGGCAGGGTTGAAGACGATTAGCAGGGTGAGCGCCGTTGTACTGCAACCCGCCGGGCGGCGGGGTCCGAGCCTGGGGGCCGCGGCCGGCAAAGCCGGCGGGCGCCTCGCAGCGCTCCTCGGAAAGTCGCGATTATAACCGCCTCAACCGCCAGTGCGGCCGTTGTTTCGCACGATGCTGACGATCAGCGTGATCACCGTCAGCGGCAACACGTAGCCGAGCATGATCCCCGAGAAGGCGGGCAGGCTGTCGTGCTGCTGCGCCTGCAGCACCAGCCAGGCGGTGTAGGCGGCGTAATAGGCGAGGAACACGCCGCCTTCCCAGCGCGCGATCTCGCGCCCGGTGATCATGATCGGCAGGCAGGCGAAGGCCACTGCCAGCATCACCCACAGGTCGAAGTTGCGCGCCGCCTCCGACACCGGCAGGCCGGCGCCCGAGACGATGCCGGTGACGCCGAGCACGGCGAGGATGTTGAACACGTTGCTGCCGACCACGTTGCCCACCGCGATGTCGCGCTGGCCGCGGATGGCGGCGACGATCGAGGTGGCGATCTCGGGCATCGAGGTGCCTACCGCCACCACGGTCAGCCCGATCACCAGGTCGCTGACGCCGAAGGCACGCGCGAAGGCGACCGCGGCATCCACCAGCCAGTCCGCGCCCACCACCAGCATCGCCAGGCCCACCACCACCAGCGCGACCTGCACGCTCCAGTGGCGGTCCCAGTTCGAGGTCGGGATCTCGGTCTCGAACTCGTCCTGCACCGCCTTCGAGGCGCGCCGCGACTGCACGACCAGGAACACGGTGTAGGCCACCACCAGCGCGAACAGCGCGATCGACTCCAGCAGCCCGATGCGCCCGTCGAGCGCCACCACCACCAGCAGCACCGAGGCCCCGATCATGATCGGGATCTCCTGGCGGATGATCTGCTCGTCGACCAGCAGCGGCGTGATCAGGGCCGAAATGCCCAGGATCAGCAGGACGTTGGCGATGTTGCTGCCGACGACGTTGCCGATGGCGAGGTCGGGGTTGCCGGCGAGCGCCGAGCCCACCGACACCGCCATCTCCGGCGCGCTGGTGCCGAAGGCGACCACGGTCAGCCCCACCACCAGCGGCGACACGCCGAAGGACACGGCCAGCCGCGAGGCGCCGCGCACCAGCACATCGGCACCAATGACCAGCACCACCAGGCCGGCGACGAACATCAGGACTTGCTGGAGCATGGCGTTCCCCGCTTACAGCCCGGCGTCGGCGCGCAGCGCGGCGGCCTTGTCGGTCTGTTCCCAGGTGAAGTCGGGTTCGTCGCGGCCGAAGTGGCCGTAGGCGGCGGTCCGGGAGTAGATCGGGCGCAGCAGGTCGAGCGTCTGGATGATGGCCTTCGGGCGCAGATCGAAGTGCTTGCCGATCAGCGCCACGATCCTGTCTTCGGCCACCTTGCCGGTGCCGAAGGTGTTGACCATCAGCGACACCGGGCGCGCCACACCGATGGCGTAGGCCACCTGCACCTCGCACTTGTCGGCCAGGCCGGCGGCGACGATGTTCTTGGCCACGTAGCGGCCGGCATAGGCGGCCGAGCGGTCGACCTTGGACGGATCCTTGCCCGAGAACGCGCCGCCGCCGTGGTGGGCCGCGCCGCCGTAGGTGTCGACGATGATCTTGCGCCCGGTCAGGCCGCAGTCGCCGTGCGGGCCGCCGACCACGAAGCGGCCGGTGGGGTTGACCAGGTAGCGCACCTTGCCCTGCATCAGTTCCTTGGGCAGCACCGGCTTGATGATCAGCTCGATGACGGCCTCGCGGATCTGCTCCTGGGTCACGTCGGGGTCGTGCTGGGTGGACACCACCACGGTATCGATCGCCACCGGCTTGCCGTCGACGTACTTCACCGTGATCTGGCTCTTGGCGTCCGGGCGCAGCCACGGCAGGCGGCCGTCCTTACGCACTTCGGCCTGACGCTGCATGATGCGGTGCGCGTAGTAGATCGGCAGCGGCATCAGGCTGTCGGTCTCGTTGGTGGCGTAGCCGAACATCAGGCCCTGGTCGCCGGCGCCCTGGTCGAGCGGGTCGTCGTTGGCGGCATTGACGCCCTGGGCGATGTCGGGCGACTGGCGGTTGATCGCCGCCAGCACCGCGCAGCTCTTGTAGTCGAAGCCGATGTCGGAGTTGTCGTAGCCGATGCGGCGGATGACGTCCTGCGCGATCTCGCGGTAGTTGGGGTGGGCGGTGGTGGTGATCTCGCCCGAGATCACGACGAGGCCGGTGGACACCAGGGTCTCGCAGGCGACGCGCGCCTTCGGGTCCTCGGCCAGGATGGCATCGAGCACGCCATCGGAGACCTGGTCGGCGACCTTGTCCGGATGACCTTCGGATACCGACTCGGACGTAAACAGAAATTCAGCCATGTTGCCTTGCTCCAGAAACATAAAATCCCCGATCAGCCAACGACTTGCGTCTGCGGCCGGCTCCGGGGATCTCGTCGAGCAGCCGACGCTTTAGCAGTATTTTGCGCCCGTTGCTGTTGGCCGCGCCGCCCTGCAAGTTGTCGAGTTAACTCGGCGGTAAGGCGCGGATTATAGACCGGGATCGCTGGCTGTGTAAGCATTCGGGCCTGTGCTGAGAACCCGTGGCTGACCCGACGTGCTGCTTTCGCTTGTGTTTCGCCTCCTTTCGCGCCTGCCGCTGCCCTGGCTTCACCGCCTCGGCGGCTGGATGGGCTGGCTGACCTACAAGGCGTCGCCGTCCTACGCCCGCCGCCTGCGCGACAACCTCGCCAATGCGCTCGGTCGCGAGGACGAGTCGGTGCTGCGGGCGGCGGTCGTCGAGGCCGGGCGCCAGGCGCTCGAGCTGCCCTTCATCTGGCTGCGCCCGGCGCACGAGGTGGTGGCGGCCGCGGTGCGCACCGAGGGCTGGGAGCTGGTCGAGCAGGCACGCGCCGAGGGCGCCGGCATCCTCTTCATCACGCCGCACCTGGGCTGCTTCGAGATCACCGCGCAGTGCATCGCGGCCAGGATTCCGATCACCGTGCTCTATCGCCCACCGCGCAAGGCCGAGCTGCAGCCGCTGATGGAGGCGGGCCGCGCGCGCGGCCAGATGCGCACCGCGCCGGCCGACCTGTCGGGCGTGCGCAAGCTGGTCAAGACCCTGCGCAGCCACGAGGCGGTGGGAATGCTGCCCGATCAGGTGCCGGGCGCGGGCGAAGGCGTGTGGTCGCCCTTCTTCGGCAAGCCGGCGTGGACGATGACGCTGGCCGCGCGCCTGGCGGCGGTGAAGGGCGTGCGCGTGATCTACACCTGGGCCGAGCGCCTGCCGCGCGGCGAGGGCTACGTGTTCCGCCTGCAGGCGCCCACCGAGGCGCTGACCGGCGAGCTGGAGGCCGACGTCGCGATCATCAACCGCGAGGTCGAGCGCATGATCCTGCAGTGCCCGCAGCAATACCTGTGGGGCTACAACCGCTATAAGGGCCCGCGCCGCGAGCGCGAGGCAGGCGCGGAGGCCGCGACGGCGGAGCGGGACGGCCCGGCATGAGCCGTCTCGTCATCGCGCTGATCTGGCTGCTGCACTGGCTGCCGCTGGGGCTGCAGGCGCGCATCGGCAGCGGCTTCGGCCTGCTGCTGTACGGGGTGGTGGCGCCGCGGCGCAAGGTGGCGCTGACCAATCTGCGGCTGTGCTTTCCCGAGCTGTCGGAGGGCGAGCGGCGGGCACTGGCGCGGCGCAACTTCGCCTACACCGGGCGCAGCATGCTCGAGCGCGGGCTGGCGTGGTGGGCGAGTCCCGAGCGTCTGCGCCGGCTGGTGCGCATCGACGGCCTTGAGCACCTCAATGCGTTGCGCGCCGAGGGGCGGCCGGTGATCCTGCTCACGCCGCACTTTCTCGGCATCGACGTCGCCGGCACCCGGCTGTCGATGGAGGGCGAGTTCATCACCGTGTACTCGCCGCAGAAGGACAAGGTCTTCGACTACTGGCTCAAGCATGGCCGCAGCCGCTTCAACGACCAGGTCGTGCTGTCGCGCCACGAGGGCGTGCGCGCGACGGTGAAGGCGATGAAGTCCGGCCGCCCCTTCTACTACCTGCCCGACCTCGACTACGGCCGTAAGGAGTCGATCTTCGTGCCCTTCTTCGGCGTGCCGGCGGCCACCATCACCGGCCTGCCGCGCCTGGCGCGCCTGGCCGGCGCCGCGGTGATGCCCTGCGTCAGCCGCATCCTGCCGGGCGGCGCGGGCTATGTGCTGGAGCTGGGCGAGCCGTGGGCGGACTACCCCAGCGCCGACGTCGAGGCCGACACCGTGCGCATGAACCTCTGGCTCGAGGGGGTGGTGCGCAGCATGCCCGAGCAGTACTACTGGGTGCATCGCCGCTTCAAGACGCGACCGGAAGGCGAGCCGCGAATCTACTGAGCCGCCGCGATCGGCGCGTCGACGGTGGACGCTGCGCGCCGCGGTGGAGGACAATCGCGGCTTGCGGATCTTTCCGTCATCCGTCATTTCTGCCTTCCGGAAGGCCTCCTGATGAAACTGCGCTTCACAAAGATGCACGGCCTCGGCAATGACTTCGTCGTCATCGACGCCACGCGGACACCGGTCGAGCTGACGCCGGCGCGGGTGAGGGCGATCGCCGACCGCCACTTCGGCGTCGGCTGCGACCAGCTGCTGGTGGTCGAGCCCGCCGCCGGGGCCGACGTCGATTTCCGCTACCGCATCTTCAACGCTGATGGCAGCGAGGTCGAGCAGTGCGGCAATGGCGCGCGCTGCTTCGTGCGCTTCGTCCATGACAAGGGCCTCACCGACAAGCGCGAGATCCGGGTCGAGACGCGCTCGGGCGTCATTGCGCCGCGTCTGGGCGAGGACGGGCTGGTGAGCGTCGACATGGGCGTGCCCGCGCTCGAGCCGGCTCGCATCCCCTTCCTGTCGGACTCCGACGCCGTGGTGCAGCCGCTGGCGGTGGGCGAGCGGACGGTCGCCATCACCGCCGTGTCGATGGGCAACCCGCATGCGGTGCAGGTGGTGGCCGACGTCGATGCCGCGCCGGTGGCCGAGCAGGGCGCGCTGATCGAGCGCCACGAGCGCTTCCCGGCGCGCGTCAACGCCGGCTTCATGCAGGTGCTCGACCCGCATCGGGTGCGCCTGCGCGTGTTCGAGCGCGGCGCCGGCGAGACCCTGGCCTGCGGCACCGGCGCCTGCGCGGCCGTGGTCGCCGGCATCCTGCGCGGCCTGCTGGTGTCGCCGGTGCGGGTCGAGACCCGGGGCGGCGAGCTCGAGATCGACTGGGTCGGCCCGGGCACCCCGGTGCGGATGACCGGTCCCGCCGTGACCGTGTTCGAAGGCGAGATGGAACTGGCCTGAAGGAATATCGAATGAATGCCGAAGATGTCGCGCACTATCTGCGCACCCACCCCGATTTCCTCAACGAACACCATGAGCTGTTCGCCGAGCTCACCGTGCCTCACCCTCGCCATGGCGGGCAGGCGATCTCGCTGGCCGAGCGCCAGCTTCACGCGCTGCGCGACAAGATCCGCCTGCTCGAACTCAAGCTCGCCGAACTGATCCGTTTCGGCGAGGAGAACGACGACATCAGCGGCAAGGTCCATCGGCTGTCGGTCACCCTGTTGCTGGCGGGCAGTGTGGCTTCGGTGCGCCAGGCCGTGATCAGCAGCCTGCAGGACGACTTTGCCGTGCCGCACGTCGGCCTCGAGCTGTGGGCGGTGGTGGCGCAGCCCGAGGCCTGCGGCGTCAGCGAGGCTGCGCGCCGCCATATCGACAGCCTGCGCCATCCCTACTGCGGGGCGCCCGAGAGCATCGAGGTAGCGAGCTGGTTCGGCGAGGCTGCGCCGCATGTCCGCTCGCTGGCCCTGATGCCGCTGCGCAGCCAGGGCGTCTGCTTTGGTCTGCTCGCGCTCGGCAGCGCCGAGCCCGAGCGCTTCTATCCCGAGATGGGCACGCTCTACCTCAACCGCATCGGCGAGCTGGTGGCGGCCGCACTCGCCGCGCGCGCGGCCTGAACCCGCCCGCGGACCGCGCATGAAACGCAGCCGGGCGACGAGCCCCGCGGCCGGCAGCCGCAGCGAGTCAAGCGACCGGCAGGCGCTCATCAGCCCGTCGGTGGCGCCTCTGCCGGCCGACGGTGAGGCATGGCTCGACTGGCTTGCCAGCCAGCGGCGCGCGGCCGAGCTGACGCTGAAGGCTTACCGGGTGGGGCTGCATGCCCTGCTGCGGCTGGCCGAGGGGCGGGCGCCGGAGACGCTCGACACGCAGGACATCCGCCGCTTTGTCGCCCGCCTGCATGGCGAGGGGCTGAGCGGGCGCTCGATTGCCCGTCATCTGTCGGCCTGGCGCGGCTTTTACCGCTGGCTCGCGCGTCACCGCGGTCTGCGCGCCAATCCCGCGCTCGGCGTGCGGCCACCAAAGTCGCCCGCCACCTTGCCGCGGGTGCTGTCGCCCGACCAGGCCAAGGCCTTGCTCGACCCGGCGCCGGAAAGTCTGCTCGAAATTCGCGATATCGCCATATTCGAGCTTTTCTACTCCTCCGGTTTGCGCGTCTCCGAGCTGGCGGCGCTCGATGTCGACCGCGGACTGGACCTGGACGAAGGCCTTGTCACCGTCACCGGCAAGCGCCAGCGCAGTCGCAGCGTGCCGGTCGGCGGGCCGGCGGTCGTCGCGCTGAGGCAGTGGCTGGCGGTGCGCGGCCAGCTCGCGCCGGCGGGCGAAGCCGCGCTTTTCGTCACCCGCAGCGGCGGCCGCCTGAGCACCGGCGGCATCGCCAGCCGCCTGGGCCATCGCGCGCAGGCGCTGGGGCTGGGCGTGCATGTGCACCCGCACATGCTGCGCCACAGCTTCGCCAGCCACCTGCTGCAATCCAGTGGCGACCTGCGCGCGGTGCAGGAACTGCTCGGCCATGCAAGCATCCGCAGCACCCAGATCTACACCCATCTCGACTTCCAGCACCTGGCCAAGGTGTACGACGCCGCCCACCCGCGCGCGCGCAAGTAGTCGCCGGCTTCAGGCGCCGTTTTCCCCAGCTTGGGTATTTCCGCACAGAGCGCCGCGGAGGCCTCGGTTATGCTGCGCTTCAGGAAGCATTTAATAAATATTTAATTTATGTCGGTATCGCAGGCATTCGCATGGTTGCGCATGCGATGCCCATACCCTGAACGCCATGTCCTCTTCAGTCCAGCCCCACAGCGCGTCGCCGATCGTCACGGATGCGTCCAACGACGCGATTTCGCACGCCTTTGCCCACCGTTCCCTGAGGTCGGTTGCGCTGCTGCTCGCGCGCCACGAGATCCGCAACCTGCGGCGCTGGTTCGAGGAGTTCGATCGCGACATCCTGCTGCCGATCCTGCTTGGTGAGATTGCGCTGCACAATATCGGCGCGTTCGACACCGGCGGCGGACGGGGCGGCGACGGCGAGGACAAAGGCGGGCGGCCGCGCCAGGCGGCGGTCGAAGCGGTGCCGACCGCGCTCGACCTGGACTGCGCGATGAAGCCCTGTAATGCCTACTCGATCGCCGCCGCGACCGGACTGCCGCGTGAGACCGTGCGGCGCAAGATCGTCCGCCTCGTCGAGCTGGGCTGGATCAGCCGCCAGGACAATGGCCACCTCTTCGTCAGTCGCGAGGCCCTGGCGCATTTCGGCCGGCTGCTGAGTTCGCGAGAATTGTCGGAATTGCTTGAAACGGCCGATCGCGCGCGCGCCCTGCTCGACACGTCCGAGGCGCCCTGACCCTCAGGGCGTGCGTGCGCTGCCCGGCGCCCGGTAGTCCGGGTTGGGCCCGGGGGTGGCGCGGTACATGGCGGCGCTGATGAGCGCCAGCGCCAGCACCACGAGCAGGAAGTAGCAGCGTTGCGCAGGCGCGGCCGGCAGCCTGCGGCGGGCGCTGTAGTACATCTGGTGCATGTACTGGGCACCGAGCACGGCCAGCACCAGCAGGCCGGCGCCGAGCAGGCGCGATGCGGCGGCGTCGAACTGGCGCCCGATCGCCGGGTCCCAGCGCTCGGGCAGGAAGAACACCGGCGCCTGCATGATCAGGTAGAGCCCGCCCACCAGGCACAGGGTCAGCATGACCACCTGCAGCGAACGCACGGCAGGCTCCGCTCAGGCGTCGAACAGGTCACCGCCGCTGCGCGGTGGCGCCAGCCCGAAGTGCTGCCAGATCGAATGCGTCGCCATGCGCCCGCGCGGCGTGCGCTGCAGATAGCCCTGCTGGATCAGGTAGGGCTCGATGACGTCCTCGATGGTGTCGGTGGATTCGCCGATCGCCGCGGCGATGTTGTCCAGGCCGACCGGGCCGCCGCCGAACTTCTCCAGCATCGCCGACAGCAGTTTGCGGTCCATCAGGTCCAGCCCGAGCGTGTCCACATCCAGCATCTTCAGCGCCGCATCCGCCACCGCGGCCGTGATGTGGCCGCCGGCCTTGACCTCGGCGTAGTCGCGCACCCGGCGCAGCAGGCGGTTGGCGATGCGCGGCGTGCCGCGTGCGCGGCGGGCGATCTCGAGGGCGCCGGCATCGTCGATCTCGACGTTGAGCAGGCGTGCCGAGCGGCCGACGATGAAGGCAAGCTCATCCGCGGTATAGAACTCCAGCCTCGACACGATCCCGAAGCGGTCGCGCAGCGGGTTGGTGAGCATGCCGGCGCGGGTGGTGGCGCCGACCAGGGTGAAGGGCGGCAGGTCGAGCTTGACCGAGCGCGCCGCCGGGCCCTCGCCGATCATGATGTCGATCTGGAAGTCTTCCAGCGCCGGGTAGAGGATCTCTTCGACCACCGGCGACAGGCGGTGGATCTCGTCGATGAAGAGTACGTCGTGCGGCTCGAGGTTGGTCAGCAGCGCGGCGAGGTCGCCGGCGCGCTCCAGCACCGGACCGGAGGTCTGGCGCAGGTTCACCCCCATCTCGGCGGCGACGATGTGGGCGAGCGTGGTCTTGCCCAGGCCTGGCGGGCCGAACAGCAGCACGTGGTCCAGTGCCTCGCTGCGCTTGCGCGCGGCCTGGATGAAGATCTCGAGCTGCTCGCGGATCTTGGCCTGACCCACGTATTCGGCCAGGCGCTTGGGGCGCAGCGCGCGCTCGATCGCGTCTTCCTGGCGGTCGGCCGGGCGGGGGGAGATCAGGCGCTCGGCGGTGCCGGCCTGCAGCTTGTCGGTCTCGATCATGGTGGCAGCTTAGCGTGTGTTCAGCCCTTCGACAGCAGCTTCAGCGCCTGGCGGATGCCGTCCGAGACGCCGACGTCCTCGCCCAGCCCCTTCATCGCGGACAGCGCCTCGCGCTCGTTGTAGCCCAGCGCGAGCAGGGCGTTCAGGATGTCGCTCTTCGCATCCGGGGGCGCGCCGGGGGCGGCGGCGAGCCGGGCCCCTGTCGCGTTCGGCAAGGCCTTGCCGAGCTTGTCGCGCAGCTCGAGCAGCAGGCGCTCGGCGGTCTTCTTGCCGATGCCGGGGATCTTCACCAGGCGGCCGCTTTCCTGCAGCGCGACGGCTTGCGCGAGGTCGTTGACCGACAGCCCGGACAGCACCGCCAGCGCCATGCGCGCACCGATGCCCGACACCTTGAGCAACTGGCGGAAGGTGGCGCGCTCTTCCTCGGTGGCGAAGCCGAACAGGAAGTGGCCGTCCTCGCGCACCACGTGGTGGGTGTGCAGGCTGAGCGGGCCGCCGGTGGCGGGCAGGTTGTAGAAGGTGCTCATCGGCACGTCGATCTCGTAGCCGACGCCGTGCACGTCGACGAGGATCTGCGGCGGGTTCTTTTCCAGCAGGGTGCCGGTGATGCGTCCGATCATGATTGCGCCTGGCCAAGCGGGGGAGGATGAGGGCGGAGTCTACCAGCGCGGCGCGGGCCTGCTCGTCCTGGTGGGTGAAAATTCATACAGTCCGAGCCCTGGCTGGGCTGTTCCCATGCGCCTGGCTGCGGTGCAGCGCCTGCCTCAGGCTAGAATCGTGGGCTTTCGCGCTGGCGCCCGCCGCCAGCGCCCACAATGAGGAGACCCCCGATGCTGCCGATGAAGAAGTTGTCTGTCGCCCTTGCCCTGTGCGGCGCCGCTACCCTCAACGCCGCCGCCCAGGCGGCTGACATCAAGGTCGGCATCGCGCTCGACATCTCGGGGCCGTTCGCCGCGCTCGGCGCCGAGGCGCGCGACGGCTTCGAGCTGGCGATCGAGAAGCTCGGCGGGCAGCTCGGCGGCAAGCCGACGGAATTCCTGCGCACCGACTTCGGCGGCAACCCGGAGCAGGCCAATCAGCTCGTTTCGCGCTACCTGCAGCGCGACAAGATCGACTTCTTCACCGGCCCGATCGGCTCCAACGCCGCGCTCGCCGTCGGCCCGGCGCTGTTCGCCGCCAAGGTGCCCTACCTGTCGGCCAACCCGGGGCCCAGCGCCTACGCCGGCGACAAGTGCAACGCCTACTTCTTCGCCCAGTACCAGAACGACACCTACGACGAGGCCGCGGGCAAGGTCGCCAACGAGAAGGGCTACCGGAACGTGGTGCTGATCGCCCCCAACTATCCGGCGGGAAAGGACCACCTCAACGGCTTCAAGCGCCTGTTCGCCGGCACGGTGAAGGACGAGATCTATACCAAGCTCGGCCAGATCGACTACGCCGCCGAGATCGCGCAGATCCGCGCCGCCAAGCCGGACGCGGTGTTCTTCTTCCTGCCCGGGGCGATGGGGATCAACTTCGTCAAGCAGTACGTCGGTGGCGGCCTCAAGGACATCCCGCTGATCGCCCCCGGCTTCTCCGCCGACGAGGACGTGATCCAGGCGGTGGGCGAGCCGATGCTCGGCGTGCTCAACACCGCGCACTGGGCGCACGACCTCGAGGTGCCGGCCAATGCCGAGTTCGTCGCCGCCTTCCGCCAGAAGTACGGCGGCCGCTACCCCTCGGTGTATGCGGCGATGGCCTACGACACCCTGATGGCGATGGACGCCGCGGTGCGCGACGTCGGCGGCAACATCGAGGACCGCGAGGCCTTGCTCAAGGCGCTCAAGAACCCGAGCTTCCAGTCGGTGCGCGGCGACTTCCAGTACGGCGCCAACAACTTCCCGGTGCAGAACTACTACCTGCGCGAAGTGGGCAAGGACGCCGAGGGCCGCATCACCAACAAGCTGGTCGGCGTGACCCTCGAGCAGCACCAGGACGCCTACGTCGGCGCGTGCAGGATGTAAGCGGGCCGGGTCGCCGCCGCGATGGATGCCATCTTCGTCTTCGAGCAACTGCTCAACGGCCTGGGCTACGGGCTCATGCTGTTCCTGATCGCCGCCGGGCTCACGCTCGTGTTCGGCATCATGGACACCATGAACCTCGCCCACGGCTCGCTCTACATGGCCGGCGCCTACGTCGCCGCGCGCGTGCATGAGGCGAGCGGCTCCTTCGCCGGCGCGGTGGCGCTGGCGGTGCTGGTGACGGTGGCGATCGCCGCGGCGCTCGAGTGGCTGGTGGTGCGCCGGCTGTACCGGCGCGACCACCTGGTGCAGGTGCTGGCCACCTTCGGCATCATCCTGATCGCCGACGACCTGGTGAAGATGATCTGGGGGCCGGCGCCGATCATGGCCTCGACCCCGGCGGCGCTGGCCGGCCCGGTGCTGCTCTTCGAAGGCCTGCCCTATCCGTCCTACCGCCTGCTGCTGATCGGCGCCGGGCTGGCGGTGGCGCTCGGGCTCTACCTGCTGGTGAACAACACCCGCGTCGGCATGCTGGTGCGCGCCGGCGCCTCGAACCGGCAGATGGCCGAATACATGGGCGTGCGCGTGGGTGCGGTGTTCGCCTTCGTGTTCGCGCTCGGCGCGGCGCTGGCCGCGCTCGCCGGCGCGCTGATGGCGCCGATCAGCTCGGTGCAGGTGGGCATGGGCGAGACCATCCTGATCCCCGCCCTGGTGGTGATCGTGATCGGCGGCATCGGCTCGGTGCGCGGCGCCTTCGTCGCCGCGCTGCTGGTCGGGCTGGTCGATACCGCCGGTCGCGCCTTCCTGCCGCCGGCGCTGCGTGCGGTGCTGCCGCCTTCGGTGGCGGCCGACCTTGGTCCGGCGCTGGCCAGCATCGCCATGTACGTGCTGATGGCGGCGGTGCTGAGCCTGAAGCCCGCCGGCCTGTTCCCGGCGCGCGGGTGAGGGCGGCGATGCAGCAAGGCTGTCCCGCGCTGTGGCGCCGTCTGCCCTGGCTGGTGCTGGCCCTGCTGGCGGTGTTCCCGCTGCTGGCGCCGGCCTTCGGGCTGGAGTATTACGTCGGCTTCGTGCGCCGCGTGCTGATCGTGGCGATCGCGGCGACCAGCCTCAACTTCATCCTCGGCTACGGCGGTATGGCGGCGCTGGGCCATGCGGGCTTCATCGGCGTGGGCGCCTATACGGTGGTGGCGCTGGTCGAGGCCGGCTTCTCATCAGCCTGGCTGGCGTGGGGCGCGGCCGCCGTCGTCGCCGGCCTGGCGGCCAGCGCCATCGGGCTGGTGTCGCTGCGCACGCGCGGGGTGTACTTCATCATGATCACGCTTGCCTTCGCGCAGATGCTCTACTACCTGGCGGTGTCGCTGCGCACCTGGGGCGGCGACGACGGCTACGGCCTCTACAGCCCGCTGGCGCTGGGCAGCTGGCTCGACGGTGCGCACCCGCAGGTCTTCTACTGGGTGGTGCTGGCGATCGCGGCGGTGGTGTTCGCGCTTTTCAGCCGCGTCGCGCACTCGCGCTACGGCCACGCGCTGCGCGGCATCCGCGACAACGAGACGCGCATGGTGGCGCTCGGTTACCCGGTGTTCCGCCTCAAGCTCGCCGGCTTCGTCGCCGCCGGCGCGGTGGCGGGCCTGGCCGGCGGCCTGCTCGCCAGCCACAACGCCTTCGTCAGCCCGGGCATGATGCACTGGACGCAGTCGGCGCTGCTGCTGGTGATGGTGATCCTGGGTGGCGCCGGCCGGCGCTGGGGTGCGCCCCTGGGCGTGGCGCTGTGGCTGACGCTGGAGGAGGTGCTGAAGCTGTACACCGACTACTGGCACTGGCCGCTCGGCCTGCTCCTGCTGCTGATCGTGTTCCACGCCCCGCAGGGCGTGGCGGCGCTGTTCGAGCGCCGCGGGGAGCAGGCATGAGCCTCTTTCACGCGCACGGCCTGGTCAAGCGCTTCGGCGGCCTGCTCGCCACCGACCACGTCGAGCTGGCCGTGGAGGCGGGCGAGATCCACGCGCTGATCGGCCCCAACGGCGCAGGCAAGTCCACGCTGGTCAATCTGATTTCCGGCCTGCTGCCGGCGGATGCCGGGCGCATCGTGCTCGACGGCGTCGATCTCACCAAGCTCGCGCCGCACCAGCGTGTGCACCATGGCCTGGCGCGCTGCTTCCAGGTCACCAGCGTATTCCGCAACGACAGCGTGCGCGACAACCTGCTGCTCGCGGTGCAGGCACAGGCCGGCTCGAGCCTTCGCGCGCTGCGCCGGCGCGAGGCCGAGCACGCGCTCAGCGCCCAGGCCGAGGCCCTGGCTGCGCGCACCGGCCTGGCCGCAGTGCTGGAGCGCAACGCCGGCACCCTGCCGCACGGCCTGCAGAAGCGCCTGGACGTGGCGCTCGCGCTCGCCGCGCGGCCCAGGCTGCTGCTGCTCGACGAGCCGATGGCCGGCATGGGCCCGGAAGACTCGCAGCAGATGGTGGCGATGATCGCCGGCCTGCGCCGCGACACCGCCATCCTGCTCATCGAGCACGACATGGACGCGGTGTTCCAGCTCGCCGACCGCATCTCGGTGCTGGTCTATGGCCGCGTGCTGACCTCGGGCGATGCCGCGCATGTGAAGGGCCACCCCGAGGTGCAGTCGGTCTATCTGGGCACTGAGGTGGCGGGGTGACGAAGGCCTACCGCACAAGGCCGTGCAGCTTGCGGGCGCGGGCCCCGTCCGCCGCCGCTGGAGCGCCGCGATGAGCGCGCCGCTGCTGAGCTGTCGCGGCCTGGAGGCCGGCTACGGGGTGAGCCAGGTGCTGTTCGGTCTGGACTTCGACATCCAGCCCGGCGAGGTGCTGGCCTTGCTCGGGCGCAATGGCATGGGCAAGAGCACCACCATCAAGACCCTGGTCGGCGGCCTGCGCCTGCAGCGCGGCGAGATCCGCTTCGACGGCCGCCCCATCCACGCCGCCAGCGCCGACGCCATCGCGCGGCTGGGCGTGGCGATCGTGCCCGAGGGCCGGCAGTGCTTTCCCAACCTCACCGTGCGCGAGCACCTCATCGCCTTCGCCGATACCCGCAACGGCGTCGCCGAGCCGTGGACGCTGGCGCGCCTGTACGCGCTCTTCCCCCGCCTGGCCGAGCGCGCCGGCCACATGGGCAATCAGCTCTCCGGCGGCGAACAGCAGATGCTGGCGATCGCGCGCGCGCTGTCGACCAACCCGCGCCTGCTGATCCTGGACGAAGCCACCGAGGGCCTGGCGCCGGTGATCCGCGACGAGATCTGGCGCTGCCTGGCGCTACTCAAGGCCCAGGGCCAGACCACGCTGGTGGTGGACAAGTACGTCGACAAGCTGCTCGCGCTCGCCGACCGCAACCTCATCCTCGAGCGCGGGCGCATCGCCTGGCAGGGCAGCTCGGCCGAACTGGATGGCCAGCGGGCGTTGTGGACGCGCTATCTCGGGGTTTGAGCCGCGTCAGGAAAAAGCGAGCACCGCGGCCAGAACGCCGCCATGCGCGAGCGCGGCGACGATGGTGCGCTTGATGGCCGGAGCCAGCTCCGAGGGGTCGGAGGCGTGCTCGAGCAGGTCGCGGCCGGCGGGGAAGGACAGGGCCACGGTGAGCGCGGCGGCGGCGGTCTTCTGCGGCAGCAGTTCGTTGGCCACTATGGCGACCAGCCAGGCGTAGGCGGCGATCGCGATCAGCAGGTAGCCCCACTTGGCCACCTGCGGGCCGAGGCGCACCACCAGGGTGCGCTTGCCGCTGGCGGCGTCGCCGTCGTGGTCGGGGAACTGGTTGATGAACAGCAGGTTGGCGACCAGCAGCGCATACGACAGGCCGGCCGCCACCGGCAGCAGGTCGAAGGCGCCGCGCTGCACGAAGTCCGCGCCGACCACCACCAGCAGCCAGCAGGCGACGATGACGAGCTCGCCGAAGCCGCGGCACACGAGCTTGAGCGGTGGCGCGGAGTAGGCCCAGCCCAGCACCAGCCCGGCCAGCCCGATCACCAGCAGGCCGGGTCCGGCCTGCCAGGCGAGCCACACGCCGCCCGGCACCACCGCGGCGAGCAGGCCGTAGCCGAGCAGCGCCGTCTGGCGCGGCGTATGCACGCCGTTCTGGATGAAGCGGCTGCCGCCGGTGAAGGGGAACAGCCGGCCGCGGTTGGCGTCGTCGGCGCCGCTCAGGGCGTCGTGGTAGTCGTTGATGACGTTGCCGCCGGCGTGCGCCAGCAGCGCGAGCAGCACGGTGAGCGCGGCATGCAGCGGGTCGATGGCGACGCCGCCGGCATGGGCGCTGGCGATGCCGATCAGGCAGCCGACCAGGGTGACGGCGAGGAAGGCCGGGCGGGTGGCGGCGGCGAGGCGCAGCAGCGGATTACGCAGCCGCTCGGGACGGGGTTCGGCGGGATGCACGGTGGCAGCGCTCACAACAGCACGATGTCGTACTGCTCCTGCGTGTAGCTGGCTTCGGCGTGGAGCGAGACCTTCTTGTCGATGAAGTCCGACAGCATCGCCAGCGACTGGCTTTCCTCGTCGAGGAAGAGGTCGATCACGTCGGGCGAGGCGAGCACGCGGAACTCCCGGGCGTTGAACTGGCGCGCCTCGCGCAGCAGCTCACGCAGGATCTCGTAGGCCACGGTGCGCGCGGTCTTGACCTCGCCGCGGCCGCCGCAGGTGGGGCAGGGCTCGCACAGCAGGTGGGCGAGGGATTCGCGGGTGCGCTTTCTCGTCATCTCCACCAGGCCGAGCGCGGTGAAGCCGTTGATCGTCATCTTGGTGTGGTCGCGCGACAAGGCCTTGCGGAACTCCTCCAGCACCATCTCGCGGTGCTCGACGTTCTCCATGTCGATGAAGTCGATGATGATGATGCCGCCGAGGTTGCGCAGCCGGAGCTGACGGGCGATGGCCTGGGTCGCCTCGAGGTTGGTCTTGAAGATGGTGTCGTCGAAGTTGCGCGCACCGACGAAGCCGCCGGTGTTGACGTCGACGGTGGTCATCGCCTCGGTCTGGTCGATGATCAGGTAACCGCCGGACTTGAGCTCGACGCGGCGGGCGAGCGCCTTCTGGATCTCTTCCTCGACGTTGTAGAGCTCGAACAGCGGGCGCTCGCCGCTGTAGTGCTCGAGCAGCGGCAGCACCTTGGGCGTGTATTCGGCGGCGAAGGCGGTGAGTTTCTGGAAGTTCTCCCGCGAGTCCACGCGGATGCGGGCGGTCTCGTCGTTGGCGAGGTCGCGCAGCGCCCGTTGGCCCAGGCCGAGGTCCTCGTGCAGCAGGCGGGGCGGGAAGACGCCGGCGGTGCTGGCCGAGATCTCGCGCCACAGCTTGCGCAGGTAGGCGATGTCGGCCGCGAGCTCTTCGTCGGAGGCCGACTCGGCCATGGTGCGGACGATGAAGCCGCCGGGCTCTTCGTCGGGCACCAGGGCGGTGAGGCGGCCGCGCAAGGCCTCGCGCTCGGCCTCGTCCTCGATCCGCTGCGAGATGCCGATGTGCTTTTCCTGGGGCAGGTACACCAGCAGCCGGCCGGCCAGGCTGACCTGGGTCGACAGGCGCGCGCCCTTGGTGCCGATCGGATCCTTCAGCACCTGCACCATCAGGCTCTGGCCTTCGGCCAGGATGCGCTCGATCGGGCGCGCGCCTTCGCCGTTCTGGCGGTCGCTCCAGATGTCGGCCACATGCAGGAAGGCGGTGCGCTCGAGGCCGATGTCGATGAAGGCCGACTGCATGCCGGGCAGCACGCGCACCACCTTGCCGAGGTAGAGGTTGCCGACGATGCCGCGGCTGGCGGTGCGCTCGATGTGCAGCTCCTGCACCACGCCCTGCTCGATGACGGCGACGCGGGTTTCCTGCGGCGTGAAGTTGATCAGGAACTCGATGCTCACGCCTTGTCTCCGCTGCCGAACAGTTCGAGCAGCTGCGCGGTCTCGAACAGCGGCAGGCCCATGATGCCGGAATAGCTGCCGTGGATCTCCTCGACGAACACCGCGGCGCGGCCCTGGATGCCGTAGGCGCCGGCCTTGTCCAGCGGTTCGCCGCTGGCCACGTAGTGGCGGATGCTGTGCTCGTCGAGCGTGGTGAAGCGCACCTGGCTGATCGACACCCGGCTGCGGATGCGTTCGCCATTGCTCACCGCCACCGCGGTCAGCACGCGGTGCGTGCGCCCGGACAGGCGGCTGAGGATGGCGTGGGCGTCGGCCGCATCGCGGGGCTTGCCGATGATCTCGCCATCGAGCTCGAGCGTAGTGTCGGCCGCCAGCACCGGGTGGCGCAGCAGCTTGCGCCACAGCACGCGACGCATGCCGGCCTCGGCCTTGGCGAGCGCGAGGCGCTCGACGTAGCGCTCGACGCCCTCGCCGGGCAGCGGCGTCTCGTCCACGTCCGCATCTTCGCCGCGCTCGCCGTCGCGGAAGGTGAGGACGTCGAAGTTCACCCCGATCTGGCGCAGCAGGTCGCGCCGGCGGGGGCTCTTGGAAGCAAGGTAGATGCGCGGGTACATGGGCGTCGGGCGGTGTCTATTCGCGATGATAGGGGTGGTTGCGCAGCACGGTCCATGCGCGGTACAGCGCCTCGGCCAGCAGCGGACGCACCAGGGCGTGGGGCAGGGTGAGGCTGGACAGGCGGATGGCCTCGTGCGCACTGGCCTTGAGGGCGGGCGCGAGGCCGTCGGGCCCGCCCACGATCAGGGCCACGTCCTGGCCTTCGCCCTGCCAGGCTTCCAGGCGCTGCGCCAATGCCACGGTGCTGAGGTCGGCGCCGCGTTCGTCGAGGATCACCCGCCGGCAGCGCGCCGGCAGCGCGGCTTCGATGCGTGCGGCCTCGGCCGTCATCATGGCCTCGACCGTCTTGCCGCTGGTGCGCGGCTCGGCCTTCACCTCGACCAGCTGCAGCGGCAGCTCGCGCGGCATGCGGCGGGCGAACTCGTCGAAGCCGGCCTGCACCCAGCCCGGCATGCGGTGGCCGACGGCGACGAGGACGAGCTTCACGGCAGCACGCGCGTCAGGTCAGCGGCTGGTCGCGGCCCGGCGGCTGGCGGGCGTGGTGTTCCACAGTTCCTCGAGCTTGTAATAGCTGCGCACGGCGGGCTGCATCACATGCACGACGATGCTGCCGAGGTCGACCAGCACCCATTCGCCAGTGTCCTGGCCTTCGATGCTGAGCACCTCGCCACCGGCCTCCTTGACCTTGTCCTGCACGTTCTGCGCCAGGGCGCGGGTCTGGCGGCTGGATTCGGCGCTGGCGATGACGATGCGGTCGAACAGCGGCGTGTGCGTCGAGGTGTCGATGACCTCGATGTCACGGGCCTTGATGTCCTCGAGCGCGGCGACGACGATTTTCTGCAGGGTGGGGATGTCCATGGGCTCAGCCGTATAGATGGTGCGCGGCAATATAGTCGAGAACGGAATCGGGCAGCAAATAGCGCACGCTGTGGCCGTTCCGGACCAGGTCGCGGATGAGTGAGGCGGAAATCGCCAGTGGCGTCATGTCGAAGGGCAGGACGCAGCCGGCGGGGGTGGTGGCCAGGTCGGCCGGGTCCTTGCGATGGCGGCCGTGGCAGGCGGCGGCGAGTTCGGGTGACAGCGTGGCCGGCCAGCGCCGGCCGTGCGGCGCGTAGCCGGGGCGGTTGGCGACAGCGATGTGGGCGAGCTCGAACAAGGCCTGCCAGCGATGCCAGCCCGGCAGGCCCTCGAAGGCATCGGCGCCGAGGATCAGTACCAGCGGCCGCGCCGGGCCGAGTTCGGCACGCAGGCGCTCGAGGGTGAGCACGGTGTAGCTCTTGTCGCTGCTGCGCACCTCGCCGTCGTCGACCTCCAGCCCCGCATTGCCGGCAATGGCCAGGCGGGCCATGGCGAGGCGATGCTCGGCGCTGCTGCGCGGCGCGCCGCGGTGGGGCGGCTGGCCGGCCGGGACCAGGCGCACGGCGGCGAGGCCCAGCGCCTCGCGCGCTTCCTCGGCGAGCCGCAGGTGGCCGAGGTGGATCGGGTCGAAGGTGCCGCCGAGCAGGCCGAGCGGGCCGTCGCCGCACGCGCCGGCGGGCGCCGCGAGGCGCGCCTCAGGCGGCATCGTCGCTGTCCAGCGGCGGACGGACGATGGCCGGCGGCGCGTCGGGCAGGCCGAAGACGTCGCGCGTGGTGGTGTAGAAGGTGGCGAAGATCACCGGCACGACGATGAGCGGGATCGGCAGCGAGGCCAGGGTGCCGAGCGTGGGCGACAGCAGGCCGAGCACGCCGATGACGAGACCGGGCAGGATGGCGCCGAAGATCGCCACGCCGATGGCGTAGGCGAGGAAGGGCCGCCAGTTCTGCAGGCAGGCGTAGAAGCTGAAGAACAGCGCCTTGGGTGCGGAGATCTTCCACCACGCGGCGAGCACCGGGGCGAACCAGTAGGCCATCACCACCGGCGTCGACAGCACGATGGCGAACATCAGCGTGAAGCCGACCGTGGAGTCGCCCGCCGGCTGCTCGTCGATGCCCTCGCCGCGCATCAGCGCGAACAGGCTGCCGTCGTCGATCAGCGAAACCAGCAACAGCACCACCAGGGTGGCGACCAGATAGATGCCGCCGATCGCGATCAGGGCCTGGAGGTTGGTCTTGAAGCCGGAGAACAGCACCTCGGGCCCGACCTTGCGGCCGCCATCGATGGCGCGGCAGGCGTTGAGCACGCCCACCGACAACGCCGGCATCAGCAGCGAGGCGGCAAGCTGGCCGAGCAGCGGCACCAGGCTCAGCACGACGATGGCGAGCAGGTAGCCGAAGGTGGCGAAAGTGATCAGCGCCGGGTTGCGGCGCCACAGCGTGAGGCCCTCGCGCAGCCAGAACCAGCCACGCTGCATGGGGAGTCGGTTTGCTTGCATTGAAGTGTCTTGGGCGGCGTCGTGTGACTAGTTGCGGGGCGGTTCGTTCGGCGAGGGGGGCGCAGGCGGCTCGTCCGGCGCGGGCGCCTCGGTGGGCGTGGATCCGTCGCTGTCTTTGGGTGGGGGTAGGGCGAGCAGGGCGGAGAAGGTCTCCTTCCAGGCCGCATACAGGGCGCCGGCGATCACCGGGATCAGCACCAGGATGCCCAGCCCGAAGGGGATCATCGCCACCCAGCCCAGCACGTAGAGCAGCGCGGCGAGCACGATGAAGGCAAGCAGGTTGTGGAAGCAGGCGCGCACCGACAGCTTCATGGCGTCGAGCGGGGCGACCTCGTGCAGCATCACCAGCGCTGGGGCGAACCACATCGCCATCATCAGCAGCGCCCACAGCACGGTGAAGGCCACCACGCCGAGCATCATGCCGCCCGCCGCCATGCCCATGCCGGCCAGCGCGCCCACGGCCAGGCCGGTGAGTGCGGCGCTGCCGCCAATCGCCGCCGCAACCAGGGCAGCGAGCAGCAGGCCCAAGAGGTGGAACAGACCGACCAGCAGCAGATTGCCGGCATGGCGGCGGATGCCGTCGAAGAGCGCGTCGATGCGTAGCGGCTCGCCGCGATCGAGCGCCTGGGCGCCCGACAGCATGCCCGCCACCAGCACCGGCAGCGCCACCGGCGCCGCGGCCCAGCCGAGGAAGGGCAGCATGCCGAGGGCGGCGATGATGACGAAGAAGATCAGGGCCTGGATGACCCACTGCCCGGGCGCCTTGATGAACAGCCGCCAGCCTTCGGCCAGCCAGTTGAGGGCGTGGCTGGGGGCGACGTCGCCGGGGGCGGGCGGCGGCGGATGGGGCGGGCGGGGGGCGGGGTTCATCGTCGGGCGTGCGCTCGGTTCAGCAAGGGGGCGTCAGAGCGGCAGCGGCGGCACGCCGGCGCTGCGCAGGCGCAGGATGTCGCGGTACTCGTCGGGGTCCTTCACCAGCACCATCTCGCCGGCGCGCGGCAGGTGGAAGTCTGCAGCGCGCGAGAGCCAGAAGCGCAGCGCTGCGGCACGCAGCAGGGCGGGCCACGCGGCGCGCTCGGCGTCGGTGAACGGGCGCTCGCCATGGTAGGCGGCGAGCAGGGCGTCGCAGCGGGCGCCATCGAGCGTGCCGTCGGGGTTCGAGCACCAGTCGTTGACGGTGACCGCGACATCGAACAGCAGGGCGTCGTGGCCGGCGAAGTAGAAGTCGATGACGCCACCGACATGGACGCTGCCGTCGGCGTCGACGTCCCACAGCACGTTGTCGCGGAAGAGGTCGGCATGGATGGCGCCGGCGGGCAGGCTGGCGAGGTCCACCGTGGCCTGGAACACGATCTCGGCGTCGAGCAGGGCGCGCTCGTCGGCGTCCAGGAAGCCGCGCACCGCCTGCGCGGTGGCTGCGCGCCACTGCGGGCCGCGCGGGTTGTCCTGGCGGCGGCCGTAGGACTGGCCGGCCAGGTGCAGGCCGGCGAGCATGGCGCCGACCTTGGCGCAGTGTGGCACGCCGGGGTCCATCTCGGACGCGCCGGACAGGCGCACCACCAGCGCCGCGGGGCGCTCCTGCAGGGTGCCGAGGTATTCGTTGTCCAGGTTGGCGATCGGCCCCGGCACCGGCAGGCCGTGGCGCGCGAGGTGGGCCATCAGGTGCAGGTAGTAGGGCAGCTCGGCGCGCGACATGTCCTCGAACAGGGTCAGCACGTAGCGGCCGAGCGTGGTGGTGACGAAGAAGTTGCTGTTCTGCACGCCGGCGGAGATGCCCTTGAGTTCCACCAGGCGGCCGACGGCGTAGTCCTTGAGCCAGTCGGCGAGCACGGATTCGGGAACGGGGGTGAAGACGGACATGCGGGCTCCGGAAAGGGGCGGGTTCAGGCCGCGAGCGGGGCTTCGGCGGCGTTGGTGAGCTTGGCGCTGGCCGCGTCGCGAACGCACTGCCAGGCGGTCAGCTTGGCCTCGAAGCTGCGCGCAGCGTGCGCGGGGCTGGTCGAAGGCAGGCGGGTGAGGCGCGGCCGCTGGATGCCGGGCGCCAGCCTTACATGGCGGCGGAAAGCGGTCTCGGCGGCGGCGCCGTTGAAGAAGACGTGGCCGATGTGCGGGCAGGTGGCGAACAGGGCGGCGAAATCGTTGGCCTCGATGCTGTCGTGGGCGATCGCGCTGTCCAGGCTGCCCGCGCGCACGCAGCGGGCGATGACGTCCCACAGCGCCACGCCGGCAGCGGTCAGGCGTTCGAGGCGCTGGGCGTAGGGCAGTTCCACGCCCGCGCCGAACAGCGCGCCCATGATCGGCCAGAAGGCGTTGCGCGGGTGGGCGTAGTACTCGCCGGCGGCAAGGGACGCCTCGCCCGGCATGCTGCCCAGGACCAGGACCCGCGCGTCGGCACGGTAGACCGCAGGAAAGCTCTGTCGCGCCGCCAAGCTCGGGCTCACCAGGACTTGATCACCCACATCGGCACGGCGAGGTTGGGCGCCGCGTCGTCGCGCACCATCTGGCCGTAGCCTTCCTTGTCGATCAGGTAGTAGGGCACGCCGTGCGGCGGGGTCACCTTGACCATGTAGAGCTTGCCGCGGATGCGGTACTCGGTGACGGTGTCCTCGCCGCGCTGGACGATGGTGACCTCGGGTTCGTCCACCTCGCTCATGCCCTCGGGCATGGGAGGCGGCTCGGGAATGGGTTCGAGCCCGGCGGGCTGCTGGGCGAAGGCGGGCACGGCAGCGGCCAGCAGCAGGGCGATCAGGGTGCGGCGCATGATGTTCTCCTGAAGATGCCCCAATTCTAGCCGCTTTCACGGGCTTGCCGGCGATGCGGCCGTCTGCCGCTGCGCGCGGCGGCGTGCCGCCTACAGGTTCAGCATCATCTCGCGCTCGGCGGGCAGGGGCTGGAAGCCGCGGCGCTCGTAGTGCTTGAAGATGGCCTCGACGACGTCCTCGGGGCGGTCGATGACCTGCACCAGGTCGAGATCCTCGCGATTGATCATGCCCTCGGCCACCAGGCGGTCGCGCAGCCAGTCGAGCAGGCCCTGCCAGAACGGCCCGTGCACCAGGATGATCGGGATCTTGCGGCTCTTCTTGGTCTGCACCAGCGTCATCGCCTCGAGCAGCTCGTCGAGCGTGCCGAAGCCGCCCGGCATCACCACGTAGGCCGCGGCGAACTTCACGAACATGAACTTGCGCGCGAAGAAGTGCTGGAAAGTCTGCGAGATGTCCTGGTAGGGGTTGGCGCCCTGTTCCATCGGCAGCTGGATGTTGAGTCCCACCGACGGGCTCTTGCCGAAGAAGGCGCCCTTGTTGGCCGCTTCCATGATGCCCGGGCCGCCGCCCGAGATCACCGCGAAGCCCGAATCCGACAGCAGGCGGGCGATCTTCTCGGCGAGCATGTAGTACATGTGGTCGGGTGGCGTGCGCGCGCTGCCGAAGATCGACACCGCCGGCCGGATCGCGGCGAGGCGTTCTGTCGCCTCGACGAACTCTGCCATAATCCCGAAGATTCGCCAGGACTCGCGTGCGTT
Organism: Thauera sp.; assembly: GCF_035444905.1. GTDB lineage: Bacteria > Pseudomonadota > Gammaproteobacteria > Burkholderiales > Rhodocyclaceae > Thauera. The sequence continues at coordinate 49,734 of NZ_DAOMPS010000017.1, forward strand.
GTAACGTGGCGCGCTGCCGTCGGGCACGCTGCGGGGGAGTTTGTCTTTCGCGGTCATGTTGTTCTCGTCTGTGTTCTTGGCCGGCGCCGGGAAGTCGCGGGAAGTTGGGAGAATTGGGGACAGACCCCAATTTCCGCGGAGATCGGGGTTTGTCCCCAATTCTCCTGCGCCCATCCGTTCGATTGCGTCGCCGTCCGCCTGGTTTCCCGCAAGGATTGTCCCGATGCCCACCCTGCTGCTCGTCGATGGCTCCAGCTATCTCTACCGCGCCTTTCATGCGCTGCCCGATCTGCGTAACTCGCAGGGCGAGCCGACCGGGGCGATACGGGGAGTGCTGTCGATGCTAAGGCGGCTCGAAAGCGACTACAAGGCAGAATTTCGCGCCTGTGTGTTCGATGCCAAGGGCAAGACCTTTCGCGACGACTGGTATCCCGAATACAAGTCGCATCGGCCGCCGATGCCCGACGACCTGCGCGCGCAGATCGAGCCGCTGCACGAAGCGGTGCAGGCCGAAGGCTGGCCCTTGCTGTCGATCGAAGGCGTGGAGGCCGACGACGTCATCGGCACGCTCACCCGCCAGGCGCTCGAGCGCGGCTGGGAGGTGGTGATCTCGACCGGCGACAAGGACCTCACCCAGCTCGTGCGCCCGGGCGTGAGGTGGGTCAACACGATGAGCGAGGAAGTGCTCGACGAGGCCGGCGTGGAAGCCAAGTTCGGCGTACCGCCGGCGCGCATCGTCGACTACCTCGCGCTGGTGGGCGATACGGTGGACAACGTCCCCGGCGTGGAAAAGTGTGGGCCCAAGACCGCGGTGAAATGGCTCACCGAATACGGCACGCTCGACAACCTCGTCGCCAACGCCGACAAGGTCGGCGGCAAGGTGGGCGACAACCTGCGCAAGCACCTGGACTTCCTGCCGCTGGGCAAGAAGCTGGTGACGGTGGCGACCGAGCTCGAACTTCCGGTGACGCTCGACGAGCTGCCGGCGCGCGAGGACGACAAGGCGGCGCTGCGGGCGCTGTACGAGCGCTTCGAGTTCAAGTCGTGGTTGAAGGATCTGGATGGCGGGGCGGAGAGCGTCGCGGCCTCGAAGGCGGCCACCGAGGCGCGCCGCTTCGATGGCGAAGGAAATAGGGGACAGGCCGCAGTTTCCGACGATCCGCCCGGGGCGCATCGTGGCGGCTACCTGACGATCCTAGACTGGTCCACCTTCGACGCCTGGCTGGCGAAGATCACCGCTGCCGAGCTCACCGCCTTCGACACCGAAACCACCAGCCTCGACCCGATGGCCGCCAAGCTGGTCGGCATGTCCTTCGCGGTGGAGCCGGGCGAGGCCGCCTATCTGCCGCTGGCGCACCGCGGCACGGACCTGCCTGCACAACTGCCGCTGGCCGACGTGCTCGACAAGCTCAAGCCCTGGCTCGAGTCCGAGCGGCACGCCAAGCTGGGCCAGAACCTCAAGTACGACGCCCACGTGCTCGCCAACCACGGCATCACGCTGCGTGGCATCGCCCACGACACCCTGCTCGAATCCTATGTGCTGGAGTCGGACAAGCCGCACGACATGGACTCCCTTGCCAAGCGCCACCTGGGGCTGACCACCATCCCCTACACCGAGGTGTGCGGCAAAGGTGCGAAGCAGATCGGCTTCGACGAGGTCGCCATCGAGCGCGCCACCGAATACGCCGCCGAGGATGCCGACGTCACGCTGCGCCTGCACCGGCACCTGTGGCCGCAACTGCAGGCCGCGCCGCAACTGGCGGCGCTGTACCGCGACATCGAGTTGCCGGTGCTGAGCGTGCTGCAGCAGATGGAGCGCACCGGCGTGCTGATCGACCCCTTCCTCCTCAGCCAGCATTCCGAGGAGCTCGGCCGCCGCCTGCACGCGCTCGAGCGCGAGGCGCATGACCTGGCCGGCCAGCCCTTCAACCTCGGCTCGCCCAAGCAGCTCGGCGAGATCCTGTTCGGCAAGCTCGGCCTGCCGGTGGTCAAGAAGACCGCCACCGGCCAGCCCTCGACCGACGAGGAGGTGCTGGAAAAGCTCGCCGAGGACTACCCTTTACCCAAGCTGCTGCTCGAACACCGCAGCCTGTCCAAGCTCAAGAGCACCTATGCCGACAAGCTGCCGCGCATGGTCAATCCGAAGACCGGCCGGGTGCACACCAGCTTCTCGCAGGCCACCGCGGTCACCGGCCGGCTGTCGAGCGCCGAGCCCAACCTGCAGAACATCCCGATCCGCACGCCGGAGGGGCGCCGCATCCGCGCCGCCTTCATTGCGCCGCGCGATCACCTGATCGTGTCGGCCGACTACTCGCAGATCGAGCTGCGCATCATGGCCCACCTGTCGGACGATGCGCGCCTGCTCGAAGCCTTCGCCCACGGCGAGGACGTGCACCGCGCCACCGCCGGCGAGGTCTTCGGCGTGGCGCCGGCCGAGGTCACGAGCGAGCAGCGCCGCTACGCCAAGGTGATCAACTTCGGCCTCATCTACGGCATGAGCGCCCACGGCCTGGCCAAGAACCTCGGCATCGAGCGCGCCGCGGCGCAGAGCTGGATCGACCGCTACTTCGCCCGCTACCCCGGCGTCGCCGACTACATGGAGCGCACCCGCGCCGAGGCACGCGACAAGGGCTATGTGGAGACCGTGTTCGGCCGTCGCCTCTACCTGCCCGACATCCGCGCCAGCCAGGCCGGCCGCCGCCAGGCCGCCGAGCGTGCGGCGATCAACGCGCCGATGCAGGGCACGGCCGCCGACCTGATCAAGAAGGCGATGATCGCCACCCGCGACTGGCTGGCCACCTCCGGGCTGAAGTCGAAGCTGGTGCTGCAGGTGCATGACGAACTGGTGCTGGAGGTGCCCACGGCCGAGCTCGACGCCATCCGTGCCGAGCTACCGAAGCTAATGGGCGGCGTCGCCGCGCTGAAGGTGCCGCTGCTGGTCGAGGTGGGCGCCGGGGACAACTGGGACGAGGCGCACTGATGGCCGAGCAAGTGCTCGCGGAGAAGCCGCTCGTCAGCAGCATGAAGGTGTATCGCCGCCTGCTCGGCTACACCCGCCCGTTCATCGGCTTCTTCGCGCTCAGCATCCTCGGTTTCGCCATCGCCGGCGCCTGCAAGGCGGCGCTGGCGAGCGTGCTCAAGTATTTCATCGACGGCCTGGCCGCCCCCGACGCGCCGATCGGCACCGGCATCGCCTGGCTCGACCGCCTCGATCTCGTCCTTGCCATCCCGCTGATGATCGTCGTCATCGCCCTGCTCGAGGGTGCCGGCACCTTCCTCGGCAACTACGGCATCTCGCGCGTCTCGCTCGGCCTCATCCACGACCTGCGCACCCAGCTCTTCGGCAGCTTCCTGGTGCTGCCCAACCGCTTCTACGACGCCAACAACTCGGGCCACCTCGTCTCCAAGCTCACCTACAACGTGTCGCAGGTGACCGATGCCGCCACCGACGCGGTCAAGATCCTGTTCCGCGAGGGCCTCACCGTTATCGCGCTGCTCAGCTACCTGTTGTGGATGAACTGGCGCCTGACCTTGACCCTGCTCGTCGTGCTGCCGGTGATCGCCTGGCTGGTGTCCAACGCCAGCCGCAAGTTCCGCCGCCTGTCGAAGAACATCCAGACCTCGATGGGCGAGGTCACCCACGTCGCTTCCGAGACCATCCAGGGCTACCGCGTGGTGCGCAGCTTCGGCGGCGAGGCCTACGAATCCGGGCGTTTCGTGCAGGCCAGCCGTGACAACACCAAGCGCCAGCTGAAGATGGTGCGCACGCAGGAGACCTTCCAGGCGCTGATGCACCTGATCGTGTACTCGTCGATGGGCCTGCTGCTGTTCACCGTGCTCAAGGTGCGCGGCGACGCTTCGGCCGGCGACGTGGTCGCCTACATCACCGCCGCCGGCCTGCTGCCGCGCGCGATCCAGCTGCTGGGCGGGGTCAGCGCCCGCATCCAGCGCGGCGTGGCGGCGGCCGACAGCATCTTCGAGCAGCTCGACGAGGCGCCCGAGCCCGACACCGGCAGCATCGAGCGCGAGCGCGTCGCCGGCCGCGTCGAGGCCCAGGGGCTGGGCTTCACCTATCCCGGCGCGGAAGGGCGCGCGCTGCACGGCATCGACTTCAAGGCTGAACCGGGCCAATTGATCGCCCTGGTTGGCAAGTCGGGCAGCGGCAAATCGACGCTCGCCAACCTGATCCCGCGCTTCTACCAGCACGACGAGGGCCGCCTGCTGGTCGATGGCGTGCCGGTCGAGGACTACACGCTCGCCAACCTGCGCCACCACATCGCGCTGGTGACCCAGCAGGTCACGCTGTTCAACGGCACGGTGGCGGAGAACATCGCCTACGGTGAGCTCGCCGGCGCCAGCCGCGACGAGATCGTCGCCGCCGCCGAAGCCGCCAACGCGCGCGAATTCATCGACCGCCTGCCGCAGGGCTTCGACACCGAGATCGGCGAGAACGGCGTGCTCCTCTCCGGCGGCCAGCGCCAGCGCCTGGCGATCGCGCGCGCGCTGCTGAAGAACGCGCCGATCCTGATCCTGGACGAGGCGACCTCCGCGCTGGACACCGAGTCGGAGCGGCTGATCCAGGCGGCGATCGAGCGGCTGATGGCAGGGCGGACGACGATCGTCATCGCCCACCGCCTATCGACGATCGAGAAGGCGGATCAGATCCTGGTGATGGAGGCGGGACGGATCGTGGAGCGCGGGACGCATGCGGAGCTGGTGGCGCGGGGCGGGGTGTATGCGCGGCTGCAGGCGATGGGGGAGGAGGCGCCGGACGCTGGATGAATCAGGGGCGATCAAGCGCGCGGAGGCCCCTTCATCGTCAGGTCCCGTCCGACCCGTTCGATATGCTCGCGCAGCGCCGCGTTGTCGATCTGGTGCCACAGGTTCAGATCGACCTTCCACGGCAGCAGTAATTCGTCGATGTCCACGCCCAAGCGTAACAGCCCGGGGAGCGTCATGGCGGGAGCGAACAGGCACAGGTCAATATCCGATCCGGGCCGGTAGGTGCCCATCGCGCGCGAGCCGTACAGCACGACGCGCTCCACCGCCGGATTGCGATAGAGGGTCTCCAGCAGGCGCTGCAGGGCCTGTTCAGGCAGTCCATACGTTGGCGAAGCATGCGTCACCGTGCTCATCGGCTATCCCGCAGCCCCTGCATCCGCAGCAAGAATGCCCCGAACAGCGGCGCATATAGGCCGGTGATGCGTGCCGCGATTTGGTTGGCCACCTCTTCGTTATAGGTGTGCGAGGTCTGGTTCCGGCTGCGGATCATCTCCATCCAGCCCTCCCCATCGGCAACGAGCCCCTTGCTGAAGGATTCCCGCGTCGCATCCCGTGAACCGGTGATATCGACCGTGCCCTGCCAGGCGAAATAGTCCTTCATCACGTTCCAGGCCAGTTCGTGGGTGAACTCGAAAGCCTGGATGAGCCCCTGCTTTTCCAGATCGGAGAGCGGACGCTGGCTGGCGAGTTCGACGGCGGCGGCGAGTCTCGCAAAGGCCTTCTCGTAGTTGGCCAGGCGCTGGTGCCAGCGGATGTCAGGCGTCCCGCTCACAAGGCCTCCGCATCGATATAAACCTCATCCAGCGTGATCTCCGCCTCCAGGCAGTCCAGCCGGAAACTGCCTTCCGTGTAGGTCTCGTGCCGCACCGTCGGGCCGAAGCGATAGACCTCCACACAGCGCTTGTCCGGATCGACCAACAGGTATTCGCGCAGCGACGGAATCGTCTGGTAGGCGAAGAGCTTTTCGCGGCGGTCGATGCGCTCGGTGCCGGGTGACAGCACTTCCACTACCAGGCACGGGCGGCGGCGGTAGTAGGGCTCGCGGTCCTCGCGGTCGCAGGCGAGCAGCAGGTCGGGGTAGTAGAAATAGGTCTGGTCGGCGTGGTCCACCCGCAGCTTCATGTCAGCCATGAAGAGCTGGCAGCCCTTGCGGCGGGCGTGAGGGAGCAGGGCGGCGTAAAGCCCCCCAGCAACCAGGCCGTGCTTTGCGCTCGCACCCTCCATGGCGACCACTTCGCCATCCAGGTATTCGTGCTTGATGTCGATGCGCGTTTCGTCGTCGAGGTAGTCATCGACGCTGATCCGGGCAGGGCGTGCCAGTGCGTTGCTCATGCAGTCCTCCGGTCGGCTTGGGGCGCCACATCCTCGAACACCTCATCCAGCCCGATCTCCAGCTCCAGTGCTGTCAGCACCACCCCGCGTGCGCTGTCGCCGGTGGCGAGCAGCCAGTCGTTGGAGGGCAGGCGGCGGAAGATCTCCACGCTGCGGCGGTCGGGGTCGACCAGCACGTACTCCTGCAGGCTGTCGAGCAGGCGATACGCGGCGAACTTGGCGCCGCGGTCGTAGGCGGCGGTGCTGTCGCTGAGCACCTCGATGATTACCCGCGGGTGATGCAGTATGCGCTCGGCGGCGAGGTCCTCGGGGTGGCAGCTCACCATCACGTCGGGGTAGAACACCGCGTCGGCCTGCACCACCTCGAGCTGCATGTCGGAGATGTAGGCGCGGCAGGGCGTACCGCGCAGCTTCTGGCGCAGCGAGGTCGCGATATTCAACGCCACGACGACATGATCCTGCCGTGCGCCAGCCTGGGCGAACACCTCGCCGGCAACGAAGTCATGCTTGACGGGCTGTTCGGCTTCCCAGGCGAAGAAGTCCCGGCGTTCGAAGTGCGGGGCGGGTTGAGGTAGAGCCATGCTGGATATGCTCCCTATCCTTGTCGTGCTTGAAGTCTAGCAGGAGGAGGGCAATGAGCCTGACGGCGAAGCGTCCGATCGTATGTTCGCTTGCCGTTGCCGCCGCAACTTGAGCCCGCGGTATCGACCGGCTATCCTCAGCCGACACAAGGAGTACGTGCCATGGCTCTGCCGACGACCAAGCCCGAATTCGACGCCGAAGCCTACATGGCGTGGGAAGAGGAGCAGCCCGAACGCCACGAGTACCTCGCCGGCGAGGTGTTCGCCATGTCCGGCGGGACGGATGCGCATTGCACGATCCTGCTCAACACGGCGACGAGTCTCAAGGCGGCCCTGTCCGGCAAGCCCTGCCGCGCCTTCGTCTCCGGCATGAAGCTGCGCATCGACCGCGCCGACGCCGTCTTCTACCCCGACGTCTTCATCACCTGTGATGCACGCGACCGCCAGCCCGAGGCCAGCCTCGCCAAGCAGCACCCGGCCCTGATCGTCGAAGTGCTCTCCGACTCCACCGCCGCCTTCGACCGCGGCCGCAAGTTCGAGCTCTACCAGCAGATCGATACCCTGCAGGAATACCTGCTGATCGAGCAGGACCGCCAGCACGCCGACCTTTTCCGCAAGAACAGCGAGGGGCTGTGGGTGCTGCATCCGGCGGGCGAGGGCGACGTCATCCGGCTGGAGAGCGTTGGGGTCGAGCTGGCGCTGGATGGGCTGTATGAGGATGTCGAGCTGTGAGCAGGTTCAAGAGCTGACATCGCCACCCTCAACTCACGATTTCTGGGGACAGCCCCCCGATCTCTTTAGCTGCCAAGCACCCCTTATGCCGCTTCTTGCATCGGCACGATCGCTTCTAGCGAAGCGCCAAGCGCGTCGCGTGCGCGCTCGACGTCGTAGCGCCGCTGCAGATTCAGCCAAAGGTCTTCCGACGTGCCGAAGTAGCGTGCCAGGCGTAGCGCTGTGTCGGCGGTGACGCCGCGCTCTTCGCGAACGATCTCGTTGATCCGCGCGGCGGTCACGCCCAATGCGCGCGCAAGCGCATTGCTGGACAGGCCCAGCGGCAACATGAACTCTTCGCGCAGCACTTCGCCCGGGTGAATGGGGGCAAGCTTTTCGCTCATCGTGGCCTCCTTTCAGTGGTAATCGACAATCTCGACGTCCTCCGCCCCATCCGCGGTCCAGCTGAAACACAAGCGCCACTGGTCGTTGATGCGAATGCTGTGTTGCCCCGCCCGATCACCCGACAAGGCTTCAAGCCGGTTTCCTGGCGGGATGCGCAGATCGTTGAGAGCCCTTGCCGCGTCCAGCAACATCAGCTTTCGGCGAGCGCTCGCCTCAATATTGGCGAAGCGTGCAACACGTTCCCGTGCAAACAGTGCTGCGGTAAAAGGGCAGCGAAAACTCAGGATCGACATGGAAGAATGTATATCGATAAACGATAAATTTCAAGGCTCTTATCTCAATGCCGCGCCGGCTCATACTCCGGCACCCAGCGCTTTAGCCCCATCCGCACCGCCTCGTCCGCCACCGGCCCCGGCTGTGCCAGCCACTGTTCCAGCTCTGCGAGGAAAGTCCCATTCACCGGCCGCGAGCGCGCGATGCGCAGCTTGGGATGCGGCGTCTCGCGCGTCTCCTCCGCATCCGCCAGCAGCTCCTCGTATAGCTTCTCGCCCGGCCGCAGCCCGGAGAACTCGATGCGGATCTCGTCCTCCGTATAGCCCGACAGCCGGATCATGTTGCGCGCGAGGTCGACGATCTTCACCGGTTCGCCCATGTCGAGCACGAACACCTCTCCGCCCTGGCCCATGGCCGCCGCCTGCAGCACCAGCTGCGCCGCCTCGGGGATGGACATGAAGTAGCGGTTGATGTCCGGGTGGGTCACCGTCACGGGCCCGCCGCGGGCGATCTGCTCGGCGAACTTGGGGATCACGCTGCCGGTGCTGCCCAGCACGTTGCCGAAGCGCACCATCCCCATCCGCGTACCGCTCGTGCCCGCGCTGTGCAGCGCTTCGCACGCCATCTCGGCCAGGCGCTTGGTGGCGCCCATCACGTTGGTGGGGTTCACCGCCTTGTCGGTGGAGATCAGCACGAAGCGCTCGGCGCCATGGCGCTGCGCGTGCGCCGCCACCAGCAGGGTGCCGAGCACGTTGTTGCGCACCGCCTGCCACGCGTTGGCCACTTCCATCAGCGGCACGTGCTTGTAGGCGGCAGCGTGGAAGACGAGCTGCGGCTTCCAGGTGGCGAAGATCTCCTCTAGCCGCGCTGCGTCCTTCACGTCGCCGGCCAGCGGCACGATCGGCGTCTCGGGCCTGTGCACGCGGAACCACTGCTCGATGTTGTAAAGCGCGAACTCGCTCGCCTCCATCAGCACCAGCCGCGCCGGCGCGAAGCGGGCGAGCTGGCGACAGAGCTCGCTGCCGATCGAGCCGCCGGCGCCGGTGATCAGCACGGTCTTGGCGCCGATCATGTCCTTGAGGTGGGCGGAGTCGATCTTCACCGGCTCGCGTCCGAGCAGATCCTCGATGTCGACCGGCCGCATGGCATTGATCGCCACCTTGCCACTCATCAGGTCCTCGATGCCGGGTACGGTGAACACGTTCGCACCCGCCCGCACCGCGGTGTCGGCCGCGCGCTTGAGCGCGTCCGACGCGGCGGAGGGCATGGCCAGGATCACATGGTGCGCCTTGTAGTCCTGCAGCACCTGCGGGAGTTGATCGATCCCACCGGCCACTGGGTGGCCATGGAGCTCCAGGCCCCACTTGGCCGGGTTGTCATCAACCAGCGCAACCACGCGCCAATCGGCGCTGCGTTCGAGCTCGCGCACCAGCATCGCGCCGCCCGAGCCCGCGCCCACGATCACGACGGGTTTACCCGCCGCGCGTAGGTCGCCGTAGATGCGGTGCTCCTTCCACATCCGCCAGGCGGCGCGTCCGCCGCCCATCACGATCAGCAGCAGCAGCGGGTAGAGCACGAGCATCGAGCGCGGAATGACCGGGCCCGGCATGCGGTCGAGCGCCATCAGTGCCACCAGCGCCAGGGCGGAGACGCCCACCGCGCGCAGCACGCGCTTCAGGTCCGGCAGGCTGGCGAAGATCCACATGCCGCGGTAGAGGCCGGCCCAGCGGCAGGCGATGGCGTGGATCACCAGCAGCACGCCGAGGCCCAGCCAAAGCTTCTGTGAGTAGTGACCGGGAAGTTCGAAGTTGAAGCGAATCCACATTCCCCCGAACCATGCGACCACCACCGCAAGCAGGTCGAAGAGAAAGACGAGGACAGAGCGGACTTTCTGATTCATCACGCTTCCATCAGGCGGCTGCCAAGCTCATGACTTCCTTCACGGCGTCGCACGTGCGCTGGATCTCGTCCGCTGTCAACCCAGGATGCACCAGGAACATCAGGCTTGTCTCGCCCAACTCACGCGCAACCGGCAAGCGCTCCTCAGGCCGCCAGCCTGTGCTGTCGAATGCTTTTTCTAGGTATACCTCCGAGCACGAGCCCTGGTAGCACGGTACGCCGCGCGCATTGATCGCGGCCGCAATGCGGTCACGGTTCCAGCCATCGGCCAGGCGTTCGGGCCGCACATACACGTAGCACTTGTATTGCGCGTGTACGCAACCGGAGCGTGCCGGGCAATCCACCCCGCACCGTCCCCCGTCGCAGCGGAACGCCGGCACCCGCAGCGCCTCATGCCGCCGGCACTCGGAGAGAATCGCCTCCGCATTCGCCCCCCGCCCCGCGGTCCAGTCGGCCATGCGCCGCAGCTGGATGCGCCCCACAGCGGCTTGCATCTCCAGCATGCGCCAGTTGGTGCCGAAGCTCTCGTGCAGCCAGCGGAAGCCCGGAGGATGCTCGCGCTCGTACACCGCCGCGTAGCTTTTGCCGTGGTCCTTGAACGACCACATGCTGCGCCACAGCGCCTCGTCGTTGGTTGTCACCATGCCGCCCTCGCCGCCGGTGGTCATGATCTTGTCCTGGCAGAACGACCACGCGCCCACGTGCCCGATCGAACCCACGCTGCGCCCCATGTAGCGCGCGCCGTGCGCCTGCGCGCAATCCTCGATCACCTTCAGCCCGTGCTGTTCGGCTAGCGCCATGATCGGGTCCATGTCGCACGGCCAGCCCGCCAGATGCACGCAGATCACCGCCCGCGTGCGCGGCGTCAGCACGCGCGCGATGGTCTCGGCCGACAGGTTGCCACTGTCCGGCTCGACATCCGCAAAGACCGGCATCGCTCCCGCATTGACCACGCACGACACGCTCGCGATGAAGGTGCGCGGCGTCACCACGACCTCGTCACCCGGGCCGATGCCCAGTGCGTGCAGCGCCACGTCAAGCGCCAGCGTGCCGTTGGCCAGTGCCACCGCATAGCGCGTGCCCGCCCACGCGGCGTATTCCTTCTCGAACTCGCGGCATTCGGTGCCGGTCCAGTAATTGACCTTGTTCGACAGCAGCACGTCGCGCACCGCTTCGGCCTCTTCCTGGGTGAAGGAGGGCCAGGGGCTAAAAGCCGTGTTCAGCATTGCTCAATCCTTGTTCATGATTCGCGCCGGGTTGCCGACCACCGTGGCACCCGCAGGTACGTCTTTGGTCACTACTGCGCCCATGCCCACCACCGCGCCGCGGCCGATCACCAGCGGCTGGCCGGGCTTGCCCTGTTTGAGCACCGCGCCGGCTCCGAGATACGCGTGATCCTCGATCACGATGTTGCCATTGCACTTCACGCCTGGCGCAAAGGTCACGAAATCGCCGATCACGCAGTCGTGCTCGACGTAGCTATACAGGTTGGCGTGGAAGTGCTTCCCGATCCTGATATTTGAGGTGATGGTAACGAACGGACTCAGCGCCGCTCCCTCGCCGATCACCACGTCATCCAGCACCACCACGTTGGCCGCCCCCACCGTCCACGCCCGCACGCCGTCCGCCGCGCAGCGCGCCGCCAGCCGCTCGCGCACCACGCTGTTCGCGATCGCCAGCACGATATGGCGCTCGCCCGCCGGCGCCGCCAGAAAATCCGCATACGACAGCACCTGCTGCCCGTTCATGCGCGCGCCTACCGCGCCGTCATCGACGAACACCAGCCGGTCCGGCGCCACGCCCTGCCGGCGCAACTGCTCGCGCGCCAGCGGCATGATTCCGCGCCCGCAACCGCTTGCGCCGTACACCGCAAAAAGAGGTGAATTCACCGCGCTTCCTCCACAACACCTCGACCGAACAACTGCCAGTTATCGCAATCCGAATCGCATTGCACCCCAGGCATTCCGCCTTCGAGGCGCAGGTAACTCGCGTCGTCCCTCAATCGACTCATCTGCACCGCCTCCACAACATGTTCCAGCCAGTAGCCGTCGGTCGCGAGAATCCAAGGTCCTTCCAGACCCTCGATCCGCAGCACCTCCGGTGGCTCGAAGCGCCGACCGCGCAGGCATCGCGTGAGCGTGCGGCGACTGGCCCCGTCGAGACTTGCTCCAGTGAAATGCACCGCCATACTCCCGAGGTCATGCACCGGCGTCAGCCACCGCAGATCGGCCCTTAATCCTTTCCCCAACCGGCAATTACCGCAGGACAAGGCCCATGCCACGCGCCGCTCGGCGTCGAGAAGTAACGCGAGGTACGATGCCATCTCTGCCTGATAAAGGGTGCGGATTGCCCGATGTGAATCCCGCATCACCGTCACGAGCTCGTCTGGCCCCAGCCGCGTCTGCGCCACCGCACGCGAAAGCACCCCATGCGCCCAGTCACGGGCAAATGCAGCACCCCGCGGGCCGCGACACGATGCATCCACGATCAGCGCAAGGGTGAAGTGCTCTCCCTGGCAAATCCCGCCGACATCACTGTTCTCCGCCCGATCCTGCCCGCGCCGACTAAACCATTCCCATCGCATCAACGCAGGCTGCCTATCGCAAGGTCGAGCCGCTCGAAGAGCAACGCTTCGCGCCCGGCATCACCAAGCGCAGCGCTCTGCACCGCATATTCGAAGTCGGGATGCCTCATCAGCTCGCCCAATTGATCCGCAACATAGCGCCTCAACGCCAAGGACGACGCCTGCAACTCATCCAGCAACTCCGCTCGGCCATCGAAGAGCGTCAGGATGTCCTCGATGTCACGGCTCTCCAGCGGATCATCGTTTCCTCGATCGCGGTAAGCCGCCAGTTTCGTCGCAAGAAAGAAGGCCGGCTGCACAAGCCTTATCGTCACGGTGTCCGTCACCCGGTACGGCTCCGCTGTCCGCAGTGCCTCGGCATACCATCGATTGGTGAATCCGAGGGCGTTCTCCTCGTCCGGCATGAAATCCACGCGCAGGTCCCCGAGCTGCATCGCGCAGATCGGGTCGTCCTCGCCCTGTGCATGCGAAAACCCCCGCCCGCGCAGCATCTGCTGCAGCTTGCTGATCCCGGCGTAGCCCACGACGTGAACAATCAGATCCACATCGTCCGTATGTCTCACCTGCCCCTTGCTGAACTCGTCGGTCAGCAGCAGCCCCGTCGTACATCCACCGACGAACGCCACCTGTTGCAGCAGGTCGTCGCCAAGCGCCGTGGCGACCGCAGCGATCATGCTCCGGTGGTCTGCTATGCGACTCATCGCTCGTCCCTCAACATCTGCGCCAACACCTCACCCGCGAGATTCCGCTCACGCGGCTGACCAAGCCGGATGGCATCGGCCAATGCGAGCAGCGCATACAGTCGCGAATCCCGCCGCACCGCGCGCGTGACCGTCTTGTACAAAGGCTCCACCGCAACCCCTTTCGTATTGCCGAGCGGATCCGGCCAAACCGGTACCAGATCGCCCGCCGTCATCAACTTGCCCTCCAGCACCGGGGCGCCCAGACCGGTAGCAATGCCGCGGGTCACCTCTCCCGGCTTTGCGGGAAAGACATAGCGCAAGCCATACACCACGAACTCGAGCAAGGCCTTGTTGTTCGCCCGCGGAACACCGGTCAGCCGGTCCGGCTTGGCCAGCCCAACGTCGTAGCATCGCTGCAATGCCAGCCCCACCTGCGTCTTGCTGATCCCCGTCGACTGTGCGAGCGCTCTGACCCCGTACTCCTTCGAGGTACTCTCGTAGCTCACGAAGCCCGAGTCATACAGCGAGCGCTCCAGATCAGGGTCGCCGTCTTCGTCCGGGAGCCAGTCCTGCCAAGCAGCCGGCCCCACGGCATCACCCAAGCGGCTCACCACAGATTCCCGATGGGCGAGGCTCGCCAGCTTGAGCAGCAAGAAGATGTCTTGACTTTTCACGAGTACGCTCCAGAGCTGTCCCGCGTCCCGGGACACGGGACAATCATTTTAGCTCTCTCGTCATTTGTCAAGCTTCTTCTTCACGAGACCCAGTGAACCTCGCCGCGGTCGCTTCACCCGCCGCGCTGATGCCTTCGCGGACGAACACCTTCTTCACCGTCAGCGTCAGGATCTTCAAGTCGAGCCAGAACGAATGGTTATCCACGTACCACACGTCCAGGCGGAACTTATCTTCCCAACTCAGCGCATTCCGCCCGTTGATCTGCGCCCAGCCGGTCACCCCCGGGCGCACCTCGTGGCGGCGCGCCTGCTCGGGCGAATACAGCGGCAGGTACTCCACCAGCAGCGGACGCGGCCCCACCAGGCTCATGTCGCCCTTGAGCACGTTCCACAACTCGGGTAGCTCGTCCAGGCTGGCCGAACGCAGGAGTCTGCCAAAGGGTGTCATACGCTCGGAGTCGGGCTGATTTCTGTCGAAAGCGACCACAAGAAAACGAAAACTAGAATACATCCGACATAATCAATTCGCGCCTGAAACTCGCATCCCGGTACTTAGTGTCAAAAACCCGATAGCCAAATTGATAATCAAACAAGGAGTCTCTCGTTGGGAGCCCTTCGCAGACCCCCGGCGCAAGCATTACTCGATACATCCTGTCACGCTCAATACATTGAATTCCAGATCGTTCGATATGCAGAATGTTCAGAACCCCCTGATACGGTTTCGCCAAAAAACCTGGTCTCGTCAATACCTGGAATCCGGGAATTCCACATCGCCAACGCGCCTGCCCTTTGCTCAACGAGTCCCACTCGATGTCGGCCGACCCGAGGAGTGCTTCCTGCAACGCCGGCGTATCCAGAATTTGATCTCCCGAGATGTCATAGACTTGATCCGGAGGCAGCAATGTCCACCCCAGGTTTTTACTAAACCCAGGTGCGGAGTTCGAATTCGGAAATCCGTAAACCATGGAGGCGCCAGATGCTTGAAGCATTGCATAAACCCGGTTGGCCAAGCCGGTGAATAGCCCCCGGCCGCGCCCCTCAGGATGCACCATGGTTGTCATCGATCTGTAGGCGACGAATGACTCCCCTCTGAACCTCAACAAAGTAGGCAGAACAGCATAGTGACCCAACAGCTTTTCAGATTCGTAAAAAAGCGAGACATAGGGATCGCCGACTGGATTGTCGATATAGAACCATCGCCACTCCTTTTGGCAAAGCGGTCTACCAAAGGACTCCAGGAAAAGCTGATAAATTTCCGCCGCCTTTGCTTCCAGGACTGCCTTTTTGCAAATATCGATATACAAAATCCAAGGCCTCCTCAGTCTTTCTTTTCGTTATCCTGATGGTCATACCGCGTCGCAGTCGCCTGACCGGGCATTTCGATTCCTTCGCGACCCAGAACAACGGGAATAGTCTTGATTAAGATCTCAAAATCCATCATAAAACCAAAACGTCGAACATACTCCACGTCAAGAGAAAACTTCTGACCCCAATCAAGCGCATTCCTGCCGCGGATAGCCGGCAAGCTCGTAATGCCCGGCATTACCAGAAATCTCTCAGGATACCGTTCAAGAAGAAGGTTCTTGTATGCGGGAAGCGTGGCACGCGGCCCGATGAAACTCATCTCGCC
Source organism: Thauera sp. (assembly GCF_035444905.1). Classification (GTDB taxonomy): domain Bacteria; phylum Pseudomonadota; class Gammaproteobacteria; order Burkholderiales; family Rhodocyclaceae; genus Thauera. The sequence continues at coordinate 65,288 of NZ_DAOMPS010000017.1, forward strand.
CTTCAGAATGTTAGCGACCTGCGGAAGCTCATCAAGACTGGTGCTCCGCAAAAGTCGTCCAAACGGTGTAAGCCTGACATCATCCGGAAAGAGCTCGCCGTTTGAATCTCGAGCATCCGTCATCGAGCGGAACTTATACAGCTTGAACTCCTTGGCGTCTTTTCCAAGCCTGTTCTGCGAAAAAATGACTGGCGACCCGAGCTTGAGCCGAACGAGAGTCGCAACAACAAGGAAGACGGGCCAAAGCGACGCAACGATCGCAAGCGAAAGAGCTACATCAAAAAAACGTTTGCCGAACTTTCCCCAAAAGCCGTTAAGCATCATAAGCTCTCCCTCAATAACACGAAACTTTCTGCAGCCTCGACGCCAATATGCGTACCGCGAAAGCGTGCCAAAGCACGAAGTGCCTCGATCGAGCGCGGAAGGTGATCGGCCTGAAGCTGCGATTCATACGCTCTCATCGCTTCGATCTTCTTGTCGAGATAGCTGGAAATATCAATGAAAACATTCGGCTGGAAGGCCGGCGCCAAATAAGGCGGAGCAAGGTGCGTCTCGGAAAGCGTTTCATAAGCAAGCACACGTTTCACCTGCCGTCCGACACCAAGGTAAGGCCTACACGCAACCGTCGCTGCGTACGCGATAGCCTGATGATCCTGGTGGAGGTCATGGCAGAACGGAATATAGACCTCCTCAGGCTGCACTTCCCTTAGCACGTCACTGACGGTCCGATTGATTTCCCAAGCGGGAACATGATCCAGGCAGGCTGCTGGCAACTCTCTGAAAATGACATCCGAAACGCCAAGCCCAGCGCAAGATTGTTTCGCCTCCTGCCGAATTCGGTCCCACAACTCGGGCTCCCACAGGGGATGTTTATATTTACCATGGCCTGTCAGAATGGCAACGACGACCTGCTTCCCCTCGTCTGCAAATCGGGCGATCGTTCCACCCATTCCCAGCACTTCATCATCTGCATGAGGTGCAAGTACAAGCGTCTTCATAGAGTTCCTCACGATTCAGAAGAAAATCAAGCTGTGGTAACGGCCGAAAAGATAGTTTTAAAACGAGCAGCCCCAGCGGCAAGCGAGAGCCTATCCCAGTAATAGGCTTTACCGCGCCGACCCATTTCAGCCAATTCACCTAAGCTCATTTTTTCCAAAGTCATCGCAGCAGCTGCAATGGAACCTGGATCCTCCGATAGGGCAGGTAAGCCACATCCGGCCTCGTCGATCAACGCAGAAGCGTCCCCGCTGACAGCCATAAGGATCGGCTTTCCGGCCACCATATAAGCTTGCGTCTTCGACGGGATGGTTATGCGATAAAGCGGATCGTCCTTCAAGTGCACCAGCAGCGCATCTGCCGATTGCAAAATTGGCCCCACTTCAGCCATTGGAACACGAGGCAGAAAGAGGACATTTTCAAGAGCCTGCTCCTTCGCGCGCTCCTTGAGCGACTCACACTCGGTTCCGCTCCCGAGGAACACGAAGCGAATTCTTGGTGCGGTGTTCTGAACCCTCGCAGCGGCATCAAGCACAGCCTTCAGCCCCTGCCCTTTGCCCATAGTGCCTGCAAACAAGATGTTGAATCCATCCGAAAGCTTTCTAGGGCTGCCACGAGTCGACGTCTCGTCAAGCACGGCAGATTCATCACACCAGTTGTAAATCACCTCGATTTTTCGCTCCTCGACTCCGCGTGAAACGAGGAGCTTCTTGAAGCCTGGAGAGAGGACAACGATCTTATCGACAGCTTTGTAAACCCAACGACATACCCTTTCGACTATACCTAGGATCTTCTCGTTCCCCAACATGCCAGACGCGCGCAAACTATCAGGCCACATGTCTTGAATGTCGTAAACGACAGGAATCCGCCTGAAAAACTTGAGGGCTGCTGCAGCGCAACCGACCGTCAACGGCGGATGGTAGGCATAGACAACATCTGCCTTGCGCGCTCCAAATAGCGTGTAGATAAACAGGGAAATCGAAAAGCTTACGTAGTTCGCTATACGTCGCAACGGTGACGAGTCGTGACTGGGATAGAGCGGAATACGGGTAATTCTAACGCCTTCGATTTCCTCCTTCTGAATCAATCGAAGACGGTAACCAGGATAAAGCTTGCCACCCGGATAGTTCGGAAAGCCGGTTACCACCTCGACATCGCACCCCTGCCGCACCAACTCTCGGGCAAAAGCCAGCCCTTTTGGGACGGGCTCAGGATCAAACCATTGGGTTAGCAGAAGAACTCGCATAATTTCAGTAGGTTTTCCAGACGACCCGCTTCACGTAATCCGTGTAGCTATGGATGATGCGCACCACCTTATCCGCCACGTTCGGCATGCTGTAGTCGGCTACCAGGCGCAGGCTGCGCTCCTCGCCGCGCGCTTGCGATTCCAGGATCGTTAAACCCTGGCGCACGCGGTCCGCCTCCAGCCCCACCATCATCACCGCCGCCTCTTCCATCCCTTCCGGGCGCTCATGCGCCTCGCGCAGGTTCAGCGCTGGGAAGTTGAGGATCGACGACTCCTCGTTGATCGTGCCGCTGTCCGAGAGCACCGCCTTGGCAGAAAGCTGCAGCTTCACGTAGTCGTGGAAACCCAACGGCTTAAGCAGGCGCACCATCGGGTGGAACTTCGCGCCGGTCGCATCCACGCGCTTCTGCGTGCGCGGGTGGGTGGACACGATTACCGGCAGGCCATGGTCTTCCGCCACCGCATTGAGCACCGCCACCAGCTTGGTGAAGGACTTCTCGGACTCGATGTTCTCTTCGCGGTGTGCGCTCACCACGAAGTAGCGCCCCGCCTCCAGCGCCAGGCGCTGCAGCACGTCCGAGGCCTCGATGCGCGGGCGGTAGTGGGTCAGCACCTCGAACATCGGGCTGCCGGTCTTGATCACCTGGTCGGGCGGCAGGCCCTCGCGCAGCAGGTAGTCGCGCGCGATGGTGCTATAGGTGAGGTTGATGTCGGCGGTGTGGTCGACGATGCGGCGGTTGGTTTCTTCCGGCACGCGCTGGTCAAAGCAGCGGTTGCCCGCTTCCATGTGGAAGATCGGGATCTTGCGGCGCTTGGCCGGGATCACCGAGAGGCAGCTATTGGTGTCGCCCAGTACCAGCATGGCCTCGGGCTGCACCTCGCCGAGCACGCGGTCGACCGCAATGATCAGGTTGCCGATGGTGTGCGCGGCGCCCGTGCTGCCTTCGGCGCTGTTGAGGAAGTAATCCGGCTTGCGCACCCCCAGGTCGTCGAAGAAGACCTGGTTGAGCTCGTAGTCGTAGTTCTGGCCGGTGTGCACCAGCACGTGCTCGCAATGCTCATCGAGCGCGGCCAGCACGCGCGACAGGCGGATGATCTCGGGCCGAGTGCCGACCACGGACATGACTTTGAGTTTTTTCATCTTTTTCTCTTACAGGGGGCAGGCGTAGGTATCCGGCTTCGCCCGGTCGAACACCTCGTTCGCCCACAGCATCACCACCATCTCGTCGTCACCAATATTAGTGATGTCGTGCGTCCACCCCGGCACCGTCTCCACAATCTCGGCCTTTGCACCGCTGGTCACCAATTCATGCGTCTCGCCGCTCTGCATGTGGCGGAACTTGAAGCGGGCTTCGCCCTTGATCACTAGGAACTTCTCGGTCTTGGTGTGGTGGTAATGGCCGCCGCGGGTGATGCCCGGGTGCGCTGTGAAGAAGGAGAACTGCCCGCAGTCGGGCGTCTTCAGCATCTCCACGAACACCCCGCGCGCGTCGCCGTGCATCGGCACCGTGTAGGCGAAGGACTCCGGCGGCAGGTAGCTCACATAGGTGGAATACAGCGCGCGCACGAAGCCCGTACCCACGCGTTCGGTCATCAGCGTGTCGCGGGTGGCGCGGAAGGTCTCGATCTGGCGGGCCAGCTCGCCCACCGTGGTGGTGTATTGCGGCGTCACTGTGGCGAAGCCATCAGGATCAACCGCCGCGTCGGCGCCGTCCATGAGCTGGATGAAGCGCTCGACCACGTCGTCCACATACACCAGCATCACCGGCGCGGTCGGGTCGTTGATCTGGATCGGCAGGTCGCGGGCGATGTTATGGCAGAAGGTCGCCACCGCCGAATTGTAGTTCGGTCGGCACCACTTGCCGAACACGTTGGGCAGGCGGAAGACATGCGCCGGTGCGCCGGTGCGCTTAGCGAAGGCCTGCAGCGCCTCTTCGGCCATGCGCTTGCTGGCGCCGTAGGGGTTGTCGCGGGCGGCCTGAGAGGAAGAGGTATAGACGATCGGGATCTTGCGCCCGCCCGCGCGCATCTCCCATTCCACCGCCTCGACCAGTGCGGCGGTCAGGTCGGCGTTGCCGGTGACGAACTCCTGCGGATCCTGCGGCCGGTTTACCCCGGCCAAGTGAAACACGAATTCCACCCGTTCGAGCAGGCGCGGCAGGTCGGCCGCGGTGTTCACGCGCGTGAAGCACACAACTTGGACGTCCTTGCGCTCGGCCAGGTGCTGCTGCAGGTTCTTGCCGACGAAGCCGCCGGCGCCGGTGATCAGGACCTTCATCGCCTCAGCACTCCTCGACGGTCGTCGTCTCGCCGCGGGCAATGCGCTGCATGCCTTCGAGCTTGAGTAGCAGTTGCGTCATGCCTTCCAGGTCCAAGCGTGCAGTGTTATGCGAGTTGTAGTCCTCGCCGTGTGCGGTTTGCGTCAGCCTCGCCTCGCCCTGATCCACGAACTTGCCGTAGTTGAGGTCACGCCCATCGGGCGGCACTCGAAAGTAGTCACCCATGTCTTCTGCACAGGCCATTTCCTCGCGGCTCAACAGTGCCTCGTAGAGCTTCTCGCCGTGGCGGGTGCCGATGATGTTTACCGGGTGATCGGGTTTCCCCATCAGACCGGTCACAGCGCGTGCCAGCGTCTCGATGGTGGCGGCCGGTGCCTTCTGCACAAAGATGTCGCCGTTGTTGCCGTGCTCGAACGCATACAGCACCAGATCCACCGCATCGGCCAGCGTCATCATGAAGCGGGTCATGCTCGGGTCGGTGATGGTGATCGGCTTGCCCGCCAGCACCTGTTCGACGAACAGCGGAATCACCGAGCCGCGCGAGGCCATCACGTTGCCGTAGCGTGTGCCGCAGATCACCGTTCCGGTGCCTTCCAGGTTGCGGCTCGCTGCGACTATCACCTTCTCCATCATCGCCTTGGAGATGCCCATCGCGTTGATTGGATAAACGGCCTTGTCGGTGCTCAGGCACACCACGCGTTTGACACCAGCAGCGACAGCCGCCTCGAGGACGTTCTCAGTGCCGAGCACATTTGTGCGCACAGCTTGCATCGGGTGGAACTCGCAGGACGGCACCTGCTTGAGCGCGGCGGCGTGGAAGACGAAATCCACCCCGCGCATCGCCTGTTCCACGCTGCGTTGGTCGCGCACGTCGCCGATGTAGAACTTGAGCTTGGCGCTGTTATAGCGCTTGCGCATGTCGTCCTGCTTCTTCTCGTCACGGCTGAAGATACGGATCTCGCCAATGTCTGAGTCAAGAAAACGCTTCAGGACCGCGTTACCGAATGAACCCGTCCCACCCGTAATGAGGAGTACTCTATTGTTGAACATCAAATCCTCTCAATTTCCATTCCGATAAAAGAATTTCCTACGACTAATAGCGGAAGGTCGACCGCTCGTAAGCCATGTTAGAAGCCAAAAAACTGCAGAAAAATAAGGCTCTAAAGTCTGTGCTAACTGATTGTTCGCGGGGATATACAGAACTAATATGCATGAATATAAGAAGACAAGCGCGCCCGCGTCACTTCCGGAAACGACGGAGCTCTTCCATGAAGCCCCCCATACAAAGGCAAAGATCGCCATCACGAAAGGAACGCCTGGAAAACCTACATCACTTGCCAGCCAAGGAAAAATCGTCGACCACTGAGTCTTATCGTCCCACCCTGCGGCGTTGATCTTTGCCATGTAGCTGCGATCGTACAACGTCTCATCGATATGGTTGCCGAGTCTATCGATGAGGAAGGGTGAATGCCCTAATCCATACGTCCACGAAAAATCCGAATCGAGTGCTAATGATAATCCGTAGTAACCCTGTGCTGTGTATGCAGTTAGCATCTCAAGGCCAAACATGGATTTTGACACGATAGGGGATTGATTTTTACCGCGGGTGGAGCACACCAGAGTCTCTCCCACGCAAAATGCGTCATCTCCACCCATTCTTGATTCCTTTCGATCGATAAATAGAGCCAGTGCGATTATCGAGATGGTCGCAAAAAAAAGTAAGAAACCGAAAATTCGAGTGACGCTAAAGTGGAGCCGGCCAGTTACAAGGCTCTGCCGTGCTAGTCGAATGACCACCGTTCCGATGACTACAAAAAGGAGGTCGATTGTTTCGCGATCTGTCCCACGCATTAGAGAGAAAATAACTATCGAAATTACATGCAAAAACAGCAGTATAAAGTCAACTCGCCGCAAATGCTCCCAGTTCAATATTGAAAATGGTATCACGCAGAAAACGAAAGGTCCGAAGGCTGCGCGCGCTATCGATACGTAAAGCCTAATTCCAGACTCATTTGCTTGTAGAGCCACCTGCATTTCTCTATATGCAGCACCCTGATCGCCAAGAACGAGCCCGATCTCCCATGGCCATTTCCCCGTGTATGCCAATGTAGATGGAAAAAGAAGTGCAATGCTAGCTATCGCGCCAAGCCGAAAGCAGAAGCGCCATGCGCGTAAATTGCCTCCGGGAGAGGAGGATCGGGACCCCAAACAAAAGCCGACCGAAATGCTTGCTATCGAAGCGCTGAGGAACAACAGTAGAGTTGTAGTGTTTTCGATTGGCCAGTTGAACGGCCCACCGAAAAAAAGAGCGACCGTTAAAGCTAAATAAGTAGTGCCAACGTACAGAGGCATTAGACGGAGCGTGTGGAATGAATTACTCATCAGCTAATCCGGTCCGCTACGTTGCGGAAGCGATGTCGAGGAGTTGCCGAGCGACATGCGTCACTTCGAAGTTTTGAATGAAGCAACCCGGCCCTTCTTTACTCATCATATCAAGCCTATCCGCGTCTTGGAGAAGAGCTTCAATTGCTGCTAGTAGTCTAGAGGGCTCACCTGCCTCCACGCTGATGCCTACCGCGTTCGCGAGAAGGAAGTCACCGTAATCGGTTGATTTTTCTACGGAGGCAACGATTGGTAATCCGGCGCGCAGATAGTCGAGAGTCTTTGAAGGGAAAGTCGGGACATTGACGTTGCGCACCGTACAAACAAGAGCGATGTCGCAAACCTGGATAATCTTAAGGTACTCCGGTCGAGGAACTCGCGGGATCCAGCGGAGGTTGCGATGCCCGCTCACGAGGTAGGCCTTTACTGCCGCCTCCAATGGTCCGCTACCTATGATCAAGAAATATAGCGGCGAATCTGCGCCCTCCGCTAGTTCAGCCATCTGAAGAAGGTCATTGAGGCCTCGACCCGGCGCAAGTTGTCCGCCGAAAACAACTATAGGGCGGCAGCTCGGCAGTTCATATTCATTGCGAACGGCTTCGGCGTCGATGTCAGTCAATACCTCCCCTTTAGCCCATATGGGTAGGACGTCCACGTGCTGGGTTGGACGAAGGTCGTAGTGATCCTGAACGTACTTGACATTAGCCGGCGACATGCAGCCGATGGTGTCAAATCGACGAATCAGCAGCGTCTCCACGAGTTTTGCAGCTTGAAACAAAATCCCCGAGGGAATTGCTCCAATCTGTTGTTGATGGTAAGGAAAAAAATCCCATTGTATAAGAAGGGATTTCTCGCTCATTTTCCGTGTCAGCATTAATATTGGTAGCGCCATCGTCACGGCAGGGGAGAATCCAATTACCAGATCGAAGGCTTGGTTCCGAAGTCGGCGCCGTAGTGTCAGGTGGCCCCATATCGACGATAAGGTCCATTTCAACACTTTGTTGAGAGTTGGGAAAGGCGAGCGTGTCATCACCGGCGGTATCGCAATTACGCGGACGCCCGATCCGGTCTTCAGTTCGACCGTCTGACGGCCGCTATCGCCGGACCAGTCGAGGCAAGCAACCGTTACCTCATGGCTAGCCAATTGAAGCGCCTCCGCCAACTCATTGGTGAGCCAAGGATCATTCTCATTGAGTGAAAACTTCGTGCACAAGAGCAGTATTTTCAACGAGTGCTCCTTCTGAACCAGATCAGCAAGATAAACCCCATTGTCGCAGCCAGAATTGCATTGCTGGCGAGGTGTGCATATACCGGTGCATGAGCGCCGGCACTGTCTTGAAGGAAGAAAAAGAGGATAATTAGAATTGGGCCCTGCAGGAATTCATAGGCTATCGACAACAATACATGACCTCTCCCCATAAAGAAAAAGGAGATCGAGGCGGCTATTGTTCTAAATATGTCTCCGGCAAATTGCGCAGAGAAGAGGGTAGACATGGGCAGAAAGGTGTCTGAAAAGACTAGTCTTATGGTCAAATCGCGAAACGTATAAATCACAGCGAGACCTATAATCCCTGCCCCTAGGAGGAAGGCCATAGCTTTCGCGAGCTCGTTTAGTGCTCGCCTATGGTCAATTGCTGCGGCGAAGCGAGGCATGGCGTAATTGATCAAGAGTACGCCCACGAACTGCATATAGACGTCAGATATCTTGACTACGCCTTGCCAGTGGCCCACTACGCTCCATCCAAGGTCTGATCCGAGAGCCTCTCGAATGACTAAGTGCGCTACGGGAATTGATGTGGCGCCTACCACGGTTGCAGCGGAAAAGGAGAGTAGCCGCTGAGTCCGATAACGGTCTAATTTCCACTTCCAGCTGTGTAGCATCTCCCTTCGGTACCAAAGGGCATGGTGTAGCGCAATCACCCCCGGTAGCGCCGGCATCAACACCAAACCAAAGGCCGCACCTTGGAAACCAAAGTTCGTTACTAGAATGGCGAAGGCGCAAGTGGCGAGAAGGGTGCCATGGATATTGATTTTTGCGTAGAAGGCGCTGTCTCCGCGGCTACTGGCTTCCGCAACGACCAAATTTCCATACGCCACTACGGCTTGTACTAGTGCTAGAGAAATGAAGAGATAGGCGTAGTTGTCTTTCAGCAGAATGCCGGAAAGCGGGTGGGCGAGCGAAATGCATGCAACGCCTACGAGGACCGATATCCCTGTCGTAAGTGTGAATGCAGCGGATAGCCAACTCTTCCCCTCTGGGGTGTTTATCTGGTTGCTTGCCAGGGATCTGATAACCCCATTCGTAATACCGCCGCCGGCGAGCATAGTAGTGATCGCCACGAACGTCATGAATTGACCGAGCAGACCAAATCCGTCTGGACCTAGTTCTGAAGCCATCAGTTTGATGACAATCAGTCCGGAGATGATTTTGACCCCAGTGGAGGTCATGAAATGAGCTGCTGAGCGAAGGGCGTTCAAGTTGCGTTGGAGGTCGAGTAGGAGTGAGCGGAGAGCTTCTATAAGGCGAAAAGGTAAAAAGGCTTTTTTACATAAAAGTTATCGATTCACCTACTCAACAGTAACTGACTTCGCCAGATTCCTCGGCTTATCCACATCCGTCCCCTTCGCCAGCGCCGTGTGATACGCCAACAACTGCAGCGGCACCACGTGCAGGATCGGCGACAGGTCGCCGTAATGCTCCGGCAGCCGCAGCACGTGGATCTGCTCGGTCTCGGGGAAGTGGCTGTCCGCGTCGGCGAAGACATACAGCTCGCCGCCTCGGGCCTGGACTTCCTTGAGGTTGGACTTGAGCTTGTCGAGCAGGCTGTCGTTGGGGGCGACGGCGATGACGGGCATGTCGCGGTCGACCAGGGCGAGCGGGCCGTGCTTGAGTTCGCCGGCGGCGTAGGCCTCGGCGTGGATGTAGGAGATTTCCTTGAGCTTGAGTGCGCCTTCGAGCGCGATCGGCCAGTGCCGGCCGCGACCGAGGAAGAGGGCGTGATGGCGGTGGGCGATGTTCTGCGCCCAGGCCTGGATGCTGGGCTCGAGTTCGAGCACGCGGGCGACGGCGACCGGCAGGTGGCGCAGGCGGGCCAGGTGGTCGTGCTCGGCCTGTTCGTCGATGCGGCCGCGCAGCTTGCCGACGACCAGGGTCAGCAGGAACAGCGCCGCGAGCTGGGTAGTGAAGGCCTTGGTGGACGCGACGCCGATTTCCGGCCCGGCGCGGGTGATGAAGCGCAGCGCGCATTCGCGCACGATGGCCGATTCCGGCACGTTGCAGATGGCCAGCGTGCGGGTGTGGCCGAGGTCCTTGGCGTAGCGCAGCGCGGCCAGTGTGTCGGCGGTTTCGCCGGATTGCGAGATGGCGACGACGAGCTGGTTGGGGTCGGGCACCGAGCTGCGGTAACGGTATTCGCTGGCGATCTCGACCGTACAGGGGATGCCGGCGAGCGATTCGAGCCAGTAGCGCGCGGTGACGCCGGAGTGGTAGCTGGTGCCGCAGGCAAGGATCAGCACCGAGCGCACACCCGCCAGCAGGTCCGCCGCGTCGGCGCCGAAGATGCCGGGCTGCAGCCGGCCGCCGTTGCCGATGAGTTCGAGCGTGTTGGCCAGGGCCTCGGGCTGCTCGAAGATCTCCTTCTGCATGTAGTGGCGATACTGGCCGAGCTCGACCGCGTCGGCGGAGAGCTGCGAGACGACGACCGGGCGCTCGACTGGCGCGCCGCTGGCGTCGGCGGTGCGCAGACCGTCGGCGGTGAGTTCGGCGATGTCGCCGTTTTCCAGGTAGATGAGCTTGCGCGTGACCTGCAGCAGGGCGGAGGCGTCGGACGCGGCGTAGTGCCCCGCGTGCGCGCCGTCTTCGACCAGACCGAGCAGCAGCGGCGAACCTTCGCGCGCGACGACGACCTTGCCCGGCTGGCGCTCGTCAATGACGGCGATGGCGTAAGCGCCGACCAGTTGGTGCGTGGCGGCGAGCACGGCGTCGAAGAGGTCGGGCCGCGCGCGCAGCTCGGCCTCGACCAGGTGCGCGATGGTCTCGGTGTCGGTGTCGGAGGTAAAGACGTAGCCCTGGGCGCTGAGCGCGCTGCGCAGGGCTTCGTGGTTCTCGATGATGCCGTTGTGCACGACGGCGATGCCGCCGGAGACGTGCGGATGGGCGTTGCGCTCGCTCGGTGCGCCGTGGGTGGCCCAGCGCGTGTGGGCGATGCCGGCGTGGGCGGCGACGCCTTCGCTCGCGGCCGCCAGCTCGGCCACGCGGCCGGCGGTGCGCACGCGCTGCACGCCGGCGCCGTTGAGCACGGCGATGCCGGCCGAGTCATAGCCGCGGTATTCGAGCTTGCGCAGGCCTTC
>NZ_DAOMPS010000018.1:0-74913 GCF_035444905.1 Thauera sp.
ATTGTTCCGCGCGGACGGAGGCTGGAGAAGGACGCCGCTCAGTGACCGGTTACGTCATGAAGATGGGCGACGGCGGGTTTCGGCCCGCGTACAACCCGCAGTTGGCCAGCGATGTCGACTCGCTGGTGATCGTGGGCGTCGAGGTGGCCACGGCGGGAAGTGATCAGGGCCAGATGGTGCCGATGATCGAGCAGGTGCGCGAGCGTTGCGGCCAGGCGCCCGAGGCCTGGTTGGTCGATGGCGGCTTCGTCGGTCACCAGCAGGTCGAACAAGCCAGCGCACACACCACGGTGTATGGGCCAGTGCCGGCGTCCAAGGACAAGGCGATCGATCCGCACCAGCCCAAGCCGAAGGACAGTCTGGCCGTGGCGGCGTGGCGCGCGCGCATGGGGACCGATGAGGCCAAGGCGATCTACAAGAACCGCGCCGCAACCGCCGAATGCGTCAATGCCCACAGCCGCAATCGGGGGCTACAGCAGTTCCGCGTACGCGGACTGGTCAAGTTCAAGTGCGTGGTCTTGTTCTTTGCCTTGGCCCACAACCTGATGCGGATGGCCCGCCTGGCACCAGAGATGCTCGCCCTCGGGAAAGTTGCCCCCAGGCCGACGCGGGTGCGGGCGGCAATGAGTTCGCGCGCAAGCTCGAACTCCGGCGCTTGCGCCTCGTAGTCGGCGCGGGCCTCGGGGTTCGCCAGGATGAGGGTCTTCAGGGCGGCAAGCTCGGTCATCGGTCAGGCGCTTGTCATCTCGGGCGCACGCTGCACCGCAGGCATGCCGGCAGCGCGGGCCTTCCACAAGTCATAGGCGGCTTGCTGCGCAATCCAGGCGTCTGCACTGCCTCCGTTCTCCACGCCAAGCCAGCCTTCGAGGCGCAGGGCCATTTCCGGCGAGATTGCAGCACGGCCGTTCAGCACGCGCGACAGCGCAGCGCGGGTCACGCCAAGTTGCGCGGCGGCGTCGGTCACGGTCAGGCCCAGAGCAGGAAGAACATCCTCCCGGAGCGTTTCGCCAGGGTGCGGCGGGTTGAACATCGTCGTCATGGTGTTGCCCTCAGTGATAGTCCTGGTAATCCACCAGAACCGCGTCTCCGCCGTCAAAGCAGAACGTCAGACGCCAGTTGCCATTCACGAAAACCGAGTAATGGCCTGCCAGACTTCCGACAAGCGAATGCAGACGCCATCCCGGCAAGTTCATGTCCTCGGGTCCCTTGGCAGCGTGAAGTCGTGCCAGCAATCGGGCCAACTTTGGCGCGTGATGCGGCTGGATGCCTGCCTTGCCGCCAGTCTCGAAGAAGGCTTGCAGTCCTTTGTGCTCGAAGCTCTTGATCATGGCCTATTGTATAGCGTAGCGTTTCACAACTCAATGCAACCCAATCAAGGGACCACGCGCAGCGCAGGCGCGGCGCACGCGGTCAGGCTGCTCGCAGGTGCCGCACGTTTGAGGGCGTGCACTCGGCTTGGCCGACACCCTCTAGCCGCGCCCGCGCGACGCCCGCAACAGCTCGTACAGCCGCCCCGGCCCGAGCAGAATGGCCTTGATCTCGGCGCGGATACGCTCCGACTCCAGCGCCTGCCGGCTCATTGCGGTAAACGCCGACAGCGCGTCCATCACCGCGTCGAGGATGCGCGCATCCAGGTCCGGCGAGTTGCCGAACTGCTCCTTGGTGTTGTTGACCGCCTGCTCGATCAGCGTCTCGCACTCGAGCAGCTTGCCCTTGATCGCGTTATTCACGTAGAGCAGCTTGTCGCCCTCGGTGAGCTCGCCGACGAAGAGCTGGTTCACCCGCGCGATGATCTCGTCGAGCGCCGCCTTCTGCTTGTCGCGCACCTCGCCGCCACCGGGCCCGCTGGGCTTGAGCTTGTACTCGCCCTGCCCGGCGTCCAGCGCCAGTCGGCGGGTGCCGAGGTTCTTCAGCGTGTAGTGGGTGAGCGCGAGCGAGGACAGGTCGACCGTCTCGCTCTCGCGGCCGAAGTCGAGCACCTTGTGCAGCAGGCGGAAGAAGATCGCGCGCTTCTCGATGTCGGTGTTGCCGTAGTTGAAGATCTGCGAGAGGAAGCCGTACAGGCGCACGTAGGTGGCAAGGTCGCGCTTGAACAGGATCAGCGCATCGAGCTCGAGCTTGGCGGCGTGGGCGTCGGCGCTGCCCTCTTCCGCATCGCGCCGGCGGCGCTGGGCGTCGGCGTAGCGCTTGAGCAGACGGTCGGCCACCGGCACAAGGGCGCGGTCGAGCGCGGACTGATCCTTGCCGCGCAGCGCCACCTCGACCACGCGATCGACCTCGAACGTGTCGTAGAAACCCAGCCCGTCGAGCTTGGCGCGCAGGGTGTAGATCTGCTCGGGGTCGCTGACGCCAGCCAGTTCTGCCGTGGTGTGATAAACGCGGAAGGCGGCGAGGACCTCGTCGGGGTCATTCACGAAGTCGACCACGTAGGTGGTGTCCTTGCCCGGGTGCGCGCGGTTCAGGCGCGACAGCGTCTGCACCGCCTGGATGCCGGCGAGGCGCTTATCGACATACATACCGCACAACAGCGGCTCGTCGAAGCCGGTCTGGAACTTGTTTGCCACCAGCAGGATGGCGTAGTCGCCGCCCTTGAAGGCCTCACGGATGCCGCGCCCGCGCAGGCGCGGATTCATCAGCGCGCTGGTCTCGGCGAGCGGCTCGGGCGCGGACTCCGGGTCCTCCACCTCGCCCGAGAAGGCCACCAGGGTCGCGATGCGGTAGCCGTGCTCGTCGATGTACTTGCGCATCGCCAGCTGCCAGCGCACCGCCTCCTTGCGGCTGGCGGTCACCACCATTGCCTTGGCCTGGCCGCCGAGCAGCGGCGCGACGTGCTGGCGGAAGTGCTCGACCACGATGTGCACGCGCTGGGCGATGTTGTACTCGTGCAGCCGCACCCAACCCATGATGCCCTTCATGGCGGTGTCGCGATCAACCTCGGAATACCTGGCGCCACCCTCATGGGCCAGGTTGAAGGCCACCTTGTAGCTCGTGTAGTTCTGCAGCACGTCGAGGATGAAGCCCTCCTCGATCGCCTGCCGCATCGAATACACATGGAAGGGCGCGGGCAGATTGTCATCCGCAGGCGGGCGCGCGGGGTCGGGCCGGGTGCCGAAGAGCTGCAGCGTCTTGTCCTTGGGCGTGGCGGTGAAGGCAACGAAGGTGATGCCCAATTCCCTGCCCGCCGCCTTGGCCTGCATCTGCGCGGCGAGCAGGTCCTCGGTGTCGAACTCGCCGCCGTCCTCCAGCTCGGCCAGCTCCGCCGGCGACAGCACCGCCTTCAGCTTGGCCGCGGTCTCGTTGGTCTGCGAGGAATGCGCTTCGTCGGCGATCACCGCAAAGCGCTTGCCCTCGGTCGCCGCCAGCTCGCGCACCTTGTCGAGCGCGCGGGGAAAGGTCTGCAGCGTGCACACCACGATCTTCTTGCCGGCGGCGAGCGCCTCGGCCAGCTCCTGGCTCTTGCTCGCGCCCTCGCCCTTCACTACCGCGACCACGCCCTGGGTGCGCTCGAAGCCCATGATGGCTTCCTGCAGCTGGTCGTCGAGCACGGTACGGTCGGACACCACCAGCACCGTGTCGAAGACCTTGCGGTTTGCCTCGTCGTGCAGGTCGGCGAGGAAGTGCGCGGTCCACGCGATCGAGTTGGTCTTGCCCGAACCGGCCGAGTGCTGGATCAGGTACTTGTCGCCCGGCCCGTCGCGGCGCACCGCGGCGACGAGGGCGCGGGTGGCGTCGAGCTGGTGATAGCGCGGGAAGATCGTGTCGATGAGCTGCCGCGCGTCGTTCTTCCTCGACACGATGTAGCGGCCGAGGATCTCCAGCCACGAATCGCGCGCCCACACCGCTTTCCACAGGTAGTCGGTGGCGTAGCCCTGCGGGTTGGGCGGATTGCCGGCGGCGCCGGCGTCGCCCTTGTCGAAGGGCAGGAACACGGTGGCAAAGCCATCCAGCTTCGTCGTCATGCGCACCGCCGAGTTGCTCAGCGCAAAATGCACCAGCGCGCCCTGCGGAAAGGCCAGCAGCGGCTCCACCGCATTGCTGCCCGCCACGCGCGGCGGGCGATCCTTGCGGTACTGCAGCACCGCATCTTCCACCGCCTGGGTGTAGTCGGTCTTGATCTCGACGGTCGCCACCGGGATGCCGTTCACGAACAGCCCGAGGTCCAGGCAGTTCTCGTTGTGCAGCGAATAGCGCAGCTGGCGCACCACGCGCAGGCGGTTGGCGGCGTACTTCGCCTGCAGCTCGGCGTTCATCGCCAGCGCCGGGCGGAACTGCGCCACCTGGATCGGCCGCCGCAGCCCCAGCATCTCGAAGCCGTGGCGCAGCACGTGCAGCGTGCCGTGGTCGGCCAGCGTGCGCCGCAGGCGCTCGCACACCACCTTGCGCGCGTTCGCGCCGTGGTTCTGCTCGATGCTCGCCCAGACCTCGCGCTGCGTGTCCTGGATCCAGCCCACCACGTCGTCGGGGAACAGCGCCAGCGCGCGGTCGTAGCGCGCGGCATCGGCAGCGTCGTACAGCCAGCCGGCGGCGGCAAGGTCGTCGCAGATCTCGTCTTCGAGGGCGACTTCGGTATGCAGGGCGGTCATCGGAGGTCGGTGCGGCGCCGCGCAATCTCGGACAGCCAGGGCTGCAAGCCGCCAAGCCAGGCCAGTCCCATCGCAGCATCGTGCTCAGTCGGGGCCTGCATCCTAGCATCATGGGCGCGCACTGCCCTTGCTTGCGCGTCTCGACGCCGGGCCAGGCCGCGCGCCCGCAGCATCCCGCAGACAGACGCCGACCGCGATTGATCAGGCGCTGGCACGGTCGGCCGCCCGACCATCGCGCCAGCGCCACCACCGCCTCAGCCGCAGTTGCCCCCCGAGCAGCAATCGCCGGTGCGAATCGGGCGCAGCGTCGGCTGCTCGAGCCCCGCCCAGCGCGCCAGTTCGCTGCGTGTGGGATGGCGGCCGGAAAGCGCCATCTCGCCGTCAACCAGGATCAGCGGCAGCGCCGCCTGGCCCGAACGCTCGACAAGGTCCTTCACCACCGCATGCTGCGCGAGCGCGCCGGGCTGCTCGGCAAGGCTGATGCACTCGATGCGCGCGCCCTGCTTGTTCGCCCACTCGACGTCGGCGGCGAAGGCGCCCCGTGCCGCAGCGTCAGCCACAGCGGCACTGCCGCCCGAAGACCGATCGAACACCTGGATGGATTTCATGCAAATTCTCCGTTGACCGCCACGCTGGCGGCTTCTGTTAAGCCGCGCGAAGCCTACGATCAACAGGCCGGGGTCGCCTTGATCGGGATCAGCTCCTGACCAAGGCCGCGAGTCCGTCGCGGGCGAGCGCACGCCGCGCCCCCCATGCCGACCGCACTATGCCGCCCTCACCTCGTCGAGCAGATCGGGGTGGCGATCGAGCACCTTCAGCAGCTTTACCAGTGCCAGCGGGGGACGGGTCTTGCCATTCTCGTACCGCGAAAACGCATTGACCCCGCCACCGAAAATCTCCGCCGCCTCACGCTGATCGAGCGCCAGCTTCTTGCGGACACTGGCGATGAATGCCGGATCGACAGTCGCCGCATTGACCTGCTTCGAGAACATCCTCATCTCGCGCATCACGCGCTCCGACTCAGCGATATCCAGAATCGACTCCGCGCATGCCGGGCAGAAGTCTCCGGTCACGCCGGCGATCACCGTCGTCTCGCCTTTGTAGGTGTATGGAATATCGCGGGTATCGCGAATCAACTCCGCTTCACCGCATACCGGGCATTTCATGATCACAACTCCTTGAACGACACGATCAGCACGTCGTCGATTACCGTCAGCTTCAGATACACGTCGCCAGCCGGGGTCCGCGGCCGATACACGTCCTGCCAGATGGTGTGGTCCGCGTGCGTGGTCATGCTCTTGTAGAAATCCGCGGGCCTTAGGTCCAAGACCACTGCCAACATATCCGCGAGTTCAAGCCCCAGTTCGATCGCGCCCGCGCGTGCCGAGAGCGTGGTGCGCACCTTGCCAGCCTCGACAAGGCCCTTGACCATTGCCAAGCGGCAGTGCGGGGTCCGTCTTTCCATGGCGGGATAGTAACCTTCTTGGTTATTTTGGCAAGTTGGTTAATGTAACAAACAAACCCGCGACATCAGCGCGAACACGCCCCAGCCCAGGTACTCGCGTGTGTAAGCGGCATGGCGCACGGGCTCCGAGCGCAGTTTGGCGCGAACCTCCTCGGCGAGCGCGTCGCACGGATTGGCGTCCAACCATCGGCGCAGGGTGAGCCATTTGGCCGCCTCGTATCTGTCCCAGCTGTCCTGGTCCGCCAGCACCATCTCGACGACGTCGTAGCCAAGCTCGCCGAAGGACGCGAGAAGCGCTGGCAGCATGAGAAAGTCGGAGATCGAGCCCGCAAGACACTGCCTCGCCGCCTCGTCCGTCGGCGGCAACTGCCGCCAGTAAGGCTCGCCAATCAGGATGATCCCGCCGGGGTGCAGGCTTCGTGCCAGCAGTTCGATCGTGCCGGCCACCCCCGCGCCAATCCATGTCGCACCGAGGCAGGCGGCCACATCCACCTTCTCGTCGGACACAAAGCCCGCCGCATCGCCATGGATGAACGTGACTTGATCGCCAACGCCAAGTTCGCCCGCACGGTGTTTCGCCTGCTCGGAGAACAGTTGGCTCATGTCGATGCCAATACCGGTGATGCCGTGATCGCGTGCCCAGGTGCACAACATCTCCCCCGAACCGCTGCCGAGGTCGAGCACCCGCGCCCCCGGCTCCAGCCGCAACGCGGCGCCGAGCGTGGCGAGTTTCTCGGGGGTGAGCGGGTTGTGGATGCGGTGAGCGCTCTCGCTGATGTTGAAGATTCGCGGAATATCCAAGATGGAAAATCTCCTTTCAGGGTGAGAAGAGGCTGACGCTCCGAATGCCGACTCCTTGTTCGAGTTTGTCGCAGCTACAACCGAGCAAGCAATTACCAAGCTCGGGTCCAGCCATGCGCATGACTGTCGAACGATTCGCTGCTGAGGCCCTCGCACTGCCTCAATCAACGATCTCCGGGTACTCGCTCTCCAGCCACTGCTGCAACATCGCCCGCAACTTGCCCGCCTCCTGCAGGCAGGAGTCCAAAGCCTTCCCCGACACCGGATCGCCCTCGTAGTCGCTTGCATTGCGCTGCTTGCGCAAGGCATCGAGCACGATCACGGCCTTGTCCGGAGCCTGTCGCACGAGCTTGTGGATCGCCAGCAGGTTATCGAGTGTTATCCAGCACTCCCAGCAAGAGCATGACCGGATTGTGCAAGATATTCCGAACGAATGGATCGTCGCGCTCAATGCGCGCACGCCACTCCGCCTCGGAATACACCACCGGATTTACCTCGCGCCCCAGGACTTCCTGACACGGATGCAGCGCCATGACGACCTCGGTAAAGTCCGCCGCCCCCACCACCAGAACATCCACGTCGGAGAGGCTGGTCTCGCTGCCCCGCGCCACCGACCCGAACACCAGCGCAAACCGGACCCGGTCCGCCAGCTCCATCAGCGCCGCGCGCAGCACGTCGGCCAGCCCGCCCGTCTTGCGGAACAACCCAGCCAGCTCGGCGAACACAGGGCACGCGCGATTGGCCTGGTACAGCACTTGATTGCCGCGCTCGCTGCGGGTGAGCAGCCCGGCCTCGGCCAGGCGGGCGAGCTCCCGGTGCAGGGAACCGGCGCTGGTGCCAGTGAGTCGTGCGAGTTCGCGGACGTGCACCGCGTCATCCGGATGGAGCAGCAACCAGCCGAGCGCGCGCTGTCGCTGAACGCCGAAAAGGGTATCGAGCAGATTCATGTGTAGCCTTTTTAGCTTCATACGAAGCCTGTATGGCTACATTACGCGCGGGCTGGCGATATGCCAAGCACGCCGGATTCACCCGCCCCGCTTCACCTCGCTCAGCGTCTCCCCGCGCGCCGTTTTCCAGTCCAGCCACCCATTCGACGCCGCCGCACACACCACCGCCGACGCTCCGCTCGGCGAGGCGAACAGCACGTCCTCGGTAAACACCGTGACATCGCCCTCGACCACGATCCTGCCCTGCTCGATCAACTCGTTGCGGCGCTTGGCGAAGGAATGGTGCTCGAAGGCCTTGGCGATCTGCGCGCGCCCCTTCGAGCCCTTGAGCACGACGAAGCCCTCGGCGGTGTATTCCCCGCGAGCGTCGGTGCCGGCGCGGCGGTAGTAGAAGAGCTCCGTCTCACCCGCCGGGCCGGCGGGGTTGGCAACGGGGTCGAAGAGCGGGTAGCCGAGGGTGGCGAGCAGGGTGCGGCCGGTGTCGAAGATCTCCATGCAGTCCGCTTCGAGCGGCGCGGGGGTGTGCGGCCGGGTGCCGGCGTTGCCGTTCTCGGTGAGGTAGCGCCCGGCCTGGCGGGCGGCCTGGAGGCACTGCCATTCCAGGAACAGCCCGTGCGTCTGGGTGAGGCTGCCGGTGCGCGAGATCAGCACCAGCGCGCGCTGCCAGAAGTCCTTGTCCTTGTTGTGGCTGGCCAGGCGCTTGCGCAGGTCGCCGGTCTGGCCGATGTAGACCTTGGGCTCGGCGCCGTCCTCGCTCTGACCGAAGAGGAAATACACCGCCACCTGCTCGCTCTCGGGCATGGCGAGGAAGACGTCGAGCTGCGGGCGCGGCACCTCGATGAGCTGCACGATGCGGGTGGTGATCTCAGCGATGCGGATCCCGCGCGGGTCGCCGAGCGGCAGGAAGATCTGGATGGTCTGCGGGCGCGCGGCGGGCGTCATGCGGGCTCCGGGGTGGGTTCGGCGGAGGCGGCGGCGAAGTGGCGAACGTCGATCTTGCCGGTGACGGCGGCGGAGATCAGGGCGGTGCGGCGCTCCATGAGAAGGTTTATCGTGGACTCGGCCTCAATCATCAGCTGATCGAGCCGATCGACCTCGCGATTGAGTCGTGCGGCGATCGCAATCTGCTCCTCCTCAGGCGGCAAAGCACAGATGAACGCAAGTAAGTTCGACTGGGGCAGATTGTTCGCCAGCCCGTTGCCACCACTCAGCGCCTGCTCGATCTGCGCCCGCAAGGCGCGGGCGCTCAACATCGCCACGAAAAATGCCGGATCGACATCGTTCTCAAGGCGGAGCCGGAAGATCTTGTCGGAAAGCATCAGACGCCCTGGCGTCTCCCGCACGAGCGCCGTCGATCCGACCAAGTCGGGCGAGCCACTCGCGCGAGACATGAGGACATCGCCGACCTTCACACAGTAGGACTCGTCTGGCAGCAACTCCGACGGGAGCGCCTTGTTCTCGGCTGGGCGGTACTTGCCGCCATTGACGCACCCGGCCTTGAGCACGCCCCACTCGCCTGCCTCGGCGGGACGCGCATGGCAATCGGGGCTCCACCCCTGTTCGATCTTGGCGATCGCGCGCCGCAGCGCACAGACTCGCCAATGCGCCGGCACCTCCCCCAGCCACGCCACCCCGGAGTCCTTCAACGGCACACCCGGATCCAGCCCCTTGGTGACCGCGTGCGAGATCAGCGCCTGGCGCTTTTCCTTCAGCAGTGCGATCAGGTTCTGCTGCTCGGCGACAAGGGCGTCGATCTTGGCGGTTTCGCGGTCGAGGAAGGCAGAGATTGCGCACTGCTCCCTCAGCGGAGGAAAGGCCAGCCGAAAATCCCGGACGAAATCGTCGGGGACGCGTTTCTGGCCGCCTGCTCCATACATGGATGCCTCTCCGAGCTTGCGGAACGGCTGCGACACGAAAACCCAGTGCAAATACTCGCTGGTCGTCTCATCGGGCTTCGGCCGAGCAACGATGAGCTCCGTGGTGCCAAAACCGGCGCCGCCGACGAGCCCGCACATGACAGCCCCCTTGCCGTTCTCGAAACAGGGCGTGATCTTCGCGATCGTTACGTCGCCGTCACGGAAGTAGGTGTAGCCGGACGAGACCTCCAGAATCGGGCGAGTACGCTGCAGATCGAGCCGCCCATCCTCACCAATCGCCTCCATCGGGAGGAATGAAAGCTCGGTTTCAGGCGGGAGCGCTGCAACCTCGGACTTCGACGGATTCAGCGTCGCCACTTGGCGGACACGCAGGAGCTCCCAATGCCCCGGCACCTCCCCCATCCACTCGACGCCCGAGTCCTTGTACTCCGGATAGCGCGGAAAGCTCATTCTTCCTCTCCCGCCTCGAGCGTGTTCTGCAGGTAGAACTCGTGCAGCTTGGCCTGCAGCAGCTTCTTGTCGGGCAACTGGGTCTGGTACTCGGCGATCAGGGTCGGCGACAGGCTGCGGCTGAGCGCGTATTCGACCACCTCGTCGTCCTTGCTGGCGCACAGCAGCACTCCGATCGCAGGGTTCTCGTGCGGCTTCCTGACGTCGCGGTCGAGCGCCTCCAGGTAGAAGCCGAGCTTGCCGAGGTATTCGGGTTCGAAGCGGCCGACCTTCAGCTCGATCGCCACCAGGCAGTTGAGGCCGCGATGGAAGAACAGCAGGTCGAGCGCGAAGTCGCGCTTGCCGACCTGCAGCGGAAATTCGGAGCCGACGAAGCAGAAGTCGCGGCCGAGTTCGATCAGGAAGTCCTTGAGGCGATGGAGCAGGCCGCGATGCAGGTCGAGCTCGCTGTGTGGCTCGGGCAGGCCGAGGAACTCGACCACGTAGGCGTCGCGGAAAACGTCCAGGGCCTGGGGGTGAGTTTGTCTCACCGGTGGTGAGACTTTTGCGGGATTGAGCACGGCGCGCTCAAAGAGCGCGGCCTTGAATTGGCGCTCCAGTTCCCGCTTGCTCCACTTCTCCTGGATCGCCATGCGCAGGTAGAAGACACGCTCGTCCGGGCGCTTGCTCTGGCTGAGGATGATGAGGTTGTGGGTCCAGGGCAATTGTCTCAGCAGTGCCGAGACAATTTCGTCGTCGCGGTAGGCCTCGTAGAACTGCCGCATCCTGAACAGGTTCGGGCGCGTGAATCCCCGCAACCCGGGCTGCGTGCGCGCGATGTGCTCCGCCAGTTGCGCGACCACGCCGTCGCCCCATTCCGCGGCGGCGATCTTGCGGCTGATGATGGCGCCGACCTGCCAGTAGAGTTCGATCAGCGCGGCATTGACGGTTTGCACCGCGCGCTGCCGGGCGGTGACGATGAGGCCGACGATCTCGGCAAAACCGCTATCAGGCATGGCACTCATCCCGTAACCTCCGCCGGCATCGCCAAGCGCACGCCTTCGGGCGGCTTGACACGGTAGCCGACCGAGATGATGACGTCGAGGTTGTAATGCGTGACCTGATAGGTTTTTCCGTCGTCGGCAGTATGTGCAAAATTTGCACATACTGCCTTGGCGTCGAGTTCGCCTTCCTTGAAGACATTGCAAACATGCCGCCCGATCACCGTGCGGTCCCGCCCGAACAACTGGCTCAGCTGCTCCTGCCGCAGCCAGACGGTATCGCCCTCCAGCCTGACCTCGACCGTTCCCGCATCGCTGCGGTAGATGACGAGTTCGCTCATCCCGCCAACCCCTCGATCATCTGCTTGATCCGGTCCATCGAGCGCTTCAGGTCCGCGTCGATCTGCGCCAGCGGCCGCGGCGGCTCGAAGACGTAGAAGTGGCGGTTGAAGGGGATCTCGTAGCCGACCCTGGTCTTGTCGTGATCGATCCAGGCGTCGGGGGCGTGGGGCAGGACCTCGCGCTCGAACCAGGCCTGCACGTCCTCCAACAAGGGCACGTTCTCGGTGTCGCGCAGCGCGGTGTCGGGCTGGGGCTTGCCTTTCTGCTTGCCGCGCTCGCCGAGCACGATGTGGCCTTGCGCGTCGCGCTGCGGGCGTTCGATGGTGATCGTGCGGTAGCCGAAGTCCTCGTTGCGGAAGACGCGCGCGATGGGCACGCGCTTCACCTTGCCGCCTTCGGGCGCGGTCGGCAGCTTCACGCCCGGGAACAGCGTGACGCGCTCGAGCTCCTTGCCGTGGGCGTCGATCACCACCGCCTGCTCCATCTCCGGAAAGCCGCCGAAGATGCGGGTGATGTCGGCGATGTGGGCCTCGGACAGCTCCTTGCGCTTGGAGCCGAGGCTCTTCCTCATCTTCTGCCAGAAGCTGGAGGCGTCGATCAGCTGCACCCAGCCGCGGCGGTCGTCGACCTTGCGGTTGGTGAGGATCCACACATAGGTGCTGATGCCGGTGTTGTAGAACATGTCGGTGGGCAGGCCGACGATGGCTTCGACCAGGTCGTTCTCGAGCAGGTAGCGGCGGATCTCGGATTCGCCCGAACCGGCGCCGCCGGTAAACAGCGGCGAGCCGTTGAGCACGATGCCGATGCGACTGCCGCCCTGCTCGGCCGGGCGCATCTTCGAGATCAGGTGCAGCAGAAAGAGCAGCGAGCCGTCCGACACGCGCGGCAGACCCGGCCCGAAGCGGCCGGCGAAGCCTTTGTCCTCGGCCTCGCGGCGCACCTCCTTCTCGACCTTCTTCCACTCCACGCCGAAGGGCGGGTTGCTGAGCATGTAGTCGAACAGCTTGCCGAGCAGGCCGTCCTCGGACAGCGTGTTGCCGAGCACGATGTTGCGCACGTCCTGGCCCTTGATCAGCATGTCGGCCTTGCAGATGGCGTAGGACTCGGGGTTGAGCTCCTGGCCGAACATGGTGAGGCGCGCGCCGGGGTTGATGTCGTGCAGGTGCTCGCCCGCGACCGACAGCATGCCGCCGGTGCCGGCGGTGGGGTCGTAGATGGTGCGCACGATGCCGGGCTTGCCGAGCGCATCGTCGTCCTCGATGAAGAGCAGGCTCACCATCAGGCGGATGACCTCGCGCGGGGTGAAGTGCTCGCCGGCGGTCTCGTTGGAGATCTCGGCGAACTTGCGGATCAGCTCCTCGAACACCAGGCCCATGTGCACGTTGTCGACGCGCTTGGGGTGGAGCTCGACGTGGGCGAATTTTTCCACCACCAGGTAGAGCAGCCCAGCCTTGTGCAGGCGCTCGACGGTGTTGGCGAAGTCGAAGCGCTCGAAGATGTCGCGCACGTCGGGCGCAAAGCCCTGGATGTAGGTGTGCAGGTTGGCGCGCAGGTGGTCCTGGTCGCCAGCGAGCGTGGGCAGGTCGAGCGCGCTGACGTTGTAGAAGGGCACGCCGGATTTCTTCAGTACGAAGGGCTCGAAGGGCAGCCCGGCCTGCTCCTTGTCGCGGTGTTCGGCGAGCACCGCCTCCTTGGTCGGCGCCAGCACGCAGTCGAGCCGGCGCAGCACGGTGAAGGGCAGGATGACGCGGCCGTATTCGGACTGCTTGAAGTCGCCGCGCAACAGGTCGGCGACCGACCAGATGAGGGCGGAGAGGGCTTGCTGGTTCATGGGCTCGGGTCGTTGGAAGGCGCAGGCGGGCGATTATCGCCCATGGGAGGACCAAGCGACGCCGCTCCCCGCCGCGGCAGTGGTCGCCGCACGCGCAAGCCGGCGCTTGCCTTTTGCCGCCGCTCTTCATAACTTGGCAACAGGCTTCACCCCGCACGCCGGCCACGGCAACCCAAGGAGAATTCCGATGACGACCCGACACCTGCTGGCTGGCGCGCTGCTCGCCGCGCTGTCGGGCGCGGCTGCGGCCGCGCCCCCGTTCGAGGCCGAGCTGGTGGGCGCCTTCTTCGAGACCGAGCAGGTCGATGTGGCGGTCAGCGGCTCGGTGGTGGTGGGCGTGACCAGCACCGCGGTGCAGGGCGGCAGCTCGGTCGACAACTTGCTGCTGCTGCACGCGGCCGGCGAGCCGCAGGTGTGCCTGACGATGCTGTCGCGCGACGGGGTCTATTACTCGCGCAACACCTTCAGGCTGCCCGCGGCCGGTGCCGGCCAGGCAGTGCGCCTGCCCTACCGCTCGAACCTGCGCGACCGCCTCGGCAACTACGCCGCCACCGACCTCGCCATGCGCGCCAGCGCCGGCAGTTGCGAGCACGGCGGCAACCTCTACTACGTGCTCGGTGCGGCGGGCGGCCAGGCGCCGGCGGCGATCCGCGTGTTCGTCAATTCCTTCGGCGCCACCGACGTCTTCTTCCGCAGCGCGGCGCCAGGCCTGGAGGGCGCCTGCACGCCAATCGCCGAGGGCCGGCGCACCAGCTTCGATCACTGGTGCGATATTCCCTGGCCGGCGGGCGGCGCCGAGCGGGTCGAGGTCGGCATCGAGCGCGAGCGCTATGGCCGCGAGATGCCGGCGGTGACGCTGACGCTCGTGCTGTTGCCGCAGGACTGATGGCCGCGCCAGCGCAGGCGGAGGACGATCCGCCCCTCCACGCCACACCCACCGCACTGCAGCGCTGCGGCGCCTGCCTGGGCTTCGTGTGGAAGCTGGCGCTGGGTGCCGGCGTGCTCGCCATCTGGTTGCTGGTGGGCGTCGTCGTCGTGCTGCTCGCGCTCAACCTGCATGCGCCGCCGGGCTGGTACTTCAGCATCAGCGCGCAGACCGAGGCGACCGACCTCGAGCTCGCCGCCGGGCGCGAGACGCAGTGGCGCATCGAAGGCGCGATCGTGTGCGCCACCACCGCACTACCGCCCCCCCTCGAGCTGCTGCCGCGCGCGGCGGCCTCGCCCTGCGGCGGACGGCGCTGGCAGGCCCACGCCTTGCCGGGTGGCGAGGACGCCGAGCATGTGCTGGTGCTGGGGGGCGCCAGTGCCGCAGCGGGGGGCGCCGCCACGCCCGGCACCGAACCCGCCGCGCTCCAGGTCGGGCTGGAGGCGCGCAGCGACGGCGGCCTGCAGATGTCGATCCGCGGCCCCGGCCCGCTGCGCCTGGCCACCGCCGGGCAGGAGATCGCCCTGCCGCCCGGCCTCAACCTGATCTGGGCGGGCGAGACGCGGCCGCGAGACCTCGTCTTCCCCTTCACCGGCGAGCGCGTGCGGGTCGGCCGCGACGTGACCTGGTCCGACGCGAGCATGCTGCGCGAGGGCACGCTGGCGGTGTTCACCGCCTCGGACGAGTCGCTTGCCAAGCGCTCGCAGGTCGAGGAGGTGGCGCTGATGCCTGGCGACCAGGTCCGCCTCGAGCGCCACGACAGTGGGGGCGTGTTCCACCCCAAGGGCTTCGTGCGCTTCGACCGCCCGGGCGGCGACGCGCCGGCCAGCCTCGCCATGGTCGCCTTCGGCCGCGCCGAGAGCATCCGCATCGAGCGCTTCGGCGACAGCGGCTACGAGTTCAAGCCAGGCTGGTGGGTCGGCATCCTGCACGACCGCCGGCTGATGATGGCCTCGGCCATCCTGGTGGCGCTGATCACCGTGCTCGGCGGCCTCGCCGGCTGCCGTGAGCTTGCGCCCACGCCCGCCGAGGCCTGGCGCGCGCTGCGCCGCGCCTGGCGCCCGAACATAGCCCCCACGCAGGACGACCAACGATGACGAACTCCCGCCTGCGCGCACGCCTGTGGGCGAGCGCGCTGACCGCCCTGCTGCCCTGCGCCGCCCCGGTCGCCGCCCAGCAGGCGGTGGTGACGACCCAGGACGTCAGCGCGCTCGAGATCGGCCAGGCCTTTCTCGCCCATCATGGCGGCCAGTGCTACGCCATCCTGCCCACCCATGTGGTGAGCGAGGCCGGGCGCCCGGCGCTGCGGCGCGAGGGCACCCAAGGCCTGCTCGGCGAGACCGTGGACCACGCCGAGCTCGGCGACGACCTCAGCCTTGCCCGCGTGGCGGGCGCCATCAGCACCGACTGCGGCGCGAGCGCGCTGAGCATCCGGCGCGCCGTCGAGCGCCTGCTGCAGCAGGGCCGCCTGGGCACGCTGCGCTCGATCAACGGCGACGGCACGGTGGCCCAGCTCGGCGTCACCATCGTCGATGACGACGGCCGCGGCCTGCTGCGCGTGCAGCCCACCCACCAGGGCAACCCGATCCGCAAGGGCCTGAGCGGCAGCCTGCTGCTGATCGACGGCGTCAGCGTCGGCATGCTGCTTTCGGTCAACGCGCGCTCGGGCATCGGCACGGTGGCGCGCGTCGACATGCTGATGGCGAAGGTGGACGCCCACCTGATGAACGCCGCGGCGCCTGCGGCTGCGCCCCCCGCGCAGGCCGCAGCGGCGCCTTCGAGTGCGCCCGCCGCCCCAGCAGCAGCGGCGGGCGGCCCGCGCGTGCTCGCCTGGAGCGCGCTGCCGATCGACGAGGCGCATCGCGCCGCCAACCTCACCGCCGGCGCCGAGGCGCCGCCCTGGGCCAGCATTCCCGAACGCTGGCCGGTCACCATCGACTTGCAGGCCGGCGAGGGCCTGGTCACGATCAATGGCGTGGTGCTCGACGGCCGCGCCGTCGCCGACGCCGGGCGCTTGCCGGCCCACGTCGAGCTGTTCATCAACCCGAGCGGCGATGCGCGCAGCTGGCGCGCGATCACCTCGGTGCCGCTGGATTATCGCGACGGCGTCGCGCAGATCGCGCTCGCGCCGCTGCGCACCCGGCTGCTGAGGCTCAGCTTCAGCGCCACGGTGGGCGGCGGCGAGCTCATCAGCCTGGGCCGCATCGGCCTGCTCCAGTAAGGCGCGCGCTGCTCAGCGCAGCTTGCCCATCGCGAGGAACTGGGTGCGACCCGAATCCAGCCGCACCACGCCCGCGACGGCGTTGTCGTCCTGCAGGCTCATTTGCGCGTTGACTCGCGAGCCGTAGCTGAAGACCAGCTCGGTACCGCTGACCTGGCCCTGCCAGTTGCTCCCCTTGAAGGTCCCCGCCTCGGCGTTGCGGCCATCGATCGGCACCACCAGGCCGCTGCCGTTCTTGACCAGGTAGTCGGCCGAGGCCTCCTGGATCGGCTTCGGCGCCGAGGGATCGGGCGTCAGCGTCAGGTGCAGGTTGTTCTGGCTCAGCAGCAAGGCCTTGAAGGCCATCGCCCGCAGCACGCTGTCGGCGCTGGCGAGGCCGGTCTCGTAGGCGATCAGGCGCAGGGCCTCGTCGCCGCTCTTGACCATCGCGTCGAAGGTGGCGAGCCGCATGTTCTGGTCGGGGCCGTTGAGGACCTTGCGCAACTCCTCGATGTCGCGCGCCTGGCCACGGGCGCGCTCGAGGATCTCGGCGGCCGTGCCCTGGGCATGTGCCGCAGGCGGCAAGGACAGGCCGGCCGCGCCCACGGCGGCGAGCACGGCGATGTAAAGGGGAAGGCGACGCATCGGGCGGACTCCTGTGCAGGGGGCGGAAAGTGCCCTGCATTCTATGACAGGACACCCCCACCGCGGCCGCCGGCCCTGCCGCATCGCCAGGCGCTTTGCCCGCTGTAAACGCACGAGGCCAGCCCCGTCCAGGGGCTGGCCTCGTGCCAGGGGCCCCGGCCGGGCGGCCGGGGCAGGCGCGCTGCGCTTAAGCGGCGCTCTTGAGCAGCGTGACCGTGGCCTTGGTGGTCTTGCTCACCGCCTCGACGGCAGCGGCAGCGGCCTGGTCGGCATTGGCCTGGGCCACTTCCGAGGCCTGGCGCACGGCTTCGGTCGCGCCTTCATAGGCGGACGAAGCATTGGCGACGGCGGTCTTCAGCGCCTTGACGGCAAACTCCGAGCCCGGCGCGTTGCGGTTCAGGCCCTCGAGGGTGACGATGACGGCCTGCAGCCACTGCGACATGCCGGCTTCGACCAGCTTGAACAGGTCGGCCTGGGTCTGGCTGGCAATGCTGCCGACGGCCTTGAAGTAGGCGAAGCCCTTCTGCAGCGAGGGCGTCACGGTGCCGATCTGCAGCTCGACCAGCGCCTTCGGGTCGCGCGCCGCGGTGACGGCCTTGTTGAGGGCGATCGTGTCGTCGAGGACCGAGCGCGCCGTGTTGAGGTTCAGCGCGGTCAGGTGCTCGACGGCGGACAGCAGGCTGTCGCTGGCAACGGCCATTTCATTGACGCGCGCTTCGGCGGCGGATTTGACGGTGGACAACAGCTTTTCGGGCGAGGCGTTCATGGTGTGCTCCTGTGGTGAAGTGACACCGCAGCGATGCATCGGTGTGGGCTTATGTTGCACTGCAACAAAAAATCTCGCAAGTGTTTTCTTGCTCCTGCCTTGTTGTTTTTGCGTCCCTGCAACAGCGCTTCGCGCGGCCCCGGCTAAGTGGGCTTGCCGTTGCCGCCGCGCGCCGCGGACGGCGCCACCACCTCGATCCTGGGCAGCGTGCCGGTGTCGCCCGGCCACACCGTCCAGTCGGGGTTGGGCAGGGCGTTGAAGACCTTGCGCAGGCTGGCACCCCACTCCTTGTGGATCATGTCGAAATAGGGGTTGTCCCAGTCGACGCTGAGGTGGCGGGCGACGCGCAGCTCGTCGCGGCGGTAGACCAGCAGGTCGAGCGGCAGGCCGACCGACAGGTTCGAGCGGATCGTGGAATCCATCGAGATCAGCGCGCACTTGGCGGCCTCGTCGAGCGAGGTCGTGCGCGTGACGATGCGATCGACGATCGGCTTGCCGTACTTCGACTCGCCGATCTGGAAGTAGGGCGTGTCGGCCGAAGCCTCGATGAAGTTGCCCGCGGCGTAGATGTTGAACAGCCGCGGCGGCTCGTCGGCGATCTGCCCGCACAGGATGAAGGACGCATTGAAATCGAGCCCGAACTGCTTGAGTGCATCGGCGTCGAGCTGGTAGATGCGGCGGATGGTGTCGCCGACCAGGCGCGCGCACTCGAACATCGTCGGCGCGTTCCACAGGCTGTCGCGGTCCTGCACCGCCGCGTGCTCGCGCAGTACGCTCACCACGGCCTGGGTGATGGCGAGGTTGCCCGCGCTCATCAGCACGAGCACGCGGTCGCCCGCGCGCTCAAACACGGTCATCTTGCGAAAGGTGTTGATGTGGTCGACCCCGGCATTGGTGCGCGAGTCCGACAGACAGACGATGCCTTCGTCGAGGCACATGGCAACGCAGTAGGTCATGGGCGGGTCCCGTGGAGGTCTGGGTAGCGCGCGTCAGGCCGCGACCGGCACCAGGAAGTTGTCGCTGATGCTGTCGCCCAGGCGGTTGATGCGCGCCAGGAAGCGCTCGAGCCACACATGCAGGCCGGTGGCAAAGATGTCGTCCATGCGACCGTAGTGCAGGCTGGCGTGCAGCTCGCCCGCCTGGCGCGCGGCCTCGGCCGAGTGCAGGTTGGCGATGTCGCCCAGGATGCCATTGATCTCGTCCAGGCAGGCGTGCAGCGAGCGCGGCATGGCGTGGTTGAGGATCAGCAGCTCGGCGACCTTGTACGGCGTAATGACGTCGCGATAGACGTGGCGGTAGGTCTCGAACGCCGACACCGAGCGCAGCAGCGCGCCCCACTGGTAGAAGTCGGTCGAGCTGTTCTGGCCGTCGGCCTTGGGCAGCAGGCTGTGGTATTTGACGTCGAGCAGGCGCGCGGTGTTGTCGGCGCGCTCGAGGAAGGTGCCCAGGCGCACGAACTGGAAGGCATCGTCGTGCAGCATGGTGCCGAAGGTCACCCCGCGCAGCAGGTGCGAGCGGAACTTCACCCACTCGAAGAATTCGCCCAGGTCGGTCGCCTGCAGCTTCTCCGGCGTGATGTCGCGGATCTCGAGCCAGGTGGCGTTGGTCGTCTCCCACATCTCGGCCGTCAGCGTGCCGCGCACCGCATGCGCGTTCTCGCGCGCGGCACGCAGGCAGTTCCAGACGCTGGACGGGTTGTCACGGTCGAGGACGACGAACTCGATGACGTCGCTCGCGGTCAGCGGCCGGCCGCTGCGGGCGAAGGCCTCGGACAGCTCGCTGATGGCGAGGATCGCCGACCAGCCGTCGGTATCGCCGCCGTTGGTGCTCGGCAGCAGCGACATGCGGTAGGACACGTCCAGCATGCGCACGGTGTTCTCGGCGCGCTCGGTGTAGCGCGCCATCCAGTAGAGGTGATCGGCGGTACGGCTCAGCATGCTTGTTCTCCTTGCGCCCGGCGCGGGCGATGACTCGGCGGCAGCTTCAACTGACGACCCAGGTGTCCTTGGTGCCCCCGCCCTGCGAGGAATTGACCACCAGCGAGCCCGCCTTCATGGCCACGCGGGTGAGGCCGCCCGGCACCATGCGGATCTCCTTGCCGCCGGACAGCACGAAGGGGCGCAGGTCGATATGGCGCGGCGCGATGCCGGCGTCGACGAAGGTCGGGCAGGTCGACAGCGACAGCGTGGGCTGGGCGATGTATTTTTCCGGTGCCGCCACGATGAGCTGGCGGAAGTCCTCGATCTCGGCCTTGGTCGCCGCCGGGCCCACCAGCATGCCGTAGCCGCCAGCGCCATGGACCTCCTTCACCACCAGCTCGGGCAGGTGGGCCAGCGTGTAGGCCAGGTCCTCGGGCTTGCGCAGCATGTAGGTCGGCACGTTGTTGAGGATCGGTTCCTCGCCGAGGTAGAAGCGCACCATTTCGGGCACGTAGGGGTAGATCGACTTGTCGTCCGCCACCCCGGTGCCGACCGCATTGGCCAGCGTCACGCGACCGGCACGGTAGGCCGCCATCAGGCCCGGCACGCCGAGCATGGAATCGGCGCGGAACACCTCCGGGTCGAGGAAGTCGTCGTCGATGCGGCGGTAGATCACGTCCACCCGCTTCGGCCCCTGGGTGGTGCGCATGTACACCGTCTCGTCCTTGACGAACAGGTCCTGGCCCTCGACCAGCTCCACCCCCATCTGCTGGGCGAGGAAGCTGTGCTCGAAGTAGGCGCTGTTGAAGGCGCCCGGCGTCAGCAGCACCGCCGTCGGGTTGAGCACGCCGGCCGGCGCCACCGCGCGCAGGGTCTCGAGCAGCAGGTCGGGGTAGTGCTCGACCGGCTGCACGTTGTAGCGTGAGAACAGGTCGGGAAAGAGCCGCATCATCATCTTGCGGTTCTCGAGCAGGTAGCTCACGCCCGAGGGCACGCGCAGGTTGTCTTCCAGCACGTAGTACTCGCCCTTGCCGTCGGCGCCGGCGGCACGCACCAGGTCGATGCCGGCGATCATCGCGTACAGCCCGCCGGGCACGTCCACACCCTTCATCTCGGGCCGGAACTGGGCGTTGTTGAGCACCTGGTCGGCGGGCAGGCGCCCGGCGCGCAGGATCTCCTGGCCGTGATAGATGTCGGCGAGGAAGGCGTTGAGCGCCTTCACGCGCTGGCGCAGGCCAGCCTCCAGCGTCGTCCATTCCGTGCCCGGAATGATGCGCGGCAACAGATCGAAGGGAATCAGCCGCTCCTTGCCCCCCTCCTCCCCATACACGTTGAAGGTGATGCCCACGCGGTGAAAGGCGACGTCGGCCTCGCTGCGCTTGCGCGCGATACGCTCATGCGGCATCTGCGCCAGCCACTCGGCATAGGGCCGGTAGTGCTCGCGCACGCTGCCGTCGGCGGCGTACATCTCGTCGAAAGGTATTGCGGCGTTCATTGTGCTGTTTGCGCTCATGTTCTCACTCCCTCGCGCAGGGTTCAGCATGAAGCGTGCCAAGCCCCAATTCCCACGGAATGGCGCATCCGCGTGCAGGCACTGCCTTGGTGCGCACCACGATGGCCGCCAATGCATCAAACTGGTGCGTGCTCGCCCTCCTCCAGCGGCATCACCGTCACCGCAACCTCCACCTTGTGCCCGCCGCCGCCCAGGATCACGCCGCGCAAGGGCGACACGTCGCCATAGTCGCGCCCCCAGGCGATCGTGATGTGACCGCTGCCCGGCTGCAGGTCGTTGGTCGGATCGACCTCCACCCAGCCCCGGCCCGGACACCACACCGCGACCCAGGCGTGCGAGGCGTCGGCGCCGATCAGCCGCGGCTGGCCGGGCGGCGGCGCGGTCAGCAGGTAGCCCGACACGTAGCGCGCCGCCAGCCCGAGGGCGCGCAGGCAGGCGATCATCAGGTGCGAGAAGTCCTGGCACACACCGCGCCGCTCGGCAAACACCTGCGCCACCGGCGTGGCCACGCTGGTGGCCTCGGGATCGAAGCTGAAATCGGCATGGATGCGCGCCGACAAGGCGAGCAGGGCCTCGACCAGCGGGCGGCCCGGGGTGAAGCACTGCAGCGCATAGTCGGCATAGGTGGCAGAGGCCTCGCCCAGCGGCACGAAAGGCGAGCCGAAGCGGTACTGGCCGGCGTCGCGCGCATCGTCCTGCAGCGGCGCATGGCCCGACAGCCCATCGCGCAGGTGGTCGCGCGCCGCCTCCCACGCCAGGCTGCTGGCGGCCTCGGGCCAGCGCCGCGCATCGACCCGGATGCGGCTGCGCGCCCGCACGAGCAGGCGGTCGTGGGGCGCATAGACCGCGAAGGCCGTCACCGGATTGCCGAAGAAGTCCCTGCGCTCGCGCTGCACCGAGGCCGGCGGCTCGATCGCCAGTTCATGCGACAGGCATTGCTGGTGGGCGACCTCGCGCGGGCGCAGGTGGGCAATCTGCTGCGACAGCAGCACCGGGCTGTCGTAGTGGTAGGTCGTGTCGTGGCGGACGTCGTATTCCTGCATCCTGGCGGCACCTCGCTCAGAGCGAAACCGTCGCCCGGCTGCGGGCGTCGAGGTGGGTGAAGTAGCGATGCGACAAGGCATCGGCGAGTTGGTTGCCGCAGGCCCAGGTGTCAGCCAGCACGGCCTGCAGGGTGTCGCAGTGGCGCGCGCCACCCGCCTCGCGCCGGGCGCGGCCGTCGAGCTCGAGCACGAAGCAGTCGCACAGCGACAGCGCATCGAGACGCTCGCGCTGACGGTTGAGTGGTTCTGCCAGCGCCTCGCCCTCGGGCAGCAGGCGCACATGTTCGGCGAGCGACTCGAGCTGGTAGCGCAGCGCGCGCGGATTGTCGCCGTCGAGCATCACCAGCTCGGCCACCGGCTGCGGTGCCAGGCCGCGGGCGTGGCGGCTGCGATAGCGGATCTCGCCGTCGGTCAGCGCCAGCAGTGCGCGCAGCGCTCCCGGGTAGGGCGACAGCAGCAGCGCCGACAAGGCCGCGGCGAGAAACTGCAGGCGCTCGATGCGCCGCCCGATCGACAGGAAGCGCCAGCCGGCGTCGCGCGGCATGCTCTCGATGACGAAGCCCGACAGGGTGACGAGCGACAGCAGCGAGTCGTCGAGCCGGTGCAGGGCATCGCCCAGACTGGGTACGCGCCTGGGGGCCTCGGCAAAATCGGACAGGCGGTTGTAGATGCGCCAGCTGTCGGGCGACAGGCGGTCGCGCACCTGGGCCGCCAGGCCCAGCACCATGCGCAGGTTGGCGACCACGCTGCCGCTGCGCGCGGGGTCGAACAGCGCACTGGCGAGCAGCGCAACGGACAGCGGCACGCGCGAGCGCAGCGCACGCGCCGCCGCCCCGCCAGCGGTGCCACCGCCGCCGTCGCCGCCCTCGTCTGCGTCCGCCGCCGCACCCTCCTCGCCCTCGGTCGGCAGGATGCCCGCCCGCCGGCACAACGCGAGCAGGGCGGCCAGCGTCGGCTCGTCATCGGCCTTCGTGCCGTCCTGCGGGAAGCCGCCGCCCGCCGGCGACGCACCGACCATGCTCAGCTCCCCCGCCGGCCCGATCAGCCCGCCCAGGCGGGCGAGCGTCTCGCGGCCGAGGCGGGCGGCGGCGTCGGCACGCTCGCTGTAGCGCCCGAGCCAGAAGAAGTTCTCCGCCACCCGGCTCGACAGGCTCAGCTCGCGCAACCCGTGCTCGGACGGCGCCAGCTGGCCGGGTACGATGCGCGCCGCCGGTCGTGCCGCCGCCGGCGAGCGCAGCACCCACACATCCTTGCTGCTGCCACCCTGCTGCATCGACACCACGCGCGCGTCGGCGCCGGAGGCGACCCGCGTCAGCCCGCCGGGCAGCACCCGGAAGCCGTCCGGGCCGGCGGCGACGAACACCCGCAGCGCAATGTTGCGCGCCACCAGGCTGCAGGCGGCGGCCTCGGCCTCACTCGGCAGCTCGCCCGGCGCCTCGCCATCGACCGCGAGCACCGGCGCCTGCGAGATGTTGACCATCTCCTGGGCGACGAAATCGAAGGGGCGGGCAGCAATGCGCGCCGCCAGCGCCTCGAGCTCGGCCTCGGGCAGGTCGCGGCAGAACACCGGGCCGGCGCTGGCGCTCGGGTAGGCGGGCTTGACCACCAGTTCGCGCAGGTGCTCGAGCGCATAGGCGCAGGCGGCCGGCTCGCCGCACCACCAGGTGGCCACCGAGGGCATCCTCAGCTTCTGGCCGAGCAGCTGCTCGGCCAGCCGCGGCAGGTAGCCGAGCAGCGCCCCGGTCTCGAGGATGCCGCTGCCGAGCGCATTGGCGACGGTGACGCGGCCGGCGCGCACTGCCCCCACCAGGCCGGCCACGCCCAGCGCCGAGTCGTCGCGCAACTCCAGCGGGTCGCACCAGATGTCATCCACCCGGCGCAGGATCACATGCACCCGGCGCAAGCCGTCGAGCGTGCGCAGGAAGACGGTCTCGTCGCGCACCGTCAGGTCCTGGCCCTCGACCAGCGGAAAGCCCATCTCGCGGGCGAGGAAGGCGTGCTCGAAGTAGGTCTCGTTGTACGGCCCGGGGGTCATCACCACGATCAGCGGCGCGTCCTCGCCCTCCCCCGTGTCCGCCGGCGCCAGCGCCGCCAGGCTGTCGCGAAAGCCCTCGAAGAAGGGCACCAGCGGCTGCACGCCGGCGCTGCGATAGAGCTCGGGCAGGGCGCGCGCCAGCACGCTGCGGTTCTCCAGCGCATAGCCGGCGCCGGATGGCGCCTGCGTGCGGTCGGCTACCACCCACCAGCGCCCGTCGGGCGAACGCGCCAGGTCCACCGCGAACAGGTGCAGGAACAGGTCGCCCGGCTGCTTCGCCCCCACCAGCGGGCGCAGGAAGCCGCTGTGGCCGAAGATCAGAGCCGGCGGGATCAGGCCCTGCTGCAGCAGCGTCTGCTCGCCGTAGAGGTCGGCCAGGATGCGGTTGAACAGCATCGCGCGCTGGATCACCGCAGCCTCGATCTGCGCCCACTCCGCCGACGGCAGCATCAGCGGCAGGAGGTCGAGCTCCCACGGCCGCTGGAAGCCACGCGGGTCGGCATACACGTTGTAGGTGATGCCGTTCTCGTGGATCTGGCGGCGCAACGCCACCCGCCGCGCCGCCAGCTCGGCGGGCGCCATGTCCGCCAGGCTGTGGAAGAAATCGCGCCAGTGCGGCCGCAGCACCACCACGCTGCCGATGCGCTGGCACAGCTCGTCGTAGCGGTCGGGACGCGCGGCGTAGGCGGCGAGCAGCTCGGGCGGACTGTGCGGCTGGACCTGCATGGCGGCGTTCAGCCCTGTCGGCGCAAGTCGAGGGTGAAGGGAAAGTCGGCGTTGCGCTCGGCCACCGCGGGCGTGATCCGGCCCGGCGTGTGGCCGGTGGTGGTGAAGCGGGCCAGGCGCCGACCCTCGGCCTCGTAGGGATTGACCGGGTAGGTCTCATGGTTGCGCCCGCCCGGATGGGCGACGTGATACATGCAGCCCCCCATCGAGCGCTGCATCCAGCCATCGACGAGGTCGAACACCAATGGCGCATGCACGCCGATGGTGGGATGCAGGCAGGACGGCGGCTGCCAGGCGCGATAACGCACGCCGGCGACGAACTCGCCCACCGTGCCGGTCGGCTGCAGCGGCACGGCACGGCCGTTGCAGGTCAGCACATGACGGTCATCGTTGAGTCCGCTCACCTTCACCTGCACGCGCTCCACCGAGGAATCGACATAGCGCACGGTACCACCAGGCGCGCCCTCCTCGCCCATTACATGCCAGGGTTCGAGCGCCATGCGCAGCTCGACCTCGACGCCGCGCGCGGAAAACTCGCCGTACTTGGGGAAGCGGAACTCGAAGTGCGGCGCGAACCAGGCGAACTCCATCGGGTAGCCGAAATCGCGCAGCTCGTCGATGACGTCGCGGAAATCGTCCGCCACCCAGTGCGGCAGCAGGAAGCGGTCGTGCAGCTCGGTACCCCAGCGCCGCAGGCGGTCGGGCGCGTAAGGGTGCTGCCAGAAGCGCGCGATCAGCGCGCGCAGCAGCAGTTGCTGGGCGAGGCTCATGCGCGCGTGCGGCGGCATCTCGAAGGCGCGCAATTCCAGCAGGCCGAGCCGGCCGGTCGCGGTGTCCGGGCTGTACAGCTTGTCGATGCAGAACTCGGCGCGGTGGGTGTTGCCGCTGGCATCGATCAGCAGGTTGCGCAGCAGGCGGTCGATGAGCCAGGGCGGCACCTGCCTGCCCACCTCGGGGAACTGCTGGAAGGCGACCTCCAGCTCATGCACGGTGTCGTGGCGGGCCTCGTCGACCCGCGGCGCCTGCGAGGTCGGGCCGATGAACATGCCCGAGAACAGGTAGGACAGGCTGGGGTGGTTGTGCCAGTAGCTCACCAGGCTGCGCAGCAGGTCGGGACGACGCAGGAAGGGCGAATCGGCCGGCGTGGCGCCGCCGAGCACGAAGTGGTTGCCGCCGCCGGTGCCGGTGTGGCGGCCGTCTAGCATGAACTTTTCGGTCGACAGGCGCGACTGGTGTGCCTCCTCGTACAGCGTGGTGGTGCGCTCGACGAGCTCGTCCCAGCTCGCCGCCGGGTGGACATTGACCTCGATCACGCCCGGATCGGGGGTGATGCGGAAGCTCGCCAGGCGCGGATCGGACGGCGGCTCGTAGCCCTCGAGCACCACCGGCAGGCTGAACTCGGCGGCGGTGTCCTCGATCGCGGTGACGATCTCG
The DNA here is from genome assembly GCF_035444905.1 of Thauera sp. Taxonomy (GTDB): domain Bacteria; phylum Pseudomonadota; class Gammaproteobacteria; order Burkholderiales; family Rhodocyclaceae; genus Thauera. The sequence continues at coordinate 26,483 of NZ_DAOMPS010000018.1, forward strand.
AGGTAGTCCTCCAGCGCCACCGTCGGCGGCATGAAGAGGTACAGCAGGCCACCGCGCGGCTCGGCGCACAGCGCGCTGCGGGTGATCCAGGCCGCGGACTCGAAGGGCGCCGGACGGCGGGTGGGGTCGATGCGCTCGTCACGGCTGGCGAGCGCCGCCTCCGCGGCGCCGGGCAGCGGCACCGCAGCCTCGCCCTGCGTGTCATGGAAGCCGGCATGCTCGGCGCGGCCGGGCGTCCACCCGCCCCCCTGCGCCTCGAAGCCCAGCCCGCTGTCGGCGCCGATGGTCGCCACCCCCGTCACGCCGGTCGGCCGCAACTGCTGGCGCAGCTCGGCATGGGCCGGCAAGGCGGGGAAAGCCTGGTTGAGGTCGGCGGCGTGGATCCACGGATAGTCGCCCTTGCCCGCCCACGGCTGGGAATCCAGCGGCAGGCGGTAGCCGATCGGCGAATCGCCCGGGATCAGGTACAGGCGTTCGCTGCGCAGGAACCACGGCCCGCTCTGCCAGCGCACCGACCCGACATGTTGACGCACGATCGGCAGCACATGGCCGATGACCTGCTTCAGGCCCTGCTCGAAGATCTTGGCCAGGCGCGCGCGCTCGAGCGGATCATCCACCCGCGAATCGTGCGGATCGACGTTGGCCGGCAGCCGACGCTCGCGCCACAGGTAATACCAGGCGTCCTCGAAGGCCGCCATCATCCACTGCGTATCGACGCCCAGGCGCTCGCCGACGCGGGCAAGGAAGCGGCCGGCGGTGGCCTCGTCCACCGCGGTGGCGGACAGTTCGCGCGCGAACAGCGCCGGGTCGCGCCAGATCGGCTCGCCGTCGCGGCGCCAGTAGCAGTTCAGCGACCAGCGCGGCAGCTGCTCGCCCGGATACCACTTGCCCTGGCCAAAGTGCAGCAGCCCGACCGGCGCGTAGTGCTCCTTCATCCGGAACATCAGGTTCTCGGCCAGCGTGCGCTTGCTCGGCTTGGTGGCATCACGATCGTGCGGGTCGAGCGCATCGCTGTTCCAGGCCGCACCGTCGCGGTCGTCGAGCGACACGAAGGTCGGCTCGCCGCCCTGGGTCAGGCGCACGTCATGCGCCGTCAGGTCGCCGTCGATGAGGTGGCCGAGGGCCTCGATCGCAGCCCATTGTTCGTCGCTGTAGGGCTTGGTGACGCGCGGCGCCTCCCACACGCGCTCGACCTTCATGTGGTGCTCGAACGCGCACTCGCACTCATCCGAGAAACCGGTGATCGGCGCCGCCGACGAGGGCTCGGGCGTGCACGCGACCGGGATGTGGCCTTCGCCGGCAAACAGCCCCGATGTCGGGTCAAGACCGACCCAGCCCGCGCCTGGCAGGTACACCTCGCACCAGGCGTGCAGATCGGTGAAGTCCACCTCGGTGCCCGAGGGGCCGTCGAGCGACTTCACGTCGGGGGTGAGCTGGATCAGGTAGCCGGACACGAAGCGCGCCGCCAGCCCGAGGTGGCGCAGCAGCTGCACCAGCAGCCAGGCCGAGTCGCGGCACGAGCCGCTCGCCAGCGTCAGCGTCTCTTCCGGCGTCTGCACGCCCGGCTCGAGGCGCACCAGGTAGCGGATGTCCTGCTGCAGGCGCTGGTTGAGCGCAACCAGGAAATCGACGCTGGCGCAGGGCTCGCGCGGGATGGACTCGAGGTAGTCGAGGAACTTCGGCCCCAGCGCGGCGGCCGGCGCCTTCAGGCGGTAGGGCGCCAGTTCGACGCTCAGGCCCTCGTCGTAGGCGAAGGGAATCTGCTTGGCCTCGGGCTCGAGGAAGAAGTCGAAGGGGTTGATGACCGACATCTCGGCCACCAGGTCGACCTCGATGCGCAGCTCGGTCGTCTTCTCGGGGAAGACCAGGCGGGCGAGGTAGTTCGACTGCGGGTCCTGCTGCCAGTTGATGAAGTGATCGGCCGGCTCGACCTTCAGCGAGTAGGCCAGGATCGGCGTGCGGCAATGCGGCGCCGGGCGCAGGCGCACGACCTGGGGCGACAGCGTCACCGGGCGGTCGTAGCGGTAATGGGTGACGTGGTTCAGCTTGACGTGGATGGACACAGGGGCCTCGCGAAGGGCAGGGGATGCTGGTCAACCTCGACAGCAAGAATCGTGCGATGCGGCGCGAGGGCGTCATTGCAGTGCATTGGCCCGGATCACGCCCCTCGAACGCGCATCGCGCGCACCAAGCCCGCTCGCGAGGGCACCAAAGTGGTGCCAGGCTTGCTCACGGCATGCACCGGGTCGAGGCCGACCCACCGCGCCGACGCTCGCATCTCGCCCCAAGCGGCTGACTGACGGCGCCTTCGCCCGCCACCGGGTCGTGGCCCTGGGTCGTGAATGACCCGCTCGCCCCCCACGTGCACCGCCTGACGAATACGGCTGATCGCTCGCAAGCCGTTGTTTCCCTTCGCAATCATGACAATCACCGAGTCATGGCACGCGTTTCGCATAGGTGTCGCCGAAATCCGGATCGGGAGTCCGCCGCCATGCAGGATCGCCACCTCGAGGAGCTCATGGAGGCCATCGAAGCCTACCTGGCGTGCCACCCCGAGGCGGTCGACAGCGAGGAAGGCATCGCGCGCTGGTGGTTGCGCAGTCGGGGGCTGGAGGCGACGGCAGACGAGGTCCACACCGCCTTGCAGCGCCTGATTGCCTTTCACGCCGTGCGTGTCACCCACACGCCGGACGGGCGTCAGGTCTATGGCGCGGCACCGCGGCCGGATCCGGAGCGGCCGCACTGAGCGACCCCGATGGGTGAAGGCCGCGAGCGAAACAGCAAGGACATGGAAACGGACGGACAGGCGCAAGGCGAACGATGGCAAACGTTTTCGGCGTGCATTCGGTGGGAAGCTCGATCGTGACCTTCCTGCGCAACACCTACCCCGGCCCCGGGGCGGAGCGCGCGCTGCCGGCCTGCGACTTCGAGCTGGTGAGCGCCGGACAGCTCGCCGGCGACATCGAGGAGGGCAACCGCATCACGCTGTTCCTGTACCGCATCGCGGTCAACGAGCACCGCCGCCAGAGCCCGCGCATGCGCGAGGGCGAATCCGGCGCAGGCCCGCTCGCCCTCGACCTGCACTACCTGATGAGCGCCTGGGGCATGAGTGCCGAGGAGGAGCAGGTGTCGATGACCTGGGCGCTGCGCCAGTTGCACCAGTACCCGGTGCTCGATGCCTCCTCGCTGACCCCGGACGCCGGCTGGGATGGCGAGGAAGTCATCCAGATCGTGCCCTCCGAGCTGCCCACCGAAGACCTGATGCGCATCTGGGACGCCCTCAGCCCGGCCTATCGCCTGTCGGTGTCCTGGGTCGCGCGGCTGGTGCGCATCGACCCCGACACCGACGACGCCAGCTACCGCCGCGTCGTCGCCGCGCGCTTCGCCTATGGCCGGGAGGCCTCGTGAGCACGCCGGCGCCCCACGCCCCCGAGCTGCACGAACTCGAGCGCTTCGAGTGGCGGGTGCTGGCCGCGCTGCGCCCGATCGACGCCACCACCGGCGCCACCATCGAGGCCCCCTTGCGGCTCCAGGGCGAGGGCGCGCGCATCGTGCGCAACCGCAGCGGCTTTCATGTGGTGCACGAATGGACGCGGCTCGCCGCCCACGCCACCGAGTTCCTGCAGCCACCGGCCAGCCCGGCGATCGGCAGCGAGACCCTCATGATCCGTATCGACGACCCGAGCGGGCGCTACCTGCCACGGCTGGCGACGCTCAGCTTGCCGCGCAACCCCGATGGCGACGCGCCCGACTCGATCTTCAATGCGCTCGACATCCCGCTCTACCCGGCGCCCCGCGCAGCCCTGGGCACCAACTGGTGCGCACTGCGCGTCAGTGTCAGCGCCCAGCCCGGTGGCGATGTGCTCGGTGGCGCCCTGTTGCGCGTCGTCGCCGGCGGCCAGGTGCTGGCGCGCGGCCTCAGCGACTGGCGCGGCGAAGCGCTGGTGGCGGTGGCCGGCGTGCCGGTCACCACCTGGTCGGCCGACGCCGACGCGGTGGTCGCCACCCATGTCGATGCCGTGCTCGAGGTCTGCCACGACCCCGCCGCCGGCACGCGCACGCCGCTGGCCGCGATGCGCAACGGTCGCCCGCCCGCGCAGCTCCCCTGCGTGGATCCGGTCGATCTCGAAACCCGCCGCGCGACGCTGCCCTCGGCGCAGGCCGACGTCCAGCTGCGCGCACGCGCCAGCCTCAGCCTCAACCTGGGCCTCGACCTGCCATGAGATCGGAGTCCGCTTATCTGGGCGTGAATACCGCCCGGCACGCTCGATAAAAGGAGACCAGCCATGCCCGAGTACCTTGCTCCCGGCGTCTATGTCGAGGAAACCAGCTTCCGCGCCAAGTCCATCGAAGGGGTGGGCACCAGCACCACGGCCTTCGTCGGGCCGACGCGCAAGGGCCCCTACCGCGTAGACACCGACGCCCAGGAAGTCCCCGAGCTGCTCACCAGCTTCGGCGACTTCGAGCGCATCTACGGTGGCATCGCCGACTTCGACTACAGCCCCGCAACCAACTACCTCGCCCACGGCGTGCGCGCCTTCTTCAACGAAGGCGGCTCGCGCCTGTACGTGTCGCGCGTGGTCGGTGGTGGCGCCGCCGCCGCAACGGGCAACGTCACCGCCGACGGCACGCCGGCAGCGCAGGCGGTCGCCTTCCAGGCGCGCTTTCCGGGTGCCATCGGCAATGGCCGCATCATCGTGCGCGAGGTGCTCGCCCCGGTCGCCCTCACCGCGATGACCAACGCCCCTGCCGGCAGCCTGCTCGCCACCGGCGCCGGCGCGGCCACCGCCTGGCACCTCAAGGTGGGCTCGACCTGGCACCCGGCGGCCAGCCCGGGCGATGCGGCGGAGGACGAGGCGGCACTTGCCGCGGCCACGCCGCGCCTGGCCACCCTGCTGGTGATCGCCATCGACGCCGATGGCGAGGACCTGAGCTACGAGGGGCTGGGCTTCGACCGCAGCCACCCGGCCTGGGTCGGCCACGTCATGTCGGCCACGCCCGGCCGCCGCGCCGACCACCTGCAGAACCTGTTCGCGATCAGCATCGGCGCCGGCGTCAGCGCGCTCGAGCTGCGCAACGCGCTGTTCGCCGGCGCCGCGAGCAATGCCGCCGGCGAGCTCGAGGCCAGCTTCAGCCTCGAGGACGGCAGCGACGGCGCCGCGCCGGCCGCGGCCGACTACGCGCTGGCGCTGGGCGAGCTCGCCGGCCTGGAGGACATCTCCATCGTCGCCGCCCCCGGCGCCTCGGCCTACGCCGACGCCCAGGCCATCAACAACCTGCTGATCTCGCATGCCGAATCCCGCCGCGCCTACCGCATCGCGGTGCTCGACCTGCCGCCCGACCAGCTGCCCGGCCAGGCACGCACCCTGCGCGGCCTGATCGACTCGCGCTACGCCGCGGTGTACTACCCCTGGGTGGTGGTCTCCAACCCGCTCGCCCGCCCGGGGCGCGAGGACATCCCGCGCGAGCTGGCGCTGCCGCCGTCGGGCTTCGTGTGCGGCATCTACGCCCGCAACGACGTCGAGCGCGGGGTGTGGAAGGCGCCCGCCAACGAGGTCGTGCGCGGTGCGCTGCGCTTCGAGCTCGACATCAACTTCGCCCAGCAGGAGATGCTCAACCCGATCGGGGTGAACTGCCTGCGCTACCTGTCCGGGCGGGGTTTTCGCGTGTGGGGCGCGAGGCTGGCCTCGTCCGACCCGGAGTGGAAGTACGTCAACGTGCGGCGCTACTTCAACTACCTCGAGTCCTCGATCGACCGCGGCACGCAGTGGGCGGTGTTCGAGCCCAACGGCGAGCGCCTGTGGGCCAACGTGCGGCAGACGATCTCCGACTTCCTCTACAACGAGTGGCGCAACGGCGCCCTGCTCGGGACCAAGACCGAGGAAGCCTTCTTCGTGCGCTGCGACCGCAGCACCATGACCCAGAACGACCTCGACAACGGTCGCCTGGTTTGCCTGATCGGCGTGGCGGTGATCAAGCCGGCCGAATTCGTCATCTTCCGCATCGGCCAGAAGACCGCCGATGCCCGTGCCTGATCGAGGGGGACTGAATCATGGCTGAGCGCATCACGCCCTATGGCGCCTTCAACTTCATCGTCAACTTCGACGGTGGCGAGGAGTTCGGCGGCTTCTCCGACGTCTCCGGCATCGGTACCGAGGTCACGGTGGCCGAATACCGGGCCGGCAACGACAAGGAGAACCATGTCCGCAAGGTCGCCGGCATCCACAAGGTCAGCGACGTCACCTGCAAGCGCGGCATCGTCAACTTCGACAGCCTGTGGGCCTGGATCGAGCAGACGCGCACCGACGGCCCGGCGGCGCAGAAGACGGTCGCCATCACCCTGATGGACGAGGCTCGCAACCCGGTGCGCACCTGGCTCCTGCGCGGCTGCATCCCGATGAAGTACACCGGCCCCACGCTGGCCGGCAAGGGCGGCGGCGACGTGGCAATGGAAGAGATCGTGCTGTCGGCCGAAGGCTTCGAAATCCAGGCCTGATCGATGGCCGCCTCATCCAGCACCTGATCCGGCACCTGATCCGGCACCCGACCCGCCGCTTCACCGGCCACCTAACCGAGCGTAACGCCACCATGAAAGGCCTCGCCTTCGAGATCGCCCCCCCGGCGCTGCAGGCCGACCCCAACCGGGTCGACATCGCCTGCTTCGTCGGCTTCGTCGGCCGCCGCCCCGGCGCGCTGCCGGCGGCGGTGCGCACGGCGCTGGCGCGCGCGCGCTGGACCGACGGCCCCTGGGCGCGACCGGCGGCAGAGATCGACAGCCTGCTGCAGCTGCCGGTGGCGGTGGACGGCTGGACCGCCTTTGACGCCCTCTATGCCTGGGACGAACGTCCGCTCGGCGGCGGCCGCCAGCACTGCGCCAGCGCGCTCGGCGCGGCGGTGCGGCGCTTTTTCGCCACTGGCGGCCGGCGCGCGCTGATCGTGCGCTGCGGCGATCCCTGGCCCTGGCTGGAGCCGACCACCGAGCGCACCGCCCGCCGCGATGAGCGCCTCGCCGCCCTGCTCGCCCCGCAGGCGAGCGCGATGGACCCCTCGTCCTGGCACGGCCTGGGCCATCTGCACGGCCTGCCCGAGGTCAGCCTGGTGTGCCTGCCCGACCTGCCCGACCTCTGCGCCGCGCCGCCCGAGACGCTGGCGGTGGCGATCGAGGCGCCCTCCTCGCCCGAAGTCTTCGTCGCCTGCAGCGACAACGCCGCGCCCGCGGTCGAGCAGGACATCGGCCTGCGCGACCTCGCCCCGCCGCGCTGCGATGCGGCCGGCCTCGCGGCCTGGCGCAACGCCCTCGGCCAGGCGCGGCTGCAGCTCGCCCGCCACCATCGCGAAAAGCTGCTGGTCGCCAGCCTGCCGCTGCCGACGCGCGACCTGCACCAGCCTGGCAGCGAGGCGGACGCCCAGGCCCGCACCGACTACCTCGCCCACCTCGAGCAGACCGGCGTGCTCGCCGCGCCGGACACCGCCGGCACCGGCACCGCGAGCGCCTTCATCCAGCTCGCCTGGCCCTGGCTCCGAACCGCGCAGGCGCGCGACCTGCCCGGCGAACTCGAGCCGCCCGAAGGCCTGCTCACCGGCCTCATCGCCCACAACGCGCTGGCCCGCGGCACCTTCCGCTCGATCGCCGGCACGCCGCTGCCGATGGTGTCGGGCAGCGAGCCGGTGCTGCCGTGGAGCGCCATCGCCCCCAGCCCGAGCGACGCCCTCGCCCGCCGCGTGTGCGTGATCGCGCCCCAGCCTGGCGGCTGGGCCCTGCAGTCCGACGTCAGCACCGCGGCCGACCAAGCTTGGCGCGCCGGCGGCGTCACCCGCCTGCTCGGCGCCGTGCTGCGCGCCGCCCGCACGGTGGGCAGCAACGCCTTGTTCGAGGCCAGCGGCCCAGCCCTGTGGCACAGCGTCGCGCGCAGCCTGGAACACACGCTGACCGCGTTCTGGCGCGAGGGTGGCCTGGGGGGCAAGGACCCGGCGGAGGCTTTCAGCGTGCGCTGCGACCTGACGACGATGACGCAGAACGACCTCGACAACGGCCGCCTGCGCGTCGAGGTGAGCCTGCTGCCGCTCGCCGCCATCGAGCGCATCACCGTGGTCCTCGAACTGGGTGGCGGCAGCAGCGCGTCGGCCACCGCGCCCGCGCTGGAGGTGGCGTGATGGCCGAGCCGCTCGACAGCGCGCGCCAGGAACGGCTCGACGCCGCCCCGCTCGGCGTGTTCCGCTTTCATGTCAGCTTTCGCAAGCAGCCGATCAAGGGCGCGACCGGCGCCGAGGTGCCGCTGTGCCAGGGCGCCTTTGCCGAATGCAGCGGCCTCGAGGCGAGCATGGAACCCAAGGTGATCAAGGTCGGCGGCGCCAACTACGGCGCGGTGCAGCGCGCCGGCCCGGTCAGCTTCGCCACCGTCGTGCTCAAGCGCGGCATGACGCGCACCCGCAACGGCCGCCAGGAGCTGTGGGACTGGTTCGCCACCGTCGCCGCCGGCGCCTACGCCTACCGCATGGAGGTCGAGATCGAAATGCGCAACGGCCGCGACGAGCCGGTGCTGCGCTGGGCGCTGCGGCGCGCGCTGCCGGTCAAGTTCAAGGCCGCCGACCTCAACGCCAAGGGCACCGAGGTCGGCATCGAGGAACTGCACCTGGCCCACGAGGGCCTGGTGCTGGTGAGCTGAGGAGCCGGCCATGCCGCAGCTGCCTGCCGAACTCATCGACGAGCCCGCCAGCTTCGAGACGCTGACCGGGGAGAAAGTCAGCGTGCCGGTGCACTTCAACCCGGCCAGCCTGCAATACACCGTCGCCAACACCCTCAAGGAAGAAGGCAAGGGCGCCAAGAAGAAGCAGTACGTCAGCCAGACCACGGCCAAGCTGACGATGGACCTGGTGTTCGACACCACCGACAGCGGCGAGGACGTGCGCGTCACCACCAACAAGATGGCCAAGCTGCTGCAGCCGGTCGCGGCCGGCGGCGGCAAGAACGTGCCACCGACGGTGCGCTTCAGCTGGGGCGCCTATGCCTTCACCGGCATGGTCGAGCAGTACAAGGAGACGATCGACTTCTTCGCCGCCGGCGGCGTGCCGCTGCGCGCCTCGATCAACCTCACGCTGTCGAGCCAGGACGTGGTCTTCGACAGCGGCACCGCGAGCCCGGCCTCGGTCGACGCCAACCTTGGACCCGAGCCGGTGGTCGCGCCGGGCGCGGACGACGGCGCCGGCCCCGGTGGCGCGCAAGGGGTGGCCAACGCCGCGGGCGATCCGCGTGCCGCACGCGCCATCGCAGCCGCGAACGGCGCAGACAGCCTGCGCTTCGGCGCCGGCGCCAGCCTCGCTGTGGGCGCCTCGGTCGGCGCGGGCTTTGCGGCAGGCGCCGGATTTTCCGCTGGCATCGGCGCGTCGGCCGGAGCGGGCTTCTCGGCCTCGGCGGGGGCAGGCTTGTCGGCCTCGGCCGGCCTGTCCGCCGGCGCCGGCGCCAACCTGCTGCCGCCCGCCGCCTTCGCCAGTGGCGGTGGCGGGCTGAGCCTGGGTGCGGGTGCGGGCGCCGGCCTTGGCCTGTCCGCCGGAGGCGGCCTGTCGCTGGGCGCGGGCGCCAGTGCCGGCTTCGGCGCGAGCCTGAGTGCGGGTGCGAGCGCAGGCGCAGGCTTCAGCGCCGGTGCCGGCGCAAGCGCCGGCTTTTCCGGCCTGCGCCTGGAAACCAGCCAGAGCACGCGCAGCCTCAACACGGCCGCGCTGCTGCCCGGCCCGACGAACGCCAGCTTCGGCGCCTCGGCGGGCGGCGTCGCCGCCGGTGGCCGACTCACGGCCAGCAGCGGCGGCCTGCGTGCCGAGGTCGGCGCGGAAGCCGACTTCGTCATCGGCGGCCGCTGACACGAGGAGGACAGCACGATGCCGATCATGATCGAAGAGATGCACACCCAGATCCGACCGGAGCGCGAGCCGGCGGAACGCGAGCCGGGCCGCGAGTCCGGTGCCGCCGGGGGTGGCCTCGACCCTGCGCTGCTTGCCGCGCTCGCCGAGCAGATCCGGCGCGAACTGCGCCTGCGCGAGGAACGCCGCCTGCGCTGGCAGGCGGACTAGGAGCGGCGCCATGAGCACCGAGACCTCCGTCAGCCAGACCGCCGTCTATCGCGCGCGCCCCACGCTGCGCCTGGCCGGCCAGGCCGACGAGCGCGCCTCCGAGCTGCTGATCGGCATGTGCATCGAGGAGTCCGAAGGCGGCATGAGCACCGCCGAGCTGCGCTTCTCGAACTGGGCGAGCACGCGTGACGGCAACGCCGAGCCCGCCTTCGAGGACGGCAGCCGGCTGGCGCTGGGCACCGCGATCGAGGTCTATGCCGGCGACGAGGCCCAGGCGCGCGAGCTGTTCCGCGGCGTGGTCAGCGCGCTCGAGGCCGAGTTCGTGCAGGGCTCTCCGCCCGAGCTCGTCGTCCTCGCCGAGGATCCGCTCGGCCGTGCGCGCCTGTCCCGCCGCAGCAAGGTATTCACCGACATGAGCCCGGCCGCGGTGGTGCGCGCGGTGGCGGGCGAACTGGGCCTGCGGCCGACGGTGCAGGGCCTGGACGCCCCGGTGGCGACCTGGGCCCAGCTCAACGAGAGCGACCTCGCCTTCCTGCGCCGCCTGCTCGGGCGCTTCGACGCCGACCTTCAGATCGTCGGCGAGGAGCTGCAGGTCGCGCCGCGCGGCGAGGTCCGGCGCGGCGAGCTGAGCCTCGAGCTGCACGGCCAGCTCGCCCGCGCCCGCGTCACCGCCGACCTCGCCCACCAGGTCAGCCGCGTCACCGCCGGCGGCTGGAACCCGGTCAGCGGCAGCACCGTCAGCGGCGAGGCCACCCGCTGCGCCCACGCCGGCCCGGGCAGCGGCACCAGCGGCGCAGACTGGCTGACGCGCGCGCTCGAGGCGCGCAGCGAACACCTCGGCCATCTCGCGCTCGCCACCGACGAGGAGGCGAGCGCGGTCGCCGCCGCCGCCTTCGACCAGCGCGCGCGCCGCTTCGTGCGCCTGGACGGCATCGCCGAGGGCAACGCCCAGTTGCGCGTCGGCACCCATGTCGCCGTCAGCGGCCTGTCGCCGCGCTTCGACAACACCTATTACGTCGTCGAGGCCCGCCACCGCTACGACATGCAGGCCGGCTACCGCACCGAGTTCGTCGGTGAATGCGCCTGGCTGGGAGGCCGCTGATGGACCGCGCCCCGCACTTCCTCGCCGCCACCGGCTGGATGCAGTCCGCCACCCTGGCGCGCGTGGTCAGCCTCGACGACCCCGAGTCGCTCAACCGCGTGCAGGTGCGCCTGTTCGCGCTCGACGGCGCCGACCAGCAGGACGCGCCGCTGTGGGCGCGTGTGGTCTGCCCCTTCGCCGGCGACCAGCGCGGCGCCTTCTTCATGCCCGATGTCGACGACGAGGTGCTGGTCGTGTTCGTGCAGGGCGACAGCCGCTACCCGCTGGTGCTGGGCGGGCTGTGGAACGGCAGCGCCGCCGCCCCGGCCGATCTGGGCAGCGAGGGCAACCGCTTCAAGCGCATCCGCTCGAAGAACGGCGTGGTCGTGACCCTGGACGACCAGCAGGGTCAGGAAAAGCTCGTGCTCGAGACCCCCGCCGGGCAGAAGGTCACGCTCGGCGACGGCCCCGGCACGATCACCGTCGAGGACAGCAACGGCAACCGCGTGGTGATGGATTCGAGCAGCATCGCCTTCACCGCCTCGGCCAAGCTCAAGATCGACGCACCGCAGGTGGACATCACCGCCGGCATGGTCAATGTGAATACCGCGATCGCCAAGTTCTCCGGCATCGTCAAGTGCGAGATGCTGCAGACCACGGCGGTGGTGTCGACCAGCTACACACCGGGAGCGGGGAACATATGGTGAGGCACCCCCACGAGGTCCTGCTCGGACCGCCGCGCGACATCGCCACCTGGCCTGCCGAAGGCTGCGGTGCGCCGGCCATCCTGCAACGCAGTGACGACGACTTCATCCCCGCCGTGCTCGCCGCCTTGCGCGAACCCGGTGCGCGCAGCGCGCTGCGCGACAACCTGGCGCGGAGCGTCACGCTGGCCGCCGGCGCCGACACGCGCCCGACCAGCAAACGCGCTGCGGGTCGCGGCCTGCTTGATTCGCTGCGCGCCGCCAGCGGCCGGCTCGGCCTGCCGGGCGCGCGCCTCAAGGCCCCCGCGACCAACAGCGGCGCCGAGAAGGCTGCCAGCGGCAAGGGCAGCGCCGCCGCGCTCGACACTCTCCACCGCGCGGTGCGGGGCCAGACGGTGCTCAAGCTGTTCCAGCCCATCCAGCGCCAGTTTCACCTCGCCGTCATGGAAGCGCGCTGCGACACGCCGGGGCTGCCGCGCATCGACCCGGCGAAGGTTGAGTCGGCCGGGCTGGTGATCCGCCGCCTGCGCAGCGACAAGGGCCGCGAGATCCGCCAGGGCTGGATGCGCGCCGCCGACGGCGTGCGTGGCTGGGTGCAGGTCGACAGCAGCGAGGCGCCGCTGCCGCCGCGCCACGACCCCGACGCCCGCCGGCGCCTGAGCCGCCCGGGCACCCGCCAGCCCGCCCTCGACCGCGAGCTCCTGGCCCTGATCAGCGCCCACGAGGACGCCGTGCTGAGCGAGGACGTGGTGCCGATGTTCGTCGCCCCACCCGAGGTGTGCACCGCCGCCGGCGCCACGCTGTTCTACGGCCTGGTTCCCACCAGCAGCAGCGACCGCGCCGAGGGCGGTGCGCCCGCCTTTGACGACGAAGGCTTCGGCGCCAGCTCGAGCGCCTTCACCACGCACCTGGTCGGTACTCTGCGCGGCCTTCCCGACAGCTTCCCGCGCCCGGGGCGGCTGGTGACCGAGGACCTCGCCTCCCTCGCGCGCACCCCGGGCGCCGATCAGAGCGCGATGCAGCGCCTGCTGCTGTTGCTGCGCCAGCTCGCGGTCGAGTTCGGCGCCTTCGAGGATGCCCCCGAGGCCGACGCGCTGATGCAGGTGCTCGACGGCATCCGCCTGCCGCTCGCCGACGCCGCCGGCAAGCCGATCGAAGGCACGACGCCCGCTGGCGCCTTCCTGCGCGTTGCCACCGCCATCCTGCTCGACGGCGACACCCCGGCCGATCCGCCGACGATGCCGCTGGGCTGGCCCGCGCTCGACACGCCCACCGCCCAGCGCCTCGCCCTGGCGCTGCACGCCTGCCTGCTGCGCCGCTTCGAGGCCTTGAGCGGCCAGGCCGGACGCTACGACGACCAGGACGCCCAGTACGTGCTGCGCGCCTTCGTGCGCCTCAAGCCCGAGGGCCCCTGCCCGGCACGCACGGTGTGGAGCGCCTACAGCCCGCGCTTCGTCATCGCGCCCTGGTACGAGGGCAGCGGCGCGCCGCCCACCCAGGTGGCGATGCCCGACCCCACCGACAAGGCCACGCTGAGGAAACTCAAGCCCAATGTCGCCTTCACCGTGCCGGCCTCGATGCAGCACCTGCTGTCGGGCGACCCGCTCGACATGCTCGAAGGCAAGAAGCCCGCCGGCGAGGGCCTGGGCCTGGGCTGGATCTGCGGCTTCAACATCCCGATCATCACGATCTGCGCCTTCATCGTGCTGAACATCTTCCTGTCGCTGTTCGATCTGTTCCTGCGCTGGATGATGTTCTTCAAGATCTGCATCCCCTTCCCCAAGAAGGGGGGCGGCGAGGGCGGTGGAGGTGGCGGATGAGCACCAGCCCGCTCCCCCGCCCGCTCGTCGGCTGGCCGTTGTTCGCCGTGCCCGATGCCGACGGCCGCCTCGACTGGCCGACACCCGAGGCCAGTGTGCGCCAGTCGATCCGCATCATCCTCAGCACGCGGCCGGGCGAGCAGCTGATGCGGCCCGAGTTCGGCGCCGGCGTCGACCGCCTGCTGCACCAGCCCAACAACCTCGCCACCCGCCGCCAGTTGCGCGACTGGGTCAGCGCGGCGCTCGAGCGCTGGGAACGGCGCATCCTGCTCGACCGCGTCGAGGTGCTCGAAGTCCCCGACCGCCCGACCGAACTGCGCGTGGAGATCGCCTACCGGCTCGCCCGCAGCGGCAGCCCCGGCGCAGTGGCGGTGACCGTCCGACTGGAGGAAGGCTGACATGCCCATCCTGCCACCCCGCCTCGACGACCGCAGCTTCGACGACCTGCTCGAGGACTTGCTTGCCCGCATCCCGGCGCACACGCCCGAGTGGACCCACCCGCGCCTGGGCGACCCCGGCCGCACGCTGCTCGAGCTCTTCGCCTGGCTCGGCGATGCGCTGCTGTATCGCGCCAACCTGATCCCCGAGCGCCAGCGCCTGGTGTTCCTTAAGCTGCTCGGCCAGGGCCTGCGCCCGGCCCAGCCGGCCTCGGCCATCCTCAGCCTCGGTTTTGCCCAGCCCACCGAGCTCGCCGCGCTCACCCTCGCTGCCGGCGCCGTCATCAAGGGGCCGCAGCCTTTCGAGACCCTGGCCGAGACCACGGTGCTGCCGATCAGCGCCGAGGCCTGCTACAAGCGCCCGCTCGACGAGGCCGACAGTGCCCGCCTCGCCGAGCTCATCGACGGCCTGCAGCGGGTGCACCGCATCGACGGCGCGGCGCGCGGCTACCAGGTGACGCCGCTGTTCGAGAACGGCCAGGCGGTCGGTGAGGGGGTCGATGTGTTCGCCGACAGCATCGACCGCGCGCTGTGGCTGGCCCTGCTCGCGCCCGCGGCGCGACCGGAGCAGCAGGCCGCGGTCACCGCTGCCGCGCGCAGCGCCCTCGGCGGCGGCGACAGCGGCGCCACCGCCCTGCTGTCGGTCGGCGTGGTGCCGGCGATCGCCGCGCCGGCGCTGTTCGAGGAGATCGGGCCACGCGCCCGCATCCCGGTGATGTGGGAGATCGTGACCCAGGGCGCCAACGGCGTCGATGCCGACTACCTCACCATCGACCCCCTGCCCGGCACGCTCAACGACACCACCGCCGGCCTCACCCGCCCGGGCGTGCTGCGCCTGCCGATGCCCGACGAGTCCCTGATCTGGGCGCCGTCCAACGACGTCGGCGACAACCCACGCGCCGGCGTCGGCGACAACCCGCCGCGGCTCGACGACCCCGAACGCGCCGCGCGCCTGATCGGCTGGCTGCGCCTGCGGCCGCGGCCGGGCAGCGGCGTCGAACACCTGAAGCTGTCCTGGGTCGGCGTCAATGCGGTCGAGGCTGACCAGCGCAGCACGATCGGCGGCCGCGTGCTCGGCGTGTCCACCGGCACCGCCGACCAGGTCTTCCAGTTACCCGCCGGCTCGGTCGATGCCGCGAGCCTGCGCATCGAGGTCGAGGAGCCGGGCCGCGGCTATCGGGAATGGCGGCGGGTCGACGAGCTCGCCGCGATCTCCGCCGACCCCGTCGTCGCCCGCGAGACCGGCGCCTTCGAGCTCGACGCCGAGGCCGGCACGCTGCGCTTCGGCGATGGCGTGCGCGGCCGCGTGCCGGAACGCCAGATGCGCGTCCGTCTCGCCCATGGTCGCTTCGGCGGCGGACGGGCGGGCAATCTGCCGGCGGGCAGCCTCACCGAGCTCGCCAGCGCGCGCGTGGTGGGTAGCCCGCGCGCGCTGCCGGCGATCAAGGTGCATCAGCCGCTGGCCAGCGCCGGCGGCGAGGACGCCGAGACCCTGGCCCTGGCCGAGCGCCGCATCCCGGCCCTGCTGCGCCATCGCGAGCGCGCGGTGACGGCCGAGGACTATCGCCGCCTGGCGCAGGAGGTGCCCGGCACCGAGGTCGGCCGGGTGGACGTGCTGCCGCGCTTCAAGCCGCGCGAGCGCCGCTTCGACGTGCCCGGCGTGGTCAGCGTGATGGTGCTGCCGGCGCGCGCGCTGGGCCCGGCCCCCAATCCGCGCCCGGACCGCCCCTTCATCGAGCGGGTGCACGCCCATCTCGCCGCACGCACGCCGCTTGCCACCGAGTGCTACGTGATCGGCTGCGAATACCTCGCCCTCGGCCTGTCGGTGGCGGTGGTCATCCGCGACGGTTTCGCCCGCGACGCGGTGCTGTTCGAGGTGCGCGAGGCCCTGCGCCGCCTGTTGTGGCCGCTGCCACCCTTCGGCCCCACCGGCAGCGGCTGGCCGCTGCGCCGCCCGGTGCGCGAACGCGAGCTCGAGGTCGAGGTGTCGCGCGTCGCCGGCGTGGCCGAGGTCGCCGGCCTCAACCTGTTCGAACGCGCGCAGATCGACGGCGAGACCACCTGGCGCCTGCTGACGCGCAACACGGTCGACGCTTCGCAGCAGCTCGAGCTGGCGCCCTGGCAGCTGCCCGAACTGCTCAGCGTGCTGGTGATCGAGGTCGCCGCAGGCAGCGCCAACGCCGCGCCGGGCTCGCTCGCGGCGCTGCCCAACCCCTTCGCCGACGACACGGCCGTCGCCGTGCCGGTCGTGCCCGAGGTGTGCTGATGGACGCCAACCGCCAGCGCTTCTGGTTACTCGCCGACGACCACCACTGGCCGGCGCGCAGCCATGTCGACTATCGCAGCGCCTGCCGCGCACTGCACCTGTCGAGCGAGCGCAGCCTCGGCGCCATGGTGGCCGACGCCGCCGCGATCGCAGCTTCGGCGCTGGAGCGCCTGCCGCATGCGATCGACCGTGAAGGCGCCACCGCCTGGTGGGACGAGGCCGCCAGCGCGCTGCAGGTGCGCAGCCACCTGCCCGCGCCCGCCACCCTGCTCGAGCTGCCCGAGCGCCTGCAGGACTTCGCCCCCGGCCACGACGACGTGCTCTACGTCGCGCTCGCCGGCCGCCTGCTGCTGCACGACCTGCGCGGCCGCTGGCCCGACTTCGTGCTGCCGACCCCCGGCTTCCAGGCCTGGCGCGTCGCCGCGGCAGCCGGCGGCGGCGCCTGGTTGCTCGAACGTGGCAGCGGCCGCCTGGCGCGCCTGCGCGGCTGCCTGCAGGCCGCGCGCCCGGCAGCGGACTATGCCGCCACCACCTTCCGTCCCGACCCCGAGAACGCCGACGCCCCGCGCCTGCACCTGGCGCCCGCGCTGGCCTGGCCGACGGGCGAACGACCGCAGGCGATCGCCGCCCACCCGGACGGTCGCCTCGCGTTGCTGTCCTGGTTCGGCGACGGCGAATGCCGGCTGCGCCTGCTCGAGGCCGACGCGCGCGCGCTCGGTGCCGCCCAGACACTGGCCGGCCTGCGCTTCGCCTATGCGCTCGACTGGCTCGGCGACGGCGGCATCGCCGTGCGCGTGCCGGGCCGGCGCGACGCACCGGTGTTCCGCCCACGCGCCACCGGCGAGGCCCTCACCCTGCAGGCCAGTGGCGACATCTATCCGCTGCAGCCCGAGGCCGAGGAAGCCCCCTTCGCCCACCGCCTCGACCAGCCGCCGCACTATCCGGTGATCGGTCCGGCACTCGAACCGCTGCACCGGCTGTCGGTGTCGCGCCTCGCCCGCCGTGGCGAGGCCGCCAACTTCGGCGCCGGCCCGCCGCACCTGATCGACAGTGGCGATGCCGCCACCGTATGGCATCGCCTGTATGCCGAAGCCCGCCTGCCGGCCGAGTGCGGCTTCGTGGTGTGGCTTGCCGCCACCGCCGAGCCTTCGCCCGAAGGCGTCGTCGACTGGGAACCCCATGTGTTCGGCGCGGTGCCGGCCGAGGAACTGCCCGCAGGGCCGCTGCCGCGCGCCGCCTGGGAGCGCCTGCCGTCCGAGCTGCCCGGCCATCCCGGCCTGGGCGCCTGGGGCGCACCGCAGCCCGGCCGCGCCGGCCTATGGACGGTGCTCGTGCAACGCCACGGGCGGCGGGTGCGTGCGCTGCGCGGGCGCTACCTGTGGGTGCGCATCACGCTGCACGGCAACGGCCGCGACTCGCCCGAGATCGCCGCGCTGCGCGCCTACGGCCCGCGTTTCCCCGTTCGCGACCAGTACCTGCCGCGGCTCTATCACGAGACCGAGTTCGGTGCCGCTGCCGATGCCCGCGTCGCCCCCGGCGAGCCACAGAGCACCCCGGCCGATTTCCTCGAACGCTTCCTCGGCAACGTCGAAGGCTGGCTCACCGCGCTCGAGGACCGCGTCGCCGCCGCGCATCTGCTCACCGACCCCGACACCGTCGCCGAGCCCGGGCTGGACTGGCTCGGGAGCTGGATCGGCGTCGCCTTCGACCCCGCGCTACCCGCCGCGCGGCGCCGCGACTGGCTGCGCCATGCGGCCGAGCTCGCGCGCTTCCACGGCACGCGGCACGGCCTGCTGCTGGCGCTCGACCTCGCCACCGACGGCGGCGTGCGCGCGGGCCGCATCGTCGTCATCGAGGGCTTTCGCATCCGCCGCCTGCTGGCAACGCTGCTCGGCGTCGACCTCAACGTCGAGGACGATCCGCTGCTGCCCGGCCTGGTCATCAGCGGCAACTCGGTGGTCGGCGACACCCTGATCCTGGGCGAGGCCGAGCGCGTCGAGCTGCTCGCGCTGTTCCGCGACGAGGTCGCCAGCGCCGCCGAGCGCGCCGCCGTGCGCGCCTTCTACGAGCGGCTGGCCTACCGCACGCTGGTGCTGCTGCACGGCGAGCAGGAGGGTGACAGCACGGCCGCCGAACACGCGGATGGCCTGCTGCGCCGCATCATCGAGCTCGAGGCGCCGGCCCACGTCGAGGTGCAGATCGCGCGCGCGAGTTGGCCGCTGCTCACCGGCATCGCCAGCCTGGTCGGTGTGGACACCTGGCTCGGCCCGCCGCGACCGCCGCAGCCGGCACGCGCCGACCACAGCACGCTCGGCCACGGCGACCGCGTGCTCGGCGTCGCCAGCCTCGATCCGCGCCTGTCGGGCGCGGCGGCGACGCTCGCGCCCTTGCCGCTGCCGGTCGCCGACGCCGGCGCCGACGCACGCGTCGCCCACGGCCGCAGCTTCGTGCTCGACGGCGGCGGCTCGCACGCCGCCCCGGGCCGCCACCTCACCGAATACCGCTGGCGCCTGCTCGGCTAGCCGCCCGCCCCGTTCCGCCACCAACAAGGAGCCCATCATGGCCGAGTTCATCATCAACACCGAGGTCAAGACCGAAACCCCCACCGTCGAGGTGACCGTGTCGCGCGACCGGCCGCTGCCGATCGGGCGCCATGTGTTCCGCCTGGTGGTGGTCGATGACTCGGGCAACACCTCGATCCCGGACGACGTGATCGTCATCGTCGCCGACACCGAGGCGCCAACAGCCGTGCTCAGCGCGCCGCGCTCGGTCAGCCTCGGCCGCAGCTTCGAGCTCGACGGCAGCCGCTCCTTCGACGTCGGCGGCGGGCGCATCACCACCTACCTGTGGACCTACCTCGGCCAGCCCTGAGAAAGGCCACGCCAACACGCTCACGGAGACACCATGGTCAGCTTCGTTCGCGGCCAGACGATCAAGACCGCCACCCCCACGATCACCGTGGATGCCGGCCTCGCGGCCGGCGTACACCGCTTCCAGCTCGTGGTGCAGACCGACAACGGCCAGGCCAGCGTGCCTGCCATGGTCGAGGTCAGCGTCGTGCGCATCGTGGTCGATCCGATCCGGCCCGTGCTCGACAGCACCGTCGTCAATCCGCAGCCCGGCTCGCCGACGCTCACGACCACCCCCACGGTAACGACGAGTCCGACCCCCACCGGCAGCATCGGCGGCACGCTCGTCAGACCCCGGTCTGCACCCAGCCGCCAGCCGCGCAAGCCGAGGAAGGAATCATGAACAGTCCACTGCGCCCACCCGCGGACGACCCCTTGTACGCCCTGCCCGAGGCCGCCCGCCCCCACTACGCCACCGGCATGCTGCTCGGCGCGCGCGACTTCGCCGACGAACAGACCTACCACCGCAACCGCCTCGCACGCGCGCTGGCCTTTGCCAGCGGTGCCGGCAGCCGTCGCCTGGCCACGCCCGACAGCGACGACAGCGGCGTGGTCGGCCTGCACGGCGGCGGCACCCTGGCGGGCCTGCGCGTCGCCCATCGGCAGCCGCCGCAGGCGGCGGAGGAGGAGCTGCGCATCGCGCCGGGCCTCGCCGTCGACCGCCTCGGTCGCCTGATCGAACTCCCCGTCCCGGTGTGCCTGCGCGTCGAACGCTGGTTCGCCGGCGAGCTCGCGCGCGACGGCGGCGACGACCTGCGCCGCGCCGCGCTCGACGACCCGGCGCGCTTCGCCAGCGCCCGCCTGCTCGCCGACGGCACGGTGCTGCCGGCGCGCGCGGTGATCGCCGACGTCTTCATCCGCTTCGTGACCTGCCGCCAGGCGCTGGCGCCGGCCTTTGCCAGCGGCCCCTTCGATGCGCTGGACGCGGTCGAGACCGCCCGCCTGCGCGATGGCTGGGAGCTGCACCTGGTGCTGCGCGGCGACGGCCTGGATGACGACTTCGACGGCCTGCCGCTGGGCGACCGCGACCTCGCCGCACTCGACGCCGAAGGCCGCCGCGACGCCCTGCAGGATGCGGTGCTGGATGCCTGGCCCAGCCTGGCCGGAAACACCGACGCCGCGGGCGAACTGCCGCGCCCGCCCGGCCACCCGCCCGCGCTCGATCCGACCGCGGTGTTCATCGCCCGCGTCTTCGTCGGCGTCGCCGCGGGCAACCCGCCCGCGCGCAGCGGCGAGGCGATCGTGGACAACTGGGGGCGGCGCTTCCTGCCCCATCTGGGCCTGATGGCCGGTGCGCTCGGCCTGGGGCGCTGAGGCCGACATGAACAGCGCGCCGGCCACCCGACTGCATTTGTGCGCGTCCGCAAACGCGCTGGAGGACATGCCATGGACCTGACGACTGGCAAGGGCCGCGTCACCCTGACCGCAAGCGAGGTCGGCGCCCTGCGCAGCGCCGGCGCGCTGATCGAGGACCCGCGCCGCGAGCGCCCGCGCTATTTCGACGGCCGCTTCCTCGCCGCGCGCGATCTCATCCGCGACCAGCAGTACATCCTCACGCGCGAGGCCGACCTCGGCCGCGCCGCCGGCAGCGGCGTCGCCGCCGGCCTGGAGGTGAGCCGCGGCGGCGGCGACCGCATCGAGGTCTCCCCCGGCCACGGCGTCACGCCGGCGGGCGAGCTCGTCGTGCTGCCGCGCGCGGCCAGCCTGCGCCTGGCCGACATCGCGCAGGCCGAACAGCTGTCGGCGCGCTTCGGCCTGGGCCGCATCCCGCAGCCGCCGCTGCGCAGCCGCACCGGGCTGTTCGTGCTCGCGCTGCGTCCGGTGGAGTTCACCGACAACCCGGTCGGCGCCTACCCGACGACGATCACCGGCCCGCGCACGGTCGAGGACGCCGACATCATCGAGGCCACGGCGGTGGTGCTGGTGCCGTGGAACGATGACGCCGCGGCCGATGCGCTCGACGCCCGTCGCGCACGTGCAGCCGCGACCCTCTTCGCTGGCGACGGCGGCCCGGTGCTGTCCTCGAACGTGTTGCCGCTGGCGATGATCGCGCTGCAGAACAACCTGCCGCTGTGGATCGACGCTCCCCTGGTGCGGCGCGAGCTCGGTACCGACCGCGCCGACCTGCCCGGGCTGGGTCATTCGCCGCGCGCGCTGCGCCTCGCGCACCTGTTGCAGCACCAGCTGCACCTCGCCGACGCGGTGGCGGCCAATGGCGGCCGCGGCTTTGCCGCGCGCGAGCGCTTCCCGCTGTTGCCGCCGGCCGGGCCGCTGCCGCCGGGCATGATCGATGCGCGCGACTTCACCCAGCGCTACTTCCCGGCCGAGATGGCGGTCGACTTCTCGATCATCCCCGAGGACGAGCTGCCGGCCCTGGTCGAGGAGTCGCTCGCGCTGCCACCGATCGACCTCGGCGCCGCCGCCGACACGCTGGAATCGACCTCGGTGCTGGTCCTCGCCCCGGTGCCGCGCAACGAGTGGCGGGCGGTCAATGCCCGCCTCGGTGGCCAGGCGGGTGCGCGTCTGCGCAGCCTGCGCCCGGCGGCGATCAACCTCGTCGCCAGCCGCAAGCCGCTCGAGATCCTGCAGCAGTTGCGCCTTCCCCGCCCGCTGCCACCGCTCACGCCGGCCGACCCCGTCGACGCCGAATGGGCGCGCCTGGCCGCGCTGCCCGGCCTGTGGTTCGTGCGCCGGCGCAACCTCGCCTACCGCGACGAGCTCGCCGGCGAGGCGATCCGCGTCGCCGGCCAGGACCGCGTCAGCGAGCTCCTGCCGCGCCTCAACACGCTCGGCCTCGACACCCAGCTCAACCGCGTCCTCGCCGAGGCCACCCCGCGTGCCGCGCTCGAGGTGAACAGCCTGCTCGCCAGTCCGCGCTTCGCCGACTCGCCGACCCTGACCGCGGCGGCGATCGGCGAGCTGTCGCGCGCCGACACCCTCGACCAGGCCGCGGTGCTGAAGGTGGCCGCCGAGCTGTCGGCGCCCGGCGTCGGCGACGGCCTGGTACGACTCGAGACCACGCGTGCCGACACCGTACCGAGCAAGACCGCGCTGCGCGAGATCGCCAGCGGCGAGGCCGACTGGCGCGCCGCCGACCAGCAGGCCACGGTCGCCGCCAGCGCCGAGCTCAGGCCGCTCGCCCAGAGCGTGCTGCGCCCGCAACCGGTGCGCGAGACGCCGGTCGCGCCGACCGGACCGGTGCTGGAAGCCCCCGTCCGGCCGCGCGCGCAGGCGCGCGCCGCGGCCGCACCGGCGCCCGACACGCGCGGCCAGCCGGCCGCCACCTCGCCCTCGGGGCGGCGCCGGCGCACGCCCGCGCCCAGCTCCGAAGCCGAGAAACCCGCACGCAAGACCACTGCCGCCACCCGCCGCCGCAAGCCCGACAGCGATGCGAGCTGATGCAAGGAGGTGAACCGTGAGCATCACCCCGATCGAAGCCCCCCTGCCAGGCGAACGCCTGCTGGGTCTGGCGCCCGAGGATGCGACGCAGGCCGCGCGCTGGTGGCTGCGGCGCCCCAACCTGTTTGCCGGCCGCACGCTGACCGCCCCCACGCTGTCCGGCCGTCAGGCCTGGGCTGCGGCCCATGTTGCCCTGCGCGCGCGCGCCTTCACGCCCGGCGTGGTGCAGGGCCTGGAGACGGCGCTGATCGCCGACGGCGCAGCGGGCAGCGGCCTGGGCGACACCCGCCTGGCGCTGATGCAGGGCATCGCGCTGGCCGCCGACGGCGAGGACCTGCACCTGCCCCAGGCGCACGAGCTCGCGCTGGCCCGGCTGCCGGTGGTGGCCGACCCGTCCGCCTTCGCCGGCCTGGGCGCGGCCGGTGGCAGCGGCGACACGCTGGCCGGCAAGCTCATCGGCCCCGACCTAGGCACGGTGATCGGCGCCGACCCGGATGCCTTGCCGCGCGTCGGCATCCTGGTGCTGCAACCGGTATGCGCCGACCGCATCGGCGAGTTCGACCCCACCGACCCGTGCCCGCTGCACGCCTGCGGCGAGGGCACGATCGCCTTCGAGGACTGGCGCATCGGTGATGGCGCGCGCCTGCTGTGGTACGCCTGGCCGCAGGAATGGCGCAGCCTGCCACCACTGCCGCCTTCGGGCGCACAGCGCTGGCGCAACCTGCTGGCGTGGCGCATCTTCGACGCCGAGCGCACGCTCGGCGCAGACGAAGGCCTGCCCTGGGAGGCCTTTGGCGTCGCCCTCGGCCTGGTGGCCTGCGCCGCCGACTGGACGCCGCTCTTCCTCGACCGCGCCAGCGTGCAGCGCACCGGCGGCCGCGGCCGCTGGCCACGCATGGGCGGCGGTGCCACCCGGCTGGCCACGCACTGGCGCCTGCCTGCGCTGTGGCAGGCGCAGCTCGAACAGCTCGCCGAGCAGATCACCGCCGCCGGCGACGCACCCGCCGACGCCCTGGCTGCCGGCTTCGCCCGCCTGCCGCCCTTCGGCCTGCTGCCCGCCCACGCGCTTGATCTGGAGACCCTGCGCAGCGACTTCTTTCCCGCCAGCTTCGAGCTCGACGCCGCGCCGGTGCCGATCGAGCAGCTCGACGCCGCGATTGGCGAAGCCGCCTCGCTGGCGGCGATCGACCTCGGCCTCGGCGGACGCGTGCGCCTGCTGGTGCCGGTGCCGCAGGCGGTGTTCGACCCCCGTCTGCTGATCCGTGAACGCATCGACCCCGAGTTTGCCGCCACCCTGGCCGAGTTCCTGCTCGTGCGGGCGCGCTGGCTGGGCGCACGGCAGGGCCTGCGCACCCGCGCCGCCCTGCTGGTGAGGGCGATCAGCGGCCGCGCGCTGGAAGTGCCCGCGATCGACGCCGACGCCGAGGCCCTCGAGCCGGAGTCGCTCGCGCCCTGGGGGCCGCCCCCCGCCGGCGGCGGCCATCGCTCGCAACTTGTCGCCGGCATCCACCAGCATTTCTTCGAGGCCGCCACCGAGACGCTCGCGGTCGCCAGCGGCAGCGAGCTCTACGCCTGGGTCTATCTCGACCCCGACCACCCGCCGCGCACACTGATGCTGCAGTGGCACGCCAACGGCTGGCAGCACCGCGCCTACTGGGGCGAGGACCTCATCCCCTGGGGTGCGGCCGACGGCAGCGAGCGCGTGCGCATCGACGAGCTGCCGCCCGCCGGGCGCTGGGTGGAGCTGCGCGTCCCGGCCGCGCGTGTCGGCCTCGGCGCGCAGGCGGTCGACGGCATGGCCTTCACCCTGTACGACGGCCAGGCCGCCTATGGCATGACGGGCAGCATCAGCGCCGACGGCGCACGGCAGAAGTGGTTCTGCGGCGTGCTGCCGGCCAATGCCCGCGGCGGCGGTGACGAACCGTGGACGATGCTCACCCACAACGACTTGTGGGCCCCCTTCGAGCGCATCGACGGCGTGCTGCCGGTCGAAGGCGACGGCGCCCCGGCCGGCGGCGGCCATGCCGGTGCGACGGGAATCGAGCTCAGCGAGCACGGTTTCGACGGTGCCAGCGCGCCGCTGCGCGCCGCCGCCGGCGAGCACCTGTATGTCTGGGCCTACCTCGACCCCAACGCCCCGCCCGCCCAGCTGCTGGTCGAATGGCGCAGCAGCACGCGCCTGCATCAGGCCTGGTGGGGGCTGGAGCGCATGCCGGCCGTTCCCCAGCCCAACCTCGTACGCCGTCGTGCGGGTCCGCTGCCCCGCCCCGGGCGCTGGCTGCGGCTCGAGATCGGCGCCGACGAGGCCAGCGGCGTCGGCGCCGCCGATCGAGAGATCCGCGGCATCCGCTTCCTGGTCGCGGGCGGCAGCGTCGCTTTCGGCGCCAGCGGCGTGATCGACACCAACGGCAACGAGCGGCCGTGGTTCGCCGGCAGCCTGCCGGCCGGCGCCAGGCCGAGCGGCGCCTGGCATTTTCTGAGCCCGCGCGACCTGCAGGCGCCGGGCTCGGCGGGGCGCAACGGCGCCGTCGCCGCCAGCCTGGCGCTGTACGACGACCCCGCACTCGCGCCGCTGTCCGCGCACGAGCGCTACCAGTTGTTCCAGCGCGGGCTGGAAGGCTTCATCGCCTACCTGAAGGCACGCACCGACCGCGCCGACGACCTGGTGGACTTCAACTTCGTCAAGGTGCAGACCGACATCTACCGCGTGCGCCAGATCATCCTCGGCAGCTCGGCCGCCACCCGCCTGGCGGTGTCGCCGGCGCTGGCCGGCATCGCCCAGGCCGAAACCGCGGTCGCCACCACCGAACGCATCGCCGGCTTCTTCAACGAGCTCAAGCAGGAAGAGACCCCTGAGCGCGCGCTCTCACAGGCGCAGTCGTCGGGCACGGCGCCCACCGGTGGCGCAGCGCCCGCCGCCAACACGGGCAACAACCTCGCCTTCGTCAGCAACGTGGATCTCGGCCGGCTCGAACTGGACAGCCGCCAGGGGACCCTCAGCGGTACGGGGACGCGCAGCACCGACCTCAAGTCGAGCAGCAGCAATCTCTTCATCAAGAACGCCACCACGCCGCAGTTCACCATCGGCGTCTCGCGCGACTTCCTGCCCAGCGACATCACCAACGCCGCGCCGCTGATCGGCAAGGCCGAGGTGCGCACGGTGAGCATCGCCGAACGCCTGCAGGCGCCGCGCGCGACCGAGGCCAAGGACTACACGACCTCGACCCGCTACGAGGCGGTGCGCGCGATCGCCGCCTACGCCGCCGCGCTGACGCGGGAGGATGGTGGCGAGACGCCGGGCCTGTTCCTCGACATCGAGCTCCATGGCACGCGTGGCGACCCGGCGCTGTTCTATGCCAACCAGGACGAGGCCCAGAAGGGGGTGCCGATCCCGGCGATCGACACCGACAACGCCGACGAGCGCGCGCTGCTCGAGGCGCGCCCGCGCAGCCTGCCCTTCGCCCAGGTGCTGCGCGAATCGTGGCGCATGCCGCTGCTGCTGAAGACGCCGCGACGCATCCGGACCGATGAGTCAACCCAGTTCGCCGATGGCACCGACCTGGCCGACAACACGGTGGTGCTGATGCGCCAGCTCGAAGGCCGGGTGAAGCGCTACCGCGACGCCATCGCGCGCAGCCAGCAGGTGCTCGACGGCCTGCGCGCCACCGTGCGCGCCCTCGACAGCCGCCTGCGCGCGATCGGCGAGGAACTCGCCGAGGCGCGCCACGACGTCGCCGTGACGCGTGCGCTGATCGCGGAAGAGGAGGCCCGGCTGGCGGCGATCAATGCCCGACGCGCCCGCATCCTGCGCGATCACGTGCACTTCATCGCCTACCAGCGCCCGCGCGAGACCGAGCTCATCGTCGCTGCACCGCAGCGCACGCTCGACCCCGGCCTGCTCGCGCCCGCGGTGCCCGCCTGCCTGGCCGCGCACCAGGACGCCCCCGACGCCCTGCGCGAGCTGCTGGCGGTGGTGCGCGAAGCGCCGGCGCGCTGGTTCGCCGCCGTGCCGGCCCTGCTCGACCGCCTCGACCGCAGCGACCTGCTGCTGAAGGCGATGCAGTCGGCGCAGTTGCGCAGCCAGCTGCTCGAGCTCAAGCTCGCCGCCCAGCCGGCGCCCGCCGCAGCGGCCAAGGGCGTGGCCGGCGCCATCGCCAGCCTGCAGGGAAAACGCCTGCTCGCCGTGCAGGCTTTGCGCAGCGAGGCCACACGCATCGACCTCGCCGTCGTCGCCAGCCTGGGCTGGAAGGGCGCGCGCGCCGAGGCCGAGAAAGTGGTGTCGCTCGGCGACCTGATCGACGGCGAGCATGGCAGCGGCGCGGTGGCGAGCCGGGCTGCGACCGTGTTCGACGAGCTGTCGCGCCTCGCCGCCTGCCTGCACGAGGCCTTCTCCACCGTGCTGCCCTCGATCCGCCTCGACTGGGCCGAGCGCCTGTCGCAGTTCGATGCCACGCCGCGCCTGCGCAACCTCGCCGGCCTGGCGCGCTGGGGCGAGATCGACTACGCCGACCGCCACCGCCTGCAGGCCTATGTGGACTGGCTGTTCGGCCAGATCCGCAGCGGCGATGTCGATGCCGAGAACCTGATGAACGACGTCGTGCACATGAGCCTGCTGCTCGCCAGCCATGCGCCGGTCAACCGCATCCTGTCCGGCCGCATCCCCGAGCCGGTGACGGTGCGACCGGGGATCCGCCTGCCGATCCGCGTCACCGATGCGCTTCAGCTGCGCGTCGGCATGCAGGCGCTGATCTACCAGAGCGGGCGCGTGGTGGCGCGCGCCAACGTCGAGGACCTGTCCGGCACCACCGCGGCCGCCACCGTGGTCCAGCTCGAGACGGCGACGCTGAACCTGGCGGCCGACACCCGGGTGCATTTCGTCGATGCCGCCAGCCCGGTAGCAATGGGCGCGGTCCGGCTGGCGGGGACAAAGGCGGTGTAGCGCCATGAGCCTCGCGCGCAGCGTGCATCGCCTCGACATCGCCGCCCCCAGCGCCGAGCTCGCGCGGCGCGCCGGCCTGCTGGTGGAGGATGCGCTGCGCACTGCCAGCCTGCCGGGCGACGGCGCCGAGCTGGTGCTGGTGCGGCGCCTCGACCTGCCGGTGTTCGACAGCCGCGTGTCGGCGCAGGGCGTGGCGATCGGGCTGGAGTCCGCATGCCGTGCGCTCGCCCCCGTCAGCGGGCGCGATGCGGACGATGCCGCGCTTGCCGCGGCGCGCGCAGTGCGCTTTGCCGATGCGCTCGAAGCCCACCTCGCCCTCAGCGCCCGCCTGCTCGCTGGCCGCCCTGCGCGCGCCTGGTGCTGGGCGCTGGCCGTGCCCGGCTACCGCCCCGATGCGGGGACCGGCGCCGGGCTGCGCAGCATCGCGCTTTCCCTCGCCCGCGGCGAGGCGGCCGCGGCCGCGCTGGCGCACTGGTTTGCCCGCATCGTCGCCTGGGGTGGCGCCGAGCGCCTGCTGCGGGCACTCGATGCCGACGATGCGGCATTGATCGCGCCAAGCTGCACGCCCAGCCGCGCGGCCACGGCGGTCGCGCCCGCCGATGCGGCTGCCTGGCAGCGGGCGCTGGCATGGGCACGGAAAGGCCTCGCGCGCGACGATCCGCGACGCACACTGCTCGAGGCGATGGCCGCCGGACGAGGGATGCCCGCGGTAGAGGACGCCGGTGACACATCCGAGCGCGGGGCGCAGGCGCGGCGAACGGTGCCGCGCCCTCACGGCCGGGAGGCGACGGAGCTGGAGACGGGAAGGCCTCTGCAGAAGCGTGCAGACGCCCAGTCACCCACCGCGGCCCGGCGTCCGCTCCGCGCACGGACCGCAGCAGTACCACCCCGTCGGGACGCAGCGGGCGCAGGGAATGACTTCGCCCCGGTCGCCGCCCCTGCGCGTGCAGGCACGCGCCTGTCGGCGATGAAATCGCCGCAGCCGAACGTGGCCCCGGCGGCCGGCGTCGCGCCGCAGCTCAGCGCCTGGCGCATCGTCCCGCCCCCCACCGACGCCAAGCCTTACCGCGCCCTGGCGGCCACCGGGCGCGCAGCGCCAGCACCGCGCATCATGACCAGCACGCCGTCGCTGCGCGACGGCGCGCAAGCTGCGGCGGCACCCGGGCAGGGCCTCGCCGACGCCGGCGCGGCCCTGCAAATCACGCCCGATCCCGAGCCGAACCGCCCACCCGGCCCGCGCCGCGCCGCCCAGCCGCCTCACCCCGCGATCGACTGGATGAGCGCACCGCATGCCATCGACGCGCCGACCCTCGTCGGCGGCCTGCTCTTCCTGCTGCCGGTGCTCGAACGCGTCGGCCTGCCCGCCTGGCTGCAGGCCCACCCGGACGCCGGCGGCGCGCTGCCGGCCCTGGTCATGGGCGAGCTGCTGCATCGGCTGGGCGTGGCCGACGACGACCCCGCCTGGTGGCTGGGCCGTCCCACCGTCGAGGCTGACGAGCGGCGGCAGGCCGCACGCTGGCTCGCCGCCTGCCGCCGCCATCTGCGCGTCGCCATCGGCATCGGACCGGCCAGCCTGTGTCTGCGCCCGGCGCAGATGGAGATCACGCCGACCCATGCCGACGTGTGGCTGGCCTTCGACCAGCTCGACCTGCGCATCCGCCGCGCCGGGCTGGACATCGACCCGGGCTGGCTGCCGTGGTTCGGGCGGGTGGTGCGCTTTCATTACGGGCAGAGGCCGTCATGAAACGCCCGGAGGAAGCCGCGCGCTCCCCCGAACACGGCCGCGCCGCGGGGCCTGTCGATGGCACGGGACAGGGGCACGCTCATGCCGCCCCTGCCGCACCCGCCCCCCCGCTCGCCGAGCTCGGCTTCGCGTTGCTTGCCGCCGCCTGCGTACCCGGCCAGGGCGCCGAGGCCGACTGGCTGCGCGCGCACCGCGATCGGCTCGGCCTCGAAGCGCAGAGCGCACGAGTTGAGGCTGAGGATGAGGATGAGCAGGCCCGCGCCCGCGCAGCGCTCGCCACGTGGTTGCAGGCCCCGCCCGAGGCCGACCGTGCCCTGCACGCCCTGGCCCGCCACGAGCGCCTGTCGCTGGCCGAGACGATGGCGATCGCCCTGGCACGCGCCTGCGAGCTCGAGCCGATGGCAGCCCGCGCACTGATCTGGCTGCAGCACCCGGTGGGCGAGGCCCGCCCGAGCCTCGGCCTGCTCGCCTCGCTGTGCGAGCGCCTGGGCGAGGCCGAGGCGCTGTCCCGCCTCGCCGACGGGCCCGCACAGGCGCTGGGCCTGATCCAGCTCGTGCCCGAGGACCGCCCGCTGTGCGAGCGCAGCGTGCGCCTGCCGCTGCCGATCGTGATGGCGCTGGGCGGCCACGAAGGCCGCTTCGCCGGCGTCGAAAACGACTGCAGCGCGCTGCCCGTACTGGCGCCGTCGACGCGCGCGGCGGCCCGGCGCCACGCCGACGGCCTCGCCCGTGGCGGCGCGCGCGTGCTGGTGATCCGTGCCGCGCTCGACGGCGAGGCACGCGCTGCTGCCGCCGAGGTCGCCGCCGCGCTCGGCGCGCGACCCGCCTTCGTCAGCGGCGAGGTGCCGCCCGGCCTCGGTCCCTGGCTGTGGCTGCGCGGCCGCCTGCCGGTGCTGTGCCTGCGCCTGGCGCCCGGCGACCGCCAGCGCCTGCCCGCCCTCCCCGGCCATCGCGGCCCCGTGCTGGTGGCGAGCGGCGCCGACGGCAGCTTCGAGGCGCAGGGCGCGGTCGCCGAATGGCGGCTCGCCATGCCGCCTGCCGAGGAACGCCGGCAACTGTGGCAACAGGCGCTCGGCGACAGCCTTCCCGCCGCGACCCTCGATGCCCTCGCCGGCCAGCACCGGCACGGTGCCGGGCGTATCGTCGAGCTCGGCCAGGCAGCCCGCTCCACTGCCGCACGCGCGGGCGAGCCGCTGGCCAGCGCCCATGTCGCCGCCGCCGCGCGCAGCGGTGTCGGCGCCGACCTCGGCGCCCTCGCCGAGCTGCTCGAAGACGACATCGACGACGACGCCCTCGTCCTCGTGCCCACGCTGCGCCAGGCACTCGACGGCCTGCTGACGCGCTGCCGGCTGCGCGACACCCTGGTCGCCGCGCTCGGCGCCGCGGCGCGCTCGCGCTACCGCCCCGGGGTGCGCGCGCTGCTCGTCGGCCCTTCGGGCACCGGCAAGACCCTCGCCGCCGGCTGGATCGCCACCCGCCTGGGGCTGCCGCTGTACCGGGTCGACCTGGCCTCGGTCACCAGCAAGTACATCGGCGAGACCGAGAAGAACCTGTCCGAGCTGTTCGCCCGCGCCGAGCATGCCGAGGTCGTGCTGCTGTTCGACGAGGCCGACTCGCTGTTCGGCAAGCGCACCGACGTCAAGGACGCCAACGACCGCTTCGCCAACCAGCAGACCAACTACCTGCTGCAGCGCATCGAGAGCTTCGAGGGCATCGTGCTGCTCACCAGCAACAGCCGCGCCCGCTTCGACCCCGCCTTCACCCGCCGCCTCGACGCCATCCTCGAGTTCCCCACGCCCGGCCCGGAGGAGCGCCGCGCACTGTGGCTCGCCCACCTCGGCGACGCCCACAGCCTGGACGCCCCGGCGCTCAACCGCCTCGCCGCCGCCTGTGACCTCGCCGGCGGGCACATCCGCAACGTGGTGCTGGCCGCCGCCGCCCGTGCCCGCCTGCAGGCCTGCACGATCGGCGAGGCGGAGATCGCCGCGGCGGTGGCGGCCGAGTACCGCAAGCTGGGCAAGCCGGTGCCGGCGGGGATCGAGCGCGCACGATGACTGTGCCCGCCCCCCCGCTCCTGCGACCCAAGGCGCAGGCGGCACTGCCACCCCTCGCGCGCAATGGTGCGGAAGAGGCCGTGCCGGAGGCCACCAGCGGCATGCCGCGCTTCCTCGGAACCGTCAAGCCACGCTGCAAGCTCGATGTCGGCCCCAGCGACGACCCGCTGGAGCACGAGGCTGACGAGTTCGCCCAGGCCGTCACCCAGCACAGAGCCGTCAGTCCGCGCTTCCTTGCACTGGCGCGAGCGTCACCGCACGGCTCTGAATCGGCCGAACGCGAGAACGTGGACGGGCGGGCCAATGCCCCTCCCGAAGTGGCCACCATGCGGCGCCAGCCCCTCGACGGCAATCCACCGGATGACCGCAGCGATGAATCACGCGGCAGGTCCCGGAGCGCGCGCGGCGCACGGGCGCTCGACCGCGTGGAGCCCCTCGCTGCCCCCGTGCGCGCTCCGCTCGAGCATACGCTCGGCGTCGAACTCGGCAGCGTGCGGGTGCACAGTGGCGTAAGGGCGGCAGCAGCCGCACGGCAACTGCACGCTCGCGCATTCGCCCAGGGCCATGACATCTGGCTCGGAGCAGGCCAGCGTCGCGACGATCTGGGCCTTCTGGCACACGAAGTCGCCCACGTCGTCCAACACAACGACGGCAGCGGGCCGATCCGTCGCCAGGACGAGGGCAGCACATCGAGCGGCGGCGACGCGGCCGGCAACACACGACAGAGTTTCGGCTTTTCAGAGGAGGAGATGGAGGCCCGCCTGGCCGCCACCCCGGCTGAGGGGGCCGACACCAGCGCGCCCACGGTCGAACTCGCAGCGGCGACCGAGAGCACCCTGGACGAGGTCGAGGCCGAACCAGCGGAGGCCGAAGGCGACGGTGGACCGCCTGCCGAGGCCGGCGGCGAGGACACGGGCATACCAGGTGAAGGCGCGGCTCGCGGTGAACGCCGGGCGGCAGGCGGGGCGGGCGGACCTGGCGCCGAGCGTCCCGCACCGCCCGATCTCCCCGGGCCGGCGTCGGAGTTCGAGGCGCTGGTCGGCGCCGACGTCGCCGCCTATCTCGACGGCAACCTGTCGGACGAGCGCCTGGCCGGGCTCGAGCCGCAGACGCGGATGCTGCTCGAGGCGGCCGACCTGCTCGGTGAGCGCAGCATCACCGACCCCGAGGCCGCAGCGCTGGCCGGGCTCGGCGGCGAGGCCCTGCCCGCCGGCGCCCCCACGACCGGCTACGAGAACGAGCCGGCCTGGCTGCGCACGGTCGCCACCATCCGCGACGTCACCGGCCAGCTTGGCGGCATCGTCGGCATCATCGGCCTGGTGGCGACCGTCAGCGGCTTCATCCTGAGCCTGCTGATACCGCCAGTCGGCGCCTTCCTGCTCACCGTCGGCCGCTTCTGCGACGTCGCCGCGCTGATCCTCGACGCCATCAGCCTGGTGCTGGGTGTCCTGCTGACGGGTTACAACTACTACCGTCTGAAGAACGAGACCGATCCCGAAGAACGTCGCCGCCTGCTCGGCATGGTACGGCAGGACGCGATGGGTACGGTCATGAGTGCGGTGGCGGTGGCCACCGCGGTGGCACCGGGTGCGGGTCGGGCGCTGGGTCGGGGCGGTCGCCGGCTTTCGGCCGGGCTGCGCACCGCCTCGCGCGCCTCCGGCGCCATCGGCCGCGGCGCCCGCGCGGTGCGCAGCGTGGGACTGGCGGGCCGGCTGGCGGCGCGCGCGGGCCGACGCGGCATCGGCTCTGCCGGACGCGCCGCCGCAACGGGATTCCGCCGCCTGTCACGCTCCTCTTCGCTGGCCGGACGCGCCGCGCGCGGATTGCGCGCCGGCCATGTCGCAGGCCTGCGCGCGCTCGGCAGGGCGCGGCGCGCGACCGGCCGCACGCTGTCCCGTGCCGGCGTGTGGGCGCGCGGCACCGCGCCGGTGCGCTGGGCCAACCGCCTGGGCGGTCAGGCCGAGGAATGGACCCGCATGCGCCTGCGCGGCCTGGCAGCAAGCGATACCGCCATGGGTCGCTTCTATAACCGGCGCTTGCGGGGCATCCACGAACGCAACGTGATGCTCGCGCGCTCGCTCAACGACCCGGTCGAGCGCGCCTATCAGCTTCGCCTCGGCCAGCAGCTGAGCGACGAGCTCGACGCGCTGCGCCAGGCCAACCCGGGCTGGACGCCGCGGCAACTCGAGGATGCCCTGCGCAGCCGCTTCGGCCGCGAGCGCCTCGGCGACGCGCAGGTCGGCACCAGCCGCGGCGGCAACGTGCAGTTCGTGCGCGACGATGCGAGCTTCCTGCGCCAAGTGCGCGAGACCGAGTTCACCGAGATCCAGCTCATCCGCGACCGCCTGCCACCGGGCGCCACCCCGCGCGAACTGGCCGAAGCGGTCAACAGCAGCCCCTTCATCAAGGGCCGCTGGACGGAGGAGGAGCTGCGCGCCTTCACCGCCATGCGGCCGACACGCGGGGCCGCAGGAGAACTGGCGCTGCGCAATGCCGCCGGGGAAGCCCTGGCGGTGTCCAAGACCGGACACCACACCCTGCCCGCCAGCATGGCACCGCAGATCAGCCGCAACCCGCGCTTCATCCAGATCGTCAACGACAGCCGCAGCTACCGCGACTTCATTGACCGCGCCCACCCGGGAATGACGCACGTGCCGCCGGTCGAGGGCTACCGGGTTCCGGGCAGACGCGCCGGCACCACGCGCCAGGCCAACGACCGGCGCGAGGTGATCGAGAACATGCTCGACCAGGGCCAGATTCCGGGCTATACGCGGGCCGACATCGACTACTTCATGGGGCGCGGCCTGGCCGACGACCTCGTCGTCGACGGCAGCAGTGGTGTATGGCGCAACCGGCGGGTGGCCGGCAACCAGATGTTCTTCAACCCGCATCTGGGCATCGGCCACGAGTGGAACTGGGCCAACGAGGTTGCGCGCCAAGTCTTCGACATGGACACCCGACTCGGGCTCAGCCTGCGGCGCGAGCTCGGCAGCCAGCTGGCGCTGCCGGCCGTTCGCCAGGCGACACGCACCACCGGCGGCGAGCGTGGCGGCGACGCGGCACAGCCGGCCGCGAGCGCGGGGACGGGCGGCGCCGATGGCCGACTGAGTGCGCTCATCGATGCCGCGATCCGTGCGCGCACGGCGCGCGAGCAAGGTCTGTCGGCAGAGGCGGCGATCGACGCCCTGCTGACGCCGCTGCCGGCCGACCAAAGCCTGGCGCCCGCGGACACCGCCGCCGAGCTGCCGCCCGAGCTCGCCGAGCCGATGCCCGTGATGGCGACGGCGGTCGACGAAGGCGCGACCGAGGCGATCAGCGCCGAAGGCACGGCAGCCGGGCCGGAGGAGGCGCCGGCAGCGCCGCCCTCGCCCGTCCCCTACAGCCCGCAGGCGCTGGTGTCGATCCGCGAGCAGCGGATTGCGGTGGCCGAGGCGATCGGGGTCGTCGGCCAGTACATCGCCGATGCCGACGCGGCCGAAGCGCACAACCGCGCAGCGCAGGACGCGGCCGCCGAGTTGGCGTCGCGCAACGTCGAGCAGCAGCAGTTTGCCCAGGCCGAGCGCGACACGGTGGCTGGCGAGCAGGACAAGCTCACCCAGGCCGGCAGCGCGCAGGAGAACATGGCGGCCGAGAACGAGCGTGCCGCGGGCGAGGCCGAGCGCGGCCAGGGCGAGGCGGAGTCGGTGCAGGGCGAGGGCCGGGAGGTCAGCGTGGAGCCCAAGCCGGAAGAACCGCGCGAGCGCAGCTGGCTCGAGCGGGCGTGGGACGCCACCGCCGGTGCCTTGTGGGACAATCTCGTCGCCCCCGCCGTGCGCGCGGTGCGGCGCAAGGTCAATCAGGTGATGGAGTCGATCAACGAGTTCATCATGAACATGATCAACCAGGCGCTGGGACTCGACGAGATCGAGGCGGAACTGAACGCCGGCGGCGAGGACATCGGCGACCGCCGCGGCAGCCTGGACGAGACCGACGCCGGCCTGCAGGAGACCCAGGAACAGGCCAGCGCCGAACAGGCCCGCAATCAACAGACGATGGAGCAGGCCGAGGCCAACGCCGGCGACGCCGCCGCCAGCCGCGAGGACGCCGAGGCGCTGCGCACGGAACTGCAGGCGCAGGACCAGGCCCTGCTCGCCGAGGAGATGCAGGGCACGAGCTACATCCTCGACTTCGGCGCGCGCTTCCAGCCCTACTTCACCGCCGAGGCCGCCGGCGCGGCAGTGACCGAAGCAGGGGTCGAAGCCGGGAATGACGGGGAAGCCGGACTGGCGACCGAGAACGAGCCTGCCGCCGAGACTGAGCCCGAACCGGCGGCGCTTGCCGAACAGGAGGAAACCGCATGAACCCCGTTCCGCCGACGAATGCCGGTGTTGGTGGCGCGAAGGGCTGCGACAGCCCGGGGCGCGCGCCATGACACCGCGTTCGCCCGCGGCGGCCGAGGCCCGCACACGCGCCTTCCTCACCGAGCTGCTGGCTGCGGTGCCGATCGCACGCGGGCAGGGCACAGCCGCCGAGCGACTGGCTGCGCTCGAGCGTGCGGCGCTGTTCACACCGGTTTTCGCCGACTGGCCCACCCCGGTCGATGAGTGGCTGCAGGAAGGATGCCCGCTCGCCCGCGAACTCGGCCGGGCCGACGTCGTGGCGCGGCTGGAGCTGCGCCAGGCCGTCATCCACATGCGCCGGCTGGCGCTCGACGCCGCGCAGGCGGCGGTCGATGCGGTGCAGATCCCCGCCACCTCCCCGACCGCGGCCGCCGACACCGCCTGGCAAATCGCAACACAGGCACGCATCCTGGTGCGCCGACAGGGCTTCGACGCTGCCCGTGCCCTGCTCGCAACGATCACCCCGCCTCCTCGCGACACCTGGACGGCCTGGCTGCCGATCGTCGCGCGCGCCGAGCTCGAGGTCGAAGCAGCCGATCATGGCGCGGCCTCGGCCACCCTGCACACCGCACTCGAAGGCATGCCGGGCGAGCTCGTCGAGGAGCGCATCCAGTGCCTGCAGGCACTCGGCTTCGTGCTCGTGACACGCGGCGACGCACGCGCGGCGCGTCGCCATCTCGACCATGCACGCCACCTGCTGCGCGCCGCCGGGGCGTGGCCCGAAGTCATCCAGATGAACCTCGCGGTCGGCAGCCTGAGCGCCGCAGTGCGCGATCACACTGCCGCGCAGCGCATGTTCCAGGAGGCGGGCGAGCTGTGCCGGCGCCATCCGCGGCCGCAGCTGGAGGCCTTGCTGCACATGGGGGCGGCGCGCTCGGCCGCCGCCCTCGGGGCTTTCGATCTGGCAGTGGCGGCGGCGCTGGAGGCCGCCCGCCACTATGCCGCACACGGAAGCGTGGTGGGCTACGTGAGCATGGTGGTCTTCGTTGCCCGCCTGTACGCCGAGGCGAACCACCCTGCCGAAGCCTACCGGACCCTCGCCACCGGACTGGCGGTCGCCCGGCACCGCCGCTGGCAGGTCGTCGAGGACTTGCTGCGCACGCGCATCAAGCACCTGCGCGAGGACGTGGTCGGGGCCGAGGCGTTCGACGCGATGGTCACCGCAATGCTGGAAAAGCACCGGCAGACATCAGCGGGATCGACCGCAGCGCATTGACCTACTTGAATGACGAGGAGACACCATGACTTTCAAGTCTCGTCCGGATCGCCAGCCGCCCATCCATTCGGCAGACGCCAGGAACCCCGATCGGGACCACGGGCGGGGCGTCCCCCGCTTCCTCACGCTCGGGCGCACGACCCTGACGGCCCGCGCTGCGCGTGATCAGGGCCCCGAACAGGCGGCCGAGCAAGCCGCCCACGCCGCCCGGGAGGGCGGCACGTCGAGGACGTCATCGCTGATCGCGGCACCGGCGCCGGCCCATGCTGCCGCGCTACGCAGGGTCGCCGACAGGGCCGGGGCCGGCCAGCCCGCGCCACAGGGCGCGGGAGAGGCGCCAGGAATGACAGAAGCGCGCATCCACACCGACAGCCGCGCCGCGCAGCTCGCCGGCAGCCTCCACGCCAACGCCGTCACCCTCGGCCGCGACATCTTCTTCGCCCCCGGCCGCTACGCGCCGGGCACGCCGGCCGGCGACCGCCTGCTGGCCCACGAGCTCACCCACGTCGCCCAGCAGCAGGGCGAGCCGCGTGCGCTGCAGTGCGACCTGATGCAGAGCATGCCGGTGACGCTGGGCGTGTTCGAGATCGGCATGGCGACCCAGGCCGCGCCGCCGGGCCTGTCGGGCACGATCACCTTCCACCCCGACCCGAACGGCCCCTACTCGGCCGAGATCGGGCTCGTGCAGGCGGTCAATGCAACCGACGTCGCGGGGACGACGACGCCGGCCTCGGGCGCGCCGGTGGACTGGAACAACATGGTCGATGCCAACACCGGCGTCGCCGGCACCGAGGCCGGGCGCATGGAGCAGATGACGCAGGGCACGCCGGGCGGTGCGCCCGCGGGCTGGATGATCGACAACCTGCCTTCGGCCACCCCGCGCGGCGAAGCCGGCTCGCCCAACTACATCGAGCATTTCGGCATCGGTGGTGACAACCAGTACGGCTGGCTGCGCTCGCCGACCGACTTCGGCCCGGCCTCGCTGTTCGACTTCCCCAGCCTGTCCTTCGACAGCGACCTCGACTTCGAGACGGTGGCCAAGGGCACCGACAACCAGACCATCTACGGCGCGATCTCGTGGGGCTTCCAGATCCACGCCGGCGCCGTGCAGGGCGAATATGCCCATGTCGAGGACCAGGCCTCGCCGGTGTTCGCGGAGGCGCTCGAGCGCTTTCGCGGCTACTACGTGCACGAACCGGTGGTGCTGTACTTCGACACCAACCAGGACGTGCCGGTGGCGGGCGAGGACACCAAGCTCGCCGACATCCCCGACTACCTCAGCCGCTACCCCGACGTCACCGTCGGCATCCAGGGCAATGCCGACGTGCGCGGCAGCGAGGCGGGCAACATGCGGCTGTCGCAACGGCGGGCCGATGCGGTGCGCAACATGCTGCTGCTGGCCGGGATCGACCCCGGGCGCATCGCCTATGCCTCCGGCTTCGGCGAGACCGACATCTATTCCGAGCACGGCACGGCGCCAGGCGCACCGCAGCCGCGCGACGAGGGGCGGCTGCGCGCCAACCGCCGGGTGGTGATCGAGTTCTCGCACACGGTCTCCAACCACCCGATCGTGATGCCATGAGCGAGACCGAGCGGGCCCGCATCGAGGCCCTCGTCGCCACCATCGATGCCCACCCCGAGCCGCTGCACGCCGATTACACCGCCGAGGTGCGCGCCCTGATCGCCATCGGCCTGCCCAGCCTGGCGGCGGTGCTGCCCCTGCTGACGGCCGACGCCGAGCTCACCCGCCTGCGCGCGCAGCGCGTGCTGGAGGGCGTGACGCGGGCCTGGGCCGGAGCCTCGGGCCGGGACCGCGAGCGGCGGCGCGAATGGGAGGCGCTGTGGTTGCGCCATGGCGACTACGACTGGCGCGCGCCGGCCATGACGCGGGCGGCATCGGTGCGCCAGTGGCAGGACTGGCTGGCAGGGATTGGCGCGCAGTCGGCCGACGGCGGCGGGGGCGCCGCGGGCGACCAGTTCACGTAAACGTTCGACATGTAACGTCATTTGACGCCTCAAGCTGGGTCGTCCAGATTGAAAGACGCGCAGCGCACGCCTTTCATCCGCATTGCGTATTCACTTCAACTGGACCGCAGCCCCCCCGGCGCGAACCGCCCGGCGGAGGCTGCGCGGCGCCGCAACGGCAGGAGGCAGACGATGATCTCGGGCTCGGCACGCAAGGTCTCCTCCCCCCCGGCCGACGACCTGGGCGGCTTCGGCCTGCTCGGCAGCGCGCCCTGCTTTGCCGCGGCGATGGACCTGGTGCGGCGCTACGCGCAGACCAGCGCCCATGTGCTGATCCAGGGCGAGACCGGCACCGGCAAGGAGCTGGTGGCGCGCGCCGTGCATTACCTCGGGCCGCGCCGCTACAAGCCCTTCGTGCCGATCAACTGCGGCGCGCTGCCGGACAACCTGGTCGAGAACGAGCTCTTCGGCCACGCCCGCGGCGCCTTCACCGACGCGCGCGAGAGCCAGCTCGGGGTGGTGGGCGAGGCCGACGGCGGCACGCTCTTCCTCGACGAGATCGAGTGCCTGTCGCACAAGGGCCAGGTGGCCTTGCTGCGCTTCCTGCAGGATGGCCATTACCGCCCGCTGGGCGGGCGCAGCCTGGTGCAGGCCGACGTGCGCGTGATCGCCGCCAGCAACCGCGACTTCGAGGCCATGGTGCAGGAAGGCAGCTTTCGCCAGGACCTGCTGTACCGGCTGGCGATCATGGCGGTCACACTGCCGCCACTGCGTGCGCGCGGCGGCGACGTGCTGCAGCTCATCGAGCACTTCGTGCAGCGCTTCGCACGCAGCTACGCGCGACCGGCCCCCGTGCTCGACGCGCACTCGAGGCGCCAGGCCCTGGCCTATGCCTGGCCGGGCAACATCCGCGAGCTCGAGAACGTGGTGCACCGCCAGTTCCTGCTCGCCGACGGCGGCACCCTGCACCTCGAGCTGGGCGTCGACGACCGCCCCCGCCCTGCCCCCGAGCCGGCCGCCGAGGACCTCGCCGAGCTCGACATGAAGAGCGCCAAGGCCGCCGTCATCGCCCGCTTCGAGCGCGACTACCTCGAGCAGCTCATCGCCGCCACCGGCGGCAACGTGTCGGCCGCCGCCCAGCGTGCGGGCAAGGAGCGGCGCGCCTTCGGCAAGCTGCTGAAGAAATACGGCATCGAGCGCGACCGCTACGCCGGCTGAGCGCGCGCCGGGCGAGGCCGCCTGCCCTGCGGGTCGCCGCCTGCCGTTAAACTTCGGGCTTGTGCCGCCTGCATCCGCGGCGCCCCCCATGACGGACGCGCCACGGCCTGGCCCGGACGCCCGCCACCGAACGA
The DNA here is from genome assembly GCF_035444905.1 of Thauera sp. Classification (GTDB taxonomy): domain Bacteria; phylum Pseudomonadota; class Gammaproteobacteria; order Burkholderiales; family Rhodocyclaceae; genus Thauera. The sequence goes on from NZ_DAOMPS010000018.1 coordinate 66,813, forward strand.
AGCCCGCACGATGCCCCCGAGCAACCCCGCCGCCCTGCCCCGCGCCCTGGCGCTCGCCTATGCCCTGCTGGTCGCCTATGCCTGCCTGCATCCGCTCACCGGCTGGCGCGACAGCGGGCTGCCGCCGTTCGACTGGCTGTGGGCGCCGTGGCCGAAGTACTTCATCCTCGAGGACTTCCTGTTCAACATCCTCGGCTACCTGCCGCTCGGCTTCCTTGCCGCCGCGGCGCTGCCGGCGGGCTGGGGCTTCGGCCGCCGCCTGCTGCTGGCGACCCTGCTCGGCGGCCTGCTCAGCCTGGGGCTGGAGAGCGCGCAGAACTTCCTGCCCAGCCGCGTCGCCAGCAACCTCGACCTCGGCGGCAACGCCGCCGGCGCCTTACTCGGCGCGCTGCTGGGCGCGCGCTGGGGCACGGCCTTGTTCGGCCCGCAGGGCCGGCTGCAGCGCTGGCGCGCGCAATACGTGATCGCCGGGCGCAGCGGCGAAGCCGGGCTGGTGCTGCTGGCGCTGTGGCTGCTGGGCCAGCTCACCGCCACCGACCTGCTGTTTTCCACCGGCGACATCCGCAGCCTGCTCGGCATCCCGGCGCCGCTGCCCTTTCGCGCCGAGCGCTTCATCGCCTTCGACACCGCGGTCACGGCGAGCGCGCTGCTGGCGGTGGGGCTGTTCACCCGCTGCATGACGCGCGGCCTCAACCCGCTGCCGGTGCTGATCGTGCTGGGCCTGGGCGTGCTCGCCAAGACGATCGCGACGTGGACCTTCTTCGAGCCCGGCGCGCCGCTCGCCTGGCTCACCCCGGGCGCCGAGCGCGGCCTGATGATCGGCGCCGCCGTGCTGCTGCCCTGCCTGCTGCTGCCGCGCCTGGTCCAGCACGCGCTCGCCGGCGCCAGCCTGCTGCTGGCCACCGCGCTGGTGAACCTGGTCCCGGAGAACCCCTACCTGATCTACGACCGCCAGCTCACGGGCTTCAGCAACTTTCTGAATTTCCACGGTCTGACCCAGCTCGTCGACAGCCTGTGGCCCTATGTCGCCCTCGCCTACCTGTCAGCACTCGGGCTGTGGCGCGGCGAGCATCTCGCCGCTGGCGCCCGCCGGCGCTGACGCCACCTATAATCCGGGGGCCGCAGCGCCCGCGCGCGGCCCCCACCCCTCCCAGAGATACGGCATGAGTTACTTCAAACACCACGTCTTCTTCTGCTGCAACCAGCGCCCGGCGGGCGAGTCCTGCTGCAACGACCACAAGGCGAGCGAGATGCAGACCTACGCCAAGGAACGCACCGCCGCGCTCGGCCTCAAGGGCAAGGGCAGCGTGCGGGTGAACAAGGCCGGCTGCCTCGGCCGCTGCGACGACGGCCCGGTGATCGTCGTGTACCCGGACAACGTCTGGTACACCTACATCGACAAGGAGGACGTCGACGAGATCATCGACAGCCATCTGCGCCAGGGCCGCATCGTCGAGCGCCTGCGCCTGCCGGAGGACGCCGCATGAGCCGCCCGCTGCCCACCGAAGCCGCGCTGCTGCGCGGGCCTGCCGGCACCATCGACGTGCTGATCGACGCCCCCGAGACGGTGAAGGGCGTCGCCCTGGTGTGCCACCCGCACCCGCTGTTCGGCGGCGCCAACACCAACAAGGTCGCGCACACCCTGGCGCGCGCCTATCGCGACCTCGGCTATGCGGTGATCCGGCCCAACTTCCGCGGCGTCGGCAAGAGCGAAGGCGAGCACGACCACGGCGAGGGCGAGACCGAGGACATGTTGTCGGTGCTGACCTGGGCACAGTCGCGCTGGGGCAGCCTGCCGCTGGCGCTGGGCGGCTTCTCCTTCGGTGGCTACGTGCAGGTGCGCGTCGCCAACCGCCTTGCCGGCGGCATCGCCCCGCCGCGCCAGCTCGTGCTGGTCGGCATGGCCGCTGGCGCCACCACCGGTAGCGGGCGCAGCTACGACACCCCGGCGCTGCCGAAGAACATCCCGGCGCTGGTCATCCACGGCGAGAACGACGACACCGTGGCGCTCGCCAACGTGCTCGACTGGGCGCGGCCGCAGGAGCAGCCGATCATCGTCGTGCCGGGCGCGGACCACTTCTTCCACGGCAAGCTGCACCTGATCCGCGCGCTCATCGCGCGTAACGTCGATCCGGTCTGAGGCGAGGATACGAGCGCGCTCAGCCGCCACGCCCGGCGAGCGCGGTCCACTCCTCGATCGGCACCGGGCGGCCGAACAGATAGCCCTGGAACAGCTCGCAGCCGCGCGTGAGCAGCAATTCATGCTCGGCACGATTCTCCACGCCCTCGGCCACCACCTCGAGCTCGAGCGAGCGGCTCAGCGCCAGGATGGCGCGCACGATGGCCTCGCTGCTGGCGTCCTCGGCCATGCCGCGCACGAAGATCTGGTCGATCTTGAGCTGATCGAAGGGCAGGCGCTTGAGGTAGGACAGGGACGAATAGCCCGTCCCGAAGTCGTCGAGCGCCAGCTTCACCCCGAGCGCCTTGAGCGCCTGCATGCGCGCCACCGTGGTGTCGAGGTCGCCCAGCACCACGCTCTCGGTGAGCTCGATCTTGAGGCCGCTGGCGTCGATGCGGTGGCGCTCGATGGCCGCACGCACCTTGGCGACGAAGTCCGGCTGGTGGAACTGCTTCGCGCTCACGTTGACCGCCACCGTGTGCGTGCGCATGGCCGCCGCTTGCTGCCAGGCGTGTAGCTGCGCACAGGCGGTGTCGAGCACCCAGTCGCCGATCGGCACGATGAGCCCGGTCTCCTCGGCCAGGGGGATGAAGCTGGCCGGCGAGATCATGCTGCCCTGGGGGTCGAACCAACGCACCAGGGCCTCGGCGCCGACGATCCGCCCCTCACGATCGACCTGGGGCTGATAGAACAGGCGAAAGCCGCCCTCGACGGTCGCCCGGCGCAACCGCAGTTCGAGCGCGGCACGCGCGTCGACCATGGCCTGCATCGTCTCGCTGAAAAAGCGGATCGCGTTGCGCCCGTCCTCCTTGGCCCGGTAGAGCGCGACCTCGGCCTGCTTGAGCACGCCTTCGGCCTGCTCCGCGCACCCGGCGAAAACCGTGATGCCGATGCTCGGGGTGCTGCGGTAGGGCCCGCTCGCCAGGCCGAGCTCGCAGGGCGCGGTGACGGCCGCGTAGAGCTGCGCGGCAATGCGCTCGGCGTGGGCGAGCGCGCGCTCGCGGTCCGTGCCGAGGCCCTCGACGACGACGGCGAAGTCGTCGTCGCCCAGGCGCGCGACGGTGTCCTCCTGGCGCAGCGTGGCCTGCAGGCGGTGTGCCAGCTCACGCAGCAGGACGTCGCCGGCCTCGTGCCCCTGGGTGTCGTTGAGCATCTTGAAGTGGTCGATGTCGAGCAGCAGCACCATGCCGTGCGAGCCGCTGCGTGCGCTGGCGAGGATGGCCTGCTTGAGGCGGTCCCACATCAGGCTGCGGTTGGGCAGCCCGGTCAGGGTGTCGAAATAGGCCAGCTGCTGGATGCGGGCCTCGGCCTCGCGGCGTGCGGTGATGTCCTCCTTCACCGCGACGTAGTGGGTGACGCTGCCGTCGGCCTCCTTGATCGGGGCGATGGTGGCGAGCTCGAGGTAGCAGCTGCCGTCCTTGCGCGTGTTGTGGAACTCGCCTCGCCACACCTCGCCACGCCCCAGGGTGGTCCACAGGTCCTCGTAGGTCTCGCGCGGCGTGTTGCCGCCGTTGAGGATGCGCGGGTTGTGCCCGATCACGTCCTCGGCGCTGTAGCCGGTGACGCGCGTGAAGGCGGCGTTGACGTAGTCGATGCGCGCCTCGGTGTCGGTGATGAGGATGGGATTGGGGCTCTGCTCGACGGCCAGCGCGAGCTGGCGCAGACGCAGTTCGCCGCGGGCGATGCGCGCGCGGCTGCGCCGCAGCCCGGCCTGCATCAGCAGCAGCAGCGCCAGGGTCAGGGCGACCAGCGAGCTGGCCACAACGGCGGTCTGCCGCCACAGCGCAAACTGCTCGTCGACCGCGCGTCCGACGAGCACGAAGAAGGGATAGCCGTCGAGCGCTCGGAAGGCGTACACCCGCTCCACCCCGTCGGCCTCGGCCACGAAGCGCGCCACCCCCGCGGCCTGCCCGCCCTGGATCAGGCGAAAGGGCGGCAGATCGGGCGCCGCCTCGTTGATGCGCTCGGGGACGTTGGGCCAGCGCATCACCAGCCGGCTGTCTTCACTGCGCAACACGCTCACCACCCCCAGGCTGCCGGCATCGATGCCCGACAGCGTGGCCTCGAAATGCTGCAGGTCGAGCGCGATCGCCACCAACCCGCCGAACTCGCCCGCCGGCCCCAGCAGCGGCCGGTAACCGACCACCGCCGGCACCGTGGGCCCCTTGGTGAGCAGGGTCGGCGAGAAGCGGATGGCGTCCACCGGTGCCGCGCGGGCCTGCTGGAAATACGCGCGATCGGCGATGTCCCAGTCCCGCCCTGCCGCCAGGCTGCTCGCCCGCACCCGGCCCTGGTCGTCGACGATCAGGATCGCGACCGCCTCGGGGAAGGCCACCCCCAGTTGCTCGACGTGTGCTTGCAGATGCTCGAGCGCCTGCCCCCAGGCCGCCGAGCCCGGCGCGTGAACCGCGCCCGCCGCCTGGAAGTGCTCGCGCACGAACGCCGCGCTCATGTCGACCCGGCGCAAGGCCCCCTCGAGCTGGGTGGCGAGTACGGCCGCCTCATTGCTCGAGGACTTCTCGACGGCTTCCATGGTCGAGCGATGCGAAAACAGCAGGAAGGCCGCGAGCAGGCTGCCGACCAGGCCCACCACCACGAGGGCCTGGATCAGCTCAAGACGCGACTGACGGCGCGCGGCGGCGAGACGGGCGGGAACGGGAACCCGGTTCAAGCACTGCTCCAGAACAATGGATCAGAAGGATGGCGCACCACGCGCCGCAAGGACACGCCATCAGGGACGGCCGCTGTGCCGCCAGCCCGGGCCGGTTGCCAGTCCGCGAAGCACGCCGATTATGCCGTGGGCGGCCCTGCGCACACTGTCAAATCTCACGCCCGCGCGCGAAATGCGCCAGCACGCGCAGCCTGGCGCGACGGACCCACGATTTCCCTAATTCTGTCGACGGCGCGCGCGGCGTATGGTGCAGGCACGTTCCCGGGAGCCCACGCCGCCATGAAACTGCTCGCCTCGCTGACCAGTCCCTACACGCGCAAGATCCGCATCGTCCTCGCCGAGAAGGCGCTGCCCTTCGAGCTCGTGGTCGACTCGCCCTGGGAGGCCAACACCCGCATCCCCGAGCTCAACCCGCTGGGCAAGGTGCCGGTGCTGATCGCCGACAGCGGCGAGACCTTCTACGACTCGCCGGTCATCGCCGGCTACCTCGAGACGCTGGGCGCCGCCCCCGCGCTGCTGCCGGCCGATGCGCTCGACGCCGTGCGCGTGCGCCAGACCGAAGCCCTGGCCGATGGCGTGACCGATGCCGCCGTCACCGCCCTGCTCGAGTCGCGCCGCCCCGAAGGCGAGCGCAGCGCGCGCGAGATCGCCCGCCAGAAGGAAAAGATCGACCGCGGCCTGGCCGAGCTCGAACGCCGCCTCGACGACCGCCACTGGTTCAACGGCGGCGCCATGCAACTGGGCGACATCGCCGCGGCGGTCGCGCTCGCCTACCTCGACCTGCGCTTCCCGGACCTCGACTGGCGCGCACGTCATCCCGGGCTGGTGCCGTTTGCGGACCGGTTGTTCGAGCGCGAGAGCTTCAAGGGCACGCAGCCGCCGGCGGGGTGAGCGGTGAAGGGCCTGGCCCCAGCTCCCACAAACACGCACGGTAGCTGTGCAGCGGGTGGGGTGAGCAGATGAAAGCGCTCAGTCCCCTCAGCCCTTGTCAGTAATGATCCCGACACTGCGCGATCAGCAAGACCTCCCCTTCAACCGCATACACCAACCGATGCCGGTCATCGATGCGGCGCGACCAGAACCCCGCTAGCTGGTGCTTCAACGGCTCGGGCTTGCCGATGCCCGTGAAGGGATGCCGGCGGATGTCCTCGATCAGCGTATTGATCCGCTTGAGCTGCTTGCGGTCGGTCTCGTGCCAGTAGAGGTAGTCCTCCCAGGCGTGATCCGAGAACCTAGGCTGCATCGTCGGTCTCGATCAGCGCGCGCGGCTCGCCACCGCCTGCGCGCAACTGCTCCACGGATTCCATCAGGCGCTTCGCACCCTTCGGCGAACGCAGCAGATACGCCGTCTCTTCGAGCGCGTTGTAATCGTCCAGCGACATGATCACCACCGGTTTGCCGCGCTGCGTCGTCACCAGCACCGGCGCGCGGTCCTCGTTGACGCTGCGCATCACCTGCGCAAGGTGCGTGCGGGTGTAGCTGTAGGTCAGGGCTTCCATCATGTGCTCCAAGTTAAACTTTGTACAAACTTTAGCACAACCCTCACGCGCTCGCACCCCCGGGGCGGCGCGAGCGCGTGAGCAGATGAAAGAGCTGACCGCGGGATCTCCCTTCTACCCCCGCCCCTTCAACCACTCCGAAAACTCCGCCACCGTCAGGATCGGAGTCGGGAAATCCGGCTTGACTGCATGAAGGTCGCCGTCCCCGCTGACAAGCGCATCGGCCTCGGCGGCGAGGGCCAGCGCCAGGAAGATCAGATCGTCGGGGTCCCGAATATCCGGCAGCCCGTCAGGCCGCGTCTCGATGCCGACGGTCTCGACATGAGGCAGGAACTCGGCCAGTAGCGCCTCCTGCTCGTCGCGCGCCAGCTTGAACTTCGGGTAGTTGAGCACATGCAACAGCTCGCCGACCGTGTCGCGACTCGCCAGCGGCACACAGCGCCCACCCTGCCAGGCCTCGCGCAGCCAGGCGAAGCGGCCGCGGGAAAAGATCAGTGCCGACACCAGGCAGTTCGTGTCGAGCACGACGCGCGGCGGCGTCACGCGCGTTTTCTCGCCCAGGCAATCGCATCCTCGACGTCATCCTGCGTGATGCCGAGCGCCTCGAGCTTCGCCCGCACGGCATCGGCTTGCTGCAGCCGGACCGGCGTCAGCACGATCTTTCCATCCTGCACCGTGACGTCGTAGTAATCGGCTTCGCCCACGCGCTGGACGATGGCCTTGGGCAAGGTGACCTGGTTCTTGCTTGTCCGCTTGGCCAACATGATCGCCCCCGAAAAGTAATGAAGTAAGGAATTTCATTCTAGCCACTTCGCGACGGGAGAGCACTAATGCGGTTCGAAGGCGGCGCCCATGCTACGCAAAGCGGCCGACACACCTCCTTTGTCACATGTTGACAACCCGTTCCGGGGGGCTTGTCACATTCCGCCCTGGAATCGTGTCAAGTCGGCGGAACTGCGTCACGGGAAAGCGGGGTTTCGGGCCTGGCACGGGGTTTGCTGAAGGGTAGGCAAGCGGACTTTCCGTGGTTTCCCATCAAGGAGAACTGAAATGAAGAAGATGCAACAAGGCTTCACCCTGATCGAACTGATGATCGTCGTGGCGATCATTGGTATTTTGGCTGCGGTGGCACTGCCGGCGTATCAGGACTACACGCAAAGGGCACGCGCGTCCGAAATGATGTTAGCGGCAAGTACCGCACGTACTTGCGCGAGCGAGCGAGCACAAGTTAGCGGAGACCCGGATGATTGCGACACCGGTTTCGTTGCAACGAAGTATGCTAGCGCACTCAGTGTTAGTGATGCCGGTGTGATTGCGGTTACGGGCGCGGACGATTTGGCCGGACTGACCATTACTCTCACCCCCCGGAATGGTGCGAATGCTGCCACGGCTGCCAACTTCACCAGTGGCTTTACGATCACGGAGTGGGTGTGCACGGGGGCGGCGACGGGGTCAGCCAAGGCAAGCTGGTTGCCAGCAACGTGTAATTGAAGAAGCGGGGAGAGAAATATAGGGAAATAGGGGACAGACCCCAATTTCCCACCTGACCTAGCCTCACCCCAAAGCCCGCCGTGGTCCTGCCCGGCGGGCTTTCTGTTCCCCGTCGCGGCAGCGCCCTGCTCACCCGCCTCACTCCGCCTGCAAAGAAAATGGGGGACAGACCCCAATTTTGTTCGCGCTTCCTCTACTCGAACAAGGTAAGCGCTCACCCAGCGGCGTCGTTGCTACGCAGCGCGCCTTGAGATATCCGAG
>NZ_DAOMPS010000019.1:0-73293 GCF_035444905.1 Thauera sp.
AGGCCATCGGACTGGCTACGCCGGGCATGCCGCAGGGGTCGCCGGGGATGGAGACGTCGACCCCGCAACCCTATGAGACACTCCTGGTCGGGCTTGACGGAAGCGCGGCGGTTTTTGCCCGACACTGACGGCAGAGCTGGTGAGCATCGGCTTCAAGAGCGCAGTGCCGGCCAACTTACGAGCCACGTTGGCCTCAGCTCGCTCTATGGCTGGTTCCGGAGCTCACCGGTCGCTGGAATGACGATTCTGCTACTACCATGTGTGGCAGCAAATGGCCGGGTCGAGCCAAGGCGGGGTTCGAGTTGGCCGCCGTAAACCGGTCACCCAAGGCGATCCAGCGAGGGAAATCCTGGCCGGATCTCCAACGGCCGGTGATGGCCGGGTGGAGCCAACGAGAGCGCCGAGTTGGTCGCCGTAAACCGGTCATCCAGGACCATCCGACGAGGGAAATTCTGACGGGATCGCCAACGGCAGGTGATGGCCGGCAGTGATAGGTCACCAACGGCAGCTTCGGAGCGTCAAGGCTTGCAAAACGAGAGGTTCGGCGAAGGACCGCTTTGGAGAATGCTGCGTAACAGCAACGGGCCGGCTGCAGTCCGCCTACCGCGGCAACTCAGTTGAGGCTTGCAAGCTGGAGCGTCCCGCCACGCAGAGTTCGATCGGCAACGAGTCCAGACCCGACCCCGAGGTTTCTGCCTGCACTACCGTGCTTGCGCTGGACCTGTCCTGCAGCGTCTGGATTTCAACGGCGTTTGCCATGTGGGAGCGCTTGTCGCCTTCGCGAGCGGTGCTGCCCAGGCTATGGATCTGGACGCTGGCGAACGCCGTGACTTATCGTGGCGGTGCCCTGCGACGGAAGGCGCTGCGCTTCTCCGCCGCGCACGGGCGACACGGACTGGAGCGCGTTCGATGAGACCCATCTGGCGCAGGCTTTCCGCCTGCCTGACGGCGATGCTTGGCGGGTGCGCATCGGCAGGGAGCTCGCCTGATCCCGAGGTCAGCGTTTGCGGCTGGCCCAAGGAAGCCTTCGTCTTCATGATCTGGAGCCGCTTCGCCGGCAAGCCCGATCCCGGTCGGGCAGAGGCCGTTGCCAACGCCAAGGCGACCACCTACCGCACCCGCGACGGGCGCGTGCTGCGCGGCTACAAGCTCAGCAGCACCGCGCCCGACGGCGCTACCGCCGGCACCTTGCTGGTCGCGCAGGGCAACGCCATGCTCGCGGACCAGTTGCTCACGAGCCTGACCGGCTTCGCCGCGGCGGGGCTCGACGTCTACATCTTCGACTACCGCGGCTACGGCGCCTCGGAGGGCCGGCGGCGGCTGCAGGCGATCGTCGGCGACTACCGCGAAATGGCCGACGCACTCGTCGCGCCGACCGGCGGCAAGCGCCTGCTGTACGGCATCTCCTTCGGCGGCGTGGTCATGCTCAACGTGATCGGCGCCGGCGCCGGATACGACCGTGCCGTGATCGATTCCGCACCCAGCCGCGTCTCCGGTCTCGGCTGCCCGGAGCAGTACGATCCGGTGGTCAACCTGCCCGACGATGCCTCGCGCATGCTGCTGATCGCCGGCGAACGGGACACCGTGGTGCCGGTGGGCGATTCGGCCGAAATGGTCGAGCGCGCGGCGACGCAGGGCGCACGCACCGAGGTGCGCGCCGACTATGCTCATCCGTTCATGGACCGCGACAGCGATACGCGCCGGGCGCGGCTCGAACTGATCCGGGACTTCCTGCTCGATTAGCGCAGGACTTTCCGCTACGGGTTTCGACTGAGCGCCGCACCGACGTTGTGGTAACGCCGACGACGGCCGACTCTTGTGGTCGGGGTAGGTCGTTGTTGCACGGACGTCAACTTTGGGGCTGGCAATGATGCGATTCGCATCATGACGGCAGCTGTCCGCAAATGCGGGTGCGCGGTCCTTGCATTCGCCATGACGCCAGCAACCGGGGGGCTGCTGCGGGCGCTCGATCTCGTGCGCGGGGGGATTCAGAGATGATCGAGCCGCGCCAGCCAATGGGCCGCTTGCGCCAGCGTGGCGGCGCGCTCGGCTTCGTCCATCTTGGTCCACGCCTTGTAGGGCATCGCCATGCGCGGGTTGCGCGCGAAGCGCGCCTCGTGGCGCAGCAGGAAGTCCCAGTACAGGCTGTTGAAGGGGCAGGCGGGTCGGCCGCTGGCGCCGTGGCGGCGCTTGGCGTCGTAGGCGCAGGTCTTGCAGTAGTCGGACTGCTTGCCGATGTAGCTCGCCGCGCCGGCGTAGGGCTTGCTGGCGATTACGCCGCCGTCGGCGAACTGGCTCATGCCGCGGGTGTTGGGCATCTCCACCCACTCGAAGGCGTCGGCGTAGATGCCGAGGTACCAGGCGTCGACTTCGTCCGGGTCGCAGCCGGCGAGCAGGGCGAAGTTGCCGGTGATCATCAGGCGCTGGATGTGGTGGGCGTAGGCGGTATCGAGCGATTGCGAAACCGCGTGGTGCAGGCAGTTCATCTTCGTTTCGCCGCTCCAGTACCAGGCCGGCAGTGGACGGTGGGCGTCGAGCGCGTTGCCCTGCGCGTAGCCCGGCATGCGCGCCCAGTACACGCCGCGCACGAACTCGCGCCAGCCCAGGATCTGGCGCACGAAGCCCTCGCAGCTCGCCAGCTCCACCTTGCCCGCCTGCCAGGCTGAGACCGCGGCATCAATGACTTCGCGCGGATGCAGCAGCTTGACGTTGAGCGCGAACGACAGCCCGGAGTGGAACAGCGTCGTCGAGCGCGTGCTCATCGCGTCCTGGTAGGGGCCGAACCCGGGCAGGGCGTGGTCGACGAAATGCGCGAGGCCGGCGCGCGCCTCGCGCCGGGTCAGCGGCCAGCGCACGCGCCCGGCGTGCGGCGCGCCGATCGTCTGCACGCCGGCAGCAAGGATCTCGTCCCACAGCGCCGTCAGGTCGTGGCCAGCCCAGGGCCATTCCGGCGCGGGCGGATCGCCGGGCCATTTCTGGCGGTTCTGCGCGTCGAAATTCCACACGCCGCCCACTGGGGCGTCCTCGGCGTCGAGCAGGATGCGATGGCGGCGGCGCATGTCGCGGTAGAAGAACTCCATGCGCGGCACCTTGGCGGCGAAGCGCCGGGCGAGTTCGGCGCGGTCGGCTAGGAAGTGCTCGCTGCCAACCACCTCATGCGGCAGGGCAAGCGCCTGTGCGGCCTCGTCCAGCAGCCGTTCCATCCGCCATTCGTCGGCCTCCATGCGCTCGAAGCGGGTTGCGCCGCATTCGCCTGCTACCGAGGCGAGGTTGGCGGCGAAGGCCTGGCGGTTGTCGGCATCGCCGATCTTCAGGTAGCGCACCCGGTGGCCGGCGGCCTGCAGCGCGGAGCCGAAGGCGCGCATCGCGGCGAAGATCGCCAGCACCTTCTGCGCGTGATGGCGCACGGTGTCGGTCTCGCTGCGCACCTCCATCATCACGTGCAGCACGTCGGCGCGCGGGCTGCGGAACCAGGAATGGGCGGCGTTGAGCTGGTCGCCGAGGATGAGGCGGAGGGTTGTCATGGGCCAGCGCGGGAGCGTTGAGGTGCGGCAGTGGGGGGCGAAGTGGGCGAGCTCCCGGCCCCGGTTGAGCATCGTGAAACGGATGTTTTCTGCGATGGGTGACGAGCTACATGGTTCCCGGCGGCGGGCGGCCTCTGGCGTCGTCTGTCCTCCCGCTTCGTACGCAAATCTTGTCGCTAGCATCCCCTTTTTGGGGACTATAATCCCCGCCATGGGGATCACAGACAGCGCCACAGCCCTCGGCAATGCCCTCTTTTCCGGCCTGCAACAGCGCTTGCTCAGCCTGTTGTTCGGTCAGCCGGCGCGCTCGTTCTATGGGAACGAGTTGCTGCGACTCACCGCAAGCGGGCGTGGTGCACTACAGCGCGAGCTCGAAAAACTCGTGTCGAGCGGACTGGTCACGGTGACCCAGATCGGCAACCAGAAGCATTATCAGGCCAACCCGGAGGCGCCCATCTTCCAGGAGTTGCGCAGCATTGTGGTCAAGACCTTCGGCCTCGCTGACGTGCTCAAGGGCGCGCTCGAAGGTTTCGCCGAGCAGATCCGGGTCGCGTTCATATACGGTTCGGTCGCCAAGGGAAGCGACACGGCGTCGAGCGACGTCGACCTTTTTCTGGTTTCGGATGAGCTTGGCTATACCGATCTTTACGAGGTGCTGGCGGCGGTCGAAGCCCAGCTAGGGCGCAGGGTGAACCCGACGCTCTATACCTCGGCCGATCTCGCCTCAAAACTTCAGGAAGGTAATAGTTTCGTGCTGCGCGTGCTCGAGCAAGCAAAGATATTTCTGATTGGAGACGGCGGTGACCTCCCCACTCGATAACCTCGCCCGCATCAGCAAGGGAGGCCTCAAGGCCGAACCGCCCAGTCGCAGCGAGATCGAGGGGCTGCTGCGGTCGGCGCGTCGTCGTCTCGCAGATGCACGCACCCCGAGCTTGAGCGTCGAGAGCGTGTTCGACCTCACCTACAACGCCGCGCATGCGTATGCATTGGCGGCGCTGCGCTGGCATGGTTATCGATCCGACAACCGCTACCTCGTGTTTCAGGCCCTGCCGCATACATTGGGCTTTCCCGCCGCGAAGTGGCGCGTACTCGATCTTTGTCACAACAAGCGCAACCTCGCCGAGTATGAGGGGTATTTCGACGTCGATCCCCGCCTGGTGGCCGATCTTCTGGCAATTGCCGGAGAACTGGAACTCGCCGTCGACAAGCTTGTGGGAAAGGGCTCAGCGCCATGAGAACCATCGGCCTCCTCGGCGGCACGGAATCCAGTATCGCGGTCAGCGTCCGGTATCTTGACCGCACTCCGGGAGCTGAGCTCTCCGCCGAGCGCTACTTGCTCACTTCTCCCACCGCATGCGACACCACCGCCTCGGTCAATTCCGGCGCGCACAGCTCGATGAAGCGGTAGGCGAAGCCGCGCAGGTAGTGGCCGCGGCGCACCGCGATGCGGGTCACGTTCTCGGCGAACAGCGCGTTGCTGTCGAGCATGCGCAGCCCGGGATCGCGCTCCGGGCTGAAGGCCATCGAGGCCAGGATGCCGACGCCCAGGCCGAGCTCGACATAGGTCTTGATGACGTCGGCGTCGAGTGCGGACATCACCACCGCCGGCTTCAGTCCCGCGGCGGCGAAGGTCTTGTCGATGCGGGTGCGGCCGGTGAAACCCTCGTGATAGGTGATGACCGGGTGCTGGGCGATGGCCTCGAGCGTCAGCGGCTGCACCGCCTCCAGAGGGTGGCCGGCGGGCACCACCACTGCATGCTGCCAGCCGTAGTAGGGGAAGGAGGCCAGCTCCGGCACGTCCGCCAGGGCCTCGGTGGCGACGCCGATGTCGGCCTCGCCGTCGAGCAGCATCTGCACGATCTCGGCCGGGCTGCCCTGGTGCAGCTTCAGGTGCACCTTGGGAAAGGCCTGCTTGAAGGCGGCCACCACCTTGGGCAGCGCGTAGCGCGCCTGGGTGTGGGTGGTGACGACGGTGAGCTGGCCCTGGTCGGCGTTGCTGTATTGCTCGGCCAGGCGCTTGATGTTGGCGGCGTCGAGCAGCATGCGCTCGACCATCACCACCAGCTCCTTGCCGGGTTCGGTGAGGCCGAGCAGGCGCTTGCCCTTGCGCGTGAACAGCTCGACCCCAAGCTCGTCCTCGAGGTCCTTGATGTGCTTGGAGACGCCCGACTGCGAGGTGAACAAGGCGTTCGCCACCTCGGTCAGGTTGAACCCGCGCCTCACCGTCTCGCGGATGATGCGCAGCTGCTGGAAGTTCATCGTGCGGCTCCCGCTGCGGCCGTGTGCTGTTGTTCGAAGACGCTGAGACGGGAGGGCAGCAGGCGCACGTGCTGGCCCTCGTGCAGGCCGAGCGCGGCGACGCGCTCGCGGGTGAGCTCGACCTCGAAGTGCTGGCCGCTTGCACCGTTGACGCCGTCGAGCTCGATGCGGGCGGTCACGCCGAAGGCGAGGACGCGGCTGATGCGGGCGGCAATACCTTGCCCGGCACCGCCATCGACCACGATCTCGAGTTCGTGCGGGCGGGCGAAGGCCACCACCTCGGCGCCCTGGTCGAGCGCGCCGACACCGTGCTGCAGATGCTCGTCGCCGACGCGCAGCCCCTCGCCTTCGACCCGGCCGTGGAAGAAGTTCACCGACCCGAGGAATCCATACACGAAGGGCGTCGCCGGGTGGCGATAGACCTCCTCTGGCGTGCCGACCTGCTCGACACGGCCCTGGTTCATCAGCACCACGCGGTCGGCCACTTCCAGCGCCTCCTCCTGGTCGTGGGTGACGAAGACCGAGGTGATATGCAGCTCGTCGTGCAGCTTGCGCAGCCAGCGCCGCAGCTCCTTGCGCACCTTGGCATCGAGCGCGCCGAAGGGCTCGTCGAGCAGCAGCACGCGCGGCTCCACCGCCAGCGCACGGGCGAGCGCGATGCGCTGGCGCTGGCCACCGGAGAGCTGCGAGGGGAAACGGTCGGCCAGCCAGTCGAGCTGCACCAGGTTGAGCAGATCGTGCACCTTGTCCTTGATCTGCTTCTCGGACGGGCGCTTGCCGCGCGGCTTCATGCGCATGCCGAAGGCCACGTTGTCGAACACCGTCATGTGGCGGAACAGCGCGTAATGCTGGAACACGAAGCCGACCTGGCGGTCGCACACATGGGTGCCGGAGGCATCGTCGCCGTCGAGCAGCACCTGGCCGGCGTCGGCCTGTTCCAGCCCTGCAATGATGCGCAGCAGGGTGGTCTTGCCGCAGCCCGAGGGACCGAGCAGGGCGACGAGCTGGCCGGTGGGGAAGTCGAGCGAGATGTTGTCGAGGGCGACGAAGCTGCCGAAGCGCTTGTCGATGTTGCGTACCTGGATGCTCATGATGCGTCGTCCTGTGAAAGGCGGTGGGCTGCGGCGGCGCGATGCTCGACCCAGGTCTTGAGGGCGAGGGTCACCAGGGCCAGCAGGGCCAGCAGCGAGGCCACCGCAAAGGCGGCCGCGAACTGGTATTCGTTGTAGAGGATCTCGACATGCAGCGGCAGCGTGTTGGTGAGGCCGCGGATATGACCGGACACCACCGACACCGCGCCGAACTCGCCCATGGCGCGGGCGTTGGTCAGGATCACGCCATACAGCAGGCCCCACTTGATGTTGGGCAGGGTCACATACCAGAAGGCCTGCAGGCCGTTGGCGCCGAGCACGATCGCCGCTTCCTCTTCCTCCTTGCCCTGCGCCTGCATCAGCGGGATCAGCTCGCGGGCGATGAAGGGGAAGGTGACGAACACGGTGGCGAGCACGATCCCCGGCACGGCGAAGATGATCTTGATGTCATGCTCGGACAGCCATGGGCCGAACCAGCCCTGGGCGCCGAACACGAGCACGTAGATCAGGCCGGCGATCACCGGCGACACCGAGAAGGGCAGGTCGATCAGGGTGATCAGGAAGTGCTTGCCGCGGAACTCGAACTTGGCGATCGCCCACGCCGCGCACACGCCGAACACCAGGTTCAGCGGCACGGCGATCGCCGCGGCCAGCAGCGTCAGGCGCAGGGCCGACAGCGCGTCCGGGTCGACCAGCGCGCTGACATAGGTCTCCAAGCCCTTGCGCAGGGCCTCGACGAAGACCGCGATCAGCGGCATCAGCAGGAAGATCGCGAAGAAACTCAGCGCCGTGCCCAGGATCAGCCATTTCACCAAGGGCGTTTCGCGCGTTGCCGCGCGCGCCTCGAAGCGGGTCTGGCCGGCGTGGACGCCCGCGCCGATGCGAAGTGTGGTTGCGCCAGCCATGTCAGCGGTCCCTCCCGGTGCGTTTGGCGGTCCATGCCTGCAGGCCGTTGATGGCGAGCAGCAGGATGAAGGACAGGACCAGCATCACGGTGGCGATCGCCGTGGCGCCGGTGTAGTCGTACTGCTCGAGCTTGGTGATGATCATCAGCGGGGTGATCTCGGACACCATCGGGATGTTGCCGGCGATGAAGATGACCGAACCGTACTCGCCGACGGCACGGGCGAAGGCGAGCGCGAAGCCGGTCAGCAGCGCGGGGAACAGGATCGGCATGATGACGTGGCGGAAGGTCTGCCAGCGCTGCGCGCCGAGGCTCGCCGAGGCTTCCTCGAGTTCGGTGTCCAGGTCCTCGAGGATCGGCTGCACCGTGCGCACCACGAAGGGCAGGCCGATGAACACCAGCGCCACCAGTACGCCCAGCGGCTTGAACGCGACCTGGATGCCGAGCGGCTCGAGGAACTGGCCGAACCAGCCGTTCTTCGCGTACAACGCGGTCAGCGAGATGCCGGCCACCGCGGTGGGCAGCGCGAAGGGTAGGTCCACCAGCGCATCGATCAGCTTCTTGCCGGGGAAGGAATAGCGCACCAGCGCCCACGCCAGCATCAGGCCGAACACCGCGTTGATCGCCGCTGCCGCGAGCGACATGCCGAAGGACAGCTTGTAGGACGCCACCACCCGCGGCGAGGTGACGACGTCCCAGAATTCGGCGAAGCTCAGCTCGGCCGTCTTCAGGAACACCGCGGCGAGCGGGATCAGCACGATCAGCGACAGGTAGCCGAGCGTGTAGCCGAGCGTGAGATTGAAGCCCGGCAGCACGCGAAAGGTTCGGGCTGCGGCCATCAGCGTTTCACCGCGATCTGGTCGAAGATGCCGCCGTCGGCTACTGCGAACGAGGCTACGCTACCGAGGATCAGGGCCGCAAGGGCGCGGCGAAGTACTGATGAGGCTGTGTTGTTGTGCACTTTTGACTCCGGCAGAGGGGAATGAGCCGGAGTCTATCGAGATGTTGCAGGGCAAAAAAATAATAAAAACCGCGTTGCTTATTCTATTTTCTGCTAATCACGCAGCCCAGCGCCACGCTCCGAACGGCGCTGACGGGGCTTGCGGCCTATCTTCGATGGGAGGGTGTTGCAACACACGCCGCAGGACTTCGTCCTCCATCCTGGTGAAGCGCGGGCTGCTGCGGTCGCGCGGACGCGTGAGATCGACGCGCTGATCGAGTGCCAGCGTGCCGTCCTCGATCAGCAGCACGCGATCGGCAAGGGCTACCGCCTCCGACACGTCGTGGGTGACGAGCAGTGCGGTGAAGCCTTGCGTCTGCCAGAGGCGCTCGATCAGTGCATGCATCTCGATACGGGTGAGCGCGTCGAGTGCGCCAAGCGGCTCGTCGAGCAGCAACAGGCGTGGTTTGTGGACCAGTGCCCGGGCAAGCGCGACACGCTGCCGCTGCCCGCCCGACAGGCGAGACGGCCATTCACCTGCACGGTCGGCAAGGCCGACCTCCGCCAGTGCGGCGACGTCGGCTGCCTTGCCCAGCACGGCATAGAGCAGGATGGCCAGCACGACGACGTCGGTCTGCAGGAACTCGCGCGCGTTCATTGCCATGTAGCCGATGCCCGAACTGGCGGCAATCGTTTCGGCCACGATCAGCGTCAGCCACATGAAGCCGAGTGAGTAGCGCACACCGACGAGGATGTTTGGCAAGGCACCGGGCAGGATCACATGACGGAACAGCGACCAGCCCGACAGGCCGTAGGACCGTCCCATCTCCACCAGGGCGGCGTCGACCGAGCGGATGCCGTGGAAGGTGTTCAGGTACACCGGGAAGAACACGCCCAATGCGACCAGGAAGAGCTTGCCCTCCTCGCCGATACCAAACCACAGGATGACCAGCGGGATGAGCGCGAGGTGAGGTACGTTACGCACCATCTGCAGTGTGGTGTCGAACAGATTCTCCGCCAGTCGGTAGCATCCGTTCATCAGGCCGAAGAAGAAGCCGATTCCGCCGCCGATGGCGAAGCCGATCGCGGCGCGGGCAAAGCTGGCCTGCATATGGGTCAGCAGTTCGCCCGAGGCGGCGAGCGACCAGCCTGCGGCGAGCACTGCGGAGGGCGCGGGCAGGATACGGGTCGACAGCCAGCCGAGTTGAGCGGCGAGCTGCCAGCCCGCGAGGATCGCCACGGGTACCAGCCAAGGGCCGATGCGCGCCAGGCCGCGGGCAGCGAGAGTGGGTTCTGGATTCGACACTGCGCAGCCCCCAGCTTTGGGCAGGCTTGGGGTGATGCGCATACCCCACGATCTCGCCGATGGGGGCAATCCGCCCCCGGGGGTGGGCGGAATCGTGTGCCGGTGGCTGCGCGTCACGCTCCGCCATCGGCAGGAACCAAAGGGTGTTCAAGGGGCTTTCGCTGCTCATTGTCTGTCCTGTCATCGCGAGCGGGTCAGCGCGCCGGGCGCCAGACGACCGAAGCCACGTCGAGCCGCTTCGGGATCAGTTTCAGATCGGCCAGGGTGTCGGCCATCTGTTGCTGGTGCTGGATCACGTCCTCGGTGAGGGGCTTGACACCGTAGCCGTAGCGGGACACCGACACTTCGGCGATCTCGACCGGCAGGCCGATCTGCGGGGCGACGATGGCAGCCGCTTCTTTCTGGTTCTGCGCTACCCATTCGCCGGTTTCGTTGATCGCCTCGAGCGCCGAGGCGAGTACCTGCGGGTACTTTTCCACGAAGGGGCGCGACGCGATATAGAAGTTGTAGTTGTTCACGAGCCCGCTGCCGTCGGCCACGATGCGGACGGCTTGCCCCGAACGAAGAGAATCCGCTTTGCTTATCGAGGGAATGCTGAAATCGTTTGCAGGTTCTTGTGTTGTTGCTTGCCGAATACAATGCGAGCGGCCGCAGTGTGAGTCGGTTCGCGCGTGCCGGCTTGTTCAGGGAGAGAGGGCGGTGACGGATTTCTTTGGCAATTTCCTGCTGGCGCTGCTGTTGGTCGTGCTGATGCGCTTTCTCTATGCCGTGTGTGTGATGCTGGTGCGCACCCGCGACGGCGGCAACGTCGCCTTCGCGATCGCCTTGCCCGCGGCGCTGCTCTACATCGTGGTGCGCAACCCGGTGCCGGTGAGCAGCTGGACGGGACTGGCGGCCGGCGCCGCCCTGGGGGCGGCGCTGCTGCTGGCAATTGCGCGCTGGCGGCGACGTCGGTCCTGAGCGGGTCGCGGTCGCGTGGGCCTAATCTGCGGGCCTGGATATCTCTGCAGAATTTCTTCGTTCGGTTTCGGCGGCGGATCGGCGAGCATCCGCCACATCGAACCCATCCGGAGTCATGACATGCCCATTCCTGCTCGCGCGTTTGCGGCCCTTGTGGCCGCTGCGACGCTCGTTTGCGCCTTTCCGGCGCAGGCCGAACCCGGCCATCGCCAGGTGCGTGTGTGGGCCGCCGCCTGCGCGGCCTGCCACGGCACCGACGGTCATGCCCAGGCCGGCATGACCAGCCTTGCGGGACGCAGCGCGGACGAGCTTTTCACGCTGCTCATCGAGTTCAAGCGCGACGTACGCCCGGCGACGGTCATGCACCAGCATGCCAAGGGCTATACGGACGATGAACTGAAGCGGCTGGCACAGTGGTTTGCCGCCCAATCCAAGCGCTGAGGAGGCGGACATGAGCACACTCGATCGTCGAGGTTTCATCAAGGCCGCTGGCGGACTGGCCGCTGCGCTGGGTGCCGGAGTGGGCGTCGGTGCATGTGCGACCGCCGTCGGCCGTGCGTCGCCGGGGCGCGTGGTCGTCATCGGTGGCGGCTTTGGCGGCGCGACCGCCGCCAAGTATCTGAAGAAGTGGGAGCCGCGCCTCGAGGTCACGCTCATCGAGCGCAACCAAAACTTCGTTTCCTGCCCGATCAGCAACCTGGTGCTGGCGGGGGTCAAGCAGATCGAGGACATCACCCTCGCCTATGACGGGCTGGCCAAGTACGGCGTGCGCCTGGTGCGCGATGAAGCCGTGGCCATCGACGTCGACAAGCGCGAGGTCCGTCTTGCCAAGGGCGACCCGCTGCCCTGGGACCGGCTGATCGTCGCGCCCGGCATCGACTTCCTCTACGAGCAGATTCCCGGCCTGAACAACGCCGAGGCCCAGCAGCAGGTGCTGCATTCATGGAAGGCGGGCGCTCAGACCGTGGCGTTGCGCAAGCGGCTCGAGGACTTGCCCGACGGTGGCGTGTTCGCGATCTCGATCCCGAAGGCGCCCTATCGGTGCCCGCCGGGTCCGTACGAGCGCGCCAGCGTCATCGCCCATTACTTCAAGCAGCACAAGCCGCGCGCCAAGGTGCTGATCCTCGACGGCAACCCGGATATCACCTCGAAGAAGGCCTTGTTCCTTCAGGCCTGGGAAGAGCGCTACAAGGGCATCATCGAATACCGCGCAAACAGCGTGCTGCAGGATTTCGATGTGCGCTCGAAAGAGGCCAGGCTCGAGTTCGAGAGCGTGCGCGCGGATCTCTTCAACGTCATCCCGCCGCAGCGCAGCGGGCGCATCGCCGCCCCGCTCGCCAACGTCGGCGGGCGTTGGGCAGGGGTCGATTTCCGTACTTTCGAGTCGACTGCGGTGCCCGGCGTGCATGTGATCGGCGACGCGACCGCGTCGGCGCCCGGCATGCCGAAGTCCGGCTTCATGGCTAACAACCACGCCAAGGTGGCTGCGGATGCGGTCATCGCCAGCCTCACCGGACTCGAACCGAATCCGACGCCGATCATCGCCAAAACCTGCTACAGCTTCGTCTCCGATCGCGATGTGGTGCATGTGGCCTCGGTGCACAAGTTCGACACGCAGGAGAACACGCTACTGCCGGTCAAGGGGGCGGGCGGGCTGTCGGCCGTCGCCAATGATCTCGAGGGCAAGTTTGCCCTGGCGTGGGCACGCAACATCTGGGCCGATGCCTTGACCTGAGGCACGGGCCCGGTAGGGCGCGTGCAGGAGGAGACAAGAAAATGGATAAGGACGTGGAAAACGCATCCGGCACCCTTGCAGGACGAGCTCGTGAATTCCTCGACCGCTTGCCGCTCGAGCGCGAAGGCGGACGGCAGCTGCGCCGCCTGGCCGATGGTGGCGTGGTCGGCGACTGGTTCGGCTGCGAACTGTCGAGCGTCTTCCAGCCGGTCGTGCTGCCGCCGGACGGCAGCACGATCGGCTATGGGGCGTACCTGCGCATCCTTGGCAGCGGCGAGCGCGCACTGTCGCCATGGACGCTGTTCTCGGCCAACGCCGACGATAATCGCTTGGTCGCGCTCGATCGCGTCGCGCGGACCGTCCATGCGCTCAACTTCCTGAGCTCGGTCGAAGGCGACAGCCTGCTGTTCCTCAAGGTGCATGGCCGCCTGCTCGCCGCCGTCAGCGGCGATCATGGTGCGGCGTTCCGCAAGGTGGTGGATGCACTTGATCTGCCGCCCGAGCGCATCGTCATCGAGACGCCGCTCGAGGCGAGCACTCAGCCCGACCTGTTGGCCTTCGTGTTACGCAACTACCGCAACAACGGCTTTCAGGTGGCGATCAACGTCGACTCGCCGATGCAGTGGCAGGCACTCTCCAGTCGGGTGCCGGCCCAGTTCGTCAAGGTCGACAGTGCTCGCTTGTTCCTTGCCGATGACTGGCGCGCCCGCCTGGCCTGGCTGGTGAGCCTGCGCGAGCGCGCGAGCGTCATCGTCACCCGCCTCGAGGCCAAGCTGGACGGTGTCCTGCCCGCGGGCGTGCTGGTCCAGGGATACGCTTATGGTCTGCCGGCCCAGCGTGCTGCGATCATGCGTGCAGAGCGCTATGTGCTCGATCGCTTCGCCTTCTGATAAGTCACCGTGAGACATGAATTGAGTGCGTCACACCCGCAGCACGTGGTCATCGTCGGGGGCGGCTTCAGCGGTACGCTGACCGCCGTGCATCTGCTGCGTGAGGCGGCACCGGACCAGGTGCGTATCACCTTGATCGAACAGCATCCGCGTGTCGCACGCGGCCTGGCGTATCGCATCTGGGACGACAGCATGCTGCTCAACGTGCCCGCCGGCAACATGAGTGCACTGGCCGACGAGCCGGGACATTTCCTTGAGTACTGTCGCGACATCGACCCTGCCTTCAACGAAGGATCGTTCGTTCCGCGGCGCTTGTTTGGCGATTACCTCGAGCACACGCTGCACCTTGCCGCGCGCGCAAGTCCGACGCCGTTCACCCGGCTTCGGGCGCAGGCCGCGGCGATACGGCGGAGCGAGGCCTCGTCGGCAATGGAAGTCGCGCTGGCCGATGGCGCGGTGCTGGTGGCCAGTCAGGTGGTGCTGGCGCTCGGGCACCTGGGCGCGCAGCCGTTGCGCTTCGCGGATGCGCTCGCCGATTCGGGCCGCTATATCGGCAACCCGTGGGATTACGCGGCCATGGATCACATTCCCGCCGGCCAGCCGGTGGTGGTGCTGGGCACCGGGCACACCGCGATCGATGCGCTGTTTCGCCTGACCAGCCGGGATGAGGAGCGCAAGGTGTTCCTGCTGTCCCGGCGCGGCCTGCTGCCGAAGGGGCATCGCACCCTTCCGCAAGCGCCGGCAACGACGGCGTTCCCCAGCTACCTGGCCGGCTTGCCGCCGACGACCTTTGCCTACCTGCGCGCTATCCGGCGCCAGATCCGTATCCGCCAGCAACAAGGCTACAACTGGCGTGATGTCATCAATGCACTGCGCCCCCATACGCCCGAGATCTGGCGTCGGCTGCCAGACCGGGAGCGGCGGCGCTTTCTCGCCCGCGTCGGCCCGTGGTGGGACATCCATCGACATCGTCTGGCGCCGAGCGCCTACCGGCGTCTGCGCGGAATGCTGCAATCCGGGCAGGCCGAAGTCGTTGCCGGAAAGGTCCAGGAGATGCAGGCCGGGGGGCAGGGGGTGCTGGTCCGGGTGCAGCCGCGCGCGGGTGGCGCGGTGCGCGAACTGGAGGCCGCCGTCGTGGTGAATTGCACTGGCCCGGATTACGACATTAGCCGCCTTACGGTCTCACCCCTGGTCACGCAATTGCGCGACCAGGGCTATGTGCGGGCAGATCCGCAGCGCATCGGCCTCGAGCTTGACGAGCGCTACCGCGTGATCGACCGGGACGGCGAGGGGGTCCCGGGACTGCATTACGTCGGGCCCATGCTGCGCGCGCGCTACTGGGAGGCGATCGCGGTGCCGGAGTTGCGGCGCCACACACAGACCCTCGCGCGCCACCTGCTCGCACCCGAAGGCTAGCCCCTTCACCTGGCTGCCGATTAGAGCCATCCTCGCGTCGAGATGCGTGTGATCCACGTTGGCGTGGTTGGACGCAACAAGGGCATTCGCGACGTGGCGCTCTCGTTCACCAACCGTGACGAGGACACGACATCCTGCGCATCATCACTGCGCTGTCGATTGCCCTCGGCATGGCGCGCTCCGGCTCAGGCCGCCAGTCGCCGGCGACGCGGCTTGACGATCGGCTTGCAGTCCTGGTCGGGGTGGCCGAGGAAATGTCCCTGCAGCCAGTCGATGTCCAGATCCTTCGCCAGCTCAAGCTGCTCGGCATGTTCGATGTGTTGACTCGTGATCAGCATGCAGAGGCGGCGGATTTCGGGCACGAGCTCCGAGACGACGCGTCGCGCGAGCGCGAGGTGGCTGCCGTGGCCGGCAAGGCTGCGATCGAGTTTGACAATATCGGGCGCCAGCACCTCGAGCCGATCGAGGGCAGACGAATGGCGTCCGAAGTTGTCGAGTGCGATGCGATAGCCTCGTTCCTGGTACTCGGCGATCGCACAAGCCAGGCGCGCGGGATCGGTAAAGCCGTCGTCGGTGATCTCGAGGACCACCCGGTCGGGTGTCAGGCCGCAGCGCGACAACACGCTCTCGAAAACCTGGCCGTGGTGGTCGGGAACGGCGCGAATGAGCTGGGGATGCACATTGAGGGCCAGAAACCCGCCCGACTGTTCGCGCTGGAGCAGAAAGTTCAGCGCATGAAGCGTACGGACGAGGCGGTCGAGGTGGACCAGCTCCGCATCATCCTGCGCGTCGAGGAAGACCGCTTGAGCGGGCAGCGCCAGGCCTTCGCCGGCGAGGACCTGCAGATGCGCCTCGTGGCCGACGACCCGCCCACTGGCGCGCTCCACCAGCGGCTGGAACACGCTGCCGAGGAGGCGGTTGCCAACGCGGGCGCGGACGCGACCCGCGCTGAACTCGAGTCCCTCTTCTTGCGCCCCGCCGCGCGCAAACTGGTTGCGCTTGTTGAAGTAGTGCACGAGTTCGGTGAGCGGCACGGAAGTCTCCAGGTTTCGCGGGGCGGCAATCAGATCGTCAGGGCCATTACGATAGCCACGCCGCACGGAACGGCAAACCAAGAAATCATGCAATCGATATGCAGTCGCGCTACACCAGGGCTTGAACCAGGCCGATGGCGGCGCACGCGCCGATCACCTTCATGACGTCCTGTTTGTACTTCCACAGCGCGATGAAGGCTGCGATCGAGATCAGCGCGGAGAACCATTCGAAGCCACCCGAGAACGGCGCCGCTTCGGTGGCGCGCGGGAAGATTACATGCCAGCCGAAGAACAGCGCCAGGTTGAGCACCACCCCTACCACGGCCGCGGTGATGGCGGTGAGGGGCGCGGTGAACCTCAGCTTGCCGTGGGTGGATTCCACCAGCGGGGCCCCCGCCAGGATGAAGACGAAGCTGGGCAGGAAGGTGAAGAAGGTGGCCACCGATGCACCCACGAAGCCCGCCAGCAACAGGGCGTCGGGACCGAAGATTTCCTTGGTCCAGGCGCCGACGAAGCCGACGAAGGCCACCACCATGATCAGCGGCCCTGGCGTCGTTTCGCCGAGCGCCAGGCCGTCGATCATCTGGGTGCCGGTGAGCCAGCCGTAGGTGTCGACCCCGCCCTGATACACGTAGGGCAGGACGGCGTAGGCGCCGCCGAAGGTGACGAACGCGGCCTTGGTGAAGAACTCCCCCATGGTTCGCAACACCGGGTCGTCCAGCACGGCCATCGTCACGCCCCAGAGGATGGCGGCCGCCGCCACGAGGGTGATCAGGTAGGCCCAGCGAAAGCGCGCATGCGGCAGGGGCGGGGTGTCGTCGTCGATCAGTGCGGGCCCATAGTTCTTGTCCGAGGCGCCGTGGCCGCCGCCCACCCGGAACTTGTCCGGCGCCAGCTTGCCGCCCAGTGCGCCCAGAAGGCCCGCCCCGACGACGATGTAGGGAAAGGGCACGCGAAAGACGAAGATGGCGACGAAGGACGCCGCGGCCATGGCCCATAGCACCCGGTTCTTCAAGGCCCGTGAGCCGATGCGCCACGCCGCAAATACGACGATGGCGACCACCGCCGGCTTGATGCCGTTGAAGATGCCCTGCACGAAGCTCACATCGCCAAAGGCGAGGTAGATGTAGGTCAGCGCGGCCAGGATGAAGAGCGAGGGCAGCACGAACAGGGTGCCGGCGACGATGCCGCCCCAGGTGCGATGCAGCAGCCAGCCGATGTAGATGGCAAGCTGCTGCGCTTCCGGGCCGGGCAGCACCATGCAGTAGTTGAGCGCATGCAGGAAGCGGTGCTCGGAGATCCATCGGCGTTTCTCGACCAACTCCTGGTGCATGATCGCGATCTGCCCGGCCGGCCCGCCGAAGCTGATGAAGCCGAGCTTCAGCCAGTACCAGAAGGCCTCTCGGAACGAGGGGTGGGCGGGGCGTGGTGGGGGCGCTGGGGCGGCATTCATGCTGTGTGGTCCTCGTGATGCGGGCGTGCGCGAAGCGGGCGCCCGCCAAGTGCGCGCCTTGATGGCGGATCACGATTGTCCCTGACCGAGTGCCGCGCGGGGGCACCGCGAGGCACTTTGATCAGTTCGAATTTTGCCCAAGCCCAAACAGCCGCGCCGCGTTGCCGTACAGCGCCTTGTCCAGCGCCGACTCGCGCAGGCCCAGCTCGAGGAAATCGCCGATCGACTGGCGGATCGGCCGGAACGGGTAGGACGAGCCGAACAGGAACTGGTCGGCCATGAAGCCGTTCGCCGCTTCCACGTAGGCCTTGCTACCGGCCACGAACAGGTACATGTCGGGCACGAGGTGGATGTTCTCGTAGCGGAAGGCGAGGCCGATCGCCTGCGCCACGTTCGGCCACCAGCCGTGGTAGCAGACGATGGGCAGTTGCGGAAACGAGCGCGCGACGTTGGCCAGCGCCGACGGGTCGTTGAAGCGCGGGTCGGGCGTGGTCGGGCCGGTCATCAGGAACACCGGCACGCCCAGTTGGGCGCACACCTCGTAGATCGGGAAGTACGCCGGGTCGTCGACGTGGCGGGCGGGGCTGCCGAAGCCGGGCTCGATGTCGATGCCCGCCAGCCCGAGTTCGCGGATCGCGCGCTCGGCGTCGTCGACCGCGGCGCGACCCTGGATCACCGGATCGACGCCGGCGATGCCGAGCAACTCGTCATGACCGTGGGTGATGCGGTGAATCTGCTCGATCGGCAGGTGCTGCGAGGGCGTGTGCCGCCCCACCACCACCGCCTTCGTCAGCCCCGCGTCGCGCACCTCGGCGAGGAAACCTTCCTGCGTGTGCGAGCGGGTGAAGTGCTCGTCGCTGCCGCGCGTGCCTACGCGCCGGTTGAGCCAGCGCGCGGTGTCGTACTCGGGCGTGCCAGGCCTGGCACCGAAGAAATCGTGCAGGAAGGCCGGCCGGCAACGCATGTCGATGACGTTCATGCCGCCTCCTTCACCGCTGCCACGTTCTTCACCGTGCTCGCGTCGAACGGGCCGCCGGTGATGACCTGGTCCTGGATCGTCACCGGCGCCTTGCCCGGCAGCAGCGGGAACACCAGCTCGGCGAAGCGCCAGGCCTCTTCCAGGTGCGGGTAGCCGGACAGCACGAAGCTGTCGACGCCCAGGTCCGCATACTCCTTCAGCCGTGCCGCCACGGTTTGCGGATCGCCCACCAGCGCCGTGCCGGCACCGCCACGCACCAGGCCGACGCCCGCCCACAGGTTGGGGCTGACCTCGAGCTTGTCGCGCCGCCCGCCGTGCAGCGCGGCCATGCGGCGCTGGCCTTCGGAGTCCATGGACGCGAAGCGCGCCTGCACCTTGGCGATGGTGTCGTCGTCCAGGCGGCTGATCAGCTTGTCGGCCTCGGCCCACGCCTCCTCGTTGGTCTCGCGCACGATCACGTGCAGGCGCACGCCGAAGCGCAGCTTGCGGCCGCGCCTGGCGGCACGTGCACGCACGTCGGCGATCTTCTCGGCCACCGCCGCGGGCGGTTCGCCCCAGGTCAGGTAGGCGTCGACCTGCTCGGCGGCCAGGTCGTGGGCCGCGTTCGACGAGCCACCGAAATACAGCGGCGGGTGCGGCTCCTGCACCGCCGGGAACTGCAGTTGCGCGCCCTTCACGGTGTGGTGCTCACCCTCGAAGTCGACCCTTTCGCCTTGCAACAGGCGGCGCCAGATGGTGAGGAACTCGTTTGCCTCGTCGTAGCGTGCGTCGTGGTCGAGGAAGATGCCGTCGCCGGCCAGTTCCGCGGAGTCGCCCCCTGCCACCACGTTCAGCAGCAGCCTGCCCTGGGTGGCCTGGTCCAGCGTTGCGGCCATGCGCGCGGCGGCCGTCGGCTTGGTCAGCGCGGTGCGTAGCGCCACCAGCAGCTTGAGCTTGCGCGTCACCGGCGCCACGCTGCCCGCCACCACCCAGGGGTCGAGGCAGCCGCTGCCGGTCGGGATCAGGATGCCGTCGTAGCCGAGGTTGTCGGCGGTCACCGCGATCTGCTGCATGTACTCGATGGTGACCGGCCGGCCCGAGTTCGATTTGCCGAGGTAGCGGGTATCGCCCGAGGTGGGTAGGAACCAGAAGATGTCCAGGCTCATGTTCTTTCCCCGCCCTCAGGCCGCTTCGGCCAGTTCGCGCACCGGCTGTCCCGCGCCGGTCTTCGCCTCGAGCTCGCGCACCAGCGGCAGCACCTTGTCGCCGAAGTAGGCCACTTCTTCCTGGAAGTGCAGGAAGCCGCCCAGCACCAGATCCACGCCCACCGCCTTCAACGCGACGATGCGCTCGGCGATCTGCTGCGGCGTGCCGATGAGG
Source organism: Thauera sp. (assembly GCF_035444905.1). Lineage (GTDB taxonomy): Bacteria > Pseudomonadota > Gammaproteobacteria > Burkholderiales > Rhodocyclaceae > Thauera. Next base: position 19,851 of record NZ_DAOMPS010000019.1, read on the forward strand.
TTGGTCTTGAAGCCGTCGTTGTACTGCACCAGGTCCTGGAAGGTGGATTTCGCCCAGTTGCCTTCGCCTTCCGGGCTCGCCTTGCCGGCCTGCTTCACCGCGTCGCCAAAGGCATTGACGGCTTCCGGATCGGCCTTGTCGATGATCTCCTGCAGCACCGCCTGCGCTTCCTCCTCGGTGTCGCGGGCGATGATGAAAGCATTGACGCCGACCTTCACCGTGTGGCCGTTGGCCGCCGCCTTGGCGCGGATGTCATCCACCTGGGCCTTGATCCCCTCGACCGTGTTGCCGTTGGTGAAGTACCAGTCGGACACGCGTGCGGCCATGTCGCGCGCGGCGCGCGAACTGCCACCCTGGAAGATCTCGGGGTGCGGCTGCTGCAGGGGCTTGGGCTTCAGCGTGTAGTCGTGGAAGCGGTAGAAGTCGCCCTTGTAGGTGAAGTTGTCCTGGGTCCAGATGCCCTTCAGCACCTCGATGAATTCCTGCGAGCGGCGATAGCGCTCGTCATGCTCCAGCCAGGGCTCGCCGATGCCGTGGAATTCGCCGCGGAACCAGCCCGAGACCACGTTCACCGCCACCCGGCCGCCGGTGAGCTGGTCGATGGTGGCAATCTGCTTCGCGAGCACCGCCGGATGCCAGGGGCCGGGCAGCACCGCCGCGATCACGCGCAGCTTCTCGGTCGCCGCCAGCAGCGCATGGCTGAATGACACCGACTCGTGCTGGTATTCGGCGCCGTAGCCCGCGGTGAAGCGGATCTGCGACAGCGCGTAGTCGAACCCCGCCTTCTCGGCGATCTGCGCCAGCTTGCGGTTGTAGTCGATGTCCCAGCTCGTGCGCTGCTCGATCTTGCTGACGACCAGGCCACCACTGACGTTGGGGACCCAGTAGGCGAATTTGATGTTGTCGCGGCTCATGTGTGTGTTTCCTTGTCTGTCGATTTGGGGGTCAGGCGGCGGCGCGCGCGTTCTTGTGCACGCTCGAGACGACGGGGGCGCGGTGGCGCAGGAAGGGCCGCGCGCGCTCGGCGGCGAGGTCGATACGCGCCTGCAGCGTGGGGCTGGTGATCTGGTAGTCCTGGATCTCGGCCTCGCTGCCATACACGCCGATCGGCAGGGTGTGGGCCTGGAAGAAGCTGAACAGCGGGCGGAACTGGTGATCGATGACCAAGGCGTGGCGGTCGCTGCCGCCGGTGGCGGCGAGTAGCACCGGCACGTCGATCAGCGCGTTGTGGTCGACGAAGTCGAACAGGTGCTTGAACAGGCCGGTGAAGGAGGCGCGATACACCGGGCTGGCCACCACCAGGAAGTCGGCGGATTCGATGGCGGCGATGTCGGCTTTGACGTCATCGGGTAGTTGCGAGGGGTAGAGCGCGCCGGCCAGCTTGGGGCCGATGCTGCCGAGTTCGATCAGGCGCACGTCGATCTGGGCCTGCTCGCCCAGGGCGTCGATCAGGGCTTCGACGACGGTCAGGGTGCGGGAGGGGCGTTGCAGGCCGCCGGAAACGGCCACGACTTTGATGGGTTTGCTCATGCTTTCACCTTTGCGGGTTGTGTGGGGCGTGCCAGGGGTGGCACTTGCATGAGCATTAGCACGGGGCGTGCCAGATTTTTAGTGCTAGAAAAACAGTAGCTTGAGAATGTCGTGCCGATGCGGCTGCTGGCATCGCAGCAAACGCCGCATCGGGCTGCTGCTTGCGCAACACGGGCCCGTCAGTCCGGAATGGCGCGATAAGCAGCGCATCGCGCTAATAAAAATGGTGTTCTGGCGCAGTAGAGATACGTCGCGCCAGAACACCATTTCCGCCATCGTATGGACGGTGGCCGTTTCGGTTTGTTGGATCCTTGCGGGGCGGGGGTGGCGCCGACCCATTGGGCGCGGGCTTTCAGCCCCGCCTGTTCAGCTTCAGCGCCAGCCGGTCTCCCCCATACTGGATGACCGTCACCAGCACCACCAGCAGCACGATCACCGTCAGCATCACGTCGGTGTCGAAGCGCTGATAGCCGTAGCGATAGGCCAGGTCGCCCAGACCCCCGGCACCGATCGCGCCGGCCACCGCCGATGCGTTGATCATGCTGACCACCGTGATCGTGAAGCCGGCGACGAGGCCCGGCCGGGCCTCGGGCAACAGCACATGCCAGATGATGTGCCAGCGCTTGCAGCCCATTGCCTGCGCCGCTTCGACCAGGCCGCGGTCCACCTCGCGCAGGCTGACCTCGGCGATGCGGGCGAAGAAGGGGACTGCGGCTGCGCTGAGCGGCACGATCGCGGCCCACACGCCGTAACTGGTGCCCACGATCAGGCGCGTGATGGGAATCAGCGCCACCATCAGGATCAGGAACGGGATCGAGCGGATGACGTTCACCACGCTGCCCAGCACGCTGTTGGCCCAGCGCGCCTCGAAGATGCCGTCGCGCGAGGTGGCGACCAGGATCAGCGCCAGGGGGATGCCGAGCAGCAGCGTGATCAGCGACGAAACGCCGATCATGACGAAGGTCTCCCACGCGCCGGTGAGCAGGCGGTCAATGAGCAAGGGCGACATAACCGAGTCCTCCTACCTTGTCGGCCAGGCCCTGTGCCCGGCGGATGATGGCTTCGGCCGGCTCGGCCGAATCCACGCTCACCAGCAGATGGCCCTGGGCGCGGCCCTGGATGCGGTCGATGCCGCCATGCATGAGCCGTGTGCCGGCGCCCAGCACGCTCGCGATCGACAACAGGTCGGGGTCGCGGCGGCTGGCGCCGGTGAAGTGCAGGTCGAGCAGCAGTGCGCGCGCCTCGGCGCCGCGCTCGGCATGGATCCGGCCCTTGAGGTCGTCCGGCAGGTCGTGATGCACGGTGCCGAGCAGGCTGCGGGTGACCGCGTGCTGCGGATCGCCGAACACCTGCCACACCGGGCCGTGCTCCACCACGCGGCCGCGTTCCAGCACCACCACGCGATGGCAGATCTCGTGGATCACTTCCATCTCGTGGGTGATCAGCACGATGGTGAGCCCCAGGCGCTGGTTGATGTCCTTCAGCAGCGCGAGGATGGCCTGCGTGCTCTCGGGGTCGAGCGCCGAGGTGGCCTCATCGCACAGCAGGATCTCGGGCTGGTGCACCAGGGCGCGGGCGATGCCCACGCGCTGCTTCTGGCCCCCGGAGAGCTGCGCCGGGTACATGTCGCGCTTCTCCGACAGGCCGACGAGCTCCAGCAGCTCGGCCACGCGGCGCTCGATGTCGGCCGGCTTGGCGCCCGCCACCTTCAGCGGCAGGGCCACGTTCTGCCACACCGTCTTCGCCGACATCAGGTTGAAGTGCTGGAAGATCATGCCGACGCGCCGGCGCAGGCCGACGAGCTGGTTCTCGTCGAGCGCGGCGATGTCGCGCCCGTCGATCACCACCTTGCCGCTGCTCGGGTCCTCGAGCCGGTTCAGGGTGCGGATCAGCGAGGACTTGCCGGCGCCGCTGCGGCCGATGATGCCGAAGATCTCGCCGCGCTGGATGTCGAGGTCGATGTCTTCCAGCGCGGTGACCGCGCCGCGGCCGGTGTCGTAGGTCTTGCCGATCGCCTCCAGCCGGATGTGGGCGATCGATTGCTCGATGCGGGTCGCAAGCCGGTCCATGGTGTCAGTGCTCCCAGGCCGCGGTGTAGAACCTGCCCGAGTGCTTGTCGAGCGCCGCCCTGACGTTCGGCGAGGTCTGGTAGATCTGCACGAACTTCTTCAGGCGCTCGTCATCCTTGCCCTCGGGGCGGGTCACGAACTGCAGCGCGTAGATCTTCTGGTCCTGGCCGTCGAAGATCAGCGCCTTGGCCGGGTCGATCGTGCCGGCCAGCTTCAGGTAATGCGGCATGCCCTGCGCCAGGTCGAAGTCATCGAGCGCACGCGCCAGTTGCACCGCCTCGAGCTCGACGATCCTGAGCTTCTTCGGGTTGTCGACGATGTCGGCCTGGGTGGTCTTGTAGCCGGTACCCGGCTTGAGCTTGACCAGCCCGGCCTTCTCCAGCAACTGCAGGCCGCGCGCGCTATTGACCGCGTCGCCGGCGATCGCCACCTTGGCGCCGACGGGCAGGTCGGCCAGCGCGTTGTATTTCTTCGAGTACAGGCCGATGTTGTTGATGATGCCGATCGCGGCCGGCACCAGCTTGAAGCCGCCCTCCTTGTTGGCGTTTTCGAGGAAGGGGATGTGCTGGAAATAGTTGGCGTCGATGTCGCCCTTGGCCACGGTGATGTTGGGCGTGTTCCAGTCGGTGAACTCGACCAGCTCGACCTTCACGCCCTGCGCAGCGGCCTCCTGCACCGCGACCTCCAGCGCCGGCACGAAGGCGGCGGTGGTGCCGAGCTTGAGCGGCTTGTCGTTGGCGGCCTGGGCGAGGCCGATGGTCGAGGTCGCGATGGCGGCGACGGCGAAGGTCTTCAGCCACTGGGTGGCGGTCTGGTGGAATGCGGTTTTCTTGCTCATGGCGGGCTCCTGATTGGGGATCGGTAAAAGGACTGACTGCGTGCAGATCAACCTGAAGCCCACACAGCAAGAGCGATGCCAGAATAAAAATTGAGCTAAAACAATGGGTTGAGATTGTTAACTGGTGCGAAGGGTGCTCGGATCTCAGCGGGTTTGTGGTTGCAGTGCACCATCGGCAGCAGGGCGGGCGTGTGCGGGGGAATGAGGCCGCTCGCAATGGATCGGCGAGTGGCTCGACTGCGGTCAAGCCGCAACACGGCTGTTTGCTGCAGGAAGGGTCAAGAGTTGCCGCGCAGGTTTCGCAGCAAGCGCACATCCACATCCAGCGCCTTCGGCTCGCCGAGGATGACGCGGGCGAAGTCCGGGTGGCGTGGGTTGAGCAGGTAGTTGCGTTCGGCGGGCACGACGGCGCTCGGTACCGCCAGGACTGCGCTGGTCCCTTCCGCCAGCCAGGTGCTCCCGATCGCCTGTAAAGCATCGCGCGTGCCCAGCTTGCGCCAGTCCGCTGGCAAGGCGGAGGCCTCGATCTGGCTGACCGCCAGATCCGCCGGCAGTTGCGCGGGGATCAGGACGTAGCGCGCGCGCAGCGGCTCGTCCTGGACCAGCATCTCGAGCAGCGCGAGCGATTGCGATTCGGCGGTGTAGATGACGGCGTGGCCCTTGGGATTCCAGCGCCCGCCATACAGCCGCGCGCCTTCCCCCGTGAATGCCGAGGCCGCGAAGCGGGCGGTGGTGATGCGCCACACCGTGCGCATCAGGCAAACACGCCGTGCTCGATGCGACCCAGGGTGTCGAGCACGCTGTCGGCACCGATGTCGGTGTCGAGCAGCGACAGGGGTGTTACGCCCCCCAGCGCCGCGTTGTCGGCCTTGAGCCAGGCGAGTGCGGGTTCAGCGGCTTCGAAGACTTCCTCGGCACGCTCGACCACGCGGGCAAAGCGCAGCAATTTCGCCGACTCTTCGGTGGACAGCACGCCCTCGCGCTTGCGGCGAGCCAGCGTGCGTTCGGGGATGGCCAGCGCCTGTGCGAGTTCGGCCTGCGTGGTGCGCGTGAGGCGGGCGAGGGCATCGACCGAAGCGGACGGGAGTCCGCGCCGGAGCAGCGGAATCCAGTCCGTGATCACCCGCGGCTGCGCATGCAGCACGCGTTCGCCGCCGAGCAGGGTGAGGGCAGAGTTCACCGGGCTGTTCAAACTGATCGTGGACATGCCTTGCCTCGCTGACGATTTGCGCCATATGGCGTCAGTTATAGGCAAATCTGGCGTTCATGTCCAGCGAGGTGGAGGGCGGCCCGTTCAGCCCGGCGCCGCCCCCACCGTCCAGTAGAACCCCGGCGCCGTGCCGTTGATCGCGTGGTCGCCCACCACGCGCGCCTTGAAGATCACCGGGTTGTGTGAAGCCAGCGTGCGCGCGTTGCGCCAGTGGCGGTCGAGGCGGCGGTCCTCCTGCACCGCCGAGGCGCCGCCGACGTCGAACAGCCGGGTGGTGGCGGTCAGCACGGTGTCGACCAGGCCGACCTGGGCCTTGGCGGCGGCGAGCTCGACATCCACCAGCAGGCTTTCGGGGATGGCTTCGCCGCGCTGGCGCAGGCGGTCGATGTCGCCGAGCTTGGCCGCCACGGCGCCCACGGTGGCGCCGGCCAGGTAGGCGGTGCTGGCGAGCTGGCCGACGACCTGCTGGATCAGCGGGTCTTCGCGCGGGACGCTGCCACTGCCGTGGCTGAACACGCGCTTGCGCGGGCGTACGTAGGCGCAGGCATCGCGCTCGATGGCGCGGGCGATGCCGGTGAGCGTGGCCAGGTGCACGAGCTGGAAGAAGGCGGTCATCGGGGTCGGCCCGCTGCGCGCGCAAGGCCAGATCGAGGCGGGGTCGACCTCGACGTCGGTGAGGCGGGTGGTGCCGGAGCCGGTCAGGCGCTGGCCGAAGCCGTTCCAGTCGTCGATGCGTTCCACACCGGGGGCGTCCGCGCGGACCAGCGCGATCACCGGCTGCTCGGTGCCATCGTCGCGCTGCAGTTGCGCGCTCACTGCGATCCAGTCGGCGTACAGCGAGCCGCTGCTGTAGTACTTGGTGCCGTTCAGGCGCAGCACGCCGTGCTGGCGCATGATCCGTGTTGCCGGCTTGCCGAGCGCGCCGTCACCGATCTCGGTCGTGGCGTTGCCGAAGAGCTCGCCGGCGGCCGCGCGTCGCAGCCAGGGAGCGTGGAGGGCGGGGTCGATCTCGGCGTAGAGGCGTTCGATCTGGCCGAAGTGGGCGCGGAAGATGTTGGGCAGGTTCGAGTCGGCCTCGGCGAGCTCGATCAGCAGCGCGAAGAACTGCTCGACCGAGGCGCCGAAACCGCCGTGTTCCACCGGCACGCGCAGGGCGCCGAAGCGGGCCTCGCGCAGCCAGCCCACCGCGTCGAAGGCCAGCTCGCGCGCGTGCTCGCGCTCGGCGGCGCGTTCGGCGATACGGGAGAAGATCGGGCGGAAGCGCGCAGCCAGGGCCTCGAACGTCGGTGCGGGCGCGGCGGACGTCGGCGCGGCCGGCCGTTCAGCGCCGGACTGGGTTCTGATGAAAGCGTGGGTCAGGCCGGACTGTCGTGCGCTCATGCGAACTCCACATTGCGGGTTTCGGTCTTGGAGGTGAAGGCGCCGCGATAGCGCGCGGCGGGGTGGCGTACGTTGATGCGGTCGCTGCCGAACAGCTTCTGGCGCAGGGTGCCGGGGCGGTATTCGCGCTTGGCCAGGCCGCGCTGCTGCAGCACCGGCAGCAGGTGTTCGTTGAACTCCTCGTAGGAGCCTGGCAGGTGCCAGTTGATGACGTTGATGCCATCGACGCCGGCCTGCTGCCACAACTCGAGCTGGTCGGCGATCTGCTCCGGCGTGCCGGCGACGCGGCCGCGGCGCGAGGCCAGCCGGCCGAGGTCGGCCACCGTTGGCTCGCGGCCCGGCGAACTCTTCGCGTACCAGTCGAGGATGCTCTGGCTCGCTTCGGACTTGATCGCCGACAGCGGGGTGTCGGCAGGGTAGGGCTTGCCGTAGCGGTCGACTGCGTAGTTGTGGTGGGCGAGGAAGCCGTCGACGCTGGCGTACGCGTCGTATTCCGCTTCCTTGCGTCGCACCTCGGCCTCGGTGCTGCCGATGATGAAGCTCAGGCCCTGGAAGAACTTGATGTCCTCGGCGCGGCGGCCGGCGGACACGGCCAGGCGGCGGGTGTCGCGGATGAGGTCGGCGGCCACCGCCGGGCTGGGCGTGACGATGAACTGGCCTTCGGCATGGCCGGCGGCAAACTGGCGCCCGGCGCCCGACGAGCCGGCCTGGAACAGCAGCGGCGTGCGCTGCGGCGAGGGCGAGCTCAGGTGCGGGCCTTCGACCCGGTAGCGCGGGCCGACGTGGTGGATCTTGTGGATCTTGTTGTGGTCGGCGAACACGCCGCGCGCGCGGTCGATCAGCAGTGCGCCCTCGTCCCACGAGCCTTCCCACAGCTTGTAGACGACATCGACGTATTCCGCCGCCCAGGCGTAGCGCTCGTCGTGAGGCGTGAGCTGCTCCTGGCCGAAGTTGCGCGCGGCGTTCTCCAGCTGGGTGGTGACGATGTTCCACGCCACCCGGCCGCGCGAGATGTGGTCGAGCGTCGATACCTTGCGTGCGAAATCGAACGGATGCGCCTGCAGCACCGAGCTGGTGAAGGCAAGCCCGAGGTGCTCGGTGTTCACCGCCAGCGCCGACAACAGCACCGACGGGTCGTTGCTCGGAATCTGGAGCCCCTCGCGCGCATTGACCTCGTAGTCGCCGCCGAGCGGGCCGTAGAGGCCGACCACGTCGGCGAAGAAGATGGCGTCGAACAGGCCGCGCTCGAGCGTGCGGGCGAGATCGACCCACAGGTCGACGTCGTTGAAGTTGACCTGGTTGGCATCGGCGCGCCGCCACTGTCCGTGCTGGATGTGGGAGGCGGTGTTCATGACGAAGGCGTTGAAGGCGAGGGCGGTCATGGGGTGTCCTTTATCGGAGGGGGTTCGGTGGCCGAGGGGCAGCGGGCGGGCGTTGATCACGCCACGGCTTCGCCGATACGCCGGGTGGATGGGGCCGCGGTCGGGTCGGGACCTTGCGGTTTGGATGCGCGCGGGATCGCAGCGCCGGCGGCCGTGTCTGCGCGCTGGCGCGCGATCGCCTCCTTCGCCACGCGGTCGATGACCATGTCGTTATGCGGCGGGTTGTACAGGCCGCACTGCACGTCGCGGAAATAGCGCTCCAGCGGCAGGTCGCGCGACAGCGCGTGGCCGCCGGCGATCTGCATCGCCAGCTCGACGATGCGGATCGCGTTGTTGGTCACCGCGTACTTGGTGATCGCCACCTCGCTGCCGAGCCTGTCCTTGAGCGCGTCGTGGCGGTCCCAGCGCTCGGCCAGGCCGTAGAGCAGCGCCTTCGACGTGCCCACCAGGATCTCGATCTCGCCGATCTTGTGCTGTACCTGCGGCGCATCCAGGATCACGCCGCCGAGGCTGGGCGCGAAGCGGCTGTCGGCAAAGTCGAGGATGAAGTCGCGCGCGGCCACCGCGATGCCGAGGTAGATTGCCGGCAACTGCAGCGAGTAGGCGCTGCTGCAGGCCATGAAGCGGCTCGGCTTGCCTTTCTCGAGACGGACCAGCAGGGCGTCGGCCGGCACCTCCACCGCGTCGAGCTCGACGTCGTGGCTGCCGGTGCTGCGCATGCCGAGCGCATCCCAGGTGTCGATGATGCGCACGCGCTCGGACTTTTGCACTAGGAACTCGGCGGTCTGGTCGTCGTCCTCGATGTGGGCGAGCACTGTGAAATGGTTCACCGCCGGCGCCAGCGTGGAGAAGGCCTTGCGTCCCGAGATGACATAGCCGTCGCCGTGGCGGCGGGCAACGGTGGTGGGCTTGAAGCCGCGTACGACGTTGCCGGCGTCACGCTCGGTGGCGAAGACGTTGATCAGCTCGCCGCGCTCGACGGCATCGCGGCACACGCGCTCGAACACGGCCTGGTCCCAGGCGCGCGTGGTATTGAGGCCGAATAAGGTCATCAGGTGCCAGCCGAGCGCGAGCGCGGTCGCGCCGCTGGCACCGGCGATGCGCTCCTGCACCAGCAGGGTTTCGTAAAGCGACAGCCCCTGGCCGCCGTATTCCTTCGGTACGGTCAGGCCGAGCGCGCCTTTACGCTTCAGGATCTCGAAATGCTCGAACGGGAATTCGCCCGTCCGGTCGTAGTGCGCCGCCGTCGGTCGGATGGCGGCGGCGACGTCGTTTGCGTAGGCGGCGAGTTCGATGTCGCGCGTGTTGCGCAGGCTCAGGTCGTCGATGGACATGGATTGAGCTCCGCGGCGTGTCAGGAATAGAACGACGGCTTCGGATACTGGCTGTTCAGCGCCCAGTCGCCGAGCTCGCGCAGCTTGTAATCCACCGGGTCGTGCAGGGTATGCACGCGCAGGTTGCGCCAGAAGCGGTCGAGGCGCAGCGCGGCGGTGGTGGAGCGCGCGCCGGTGACCTCGAAGATGCGGCTGGTGAGGTCGAGCCCGCCGCGGGTGGCGGCGACCTTGGCGGTGGCGACGGCGAGCGCGACCTCGCCGCGGCCGGCCTCCGTGAGCGCCAGGCCTTCGTTCCAGGCGGCGTCGAACACCGCCGCGGCGTGGTCGGCGAGCTTGCGTGTCAATTCGAGCGCGACCCAGAACTCGCCGTAATGGGCGAGCACATAGGGGTCCTCGGTGACATGGGCGGCCGGCGACGCCGACCACAGGCGCGCTTCATTGCGCGTGTAGTGGCGCGCCTCGGCGAGCGCGCCTTCGGCGATGCCGAGGAAGATGTTCACGAAGATGAGCTGCGCGAGCAGTGGGCGCAGGCAGGCGTGGGGCGAGGACAGCGGGCCGGGATTCGACAGGATCTCGGCCTCGGCCACGGCTACGCGCTCGAATAGGGCGCTGCCACTGTCGGTCTGGCGCTGGCCCATGTTGTCCCAGTCCTCGAACAGCGTGATGCCGGCGCGGCGGGTGGGCAGCGCGGCGATGATGAGCTTGCCGTCGGCGCTGTCCTCGACGGCCGAGGCCAGCAGCATGTCGGAGTCGAGTGCGCCGGAGCAGAAGCTCTTGCGCCCCGAGAACGAGCGTCCGCCCGCCACGCGGGTGGCGACGGTGCGCTTGTCGAGCGGGTTGAGCGCGTTGCCCCAGAACCAGCCGTGCTTCACGGTGTCTCGCAGCCACGGCTGCCATTGTTCCGGACTGCCGAACAGGCGCACCGAGGCCAGCTGCAGGTGGTGGAAGGCGAACACGTGGGCGACCGAGCTGTCGGCTCGCGCCAGTTGGCGCACGACGGACAGCGTCTCGGCCCAGCTTGTGCCGAGGCCACCGTATTCCTTCGGGATGCTCAGCTTGAGCAGACCGCTCGCGCGCAACTGGTCGCGCTCGGCCTTCGGCGTACCGCCGGCAAGGTCCCGTGCGGCGGCGGTTTCGGCGAAGCGAGCGGCCAGGCGCGCGGCGATGGCGGACGGGGATTCCGGGGTCTCGGTCTTGTGTTCGAGGGTTTGGGCGTCGGTCAGGCTCATGGTGGATGTTTCCTTTGCCAGCGTGCGGATTGGTTCGGGCGGAGGGGGAGGAGAGGGCGCTCAGACGTCGGTCGCGGCCAGCGCCTCGGCGGTGCTGTCGCCGATCAGGCCGAAGCGCTTGAGCTGGGTGCGCAGGATGTTGCGCGAGATGCCGAGCTGCCTGGCGGTGCGGACCTGGTTCTCGCGGCAGTACTCGAAGGCGGTGGAGAACAGCACTTCCTCGATGCGCTCGTAGACGTCGGGCGTGTCCTCGTCCAGCAGTTGGCGCAGGCCCGCGCGCACCGTGGCGAAGCCGTCCGCATGGCCGCCGCCGATCGCTTCGGACGACACCGGGCGCGCCAGCCCGAAACCGGGCAGGCGCAGATCGCCCGGATTGACGACCCCGCCCTGGCACACGATCAGCGCGAAGTGCACGACGTTTTCCAGTTCGCGGATGTTGCCCGGCCAGTGGTAGGCGACCAGCTCCGCGGCCGCCTCCTTGCTCAGGCGCGGCGCCGGGATGTCGAGACGCTGGCGGTAGTAGTCGATGAAGTAGTCGACCAGCGGCAGGATGTCGCCCGGGCGTTCGCGCAGCGCGGGCAGCTCCACCGGGGCGACGTTGAGGCGGTAGTAGAGGTCGAGCCTGAAATGCCCGGCCTGCACCGCCTTCTCCAGGTTGACGTTGGTCGCCGCGACCAGGCGCACATCCACCGGGATTGGCTTGCGCGAGCCCAGCCGCACCACCTGGCGCTCCTGCAGCACGCGCAGCAGCTTGACCTGCATCGCCAGCGGCAGGTCGCCGACCTCGTCGAGGAACAGCGTGCCGCCGTTCGCCGCCTCGAACCAGCCGGCGCGCGCCTGCTGGGCGCCGGTGAAGGCGCCGGCCTCGTGGCCGAACAGCTCGGCCTCGACCAGGTTCTCGCTGAAGGCGCCGCAATTGACCGCCACGAAGGGGCCGCTGCGCCCGCTCTGGGCGTGGATGTGGCGCGCTACCAGCTCCTTGCCGGTACCGGTCTCGCCGATGATCAGCACGTTGGCCTCGGTGGGCGCGATCAGTTCGACCTGGCGCAACAGGCGAAGCGACTTGGCGTCATGGAAGATCAGCGCCTTGGCGCGGATCGACAGCGCACCTTGTCCGGCGTTGGGCAAGGTCAGCAGTTTCGCGGTGTTCGTTTCGGGCATTCTCGTGTTCTCTCGTGCTGAGGCGCCATGTTAGGAGTCGGCGCGGCCGCCACGAACCAAGAAGAATTCAGTTTGAATGCAGAAAATCGGCAAAGCGGCCGGGTCTCCGAAAAGGAATCGCCGCCGACACGATGAACGTGCCGGCGGCGACCGGGGGCGTTGCACAGATGGAGGCGGGAGGGCTCAGGTCCTGGACAAGGCCTGGTCGATGTCCCACAGGATGTCGTCCAGCGTCTCCAGGCCGACCGACAGGCGGATCAGGTCGGGCGGCACGCCGGCGGCCACCTGCTGCGCCTCGGAGAGCTGGCGGTGCGTGGTGGAGGCGGGGTGGATGACCAGGGTCTTGGCGTCGCCGATGTTGGCCAGGTGGGACAGGAACTCCACCGAGTCGATGAGCTTCTGCCCGGCGGCCGCACCGCCCTTGATGCCGAAGCTGAGCACCGCACCAGCGCCGCGGGGCAGGTACTTCTGCGCCAGGGCGTGGTAGGGGCTGCTCTCCAGCCCGGGGTAATTGACCCAGGCGACCTTGGGGTGCGACTCGAGGTGGCGGGCCACGGCGAGCGCGCTGCTGCAGTGGCGGTCCATGCGCAGCGGCAGGGTTTCCAGGCCTTGCAGGAGCTGGAAGGCGTTGAACGGCGACAGCACCGGGCCGAAGGTGCGCATGCCCTCCATGCGGCATTTCATGGTGAAGCCGAAATCGCCGAAGGTCTCGAAGAAGCGCACGCCGTGGTAGCCCGGCGAGGGCTCGGTCATGGTCGGGAAGCGGCCGTTGTCCCAGGGAAACTTGCCCGACTCGACGATCACCCCGCCCATCGTCGTGCCGTGGCCACCGATGAACTTGGTCGCCGAATGCACGCTGATGGCCGCGCCCCACTCGAAGGGGCGGCACAGATAGGGGCTGGCGAAGGTGTTGTCGATGAACAGCGGCAGGCCGGCGGCGTTGGCGATCTGCGCCACCGCTTCCAGGTCGAGCACGTTGAGCGAGGGATTGCCCAGGGTCTCGGCATAGATCGCCTTCGTCTTCGGCGTGATGGCGCGGGCGAAGTTCTCCGGCGTGTCGGGGTCGACGAACACCGTGTCGATGCCCAGCTTGCGGAAATTGACGTCGAGCTGGGTGTGGGTGCCGCCGTACAGCGTGCGCGCGGCAACGAGCTCGTCGCCGGCCTCGCAGATGTTGAGCAGCGCGATCATCTGCGAGGCCATGCCGCTGCCGGTGGCCAGGGCGGCGCGGCCGCCCTCGAGCGCGGCCATGCGCTCCTCGAACACCGCCACCGTGGGGTTGGAGATGCGCGAGTAGACGTTGCCGAAGGTCTGCAGGTTGAAGAGGCTGGCCGCCTCCTCGGGGCTGTCGAAGACGTAGGAGGTGGTCTGGTAGATGGGCACGGCGCGGCTGCCGGTGGCCGCGTCGGGGATCTGGCCTGCGTGCAGGCACAGGGTGTCGAAGCCGAAGTTGCGGTCTGCCATGGTCGGGTCCTGGAGGGTGACAGTCAGTGCGGGCGGCGTGAGGAGATGACCTTGGTGTTGACGCCGAACCAGCCCAGGCCGCCGAACAGGCGGGCATATTCGATCTTCACGCAGCGGTCCATCACCACGGTGAGGCCTGCGGCCTCGGCCTTCTGCTTCGCTTCCTCGTTGATGACGCCGATCTGCAGCCACAGCGATTTCGCGCCGATGGCGATCGCCTGTTCGGCAATCGGCAGCGCGTCGGCGGACTTGCGGAACACATCCACCATGTCCACCGGCTCGGGGATCGAGGCCAGGTCGGGATAGCACTTCTCGCCGAGGATCTCGGCGTACTTCGGGTTGACCGGGATGATCCGGTAGCCGTGTTCCTGCATGTACTTGGCGGCGAAGTAGGACGGCCGGAACCAGTCGGCCGACAGGCCCACCACGGCGATGGTCCTGGTTTCACGGAGGACCCGGCGCAGGGTCTGGATGTCGCTCATGTTCGTACCGTTCAGGTCAGTGTTCTCACCCGCGGGCGCCGCGGGCATGGATGCCGGCATGATACCCACTGCGGTGATGATTGCGGACGTGCCGCCTCGCAGACGGCGTCTGCCGGAGTCTTCTGCATTGGATCCTGCTTGGCTACCATCCGGCCCTCGTGCGCCCGTTTCGCGATCCGGCCGTGGCGCAGCCCGTGTCATTCCCTTCAGGACCTCGCTGATGATCATCTTCGTTACTGGTGCTTCCGCCGGCTTCGGCGCCGCCATCGCCCGCAGCTTCGTCAAGGGCGGCCACCGCGTCGTCGCCACGGCGCGACGCAAGGACCGCCTGGATGCGCTTGCCGCCGAACTCGGAGATGCGCTGCTGCCGCTGGAGCTCGATGTGCGCGACCGCGATGCGGTCGCCGCGGTGCCCGCCCTGCTGCCTGCGGACTTTGCCGAGGTGGATGTGCTGGTGAACAACGCCGGGCTCGCACTCGGTCTGGAGCCTGCCCATAAGGCCTCGCTCGAGGATTGGCAGACCATGATCGACACCAACTGCGCCGGACTCGTGCACGTCACGCGTGCGCTGCTGCCGGGCATGGTCGAGCGCAACCGGGGCCATGTCTTCAACATCGGCTCCGCCGCCGGACGCTGGCCCTATGCTGGTGGCAGCGTGTATGGCGCGACCAAGGCCTTCGTGCGCCAGTTCAGCCTCAATCTGCGCGCCGATCTGCTCGGCACCGCCATCCGCGTCACCGATATCGAACCCGGGCTGTGCGGCGGTACCGAGTTCTCCAATGTGCGCTTCCACGGCGATGACGACAAGGCGGCGAAGGTGTATGCGGACATGCAGCCGCTGACCGCCGAGGACATCGCCGACTCGGTCTACTGGATCGCGACTCGGCCGGCCCACGTGAACGTCAACACCATCGAGCTCATGCCCGTGGCGCAGTCCTTTGCCGGCCTGTCGGTGCATCGGGGCTGAAGCTCGCGAACGCCAGCCGGACGGGGGCTCGCGCGGCTGGAGAAGATGTTGATCGCCAGCACTTTCAGCTCGAAGACGGCCGATATGCTGCGCTTGCACCCGATCGTGAAGCCGAAAGAGCCCGCCTTGCCGAATGGGCGCAGCGGGCTTTCGAACCGGGTTTGACAGGTTTCAGCGCGCAGTGCGCGCCCGTACCAGCCGCTGCAGCACGGCCACCAGCGTGTCGACTTCCTCGCAGGTGTTGTAGAACGCCAGTGAAGGCCGCACCGTGGCCTCGACCCCGAAGCGCCGCAGGATGGGCTGGGCGCAGTGGTGGCCGGAGCGCACCGCGATGCCCTCCTCGTTGAGCGCCTTGCCCACTTCCTCCGTGGTGTAGCCGTTGAGCACGAAGGACAGTACGCTGGCTTTGTCCTGCGCCGTGCCGATCAGCTTCAGTCCGGGAACCGTCAGTAGTCCGCGCGTCGCGTAGACGAGCAGGTCGTGCTCGTAGCGCGCGATGTTCTCCAAGCCGATGCGCTCGACGTAGTCGATCGCCGCGCCGAGGCCGACCGCGTCGGCGATGTTGCCGGTGCCCGCCTCGAAGCGGGTCGGTGGACCGTGGTAGATCGTCTTCTCGAACGTGACGTCGGCGATCATGTTGCCGCCCCCCTGCCACGGCGGCATGTCCTCCAGCACCTCGCGCTTGCCGTACACCGCGCCGATGCCGGTCGGGGCGAACACCTTGTGCCCCGAGAACACGAAGAAGTCGGCATCGATGTCCTGCACGTTCACCCGCATGTGCGACACCGACTGCGCACCATCGACAAGCGCTTTGGCGCCGGCACGATGCGCCATCGCGACGATTTCCTTCACAGGTACGACCGTGCCCAGCGCGTTCGAGACCTGCGTCACCGCGACGATCTTCGTGCGATCGTTGAGCAGTTTGCGGTATTCGTCGAGCAGCACCTGGCCCGAGTCATCGACCGGAATCACCCGCAGCCTCGCGCCCTTGGCGGCGGCGAGTTGCTGCCAGGGCACGATGTTGGCGTGGTGCTCGAGGTGGGAAACGATGATCTCGTCGCCCTCGCCGACGTTCTGCCAGCCCCAGGTCTTGGCGATCAGGTTGATGCCTTCGGTGGCGCCGCGCACGAAGATGATCTCCTCCGGCGAGGATGCCCCCAGGAAGCGCGCCACCTTGTCGCGCGCGCCTTCGTAGGCATCGGTCGCCCGCGCCGCCAGTTCGTGCGCGGCGCGGTGGATGTTGGAGTTTTCGTGCTGGTAGAAGTAGGCCAGTCGGTCGATCACCGCCTGCGGCTTGTGCGTGGTGGCAGCGTTGTCGAACCAGATCAGCGGCTTGCCGTTGACCCGTTCCTGCAGGATGGGAAAGTCGCGCCGCACTCCATGCACGTCGAAGGGTGGGTGCGCACCCTGCGCCACTGCCGGTGCCGGCTGCTCCGCGGCCGGGTCGAGAAAGTAGAACGCAGGTGCAGACGGGGCGGGTGCCCCGGGTGTGGCGGTACGCTGGCCCGCGTCCAGTCCATGAAGCAGCGCACGCAGCTCGCCATCTCCCGGCAGGCCGTAGGATTTCGCCGTGATGCGGTCTTCCGGTACCGCCGTGGCTGCATCGTGGCCGGACGGCGAGGCAGGCGGGTAGGCGCTGGACTCGCCGAGGAAATAGTACGGCGACGGTGAGCCGCCGACAGGCTGTGGTGCGGGCGGCGAATTGACGCTCGGCAGTGCGGCGGCATGCGCTTCGGGCACGCCGTAGGCCGGGTTTGCGGCGCGCCCGACGGCAGGCGCACGGTCGACAACGGGCTCTGGGGCGGCGTTGGGTGTGCCGATGGCCGGCGCCAGCGCGGGCGCCCGGTTACCCAGCGCAATCTTGGGTTGCGCCGGCTGCGGCGCACTGAAGGGGAGTCGCAGGTCGGGGCTGCCGTTGGGTAACGCGGCGAAGAACTCGCCGGCGAGCTGTGCCAGCACCGATACGTCGGGCAAACCTGCAGGTGCGCCGCCATCGAGCGCGGCGACCCCCTCACTTGTAGGTATCGAGAGCGGAATAGTCATGGTACTTGCCCACTTCAACGTCATCGAGAACGGCCAGCGCGTCTTCCGTATGGACGACCAGCGAGCAGTAGAGCGAAACCAGGTAGGACGCGATGGCGTTGCGGCTGATGCCCATGAAGCGCACCGACAGGCCCGGGCCCTGCTCGCCAGCGACACCCGGCTGGAACAGGCCGGTCACGCCCTGGCGCTTCTCGCCGACGCGCAGCAGCAGGATCTTGGTCTTGCCGTCCTCGACCGGCACCTTGTCCGACGGTACCAGCGGGATGCCGCGCCAGGTCAGGAATTGCGAGCCGAACAGCGACACGGTGGGGGGCGGCACACCGCGGCGGGTACATTCGCGGCCGAAGGCGGCGATGCCCAGCGGGTGGGTCAGGAAGAAGGCGGGCTCTTTCCAGACCTTGGTCAGCAGGTCGTCGAGGTCGTCCGGTGTCGGCGCGCCGGTCAGCGTGGAAATGCGCTGCTCGTCGGCGACGTTGGCGAGCAGGCCGTAGTCCGGATTGTTGATCAGCTCCGACTCCTGGCGCTCCTTGACGGTCTCGATCGTCAGGCGGAGTTGTTCCTTGATCTGGTCGTGCGGGCTGCTGTAGAGGTCGGAGATGCGCGTATGCACGTCGAGCACGGTCGTGACCGCGTTCAGGAAGTATTCGCGCGGCTGCTCCCCGTAGTCGACGAAGATCTGCGGCAGGTCGCCCTCGCCGTCGCGCTGCGAGCAGCTCACCCTGACGTCCTGCGGATTCTTGACCTTGTTCAGGCGATAGATGCCGGCCTCGACCGGTAGCCACTGCAGGAAGTGAACCAGCCAGCGCGGCGAGATGGTCGACAGCTGGGGAACGGTCTTGGTGGCATTGGCAAGCTGGCGGGCGGCGGTATCGCCGAGCGCATGATGCACTGTGTTTTCTGCGGCCATGGTTACTCCTTGATCCTGCAAAGCAGGCGTGATGAAAAGAAATCGGTAAGGGGGTCGAGCGCGAAAGACGGCGCTCCATGCGCGAACCGCCGGGCCGAAGCTAGGTGGTGGCTACCTTGCCCTCGACCTGCCCATGCTGCAGGCCGGCCTGCGTGACATGGCTGCCTGGGGGCACGCTGCGCGTCAGCCACACGTTGCCGCCGATGCTCGACCCGCGGCCGATGGTGATGCGACCCAGCACGGTGGCGCCGGCGTAGATGACGACGTCGTCCTCGAGGACAGGGTGGCGCGCACCGCCCTTGCTCAGGGTGCCATCGGCTTCGCTGGCAAAACTGCGTGCGCCGAGCGTCACCGCCTGGTACAGGCGTACGCGCTCGCCGAT
Source organism: Thauera sp. (assembly GCF_035444905.1). Lineage (GTDB taxonomy): Bacteria > Pseudomonadota > Gammaproteobacteria > Burkholderiales > Rhodocyclaceae > Thauera. Next base: position 38,229 of record NZ_DAOMPS010000019.1, read on the forward strand.
CACCGCGGTCTCGCCGATCACCACGCCGGTGCCGTGGTCGATGAAGAAGGCGGCGCCGATCTGCGCGCCAGGATGGATGTCGATGCCGGTCTGGGAGTGTGCGATCTCGGACAGGATGCGCGCGACCAGTGGGGCGCCGAGCCGGTAGAGGGTGTGGGCCAGGCGGTGGTGGATGATCGCCAGCACGCCCGGGTAGCACAGCAGCACCTCATCCACGCTGCGCGCGGCGGGGTCGCCGTCAAAGGCCGCCTGCACGTCGGTGTCGAGCAGCACGCGCAGGCGCGGCAGGTCGGCGGCAAAGCGGTGCACGATGCTTTCGGCGCGAGCGACGATGCTGCGCGCCTCGCCGTGATCGTGCCGCGCCTGGTAGGCCAGCTCGAGCCGTACCTGGTGTAGCAGCGCGTTGAGCGCGCTGTGGAGCGTATGGCCGACGTAGAAGTCCTCGCCTTCCTGGCACAGGTCGGTCGGCCCGAGCCGCATCGGAAAGAGGCCGCTGCACAGGGCCGACGCGATCTCCTGCAGCGCATCACGCGAGGGGAACTCGCGCACCCCGAACTCGCGCTTGCGCTGCTGGGCCTCGCGCCAGCGTTCGCGTGCCTGGCGCAGTTCGACGACGATGCGCTCGAGATCCCATCCGCCCTCGGCGCAGGCCGCTGGCGCAATGACGCTGACGTGAGGGTGGCCGGGGAGTCTCATGCTGCAATCCCCGCGGCGTCGAACAGGCCCTCGAACAGCACCGAGCTGAGGTAGCGCTCGCCCGAGTCCGGCAGGACGACGACGATCGTCTTGCCGGCATGCTCGGCTTGCCGCGCCAGGCGTGCGGCCACGGCCGCGGCTGCGCCGCAGGAAATGCCGGCCAGGATGCCTTCCTCGCGTGCGAGGCGGCGCGCGTAGTCGACCGCCTCTTCGTTGCTCACCTGCTCGACGCTATCGACCAGCGACAGGTCCAGCACCTGCGGCACGAAGCCCGCGCCGATGCCCTGGATCTTGTGCGGCCCCGGTTTGAGGGGTTCGCCACTGCGTGCCTGGGTCAGGATCGGACTGGCGGCGGGTTCGACCGCGACCGTGTGGATGGCCTTGCCCTTGGTGTGCTTGATGAAGCGCGACACGCCGGTGATCGTTCCGCCGGTGCCCACGCCCGAGACCAGGATGTCGATTGCTCCCTCGGTGTCGTTCCAGATTTCAGGGCCGGTGGTGGTCTCATGGATCGCCGGGTTCGCAGGGTTCTTGAACTGCTGCAACAGCACGTACTTGTCCGGGTCCGAGGCGGCGATCTCCTCGGCCTTGGCGATGGCGCCGGGCATGCCCTTCGCGCCTTCGGTCAGCACCAGCCTGGCGCCGTAGGCGACCAGCAGCTTGCGCCGTTCGACGCTCATCGTTTCCGGCATCGTCAGCGTCAGCGGGATGCCCTTGGCCGCAGCGACGAACGCGAGCGCGATGCCGGTGTTGCCACTGGTCGGCTCGACCAGTTCCTTGCCCGGGCCGAGCAGACCGCGCGCCTCGGCATCCTTGACCATTGACGCGCCAATGCGGCATTTGACCGAATAGGCGGGGTTACGGCCCTCGATCTTCGCCAGCACCGTGGCCTGGGCGCCGTCGATGATCCGGTTCAGACGCACCAGGGGCGTGCGACCGATGGACTCTGCGTTGTCTGCGTACCAATGCGACATCATTCCACTCCTGATTCTTTCCATTAGTCCTGTATCCAGGGCAGGCCGGCGTGGCGCCAGCCGTTGAAGGTGCCGCGGCGCTGCTTGTCGTCCAGGTCGCCTTCGAAACCCTCGAAGACGTTGAACACATTCTTGAGGCCGGCTTTGGTGGCCGCCTCGGCTGCGGCGGCGGAGCGCTTGCCACTGCGGCACAGCAAAAGCACTGTGGCGTTCTTGCCGACCTTGTTCTCGAGGTCGCGCACGAAGCGTGGGTTGCGGGTCAGCGCGGTGCCCGTTGCCCAAGGGACGAACAAGGAGTTGGGCACATGGCCGACGAACTTGCGTTCCTCACCGCTACGCACGTCGACCAGCACCGCTTCACCTTCCGAGACGAGCGTCCACGCGTCGGCGGGCGTCACGCCGCCTGCATAGGGCAGGCCCTCGGAGCGAGCTTGTGAGCGGGCGCGCTCGAGGATGGGATGAGGGGGGCGATCCCGGGTCAATGTGGCTTCTGCATCGATGGCGACGTGGGCTGCGATTGCGCTGTTTGTCATGGTGGCTCCTCCTTGTTGTGTGTCGGTGTAGCGGGGGTTCTGGGGATCCGGCTCAGGGACGCAGCGGGAGGCTTCCCCGGACATTCAGGGAGCGTCGCGTCTGGTGACGGAGCCGGGCCAGCACGCTGCTTCGTCCTCGGAGCGGGCCGCCGCCCTGCGGCGCGATCAGCCCGAGCGGGAGGTCGGCTGCCGTGTCCTGCAGTTGCTGCAAGAGCTCGAGCGCAAGCGGCCAGGGGCCATGGCCTGATTCGGCATTGATATGGCCGGCATCGCCGACATCGACCAGTTTGCTTCCCCAGCGCTCTGCCCACTGCCTTGCAATCGGTGGCTTGAGCCATGGGTCACTGCGGCTGAAGGCCAGAATGCTTGGACAGTTGAAGGCCGACTGCGGCAGAAAGGCGCTGACGCCGGGCGTGCGTCGGGGGTCCTCGCGCACGCCGAGCAACTCGAAGCGCTCCGGATCGGCAGGCGCGACCAGCAACAGACCGGCCACCTTGTGCGGACGGTCCGCTGCCGCCACCACGCTGGCCAGACAGCCGAAGCTGTGGGCCACCAGCCACACCGTGCCTGCTGCCTGGTCGATCTCCCTGCGCACTTCGCCCGCCCAGCGCGCCAGCAGCGGCGTATCCCAGTCGATGCCTTCGGCGCGGCGCGCTTCGGGCAATTCGCCTTCGAGCCAGGTTTGCCAGTGCCCGGCACCGCTACCGCGGTAGCCGGGGACGATCAGGACCGTCTGGCGCACGGCCGCCTCAGAGCGTCGCGATCGACACTTCGGTCGATTTCACCAGCGCCACGACCTCCGAGCCGGGCTTGAGACCCAACTCGTCGACCGAGCGCGTGGTGATCACCGAGGTGACGATGCCCGATGACGTCTCCACATCCACTTCGCTGACCACGTCGCCGCGGATGATTTCCTTCACTCGCCCGCGAAACTGGTTGCGGACGTTGATTGCCTGGATGGCCATGTCTGCGCTCCTTGCCTTACTTGGCGTAGATCTGGTCGAAGGTGCCGCCGTCCGAGAAGTGCTTCTTCTGCGCGGCCTGCCAGCCACCCAGGTCCTCGATGGTGATGAAGTTCACCTTCGGGAAGCGGGCGACGTGCTCGGGGTCGGCGAGTTCGGGCTTGACCGGGCGGTAGTAGTGCTTGGCGGCGAGCTTCTGGCCGACCGGCGAATAGAGGTATTCGAGGTAGGCTTCCGCGGCCTTGCGCGTGCCGCGCTTGTCGACCACCGAGTCGACCACGGCGACCGGCGGCTCGGCCAGGATCGACACCGAGGGCACGACGATTTCGAACTTGTCCGGCCCGAGCTCGTTGATCGACAGGAAGGCCTCGTTCTCCCAGGCCAGCAGCACGTCGCCCAGGCCACGCTGGACGAAGCTGTTGGTGGCGCCGCGCGCCGCGGGGTCGAGCACCGGCACGTGCTTGAGCAGCTCGGTGACGTATTCACGCGCCTTGTCCTCGCTGCCGTACTTCTGCTGCGCGTAGCCCCAGGCCGCCAGGTAGTTCCAGCGCGCGCCGCCCGAGGTCTTGGGGTTCGGGGTGATGACCTCGACACCGGGCTTGATCAGGTCGTCCCAGTCCTTGATGTTCTTGGGATTGCCCTTGCGCACCAGGAAGACGATGGTCGAGGTGTAGGGCGAGGCATTGTGCGGCAGGCGCTTCTGCCAGTCGGGCGCGAGCTTGCCCGCGTGTTCGACGATGGCGTCGATGTCATAGGCCAGCGCCAGCGTGACCACGTCGGCGTCGAGGCCGTCGATGACCGAACGCGCCTGCTTGCCCGAGCCGCCGTGCGACTGGCGCACCGTCACCGTCTCGCCGGTTTGCGCCTGCCAGTGCTTGGCGAACTCGGGGTTGAATTCCTGGTAGAGCTCACGTGTCGGGTCGTAGGACACGTTGAGCAGGGTGGTCTGCGCCTGGGCGCCGCCAACGAGGCCACTGGAGAGGCCGGCGGCGAGTGTCAGGGCGAGCAGGCTGCGTCGGATCGGGCTGAACTTCATGGTCTTGCTCCTTCTTGGGGTGTCGGTGATGAACGAAATCTATCTGTCCGGCCTGGTGACCTGAACCAAGAAAAAACGCATTGCTTATTCGTTTCACGCTGTGCCGCTGTCCCAGCGCTGACAGCGGCGCCTGCTGCGCGCCGCGCCGCCCTCCGTTACCATCGCCGCCATGTCCGCCGCCCCCGAACTCGACGTCTTCCACTGCCCGCTCGATGGCGTCCGCCTGGTCGAGGCCTCGGCCGGCACCGGCAAGACCTGGAACATCTGCGGGCTCTACCTGCGCCTGCTGCTCGAACGCGGACTGGAGGTGGAGTCGCTGCTGGTGGTCACCTTCACCAAGGCCGCCACCGCCGAGCTGTCGGGCCGCATCCGCGATCGTCTCGTCGAGACCCTGCGCGTGCTCGACGGTGGCGCCCCCGGGGGCGACCCCTTCGTGCCGCGCCTGCTCGAGACGGTGCAGGCGCGCGGCCTCGACGCGGGGCAGATGCGCACGCGCCTGCGCCATGCGCTGCAGGTCTTCGACGAGGCGGCGATCTTCACCATCCACGGCTTCTGCCAGCGCGCGCTCGCCGACACGCCCTTCGCCGCCGGCCTGCCCTATGCGCTGGAGCTGGTCGAGGACGACGACGCGCTGCGCCTGGAGGTGGTGCGCGACTTCTGGCGGCGCGAGATCGCCGGCGGCGCGCTGCCGGCTGCGCTCGCCGCCCACCTGCTGGCGCGGCGGGACAACCCCGATGCCTGGGCGGACACCCTCGGCCGCCACATGGCGCGCCCGCTCGCCCGCGTGCTGTGGGACGAGGCGGGATGCGCGCCTGACGACGCCGGGTCGGCCGCCGCGGTCGACGCCGCGCAGGCGCGCCTGGACGCGGCCTGGGCCGCGGCGCGCGCGCTGGCCGGCGCGCGCGGGGCCGCGGTCGAGCGTGTGCTGGCGAGCCTCGAGCACCTCAACGCCACCAGCTACAGGGCCGAGGCGGTGGTACGCGCGGGCGCCGAGTGGGCGCAGTGGCTGGCTGCGCACGACGTCTCCGCGCCCCTGCCCAAGGACCACAAGCTCGCCCTGCTCGCCGCCGACACCTTGCTCGCGCGCAGCAAGAAGGACGCGCTCAAGCGCGGCCTGGCGCCGCCTGCGCACCCCTTCTTCGATGCCGCCGCCGAGCTGCTTGCCGCGCGCGCCGAGGCCGATGCCCTGCTCGACGGCTTGCGCGCCGGCCTGCTGCGGCGCTGCATCGAGTCGGGAGTGCAGGAATTGCGCCGGCGCAAGCGCGACGAGCGCCAGATCGCCTTCGACGACATCCTGTGGAATGCCCACCAGGCCCTGCACGGCGGCGCCCAGCCCTGGCTCGCGGCGGCGCTACACGCGCGCTACCCGGTGGCGCTGATCGACGAGTTCCAGGACACCGATCCGCTGCAGTTCGGCATCTTCGACCGCATCTACCGCGCCGAGGGCCGCCACGGCACCCTGTTCCTGGTCGGCGACCCCAAGCAGGCGATCTACAGTTTCCGCAGCGCCGACCTGTTCACCTATCTGATGGCGCGCGAGCGGGCCGACGCACGCTACACCCTGGCCCACAACCAGCGCTCGGCGCCGGCGCTGATCGAGGCCTGCAACCAGCTGTTCGGCGCCAATCCGGCGGTGTTCATGATGGCCGGGCTGGATTACGTACAGGTCGGCGCCGGCAGCCGGCCGCGCACGCCGCTCATCGACGACACCGAGGCCGGGGAGGGCGGTGCAGCGCCGGGCGACCCCGGGCCGCCGCTGCGGCTGTGGCGCATCCCGCGCGACGAGACGCTGGCGGCCGCCGCCGAGGGTGAACAGGCTGAAGAGGGCGATGGGCAGGCCGGCGAGGACGGTGCTGCGGATGCGGGCGGCGGCGTGCGCCTGGCACGTGCCGCGGCCTTGCGCCGCGCCGCGCGTGCGAGCGCGGCCGAGATCGCGCGTCTGATCGCGGCCGGCGCGGCAGGGCGCATCCGTATCGGCGAGCGGCCGCTCGCGCCTGCCGACATCGCCGTGCTGGTGCGCAGCCACAGCCAGGGCGCGCGCATGCGCCAGGCACTTGCCGAGGTGGGTGTGGGCAGCGTCGAGCTGTCGCAGGCCAGCGTCTTTCACACCGAGGACGCCGAGGAGCTCGAGCGCGTGCTGCTGGCGATCGCCGAGCCCGGCCGCGAACGCCGCGTGCTGGCCGCGCTCGCCACCTCGGCGATGGGCCATGACGCCGCCGCGCTCGCTCGCCTGGCGGCCGACGAGGCGGCCCTGCTCGCGAGCCTGGAGGCCTTCGCGCGCTGGCGCGAGCTGTGGCTGGCGCGGGGTTTTGGCGTGATGCTGCGGCAGTGGATGAGCGATGCCGGCGTCGCCGCCCGCCTGCTCGCGCGCGCCGACGGCGAGCGCCGCCTCACCAACCTGATGCACCTGGCCGAGCTGCTGCAACAATCCGCCGACCAGGCCTCGCCCGAGGTGTTGCTGCGCAGCCTCGCCAGCCGCCGTGCCGACGTCCGCGGCGGCGAGGCCACCCAGCTGCGCCTGGAGTCGGACCGCAACCTGGTGCAGATCGTCACGGTGCATCGCGCCAAGGGCCTGGAGTACGGCATCGTCTTCTGTCCCTTCCTGTTCGACGGCTACAGCCGCAATGGCAGCGAAGGGCCGATGCGCGCCTGGCATGACGACGACGGCGAGCTGGTGCTCGACTACCGTGCCGACCCCGCCGATGCCAAGGAGATCGCCACCCGCCTGCGCCGCGAGCGCCAGGCCGAGGACCTGCGCCTGATCTACGTCGCGCTCACCCGTGCCGTGCAGCGCTGCTACCTGGTGGTGGGCAGCTATGCCACCGTGAGAGGGAAGTCGATGAGCCACAGCGAGGGCGGGCGCAGCCTGCTCAACTGGATGGCGGCGGGCGCCGGCATGAGCCCGGCGCAGTGGGACGCCCACAAGCGGAGCCCGGCCGATATCGACGCGCAGTGGCGCGCGCTGGTGGCCGCGGCGCAACACGAAGGCCGGCCGGTGATGCGCCTGGACGATCTGCCGAGCGGCGAGGCCGAGGCACTCGCGGCGCAGTCCGCCGCCGCCCAGCGCCCGCGCGCCCAGCGTCCGCCGCAGGTGGGCGCGGGCTGGCGCATCGGCAGCTTCAGCGCGCTGATCTCGGGCGCAGCGCACGAGCTGGCGGCGCGCGACCATGATGCCCGGGCGCTGGCCGTGCCTGCGACGGACGGGGCGGAAGCCGTCGAGGCAGAAGCGGATCCGGACCTTGCCGCATCGGACGACGCCGTTGCTGAGACCTTCCCCGGCACCCTGTCGGCCGCCGACCCGAGCCCGCCCGGCGCGCCGGACGCCGTTCCGCACGCGGCGCGCACCGTCCAGCCCATCCCCGCCGATGACATCCTGCGCTTCCCGCGCGGCCCGGTGGCAGGCGACTGCCTGCATGCGCTGTTCGAGGCCATCGATTTCTGCGACCCGGCGGGCTGGGAGGCGGCCATCGCCGCCGCGCTGCAGGCCCACCCGCAACGCCCGCCCGCGACCCTGGGTGAGCGCGAGCGCGCCCTCGAGGCTGCGCGCCAGCCGCAGCGCCTGCGGCGCATGCTCGACGACGTGCTCGCCACGCCGCTGCTGGCGCCGGCGGGGGGCGCGAGCCTGCGCCTGGATGGCGTCACCGCCGCCCGCCGCCGCGTCGAACTCGGCTTCCACCTGCCCGCGCCCGGGCTTGGCGCGGCGCAGCTCAACGCCTGGCTGGCCGCGCGCGGTTACCGCGCGCCACGGCTGGACTTCAAGGACCTCGCCGGCTACCTCAAGGGCTACATCGACCTCGTCTTCGAGCACGAGGGCCGCTACTGGGTGCTGGACTGGAAGTCCAACCACCTCGGCGACACGCCGCAGGACTACGCACCCGCACGCCTGGAGGCCGCGATGCAGGCCCATGGCTACCACCTGCAGCACCTGCTCTACACCCTGGCGCTGCACCGCCATCTGCAGCGCAGCCTGCCGGGCTACGACTACGCGAGGCACTTCGGCGGCGTGCTCTATCTGTTCGTGCGCGGCGTGCGCCCGCACTGGCAGCTCGACGGCCAGCCCTGCGGCGTGTTCTACCACCGCGCGGCGCAGGCCGACCTCCTCGCCCTCGATCGGCTCGTCGCCGCGGCGCCCGCCGCATCCGAGGCGATCGAGGCATGACGACGACAGCATCCACCGCCCTCCGCTTCGACAGCCTGCCGCCGGCCGAGATCGACCTCGCCGAAGGCTTCGCCCGCCACCTGCTCGACTGGGCGGCCAGCCTCGGCGCGCCGGCCGCGAGCCGGGCGCCGCTGCAATGCGCCGCGCTGGCGCTCGCCCGCGCCACGGCCGCCGGCCATGTCTGCGTGCCGCTGGCGGCGCTCGATGCCCCGCCGGCCGCGGTGGACGACCTGCCCAGCCTGCGCGCGGCACTGCTCGACAGCGGCGTGGTGGCCGCGGCGCAGGCGGTGTGCAGGGGGGCGTCGGCGCAGCCGCTGGTGCTCGACGCCGACGGCCGCCTCTACCTGCGCCGCCACTTCGACCAGGAGCGCGCGCTCGCCGCCGCGCTGCGCGCGCGCGCCGCCGCGCCGGCGGCCGCCGTGGCGGTGGACCGGGCCTTGCTCGATGGCCTGTTCCCGCCGCGCGCCGACGGCCGCCCCGACCGGCAGAAGCTGGCGGTGGCCCTTGCCCTCGGCAGCCGGCTCACCGTGGTCAGCGGCGGCCCCGGCACCGGCAAGACCACCACCGTCGCCGCCCTGCTGGCCTGCCTGCTCGACGCCGAGCCGGCGTTGCGCATCGCGCTCGCCGCGCCTACCGGCAAGGCGGCGGCGCGCATGCTCGAGGCCTTGCGCCGGCGCGCGGCCGCGCTGCCGGCCCACCTGCGCGCCCTGCTGCCGGGCGAGGCCTACACCGTGCACCGCCTGCTCGGCGTCACCCCCGAGCCTGGCCGCTTCCGCCACCACGCCGGCAATCCGCTTGCGCTCGACGTGCTGGTGGTGGACGAGGCCTCGATGCTCGACCTCGCCCTCGCCGCCCGCCTGGTCGATGCCCTGCCTGCGGGCGCACGCCTGGTGCTGCTCGGCGACAAGGACCAGCTCGCCGCGGTGGAGGCGGGTGCGGTGTTCGCCGACCTGTCGGCGCAGCAGGTGTTCAGCGCCGGCCTGCGCGCGCGCTGCGCCGCGCTTGGGGTGGTGATGGCCGATGAGGTGGCGGCGGATGGGGTGGCGGTAGAGGAAGCAGGCACGCGTGCCGATCGGGCACCTGCGGCTGCAGGTACGGTGCAGGCTGCATCGGCAGGCAGGCCCGTGGATGACGCGGGCGTCCCCGCTGCGCCGCTGCAGGACTGCGTGGTGTGGCTTAGCGAGAGCCACCGCTTTCGCGCCGACTCCGGCATCGGCCGGCTTGCGGCCGACATCCGCGCCGGCCGTGGCGAGGCTGCGCTCGACTGGCTGCGCGCCGCGGCGGACGCCGACGCACGCTGGATCGACGATGACGAGGCGCGCCCCGCCGCCGAGACCGTGGCCGCGATCGAGGCCGGCTACGCCGCCTACTTCGCTGCCGTGCGGGAGCTGGCGTCGACTGCCGTCCCAGCGGGGCAGGGGGGGCGACACGAGGCGCGTGGACGGGGTGTCGGGCCCATGCCGGGCAACGCGCTCGACGCCGTGTTCGCCGCCTTCGACCGCTTCCGCGTGCTGGTCGCCGTGCATGCGGGCGGGCGTGGCCTGGCGGCCCTCAACGCCCACCTCGAGCGCCGCCTGCGCGCAGCGCTCGGCCTGCCGCCCGAGGCCGGCGCCGCCTCGCCCTGGTATGCCGGCCGTCCGCTGATCGTGCTGCGCAACGACTACCTGCTCGGGCTCTACAACGGCGATGTCGGCCTCTGTCTGGCGGACGGCAGCGGCGAGCTGACGGTGCATTTCCCCCAGGCCGATGGCGGCTACCGTCGCGTCGCCCCCTTGCGCCTGCCCGAGCACGCGCTCGCTTTCGCGCTTACGGTGCACAAGAGCCAGGGCTCGGAGTTCGACGAGGTGCTGATGGTGCTGCCGGCGCAGTCGGCCCGCGTGCTCAGCCGCGAACTGCTGTATACCGGCGTCACCCGCGCCGCACGCCGGGTCACGCTGGCCGGACCGGGTGCGGTGTTCATCGACGCCTGCGCGCGGCCGACGCTGCGCAGTTCCGGCCTGCGCGCACGGCTGGAGGGCCGCTGAACAAGGCTTAGCCGAGCAGCGCCACCGACTTGATCAGCGCATAGACCTGCTGCCCCGGCGCGAGGCCGAGCTGCGTGACCGACCACGGCGTGACTTCGGCAAGCAGCAGCTGGTCATCGGCCAGGCGGCAGGTGACCAGCACCCGGCCCGGCGTGTGGGTTTCGATGCGTTCGATGGTGACGCGCAGGTGGTTCTGGATGCTGATGCGCGTGGGGTCGTCGAGCGCCAGGCTGACGTCGCGCGCCAGGATGCGCAGGCGCTGCAGTCTGCGCGGCGGCGACGCAGCCGTCTCGGCCGCCGGCGGCTGGGTCGCGAAGGCTTCGCCAGCCTGCCCCTCGCCGACTGCCGCGCCGCCCGCCGACAGCCACAGGCGCGCGCCCTCGGTGCCGAAGGCGCGCAGGCCGTGGGGGCCGACTGCGCCGGGCAGGCCTTCGAGTACCGACACCGCGCCCGCGTCGGCGAACAGCGGCGAGTCGCTGCGCGCGAGGGCCTGGCGCAGGGTCTCGATGCAATCGATCCGGCCGTCGCGCATGAACACCACCCGGTCGGCCAGGCGCTCGACCTCCTCGGGCGCGTGGCTGACCATCACGATCGGTACGCCGGCCTCCGCCGCCAGCCGCGACAGGAAGGGCATGATCTCGCGCTTGGTCTGGGTGTCCAGTGCCGAAAGCGGCTCGTCGAGCAGCAGCAGGCGCGGGCTGGTGAGCAGTGCGCGCCCCAGCGACACGCGCTGGCGCTGCCCGCCCGAGAGCTTGTCGATGCTGCGCTCGAGCAGCTCGCCGATGCCCAGCATGTCCACCACCTCCTGCAGGTGCAGGCGGCGTTCGGCGGGCGGGGTGCGCCGGTAGCCGTAGAGCAGGTTGTCGCGCACGCCCAGGTGGGGGAGCAGGCTGTGCTCCTGGAACACCAGCCCGATGCGGCGCCGGTGCAGCGGCACGAAGTGGCGCCCGCGCTGCCAGACCTCGTCGCCGAAGCGCACGTCGGCGCCCGCGACGCGGTCGAGACCGGCGATGACGCGCAGCAGGCTGGTCTTGCCGCAGCCCGAGCGCCCGAACAGCGCAGTGACGCCGGCGAGCGGCAGTGCGGCATCGACCTCGAGCGCGAACCCGGCGCGCTGCAGCCGGGCACGCACGGACAGCGTGGCCGCCGCCAGCGCGCCGGGGCCTTTGGTCGGTGCCCTGTTGGGGGTGATGGCAGGGATGGCGGCGGGGGCCGGTGAGGTGTCGCTCATCTCAGCCCACCCTGGCGACGCGGAACCTGCGGTTGATGGCATACACCACGAACAGGGTCAGGAAGGAGAACACCAGCAAGCCGAGCGACAGGCGGTGCGCGGCGTCGTAGTTGAGCGCTTCGGTGTGGTCGTAGATCAGCACCGAGAGCACCTTGGTCTCGCCCGGGATGCTGCCGCCCAGCATCAGGATCACGCCGAACTCGCCCAGCGTGTGGGCGAAGGTGAGCGTGAAAGCGACCACGAAGCCGCCGCGGGTGAGCGGCAGGACCACGGTCAGGAAGCGGTCCACCGCGTTCGCGCCCAGGGCGCTGGCCACCTCGATGGGTCGGCGGCCCAACTGGCTGAAGGCCTCGTGCAGGGGTTGCACGGCGAAGGGCATCGAGTACAGCACCGATGCCACCAGGATGCCCTCGAAGGAGAAGGCCAGGTGGCTCAGGCCGATGTCCTCCAGCGTGCTGCCCACGACACCGCGCGGGCCGAGCGCGACCAGCAGGTAGAAACCGAGCACGGTGGGCGGCAGCACCAGCGGCAGGGCGACCAGTGCCTGCACGGCGGTGCGAACATTGGAGCGCCCGGCCGCCAGCCACCAGGCGAGTGGCGTGGCGATCACGAGCAGGATGAGGGTGGTGTACAGGCAGAGCTTGAAGGTGACTTCGATTGCCTGCCAATCCTGGGGTCCGAGTCCGAGCATGGAGAGTCCGGTCAGGTCACGGGCGCGCGGTGGTCAGCCGTGTTTGCGTGCATCGCGTCCGGCGCTTCGTCAGCGTTGCGCGTCCTGGCGCGCGGGCATCACGAAGCCGTAGCGCTCCATGATGGCATGTGCGAGGTCGGTCTCCATGAAGGCGGCGAAGTCCATTACCCCCGCCTTGCGCGCGCCGCGGGTGGTGACGATGTAGCCCTGGGTCAGCGGCTCGTGCAGGGCATCGTCGATCAGGTGATGGCCGTGCCTGGCCAGCTCCGGAAACCGGGCCAGCGACAGCGCGATGATGCCCGCTTCGGCGGCGCCCGATTCCACCATCTGCGCGGTATGCGCGATGTTCTCGCCAAACACCAGCTTGCCCTGCACCGCCTCCCACACGCCGCTGGCCTGCAGGGCCTCCTGCGCGCGCAGGCCGTAGGGCGCATGTGCGGGCTGGGCGATGGCAAGGCGGCGGATGCGCGGGTCGGTGGCCAGGTCGGCAAGGGTCAGCGTGGAGGCGTCCAGGGTGTTGCTCCAGATCACGATGCGGCCGATCGCGTACACCGCCGGTTCGGTGGCGGCAAATCCCTCGGCATGCAGGCGCTGCGGAAACGAGATGTCGGCGGAAAAGAAGATGTCGAAGGGCGCGCCGTTGATGATCTGCGTGCTCATCTTGCCCGACGAGCCGTAGATCACCGCGACCTCGTGATCCGGATGGGCCTTGCGGTACTCGGTGATCACCTCGTCGAGCGCGAAGCGCAGATCGGATGCGGCGGCGATGGTGAACGTTCCCGCATGCACCATCCCGGCACTCAACAGCAAGGCCAGGCTCATCAGGAAAAGGCGGATCGGCTGCATGGTCGTGCCCTCGGTCGGGGTCAATCGTAGGTCGCCAGCCGCGCCGCCACCTGCTAAGTCTTCAACTTGATAGGCGGTCGAGTATATAAAAATAGTGGCTGTTCGCCATCAAGCTTGGGGGAGTCCTTAGGTCAGCGCACGCAAGCTTTTCGACGGCTGGGTCGTCGCGCTGCGGCCTGGCCGCGTCACGGTGCAGCGCGAGCTCGACCTGGCCGGTGGCGGTTGCCATCCAGGTGTCTCAGGTCATACTGGGCGCGTGGAACTGAGCGGCGGCGAGTGTGCCCTTGCGCCCTTGCGTCTGTCCGCCCCACCCACGCGGCGCGCTTCCGCCCGACGTGACGGTCCTGACCGCATTGAGGAACAACGCCATGAGCCACCGCATACCATGAGCCGCCGCCGCAACAGCGCCGCGCTCACGCGCGCCCTTGAGAAGGTGACGCGCTCGATGCTGCGTGCCGGACAACGTGCGGCTGGCGACATGATGCGGCGGTCGGCCAAGGCCGTTGCCCATCACCGCGCGCCGCCGGCGGGCAAGGGCGACTGGATCGCCGGTCAGGCCGTCGGCCCGGCGGGCTTGCGGCGCTTTCACCTGTTTCGTCCACAGGGTGTGGGCAAGGCCGAGCGCCTGCCGCTGCTGGTAATGCTGCATGGCTGCGGCCAGACGGCGAGCCAGTTCGGCCAGAGCACGCGGATGAACCCGATCGCCGCGCGCGAGCGCTTCCTGGTGCTCTATCCCGAGCAGGACCGCAGCGCCAATCCGCAGGGCTGCTGGAACTGGTACGACACGCGCAGCCGTCACGCCGACGCCGAAGCAGCCACGCTGATGAAGGCGATCGAGCAGGTCTGCCTGCTGTACCCGGTCGATGCCGAGGCGGTGGCGGTGGCGGGCTTTTCGGCGGGCGCGAGCATGGCGGCCCTGCTCGCCGTCCGCTATCCCACGCGCTTTCGTGCGGTGGCCATGCACGCCGGCGTGCCGCCGGGGCGCGCCCAGTCGGCTGCCGGCGCGCTGGCGGCGATGAGCGGTCGGCGCCACGAGGCCGGCGCGCCCTTGCCGGAGAATCTTCCGCCCCTGCTTGTGATCCATGGTCGGGACGACCATGTGGTGGCCGCGCGCAATGGCCAGGACGCGGTCGAGGACTGGGCCAAGGCCGCCGGCGCGCGTGCCGCCGCGCCGCGCCGCGTGCAGCGCGGGCAGCGTTTGGCGATGATGGTCAGCGACTACCGCTGCGGGCGCCGGCTGCGTGCGCGCCTGTGCGAAGTCGAGGGCCTGGGGCATGCGTGGAGTGGCGGCGATGGCGGCCAGGTTTTCAGCGACCCACGCGGGCCGGACGCCGCGCGCCTGATCTGGCGCTTCGTTGCCGAACGCTTGCGCGAGGGCGGGCCGGTTTCGCCCTGATCGCGCTTGCGGATTCACCTGTGGCCGACGCGGCGGTCTCGCCACCGTCTCGAATGGCTGCCATCATGTTGCACCCGCACAAAAGGATTCCCCATGAGCGACAAACCCCCCATCCGTGCCCGCAACTTCCCCTCTGCCGAGGACGAGGCCCGCATTGCCCAGCCGCATTCGCCCTACGACGGGCCGGGCAGCTCCTTCCGCATGGCCTTCACCGACACCGAGTTCCTGCTGCGCGACGAGCTGCGCCCGGTGCGGCTGCAGCTCGAGCTGCTGAAGGCCGAGCTGGTGCAGCAGGAACAGGGGGTGGAATCCACCGTGGTGGTGTTCGGCAGTGCGCGCTTCAAGGCGCCGGATGTCGCCGCCCGCATGCTCGAGGATGCGGTCGCGAGCGGCGACGAGGCGGCCATCGGACGCGCGCGGCAGATGGTGAAGAACGCGCGCTGGTACGAAGAAGCGCGCCGCTTCGGCGAACTGGTCACGCGCGAGGCCGAGGCGCTGGGCGAGCCGGTGATCGTCGCCACCGGTGGCGGCCCGGGGATCATGGAGGCGGGCAACCGCGGTGCCTTCGAGGCCGGCGGGCGCAGCATGGGGATGAGCATCTTCCTGCCCTTCGAGGAGGCGCCCAATCCCTACATCTCGCCCGAGCTGTGCTTCCAGTTCCACTACTTCGCGATCCGCAAGATGCACTTCCTGATGCGGGCGGTGGCGCTGGTGAGCTTTCCCGGCGGCTTGGGCACGCTCGACGAGCTGTTCGAGGTGCTGACGCTGACGCAGACGCGGAAGATCCGCCGTCGCCCGATCGTGCTCATCGGGCGCGACTTCTGGCAGCGCCTGATCGACTTCGACGTGCTGGTCGAGCACGGCGTGATCAGCCCGGAGGACAAGAACCTGTTCCACTACGCCGAGACCGCCGAGGAGGCCTGGGACGCCATCAAGGCGGCCTACAGCGGCGACAACCCCACGCTCACCGCGCGCCAGGTGAAGGGGAACTGAGGCGCGGCCGCGCCGCGCGGCGTCGTTGGCCCAGGGCGTCGCGGCCCGGGCCACTGAGCGGCGGCGCTGGCGCCTCGCTCAGTCGAAGATCGGCATCTTGCGCGCCGTGCGCATGCCGGCGATCTGCGGTTCCTGCGGCAGCCGGGTCGACGGCAGGTACTTGCGGATGGCCGCGTGCCACTGCTCGTAGTTCTTCGGCTTTTGCTCGCGCAGCGTCTTCAGCGCATAGAAGCTGAAGGCGCCGTTGGGGCGGCCGCCGAAGCTGGTGTCCCAGCTGAACTCCTCGTCGCGGCAACCGGCCAGCAGCAGGTCGCCGCCGGCGCGGCGCATGCCGCCGATCAGGGTGAGCGAGGAGGCGCGCGGGGCCTGGGGCAGGTCGGCGGCCTTCATCCACACCTCGGGCGGCATGAAGCGCGGCCGCGGGCCGCCGGCGTCGAGCTCGCTGTCGTCGCCGCGATGCACCGAGCCCGAGTGGCAGCTGTCGGCGATCAGGATCAGGCGCGCGCCGGTGGCGCGGCGGTCGAACAGCGCGCGCAGGTCGTCATCGAGCAGCGGGCCGGCGGTGCCGATGTCGTAGGGGCACAGCCCTTCGTCGCGGCCGTCGGGCTCGTCGCCGTCCTCGTCCTCGACCCAGGTGCCGTGGCCGGAATAGGTGAACACGATGGTGTCGCCATTCTTGGCTCCGCCGACCAGGGACTCGATGGCAGCATGCATGGCGGCGCGGGTGGCCTGGGCGTCGAACAGGGTCTGCACCACGAAGCCGCGCCCCTGCAGCATGGCGCTCCAGTCGCGGGCGTCATTCACGCAGCCGGACAGGTCGCTGTCGGTGCCGGGGTAGTCGTTGATGCCGATGCAGAGCGCGCGTTTGGCCATGGTTTTCTCCTCGAGGCAACGTGGATGGGTGGGCAAAGCACCGCTTGGGCAGCGCGCCGGCGGACCCTTTGAGCATAGTGGTCGCCCCGACCCGCTGCCAGCTGGAGATGCATCAAGCGCGCGACAGAAGGCGCACGCGCCTCGCGCCGCGGGGCACCACTCGGCCTATCCAGCGCCGAGCCTATCCAGCGCCCTGCCGTCTGCGCCACGCCGCCGGGGTGGTGTCGAAATGGCGCTTGAAGGCGCGACAGAAGGCCGCCTCGGACTCATAGCCGACCTCGTAGGCGATCTGCGCCGTCGACGCCGGGCTGTCGCGCAGGCGCAGCGCGGCCAGCTGCAGGCGCCAGTTCGCCAGGTAATGCATCGGCGGCGTGCCCACCAGGGCGCTGAAGCGTTCGGCGAAGGCCGAGCGTGACAGGCCGACCTCCTGCGCCAGCGCCTCGGTGGTCCAGGGGTGGGCGACGCGCGCGTGCAGCAGCGCGAGCGCGCGACCGACCACCCGGTCCTGCAGGCCGGCGAGCCATCCGGCCTGGTCGGCGGGCAGCTTGTCGAGGTAGCGGCGCACCGCTTCGACGAACAGCAGCTCGGCGAGCTTGCCGAGCACGGCCGCCGAGCCGACGCCGCCGGCGGCGAACTCGGCCGCCGCATGGCGGAAGGAGGTCTCGATCCAGGCCCCACCGGTGCCGTCCCGCATCGCCAGCTTGAGGATGGCGGGCAGGGTGGCGACAAGCGGGTTATGGGGCGCGTCGCAGCCGAGCAGCCCGCACACGATGCGTGTCGCCTCGCCGCCGCCGCCCATGCGCAGCATCGCCGGGCTACCGTCGATCGGCGGTTCGAGGTGCTCGTCGATCGTGCTCGGTCGCAGGCCGGGCGCGCTCGAAAGCAGGTGGGCGTCGTTGCGCGGCAGCAGCACGATCTCACCGGCCTCGACGCTCAGTGGCGCCGCATCGCCCACCTGCACATGCATGCGCCCGGCCACCACGTAGTGATAGGCGATGAGATGGGCCGGCATCACGCCCTGCGGGAACTCCTCGGGCCCGACCTGCGAGGACACGCACCACGGCGCGGTGAACTCGGCATCGAGAAACACTCCGCCCGACAGGCGGACGGCTGCGAACACATGGGACAGCGCATCCAAGGTCCTTACCCCCTTTGTCCTCCTCATGGCGCTCTGGTGTCCGCCCGGCGTCACGGTCAAGACTTCCGGCGTTGCGGACATGGTGCGCGCCTCGGCATGAACTTACCTTAGCACTGCGCGTACGCACCGCCAGCCTCGTTGCCGGCGGGCCGCGCAGACGCACCCCGACCCCAAGGAGACGACACATGAACATCCACGATGAACGCGGCCTTTCCCTCACCGGCGCCGACGCCCGCAGCGCGGCCCACTATGCACGCGCGCTGCGCCAGTTCCACTGCTACATCGAGGATCCGGTCGCCAGCGTCGATGCGGCACTGAGCGAACGGCCGGACTTCGTCATGGCTCACGTGCTGAAGGCTTGGCTGCACCTGCTCGGCACCGAGCCCGAGGCCATCCCCGTGGCCCGCGCCTGTCATGCCAGCGCGGCGGCGCTGCCGTCGAACGCGCGCGAGCGCGGCCATGTCGCGGCACTGGCGGCGGTGCTGGACGGCCACTGGCGGCGCGCCGGACGCCTCCTCGAGGATGTCAGCGTGGCCGATCCGCTCGACCTGCTCGCCCTGCAGGCCGGGCATCTGATCGACTTCTACGTCGGCAACGCCCGCCTGCTGCGCGACCGCATCGCGCGCGCGCTGCCCGCCTGGTCGCAGGCCACGCCCGGCTATCACGTGCTGCTCGGCATGCATGCCTTCGGCCTCGAGGAGTGCGGCGACTATGCCCGCGCCGAGGCGCAGGGACGCACGGCGGTCGGCATCGAGCCGCGCGACGGCTGGGCCCAGCATGCGGTCGCCCACGTCATGGAGATGCAGGGGCGCGAGCGCGAGGGCATCGCCTGGATGCGCGCCGACCCTGCGGCGTGGTCCACCGACAGCTTCTTCCGCGTGCATAACTGGTGGCATCTCGCCCTCTACCACCTCGAGCTGGGCGAGATCGACGAAGTGCTGGCACTGTACGACGGGCCGATCCGCGGCGAGCGCTCGACCGTGATCCTCGACATGATCGACGCCTCGGCGATGCTGTGGCGCCTGCAGCTGCGCGGCATCGACGTCGGCACGCGCTGGCACAGCCTGGCCGAGGACTGGCAGCCCCTGGCGGCCGCGGGCAACTATGCGTTCAACGATGTGCACGCGACGATGGCCTTCGTTGCCGCGGGCCGCTTCGATCTGGTCGAGACCGTGCTGGAGACGCAGCGCGCGGCGATGGCGGGCGCGGGCGACAACGCCGCCTTCACGCGCGAGGTGGGCCAGCCGCTGACGCGGGCGATCCGCGCCTTCGGCGAGCGGCGCTACGACGAGACCGTGCGCCTGATCCGCGACGTGCGCGAGATCGCCCACCGCTTCGGCGGCAGCCATGCGCAGCGCAGCGTGCTCGACCTGACGCTGATCGAGGCGGCGCTGCGCGACGGCCAGCAGGCGCTCGCGCTGGCCCTGTGCAACGAGCGCGTCGGCACCCGGCCCCACAGTCCGCTGACCCGGCTCCTGCTGCAGCGCGCCGCGCCGCTGCGGGCGGCAGCCTGAGCCCGGCGTCGCAGCCCGGCCCGCCGCGCCGAGCTGGCCGGGCTGCGGCAGGCCCGGCCAGCCGAGGCCTCACGCTCGCCCTATCGCCAGCGGCATTGGCTGAATATAATTACAGCCATGCCGCCTTCGCCCCTTCCGGCTGCCGCCACCGCTGCAGTCGCACCCGACCGTCCCGCGTCCGATCCGCTCGCCCGCCTCAACCCGGCGCAGCGGGCGGCGGTCGAGCATGGAGTCACGGACGAGAAGGGCCGCGCAGGCGGTGGCCCGACGCCGTCGGCGCCGCTGCTGGTGATTGCCGGCGCCGGCTCGGGCAAGACCAACACCCTGGCGCATCGGGTGGCACACCTGATCGCCCACGGCGCCGACCCCTCGCGCATGCTGCTGCTCACCTTCTCGCGCCGTGCGGCGGACGAGATGGGCCGGCGCGTGCGGCGCATCCTGGCTCAGGTCGCCGCCGGCCGCCCCGGCCTGGCGCAGGCCGAGCTGCACTGGTCGGGCACCTTCCACGCCATCGGCGCACGCCTGCTGCGCGATTACGCCGAACGCATCGGGCTGGATGCGGGCTTCACCATCCACGACCGCGAGGACTCGGGCGACCTGATGAACCTGGTGCGCCACGAGGCGGGCCTGTCGGCGACGAAGCAGCGCTTTCCGCAGAAGGGCACCTGCCTGGCGATCTACTCGGCGGCGGTCAATACGCAGGCACCGCTCGCCGAGGTGCTGCAGGCGAGCTTCCCGTGGTGCGCGCAGTGGGAGGGCGAGCTCAAGCGCCTGTTCCGCGGCTATGTCGAGGCCAAGCAGGCGCAGCAGGTGCTGGATTACGACGATCTTCTGCTGTACTGGGCGCAGATGGTGGTCGAGCCTGAACTCGGCGCCGAGATCGGCGGCCTGTTCGACCACGTGCTGGTCGATGAATACCAGGACACCAACCCCCTGCAGGCGGCGATCCTGCTAGCGATGAAGCCCGACGGCCGCGGCCTTACCGTGGTTGGCGACGACGCGCAGTCGATCTACGCCTTCCGCGGCGCGACCGTGCGCAACATCCTCGACTTCCCCGCCGCCTTCGATCCGCCAGCGCAGGTGGTGACACTCGAACGAAATTACCGCTCCACCCGGCCGATCCTGGACGCCGCCAACGCCGTGATCGCGCTCGCCGCCGAGCGCTTCACCAAGAACCTGTGGTCCGAGCGCGAGTCGGCCCAGCGGCCGCGCCTGGTGGCGGTGAAGGACGACGCCGACCAGGCCGCCTTCGTCGTCGATACCGTGCTGGCGCGGCGCGAGGAAGGGCTCAAGCTCAAGCAGCAGGCGGTGCTGTTCCGCGCCTCGGCGCACAGCGCGCGCCTGGAACTGGAGCTCACCCGGCGTAATATCCCGTTCGTGAAGTTCGGCGGCCTCAAGTTCCTCGAGGCGGCCCACGTCAAGGACGTCCTCGCGCTGCTGCGCTGGGCCGAGAACCCGCGCGACCGGATCTCGGGCTTCCGCGCCATCCAGCTGCTCGCCGGCATCGGCCCCAGGACCGCCGGCCGCGTGCTCGACAACGTCTGCGCCGCATCCGAGGGCTGCTCGCTGCTCGCCGAGCAACCGGTGCCCGAGGCCGCGCGCGCCGGCTGGCTGGAATTCGCCGCGCTCGTAGACCGCCTGGCCGAGCGCCCGCGGTGGCCGGCGGACTTCGAGCTCGCCTGCCGCTGGTACGAGGCGCAGATGCCGCGCCTGTACGACGACTTCGCGCTGCGCGTGCTCGACATCCAGCAACTCGCCCGCATCGCCGCCACCAGCCCCAGCCGCCAGCGCTTCCTCACCGAACTGACGCTGGACCCGCCCAGCGCCACCAGCGGCGAGGCCGGCATGCCGCTGCTCGACGAGGACTACCTGATCCTGTCGACCATGCATTCGGCCAAGGGCCAGGAGTGGAACGCGGTGAGCGTGTTGAACGTGGTCGACGGCTGCATCCCGTCCGATGTCGCCACCCGCAACAGCGCCGAGATCGAGGAGGAGCGGCGCCTGCTCTACGTGGCGATGACGCGTGCGAGGGACAGCCTCGATCTCATCGTGCCGCAGCGCTTCTACGTTACCCAGCAGATGGGCATGGGCGACCGCCATGTGTATGCCGGACGCACCCGCTTCATCCCCAACCGCCTGCTCGGTCACTTCGAGCAGCTGAGCTGGCCGCCCCCGCCGCCCGAACTGCAGGGCTCGCCGGCCTCGCGCCAGGCAGCGATCGACCTGGCGGCGAAGATGCGCGACATGTGGCGGTGAGGGGGGGGCCGTGCGCGCCGCGATCGTTGCTGCGCGGGAAGGGCGGTTCCATAATCGGCCACCGTTTCCCTTTTGAAAGGCTGCCCATGGGTCTGTCCGCCGCCGACCTCGACGAAAACGGCCTCAAGATCGGCATCTCGCCCGAGCATTTCCGCGCGGTGGCGATGCCGCTGCTGTTCGACCATCTCAATGCCCAGTGCGAGGGCACGGTGGCGATCAATCGTCAGGCGCGCATCGTGTGGATGAGCGACAAGTACGCGAGCAAGATCGGCCTGGCTGACGGGCGCAGCGCGCTCGGGCGCGAGATTGAGGAGGTGCTGCCGTCGAGCCGGCTGCGCGAGGTGGTCGACAGCGGCCAGCCCAGCCTGCTCGACCTGATGCCCTTCGGCGATGAGCACTTCGTCGTCACCCGCATCCCGTTGCGCGACGACGATGGCCTTGTGGTGGGAGCGCTCGGCTTCGTGCTGTTCGACCGCGCCCGCCACCTGAAGCCGCTGATGGAGAAGTACGGCCGCCTGCAGGCGCGCCTGGCCGAGGCCGAGCGCGCGCTGCTGCAGGCGCGGCGCGCGCGCTATACGATCGCCAACTTCATCGGCACCAGCGCGCTGGCGACCGAGATCAAGCGTCAGGCCCGGCGTGCCGCCCAGCTCGACGCCACGGTGCTCTTGCGTGGCGAGACCGGCACCGGCAAGGAGCTGCTCGCGCAGGGCATCCACAACCTGTCGGCGCGCGCCGACGGCCCTTTCGTCGCGGTGAACATGGCGGCGGTGCCGGACAACCTGGTCGAGGCCGAACTGTTCGGCACCGCGCCCGGCGCCTTCACCGGGGCCGACCGCAAGGCGCGGCTGGGCAAGTTCGAGCTCGCCAACGGTGGCACCCTGTTCCTCGACGAGATCGGCGACCTGTCCCTGCCGCTGCAGGTCAAGCTGCTGCGCGTGCTGCAGGAGCAGCAGGTCGAGCCGCTCGGCTCGAACCAGGTGCGCCCGCTCGACGTGCGGGTGATCGCCGCCACCCATGTGGACCTCGAGGCGCGCGTGGCCGAAGGCAGCTTCCGCGCCGACCTGTTCTACCGTCTGAATGTGCTGGCGCTGCGCGTGCCCAGCCTGCGCGAGCGGCGCGAGGACATCCGCGCCCTGGTCGAGGCCTTGCTCGACGACATCGCCGCGCGCTCCGGTCAGCGTCCGCTCGAGCTCGCCGACGATGCGCTCGCCCTGCTCGCGGCCCAGCCCTGGCCGGGCAACGTGCGCCAGCTGCGCAACCTGCTCGAGCGTGCCCAGTTGAGCGCCGACAGCGGCCCGCTCGATGCGGGCGTGCTCGCCGCGCTGCTGGGCGGCGGCGCGCCGGCCGTCGTCAAGGACGTGCGCGACGCGGATCTGGGTTCGCCCCGCAAGTCGGCTGCGATGCGCCTCGACGAGGGCGTGGAGCCGCTCGCCGACACCCTGGCGCGGGCCGAGTGCAAGGCCCTGCTGTCGGCGCTGCAGGCTTGCGGCGGCAATCGCCGCCTGGCCGCGAGCCGGCTCGGCATCTCGCGCGCCGGGCTCTACGCCAAGCTGCAGCAGCACGGCATCGAGCGCTGAGGCTCGTTGCGGGCTCCGCCGTAGGTGTCCAGAAATCTGGACCGTCCTCCAGTTTGTGTCCGAATTCCTGGTCATGTCCATTCTTCTGGACAATTGCTCGGCCATCCGAGCAGGGCTCGCGCCAATGACAATTGGGAATAAACGGATTCGATAGCCCAATCAGGGCAGGCCATGCAGGCGGACGCGTGAGTCCCTCGTCGTGCCCGAGCGATCACTGCGAGTGGGCTGGCACGCTTGCTGCTCTTGATGGTGGACTGCAGCACCGACTGCGGCTGAAAACCCCAAAAACACCATCCAGGAGGAGGAAGCCCCATGGGCACTCTAGGCATTCTGTTGTCTCTCGCACTGCTGATGTATCTCGCCTACCGCGGCATCAGTGTCCTGTTGCTGGCGCCGCTGCTGGCGCTGTTCGCCGTGCTGATGTCGGGCGAGGCGGCGATGCTGCTGCCGACCTACACCCAGGTCTTCATGAAGGCCATGGGCGGCTACGTGATCCAATTCTTCCCGCTGTTCCTGCTCGGCGCCCTGTTCGGCAAGATGATGGACGACTCAGGCTCGGCACGCGCGATCGCCCACGCCATCGTCGCCAAGGTCGGCAGCCAGCGTGCGATCCTGGCGATCGTGCTCGCCTGCGGCATCCTGACCTACGGCGGCGTGTCGCTGTTCGTGGTCGCCTTCGCGGTGTATCCGATCGGCGCGGCGCTGTTCCGCGAGGCCGGCATTCCGAAGCGGCTGATCCCGGCGGCCATCGCGCTCGGCTCCTTCACCTTCACGATGACCGCGCTGCCCGGCACGCCGGCGATCCAGAACGCGATCCCCAGCCCCTTCTTCGGTACCGACGCCTTCGCCGCGCCCGGCCTCGGCCTGATCGGCGGCCTGATCATGTTCGGCCTCGGCACCTGGTGGCTGAGCGGCCAGGCCAAGAAGCTGATGGCGGCCGGCGAAGGCTACGGCCACCACAGCGGCGAGCCCGACAGCGAGCCGGCGGATGCGCCGCGCCCGGGCTTCTGGATCGCGCTGCTGCCCATCCTGGTGGTGATCGGCCTCAACTTCCTGATGGCCAAGCAGGTGCTGCCCAACCTCGACCACAGCTATCTCGCCAAGCCGGAGTTCGGCGGCCTGCAGGATGCGCGCTCGCTGATCGGTATCTGGTCGATCATCGTCGCGCTGTCGGCTTCCATCATGTTGCTGGTGGTGCTGCACTGGACGCGCTGGGCCAACCTGATGAAGACGGTCAACGAGGGTTCCTTCGGCTCCATGCTGCCCATCCTCAACACCGCGACCGAGGTCGGCTACGGCACCGTGATCGCCTCGCTCGCCGGCTTCGTCGTGATCCGCGACCTGGTGCTCGGCATCGCACCGGGCAACCCGCTGATCTCCGAGGCGGTGGCGGTGAACGTGCTCGCCGGCATCACCGGCTCGGCCTCGGGCGGCATGTCGATCGCGCTGAAGACGCTGGGCGCCGAGTATCTCGCCATGGCCAACGCCGCCGGCATCAGCCCCGAGCTGCTGCACCGCATCGCCACCATGGCCTCGGGCTGCATGGACTCGCTGCCGCACAACGGCGCGGTGATCTCGCTGCTGTCGATCTGCCGCCTGACCCATCGCGAGTCCTACGGCTTCATCGCCATGAACACGGTGGTGTTCCCGCTCGTCGCGTTGGTGGTGGTGATCACCCTCGGCACGCTGTTCGGCAGCTTCTGACCGTCGCGAGGAGGAGATCCGCATGAGTACGACCACCCATCCGATGGCCGCCTCGCTGCGCGCGGCCGACACCGGCAAGATCGTGTCGGCGCGCGAGGCAGTGCGCCTGATCCGCAGCGGCGACACGGTCGCCACCGGCGGCTTCGTCGGCATCGGCTTCCCCGAGAGCATCGCGATCGCCCTCGAGGAACGCTTCCTCGAGGGCGGCGAAGCCGGTGCCGAGGGCCGCGGTGCGCCGCGCGACCTGACGCTGGTGTACGCTGCCGGCCAGGGCGACGGCAAGGACCGCGGCCTCAATCATCTCGGCCACGACGGCCTGGTGGCGCGCGTGATCGGCGGCCACTGGGGCCTGGTGCCCAAGTTGCAGGCGCTCGCGGTGGACAACCGCATCGAGGCCTGGAACCTGCCGCAGGGGGTGATCTCGCATCTGTTCCGCGACATCGCCGCGGGCAAGCCCGGCACGCTGACCCGGGTCGGGCTGGGCACCTTCGTCGATCCGCGCTTCGGCGGCGGCAAGCTCAACGCGCGCACTACCACCGAGCTGGTGCGGCTGATGCCGATCGACGGCGAGGACTACCTCTTCTACCAGGCCTTCCCGATCCACGTCGGTATCATCCGCGGCACCACCGCCGACCCCGACGGCAACGTCACCATGGAAAAGGAGGCGCTGACGCTGGAGGCGCGCGCGATCGCGATGGCCGCACGCAACTCCGGCGGCATCGTCATCGTGCAGGTCGAGCGCGTCGCCGAGCGCGGCTCGCTCAATCCCCGCCAGGTGCAGGTGCCCGGCGTGCTGGTCGACTGCGTGGTGGTGGCCGAGCGCCCCGAGCACCACATGCAGACCTATGCCGAGCAGTACAACCCGGCTTTCGCCGGCGAGATCCGGGTGCCGATGTCGGCGATCGGCGCGATGCCGATGGGCGCGCGCAAGATCATCGCCCGCCGTGCGGCGATGGAACTCAAGCCCGACGCGGTGGTGAACCTGGGCATCGGCATGCCCGAGGGCGTCGCCGCCGTGGCCGCCGAGGAGCAGGTCATCGACCTGCTGACGCTGACCGCCGAGCCCGGCGTGATCGGCGGCATCCCGGCCGGCGGACTGTCCTTCGGCGCGGCGGTGAACACCCAGGCCATCATCGACCAGCCCAGCCAGTTCGACTTCTACGACGGCGGCGGCCTGGACATCGCCTTCCTCGGCCTCGCCCAGGCCGACCGCGAGGGCAACCTCAACGTGTCCAAGTTCGGGCCGCGGCTCGCCGGGGCAGGCGGCTTCATCAACATCTCGCAGAACGCCAAGAAGGTGGTCTTCGTCGGCACCTTCACCGCCGGCGCGTTACAGGTGGCGGTGAAAAACGAAGGCCTGCGCATCGTGCAGGACGGCGAGGCGCGCAAGTTCGTCGACGCGGTCGAGCACCGCACCTTCAGCGGGCCGCAGGCGGTGAAGTGGCAGCAGGACGTGCTCTACGTCACCGAGCGCTGCGTGTTCCGCCTGGGCGACGAGGGCCTCGAGCTGATCGAGATCGCGCCCGGCGTGGACCTGCAGCGCGACATCCTCGATCGCATGGACTTCATGCCGGTGATCAAGCGTCCGCCCGCGCTGATGGACGCACGCATCTTCGCCGACGCGCCGATGGGGCTGCGCCACGACCTGCTCGACATTCCGCTCGCCCAGCGCCTGTCCTACGATGCGCAGCAGGACGTGTTCTTCATCGATTTCGAGGGCTTGTCGGTGCGCACGCCGCAGGACATCGCCGACATCCGCGACGCGGTCTGCGCCGCGCTCGCGCCGCTCGGACGCAAGGTCGATGCCGTGGTCAACTACGACCGCTTCTCGATCGTGCCCGAGCGGGTGGACGACTACGTCGAGATGGTGAAGGGCCTTATGGATGCGCACTACCGCACCGTCACGCGCTACACCGCCAACGGCTTCCTGCGCATGAAGCTCGGCGAGGAACTGGAGAAGCGGCGCATTCCGGCACACTTCTACGAAAGCGCCAGCGAGGCGCGGCGCCGGCTGGGCGCTGGCTGACGCGCAGCCCCCTGCGTCAGCCGGCGGGCTTGCCCTGCAGCCACTGGCGCAGCGCCTCGGCGTTGTTGTGCGCGGAATCCCGGGCGCCGTAGAGCAGGGTGAGCACCGGCTGGGTGGCGATCAGGCGGCGCAGCTCGGTGAGCGCCTCGGCGGCGGCCGGGGCCTGCAATTCCTCGCCGTAGCGATGGCGGAATTCGGCCCAGCGTGCGGCCTCGTGGGCGAACCACTTGCGCAGTTCGTTGGAGGGCGCGAGCTCGCGCAGCCAGTGGTCGACCTGCGCGGCTTCGCGCGTGAGCCCGCGTGGCCACAGCCGGTCGACCAGCACCCGACAGCCGTCGGTCGCTGCCGGGGGGTCGTAGACGCGGCGCACGCGCAGCTCCACGGCGTGCTCAGATGGCCATGCCGCTGTCGTTGAACATGCCCTCGAACAGGATCGAGCTCAGGTAGCGCTCGCCCGAGTCGGGCAGGATCACGACGATGGTCTTGCCCGCGTTCTCGGGCTTCTTCGCCAGCCGCACCGCGACCGCCGCCGCCGCGCCGCAGGAGATGCCGGACAGGATCCCTTCCTCGAGCGCCAGCCGGCGTGCATACAGCACGGCGTCCTCGTTGCTGACCTGCTCGACGCTGTCGACCAGCTCGAGGTCGAGCACCTTGGGGACGAAGCCGGCGCCGATGCCCTGGATCTTGTGCGGCGCCGGGGCGAGCGGCTGGCCGGCGAGCGTCTGCGTCAGCACCGGGCTGGCGGCCGGCTCCACCGCCACCGACTGGATGGTCTTGCCGCGCGTGCGCTTGATGTAGCGCGACACGCCGGTGATGGTGCCGCCGGTGCCGACGCCGGAGACCAGGATGTCGATGCCGCCGTCGGTGTCGTTCCAGATCTCGGGTCCGGTGGTGGTCTCGTGGATCGCCGGGTTGGCCGGGTTCTCGAACTGTTGCAGCAGCACGTAGCGCCCGGGGTCGCCGGCGACGATCTCGTTGGCCTTCGCGATCGCCCCGCTCATGCCCTTGGCGCCTTCGGTCAGCACCAGCTTCGCGCCATAGGCGACGAGCAGCTTGCGCCGCTCGATGCTCATCGTCTCGGGCATCGTCAGCGTCAGCGGAATGCCGCGTGCGGCGCACACGAAGGCGAGCGCGATGCCGGTGTTGCCGCTGGTGGGCTCGACGATCTCCTTGCCCGGGCCGAGGCGGCCGTGCGCTTCGGCGTCCTTGACCATGGAGGCGCCGATGCGGCACTTGACCGAGTAGGCCGGGTTGCGGCCCTCGATCTTGGCCAGCACGGTGGCCGGGGCGCCGTCGACGATGCGGTTGAGGCGGACGAGCGGGGTGTGGCCGATGGAGTCGGCATTGTCTTGATACCAGTGGGGCATGGGGCTGTCCTCGTGCGTGGATGGAGTAGCGGGCTTCCTGAGTATAGGCAAGCATCCCGCCCTGCGGGGTCGGCTGTGGCGGCTTCAGTCTGGTCTGGCATCGCGCTCGCCGCAGTGGGCGAGGATCTGCGCGCGCACCGCATCACGCAGGGCGAGCAGGTCGTGCCAGTCCTCGCCCGCGGGCTGCACCGGGGGGCAGACGGTCACCGCCAGTGCGCCGCGGCGGGGCCACCAGCTGCGATCGCGCAGCACGCTGCGGGTGCCGGCCAGCGCCACCGGCACCACCGGCAGGCCCAGGCGCGCGGCGGTCTGAAAGGCGCCGAGGCGAAAGGCCTGCAGGCCCTCGCGCGGGCCGAAGGTGCCCTCGGCGAAGAACAGCAACGGCACGCCCTCCCCGGCGTGCGTGCCGAGCGCGTGCGCATCCTCGATGCCGCGCAAGGTATCGAAGCGCTCGACGAAGACGGTGCCCAGGCGCTCGAACAATGTGCGCAGCGGCCGGCTGGCGCGGAATTCGGCCTTCGCCACGAAGCGCACCGGTCGTGGCAGCGCCGCCGCGAGCACGACGCCGTCGACGTAGCTGGCGTGGTTGGCCACCACCACGCAGTTGCCGGCGGGCAGCTGCGCCAGGCCCTCGACCCGCAGCGGGCAGGCGCACAACCAGCGGTACAGGCGGGCGAGGCGGTGCGCGACCGCCCAGCGTTGCTCGAGTCGTGGCAGGCCGACGAGGGCGAGCACGGTGAGCGGGGCGAGCAGGGCGAAGCCGGCCCACGCCCAGCCGGCGTAGAGCGCGCCTGGCAGCGCGCGCAGTCGTCCGCCCAGGCTGGCGGCCTGCAGGCGCAGGATCTGCAGCCAGGCGGCGCGCACCGGCGCCCCGAGGCTGCCGTCGAGATAGGCGGCGCGCACCGAGGCGCGGCGGATCTTGCCGCTCGAGGTCTTGAGCACTGCGTGTGGCGGCGCCAGCACGATCTCGTCGGGGGCGAGCTCGAGCTGGTCCATCGCCGCCGCGACGATGCGCTGCTCGAGCTGCCGGCGTGCGGCCTCATCCTGCAGGCGGGTCTCGGCCACCACCACCAGGCGTTCCTCGCCGGCCTGTTCGCGTTGCACGCCGAACACCGCGACGCAGCCCTTGCGCACGCCCGGCAGCTCGCCGATCGCCTGCTCGAGGTCGTAAGGGTAGATGTTGCGGCCGGCGCGGATGATCATCTCCTTGGCCCGGCCGGTGATGTAGAGCTCGCCATCGGCGAGATAGGCGTGGTCGCCGGTCGCCAGCCAGCCGTCGTGGAACAGCGCGGCGCTGGCCTGCGGGTTGCGGTAGTAGCCGGCGGTTGCCGAGGGGCCGCGGAACTCGAGCGCGCCGACCTGGCGCTCGGGCAGCGGCCGGCCCTCGCCATCGACGATGCGCAGCGCGTGGCCGGGCAGGGCCGGGCCGCAGGACACGATGCGCGCCGCGTCACCCGCGCGGCCATCCCCATCCCGGTCCCCATCCCGGTTCCCCTCCCCACGCGCGCCGTCCGCTGCGGCGGACCATGGCCGCGCCTTGCCTTCGCACGTGAGCGCCGTGCGCGAGACCCGATCCACCACCACACCGCGGCCGGGCGGCGGCACACACAGGCCCACCGAGCATTCGGCGAGGCCGTACACCGGCATCAGGGCGCCCGGGTCCAGGCCGTAGGGGGCGAAGGTGGTGGCAAAGCGCGCCAGCGTGTCCGGATTGACCGGCTCGGCGCCGTTCGCCGCCAGACGCCAGCTCGACAGGTCGAGGCCGCTGAGGTCCTGGTCGGCGAGCCGCTTCACGCACAGCTCGAAGGCGAAGTTGGGGGCGGCGGTGACCGTGCCGCGGTGGCGATGGATCGCCCACAGCCAGCGCTCGGGGCGGGCGAGGAAGTCCAGCGGCGACATCAGGATCAGCGGCAGGCCGTGGTACAGGCTGCCCAGCCAGGTGCCGATCAGGCCCATGTCGTGGTACAGCGGCAGCCAGCTCACGCACACGTCGCGCGCGCTCAGCGCGGCGGCCTGGCCCCAGGCGCGGATGTTGGCGAGCAGGTTGGCATGGCTCAGCGCCACGCCCTTGGGGTCGCCGGTGGAGCCGGAGGTGTACTGGATCAGCGCGAGCTCGCCCGCGCGCGCCGGATGCGCCCCGCCATGGCTGCCGGCGCTGGACTGCGGGTGGGCGTGGGTGGCCAGTTCGGCCGGCGTGGTGACGTGGGCGAGGGCGGGCGACAGTCCGGCGAGCATGCGTGCCAGCGGGCGCACGCGGTCGAAGGTGATCAGCACCGGCGCCTCGCAGTTGCGCAGGATGCCGGCCTGGCGGCGCAGGTGCTCCTCGAGCTGGTTGGGGCGCGCCGGCGGGTACATGGGTACCGGCACCGCGCCGGCGCGCAGGATGCCGAAGAAGCAACGGAAGAAATCGAGCCCCGAGGGCAGCATCAGCGCGACGCAGTCGCCCGTCCGCACGCCCAGGCCGCGCAGGCTGTCGGCCACCCGCGTGGCGCCGTCGGCGAGCTCGGCGTAGCTCATCGTCTCGAGCCGATCCTCGCTGGCGTAGAAGCTGACGTGGGTGCGCGCCGGGTGACGGGCGAGGTGCCAGTCGAGCACCTCGAGCAAGCTGCGGGCGGCCTCGGGCAGCTCATCGCCGGCGCCTCCGGCATCGGCATCCGCAGCGGCTTCAGGGGCAGCCTGGGCGGGCGGCAGCGCCTGGCGCAGCGTGCTGCTGCCCGCGTCCGAGCCCCCGTGCTCCGCTGTCCGGGCGTGGGCAATCGCGGCGAGCAGGTCGCGCGGGGTCTCGGCCGCACCCAGCACCTCGGCCGGCAGATGCACGCCATACTGGCGCTCGATGCGGGCCAGCAGCTCGACACGACTCAGGCTGTCGAGGCCGAGCTCGCGGTCGAGCGCGCTGTCCAGGCTCGCCGGGCGCTGGGCGCCGGGCTGCAGCTCGCGCACCAGGGTGTCGATCAGCGCCAGCAGGGCGCCCGCATCCTGCGGGTCGGCCGCCTTGGGGAGGGGCATCCAGGGATTCCTCATGCATGCCAGGAGAGGGCTCACGTTAGCGCCGCAGGGGGCGCAGGGCAAGCCAGTGGGGCGTCCAGGCACGAGGGCGGACGCAATCGGCGTACGCGACGGCTTCCAGCACGGCACGACCGGCGCGCCGCCCCCGCCCGCAGCCCGCTCACCCGGCGCTCGCGCCGCTTGGTAAGATCGCGGCCCATGTTGCTCGACGCCCCACATCGCCCCTTGCCGCGCTCGAACGCGCCCCGCTGTCGCCTCCGGCCCCGCCCGGGAGTCCGCCATGGCTGATCAGCTCGCACTCGGCCTGCGCGATGTCGCCGCACTCGGGCAGGTGTTCACCCCGGAGCCCGTGGTACGCGCGATGCTGGCGCTGCGCCGCAATAACGGCCGCGTGCTGGAGCCTTCCTGTGGGGATGGCGCCTTCCTGCGCCACCTGCCGGGCGCAGTCGGGCTCGAGCTCGACCCCGACCACTGCCCGCCCGGTGCGCAGGCGATCGACTTCTTCGCCTATCCCGAGCGCGAGCAGTTCGACACCATCATCGGCAACCCGCCCTATGTGCGCTGCCAGGACATCCCCGCGGCGACGCAGGCGCTGATCGCGCGCGGCCACTTCGGACGCTGCCTCGACCGCCGCGCCAACCTCTACCTGTTCTTCATCGACAAGTGTCTGCGCCACCTGAAGCCGGGTGGCGAGCTGATCTTCATCACGCCGCGCGACTTCCTCAAGGCGACCTCGGCGGTCAAGCTCAACCGCCTGCTGTTCGAGGCCGGCAGCATCACCGATGCGATCGAGCTCGGCGATGCGCGCGTGTTCGCCGATGCGGTGCCGAACTGCCTGATCTGGCGCTTCGAGAAAGGCTGCAGCACGCGCGAGATGCGCTACTGCGAGATCGGCGTCGGCGACGAGCTCGCCGTGGCGCTCGCCGCGCCGGCGTGGGAGACGCGCCACTTCATCGAATGCGCCGGACACCTGATGTTCGCCCGTGGCGATTACCCGCTGCGGCTGTCGGACGTGGCCTTCGTCAAGGTCGGCGCGGTGTCGGGGGCGGATGAGCTGTACACGGACGCGGTGCATGGCAACCGCGACTTCGTGTGCTCCTCCACCGTCAGCACCGGCCAGACGCGGCGCATGATCTGGAGCGAGCCGGGCGGGCCGCCACCGGAGGTGCTGGTGCCGCACAAGGCCCGCCTGCTGCAGCGCAAGGTGACGAAGTTCGATGAATCGAACTGGTGGATGTGGGGGCGCATGCACCATCGCAGCGCCCAGCCGCGTGTCTATGTGAACGGCAAGACGCGGGTGGCGCGACCCTTTTTCGTGCACCCGTGCACCGACTACGACGGCGCGGTGATGGCGGTGTTTCCGCTGCGGGCCGATGTGGACATCGAGGCCTTCCGCGATGCGCTCAATGCGGTCGACTGGGCGGATCTCGGCTTTGTCTGCGATGGCCGCTTCCTGTTCACCCAGCGCAGCCTGGAGAACGCGCCGCTGCCGGCGGCCTTCGCCGAGTTCCTGCCGGCGGCTTGAGGCCGGGCCTTCGCGGGCTCGTCTTGCGCGGCGCGGCAGGGCGCTGCAAGGTTTCGCTAAGATTCCATTAAGTATCTGTTAATAAAGAAGTTTTTTATGACTGCGTAAGCGGAATGTAAGCCTTCCCTCCTTAATGTGTCGGTAACCGGGCGGCCGTCCGGTGCTTTCACCGCTGAAGGAGAGAGACATGGAAAACGACATGGCAGCGAGGATCGCCGCCAACCCCAAGTACCAGCAGCTCGTGAGCACGCGCTCGCGCTTCGGCTGGATCCTCACCGCGATCATGATGGTCGTGTACTACGGCTACATCGCCATCATCGCCTTCGACAAGGAGCTGCTCTCCGCGCGTCTGGGCGAGGGCGTGACCACGGTCGGCATCCCGATCGGGCTCGGCGTGATCTTCTTCACCATCCTCATCACCGGCTTCTACGTGCGTCGCGCGAACTCCGAGTTCGACCGCCTGACCCACGAAATCGTGCAGGAGAGCAGCAAGTGAGCGCGACGAACATGAAACTCGTGGGCGGGCTCGCGCTCGCCCTGCTGTCCTCGCTGGCGCTGGCCGCGGGCGGCGATCTCGGCCAGGCCGAGAAGCAGGCCACCAACTGGACGGCCATCATGATGTTCGGCGTGTTCGTCCTCGGCACGCTCTACATCACCAAGTGGGCGGCGGCGAAGACCAAGTCGGCGTCCGACTTCTACACCGCCGGTGGCGGCATCACCGGCTTCCAGAACGGCCTGGCGATCGCCGGCGACTACATGTCGGCGGCCTCCTTCCTCGGCATTTCGGCCGCGGTGATGATGAACGGCTACGACGGCCTGATCTACTCGATCGGCTTCCTGGTCGGCTGGCCGGTGATCACCTTCCTGATGGCCGAGCGCCTGCGCAACCTGGGCAAGTTCACCTTCGCCGACGTCGCCGCCTACCGCTTCCAGCAGACCCCGATCCGTGCCTTCGCGGCCTCGGGCACCCTGGTCGTGGTGGCCTTCTACCTGATCGCGCAGATGGTCGGCGCGGGCCAGCTCATCAAACTGCTGTTCGGCCTCGAGTACTGGATGGCGGTGCTCATCGTCGGCGCGCTGATGATGATCTACGTGCTGTTCGGCGGCATGACCGCGACCACCTGGGTGCAGATCATCAAGGCCTGTCTGCTGCTTGCCGGGGCCAGCTTCATGGCCTTCATGGTGTTGCTGAGCTACGGCTTCTCGCCCGAGGCGATGTTCGCCGACGCGGTCCGCATCAAGACCGAAGTCGCCAGCGCCGGCGGCAAGACGGCCGAGGAAGCGTCGACGATCGGCCAGGCCATCATGGGCCCGGGCTCCTTCATCAAGGACCCGATCTCGGCGATCTCCTTCGGCATGGCGCTGATGTTCGGCACCGCCGGCCTGCCCCACGTGCTGATGCGCTTCTTCACCGTGCCGGACGCCAAGCAGGCGCGCAAGTCGGTGTTCTGGGCGACGACCTGGATCGGCTACTTCTACATCCTCACCTTCATCATCGGCTTCGGTGCGATCGTGCTGGTGTCGACCAATCCGGACTTCCTCGACGCCAAGGGCGGCCTGATCGGCGGTGGCAACATGGCGGCGATCCATCTCGCCAACGCGGTCGGCGGCAACGTGTTCCTCGGCTTCATCTCGGCGGTGGCGTTCGCGACCATCCTCGCGGTGGTCGCCGGCCTGACCCTGTCGGGCGCCTCGGCGGTGTCGCACGACCTCTACGCCACGGTGTTCAAGCATGGCAACGCCGACTCGGCCTCGGAACTGCGGGTGTCGCGCATCACCACCCTGGTGCTCGGCTTCATCGCGGTCATCCTGGGCATCGCCTTCGAGAAACAGAACATCGCCTTCATGGTGTCGCTGGCCTTCGCGATCGCCGCCTCGGCCAACTTCCCGGTGCTGTTCATGTCGGTGCTGTGGAAGGACTGCACCACCCGCGGCGCGACCATCGGCGGCTTCATCGGCCTGATCACCGCGGTGGTGCTGACCGTCGTGTCGCCGTCGGTGTGGGAAGCCACGCTGGGCAACCCCAAGGGTTCGGCGCTGTTCCCCTACGCGTCGCCGGCGCTGTTCTCGATGGCGGCGGGCTTCATCGGCATCTGGCTGTTCTCGATCCTCGACCGGAGCGCGCTGGCCCGCGCCGACCGCGCCGGCTACCTGGCGCAGAAGGTCCGCTCGGAAACCGGCATCGGTGCGGCGGCGGCGTCGGCACACTGAGGCCTGATCCGCTCGACGGCGCCCCTCGGGGGCGTCGGCGGGGGGCAGCGGCAGGCGCGGGGCGGTGGGCGAAGGCTCACCGCCCCGTTGCCTTGTGGGCCGG
Organism: Thauera sp.; assembly: GCF_035444905.1. Lineage (GTDB taxonomy): Bacteria > Pseudomonadota > Gammaproteobacteria > Burkholderiales > Rhodocyclaceae > Thauera. Next base: position 73,070 of record NZ_DAOMPS010000019.1, read on the forward strand.
CAGACGCACGCGCACGCAGGTGCCGCGGCCGTCCGGCCCATCGGCGATGTCGATCTGCCCACCGTGACCCCGCACGATCTCGCGTGCGATCGACAGACCGAGACCGCTGCCGCTGGCGGCGTTGAGCTGACCGTCGGCGGCGTGGCGGTAGAAGCGCTCGAAGACCCGCTCGCGCACCGCCTGCGGGATGCCGGGGCCGTCGTCGCTGACCTCGAGCACGACCT
>NZ_DAOMPS010000020.1:0-72092 GCF_035444905.1 Thauera sp.
CCTTGAAGGGGTTGGTATCTCGAGTCGCGACCATCAGGCCGCGCGCGGCGGCGGTGGCCGCGATGTAGCCGTCTGCGTTGCCGATCGCAAGGCCCGCCGCCCGCGCTCGCGCCATCAGCTCGCCGTAGGCCTTCGAGGCGTCGAGATCAAAGGGTAGAACGCGCCCGGCGAATGCCGGCAGCACTTCGCGTTCCAGCCGCTCCTGATAGATCGTGCGGCGTTTGCCTTGGGGCATGGCAGCGACGCCAAAGCGCAGCTCGGCGACGGTAATGGCGGAGAGGAAGAGGGTTTCCACCACCTGGGCATCCATCCAGGCGAGAACCTTGGGATCGGGCGCGACCCGCCACAATTCCGACAGTACGTTGGTGTCGACGACGATCATTCGAAGCGCATCGGCTCGGCCGGGGTCTTGTCACGCGCGTTCTCGAAGAGCGCGAGCTCCTCGTCGGTCAGTCCGCCCGCCTCGCGGGCGATCGAAGCCAGCAAGGTCCCGAGCTTCAGGCGCCCCTGGGGCTTCGCCGCTTGCTCGAGAATGCTGCGCACCTCGGCTTCAGCGCTGCGGCCGTGCATCGCAGCACGAACGCGGATGGCGCGATGCACCTCGTCAGGGATGTTGCGCACGGTGATGGAAGGCATGTTGCAAAGCCTCGTGCTGATGGAAGTGATTGCACTTTAGAGGAGTGCGATCAGCGGTGCAACGCCGCGGTTTCATGCCGGGGGTCCTGTGGGTGCAGATAATCGTGGTCCGTCCCCCGTTACGTTCTCTCAACTTTATGGCGTCAGGTGTTCGATCGCAAGGCAAGCGTAAAGGGCATGATTGCACCACGTTGGGGAGTGTTGGCAGAATGTGCCAATTGTCACCTCCGGAGATCCCCATGCCCACCCGCAATGTCGTGCTGACTGACAGCCAGGCGAAATTCGTCGAGCAGATGGTCGCCAGTGGTGCCTACCAGAACGCCAGCGAGGTGCTGCGTGAGGGCTTGCGCCTCGTTCAGGCGCGAGAGGCGGAGCAGGCCGCCAAGCTTGCTGCCTTGCGTGAGGCGGTCGCCGTGGGCGTGGAGGACATCGAGGCCGGACGCTATGCAAGCTTCAGCGATGCGCCGTCATTGCGGGCGCACATCTCGGCCATCGGCAAGCGCGTCCTGTCCTCGCAGTGATGACGGCATGGACTGTTCGCCTGACGCATCAGGCCGAACTTGATGTGGAAGCAATCCTGGCGTGGACCGAAGATCACTTCGGCACCCTGCAGGCCGAGGTCTACGCCGAGGTCCTGGCCCTCGCGGTCGAGGCCTTGCTCGCCGCGCCTGATGCGGTGGGCGCCCGGAAACGCGATGACATCCTGCCGGGAGTCCGTGTCCTGCATGTGGCGCGACACGGAAAGCGTGGACGGCATTTTCTGATCTTCAGGGCAAGCGAGGACGGTCAGATCGACGTGCTGCGCGTTCTCCACGACAGCATGGACCTGGCGCGGCATCTCGGGTCGTGATGTCCGGGAAAGCATGAGACAGATCACGGCTCCACAGCGAAGCCGCAATCTGTCCCGTTCAGGCGACTTGACTACCTGATCAAACCGCCGCCAGCGCCTGCTCCAGGTCGGCGATGATGTCGTCGATATGCTCGATGCCGATCGACAGCCGCACCATGTCGGGCGATACGCCAGCCTTGGCCAGTTCCGCCGGCGACAGCTGGCGGTGGGTGGTGGAGGCCGGGTGGCAGGCGAGCGACTTGGCGTCGCCGATATTCACCAGGCGGGTGATCAGCTTCAGCGCGTCCTGGAAGCGGCCGCCCGCTTCGAAGCCGCCCTTCACGCCGAACGACAGGATGCCCGAGGCGCGGCCGCCCATGTACTTCTGCACCAGGCCGTGGTCGGCGTGGTCGGGCAGGCCGGCGTAGTTCACCCATTCGACCTTGGCGTGCTTCTTCAGGTACTCGGCGACCTTGATCGTGTTGGTGCAGATGCGGTCCATGCGCAGCGCCAGGGTCTCGATGCCCTGCAGGATCAGGAAGCTGTTGAAGGGCGAGATCGCCGCGCCGGTGTTGCGCAGCGGCACGACGCGCGCACGGCCGATGAAGGCAGCGGCACCCAGGGCCTCGGTGTAGACCACGCCGTGGTAGGACACGTCCGGCTCGTTCAGGCGCTTGAAGCGCGCCTTGTGCTCGGCCCAGGGGAACTTGCCCGAATCGACGATCACGCCGCCGATCGAGTTGCCATGGCCGCCCAGGTACTTGGTGAGCGCATGCACCACGATGTCGGCGCCGTGCTCGAAGGGACGGCACAGGTAGGGCGAGGGCACGGTGTTGTCGACGATCAGCGGCACGCCGGCCTTGTGCGCGATCTCGGCGAGCCGCCCGATATCGGTGACGTTGCCGAGCGGGTTGCCCACCGATTCGCAGAAGATCGCCTTGGTGCGCGCGTCGATCAGCGCGGCGAAGCTGTCCGGGTCGCGGTAGTCGGCAAAGCGCACCTCGATGCCGAACTGCGGCAGGGTGTGGGCGAACAGGTTGTAGGTGCCGCCGTACAGCGTCGATGCCGAGACGATGTTGTCGCCCGCTTCGGCGATGGTCTGGATGGCGTAGGTGATCGCCGACATGCCCGAGGCCACGGCGAGCGCGCCGATGCCGCCTTCGAGTTCGGCGACGCGCTGCTCGAGCACCGCGGTGGTCGGGTTCATGATGCGGGTGTAGATGTTGCCCTGAACCTTGAGGTCGAACAGGTCCGCGCCGTGCTGGGTGTCGTCGAAGGCGTACGAGGTGGTCTGGTAGATCGGCACCGCGACGGCCTTGGTGGTGGGGTCGGGCGAATAGCCGCCATGCACGGCGATGGTTTCGAGCTTCATGGGTCAGGTCTCCCCTGCGGTGAAAGTGCGGGGGAGTATAGCCAGCGCGGGCGGGATGGCGAAATGACGGCCGGGCCCGCCACCGCGCGCGCGATCGCACTTCATTGCCATGCAGGGTCGAAGCGGCTCGGCGGCGCCTCGGCGAGCACGCTGTCGGCGTCCGTCAGCGGCTCGCCCTGCACCGTACGTAGCGGGATCACACCCGCCCACACCGGCCAGTCCAGATCCTCTTCATCGTCCTTGACGCCCCAGTCGCGCACCTTGGCGGAGACCTCTCCGAGCGGAATCCGCAGCAGCGTGGTGGCGTTCAGTTCCTTGTCGGTGATCGGGCGCAGCGAGTCCCAGCGCCCGGGGTAGAGGCCGTCGATGAAGGTGCGCAGGCTGGCCAGCTTGTACGCGGGGTCGGTCACCGCCTCGAAGCGGCCGTAGATCACCACCGAGCGGTAGTTCATCGAGTGGTGCATCGCCGAGCGCGCCAGCACCAGGCCGTCGGCGAGCGCGATCGTCACGCAGGCTTCGCCCGCCGTCAGCGCCTTGAGCATGCGCGAGGCCTTGGCGCCGTGGATGTAGAGGTGCTCGCCCTCGCGCCAATGGATGGTGGGGATGGCGTGGACGATGCCATCGACCTGGAAGGCGACAGTGCAGATCATCGCGGCGTCGACGATGGCGGCGACCGTGTCGGCCTCGTAGTGCGCGCGCTCGGGCATGCGGCGAACGCGGGTGCGCGGGGAGGGGGCGGGGGAGTGCGGCATGGCGAGGCGGCTCCGGAGGTTTTCGATCGCGCCATCCTAGGCTTCGAGTGGTACCTTTTGTAGTGCCATAAGAACAGGTTTGTATGGAGCCACGATGGAACTCGACTGGCTGCTCGCCCCACCCTTGCCCGCCGCCGTGCCGCGCCAGCGCCTGCTCTACCTGCGCCTGCGCGAAGCCATCCTGTGCGGCCGGCTGCCGGCCGACACGCGCCTGCCCGCGAGCCGCAGCCTCGCGGCGACGCTCGGCATCGCGCGCAACACGGTGCTGTTCGCCTACGAGCAACTCGTCGCCGAAGGTTGCCTGATCGCGGATCGCCAAGGCACCCGGGTTTCCCAACTGCCCCCCACGCCAGGCGCCTCGCCGCAGGCCCCGGGCGCAGCGGAGGCGCCACAGGCGCTGTCGGCGCGTGCTTCGGCAGCGTTGCAGCGTGAGCCGGCACGCGATGCCGAAGCCCTGTCGTTTTCGCCCGGCGTGCCGGATTTCGGTGCCTTCCCTTTCCGCGCCTGGCGCGCTTGTCTCGAGCGTGCATGGCGTGATGCGAGCTGGCGTCAGCTCGGCTATGTCGCGCAGGGAGGCGATCCCTCCTTGCGCGCCGCGCTCGCGGCCCATCTTGGCAGCGTGCGCGGCCTGGCGGTGGACCCCGCGCAGATCCTCATCACCAGCGGTACCCAGACGGCGCTCGACCTGTGCGCGCGCCTGCTCGCCGATCACGGCGACACGGTCTGGGTCGAGAACCCGGGCTACCTCGCCGCCCGTGTCGCCTTCGGCCTCGCCGGCCTGCAGGTGCACGACGTCGCGGTCGATGGCGAGGGCCTGGCCCCCACCGCCGACGACTGGCTGCGCCGCTGGCCGCGGCTGGTCATGGTTACGCCCTCGCACCAGTACCCCACCGGGCGGGTGATGTCGCTGCTGCGTCGGCTTGAGCTGATCGAGCGCGCCCGCGCGGCCGGCGCCTGGGTGGTCGAGGACGACTACGACAGCGAGTTCCGCCGCGCCGGCCCGGCGCCGCCGGCGCTGTTCGGCCTGAACGCCGACGCACCGGTGGTCTATGCCGGCACCTTCAGCAAGACGTTGTATCCAGGCCTGCGCCTGGGCTACCTGGTGTTGCCCCGGACGATCGCGGCGGATTTCATTCACGTCGCCGCGCTCGCCACCCGCGCCGGGCAGGGCATCGAACAGCGCGCGCTCGCCGACTTCATCGGACGCGGGCACTACACCACCCACGTCCGCCGCATGCGCGCCCGCTACAACGCCCGCCAGGCGGCGCTGCGCGCTGCCCTGCAGCAGGCCTTCGGGCCCGGGCTGGTGCTGTCCGGCGGCGAGGCCGGGCTCCATCTGGTGATGTGGCTGCCCGACGAACTGAGCGATGTCGCAGTGGCGCAGCGCGCCGCGCAGATCGGGCTCGGCGTGCGCGCCCTGTCGGCCTACGCGCGGCCGCCGGTTACCTGCAACGGGCTGGTGCTCGGCTACGGGAATCTGGATGAGGGTGCGGTCGAGGGGGCGGTGGCGCGGCTGAAGCGGGCGGCAGGGGGGTGATCCCGCCGCGGCCGTCGGCAGTGCGCGCTCACACGCAGCAAGGCTGCCGGCTCTGAGGGGCGATGCGTTATCCTCGGGCGCTGCCCGCAGGCCGCTGCCCTCGGGCCGGAGTGATCGCACGGCTCGCGTGCCGGGCCAGCGGTCGCGGCTACAATGACATCAACATCGATTCGAACGGCTCCCACCCATGCCCATCCTCGACTGGCTGAACAAGCGCCAGGCCCTGCAGGCCGCCGCGGCCGTGCCTTACCGGCTGATCGACGTGGACACCGTCCACGGCGACCCCGCGGCCGACAACTGGCTGATCCAGGGCGACAACCTCGACGCGCTCAAGGCGCTGCTGCCCTTCCATGCCGGCCGCGTCAAGTGCATCTACATCGACCCGCCCTACAACACCCGCTCCGCCTTCGAGCACTACGACGACAACCTCGAGCACAGCCAGTGGCTGTCGATGATGGCCCCGCGGCTTGAGCTGCTGCGCGAGTTGCTCGCCGAGGACGGCAGCATCTGGGTGTCGATCGACGACAACGAGGGGCACTACCTGAAGGTGTTGATGGACGAGGTGTTCGGGCGGGGGAACTTCGTGACGACGGTCATATGGCGGAAGAACTATGCCCCTAAGTCGAGCGCGAGGCATTTTTCGGTGGATCACGACTACATCCACGTTTATGCAAAGAATGGTGACAGCTGGTTTCCGAATGCGATGCCTCGCCGTGCGGATCAGGACACGGTGTACAAGAATCCCGATGGAGATCCAAGAGGCCTTTGGCGTCCCGACAATCTATCCGCCCGAAATCCATACAGCCTAGGGCTCTATCCAGTTACGACGCCGGGGGGGCGCATCATCGACGGTCCCCCAAAGGGCCGTTACTGGGCGATCTCACGGGAGAAATTGGAGGCTCTAGACCGGGATAATCGAATTTGGTGGGGAAAGGACGGCAACAATGTGCCGTCGTTGAAGCGCTTTCTGAGTGAAGTTAAGCAAGGACGCGTGCCTCAGACCTACTGGCCGTACGAGGAGGTTGGACACACGCAGGACGCCAAGAAGGAGACTGTGCTGCTATTCGGTGATGAGGTTTTCGGAACGCCAAAACCGGAAAGCTTGCTTGAGCGCATTCTCCACATCGCCACCGATCCCGGCGACCTCGTGCTCGACAGCTTCCTCGGCTCCGGCACCACCGCCGCGGTCGCGCACAAGATGGGCCGGCGCTACATCGGCATCGAGATGGGCGAGCACGCTCATACCCACTGCCTGCCGCGCCTGCAGAAGGTGATCGCGGGCGAGCAGGGCGGGATCTCGAAGGCGGTGGATTGGCAGGGCGGCGGCGGGCTGCGCTTCGCCCGCCTCGGCGCGCCGGTGTTCCTGCCCGACGGTCAGGTCGACCCGCAGATCGGCTTCGCCACGCTGGCGGCGTGGATCTGGTATCAGGAGACGCGCACGCCCTGGCGGCCCCAGGCCGCCGACGCGCAGCCGGCCTCGCCGCTGCTCGGCGTGCACGAGGGCCGCGCCTACTTTCTGCTCTTCAACGGCGTGCTCGGCGACCGCCGGCCGCAGGGCGGCAACGTGCTGACCTCGGCGGTGGCGGCGCTGCTCGACGAGGCGGCCGCAGGCGCCGCGGTGGCGGCGGGCACGCCGCGGGTGGTGTTCGGCGAGGCCTGCCGGCTGTCCGAGATACGCCGGCGCGCGCTCGGCATCGACTTCCGCCAGATTCCCTATGACATCCGCGCGCGACAGGAGGCTCCGGCATGGCGCTGACCCTCAAGCGTTACCAGCGCGAGGCGCTCGCCGCGCTCGCGCGCTTCTTCGCCCTGGCACGCGGCGCGCGCGACGAGGCCGCGCTCGACGCCGCCTTCCGCCAGACCCTGCTCGAACAGGAGCACGCGGCGGAGACCATCCCGCCCTATCTGGCGCAGGGCTTCGTCAGCGACGAAGGGGCTACGCCCTATGTGTGCGTGCGCATCCCCACCGGCGGCGGCAAGACCCTGCTCGGCGCGCACGCGCTCGCCGCCGCGGCCCGCCACTACACCGGCCAGGACCGGCCGCTGGCGCTGTGGCTGGTGCCCACGAACGTGATCCGCCAGCAGACGCTCAGCGCGCTGAAGACTCCCGGCCACCCCTACCGCGAGGCGCTGGAGGCGCATTTCGGCGTCGATGGCGTACGCGTGCTCGACATCGCCGACAGCGACCAGATCCGCCCGCAGGACATCGGCGCGCGTGCGCTGGTGATCGTCGGCACGCTGCAGACGCTGCGGGTGGACGACACCTCGGGGCGCGACGTCTATGCCTACAAGGAGGCCTTCGAGCCGCATTTCGAGCGCGCCCCCGAGCTGCCCGGCTTCGAGCGCGTGAGCGAGCGCGACCTCGAGGTCCAGCCCTACCTCGGCCGCGCCGACCTCGGCAAGGTCAAGCGCAGCTTCGCCAACCTGATGTACTGGCACCGCCCGGTGGTGATCATCGACGAGGCGCACAACGCGCGCACGCCGCTGAGCTACGACAGCTTCGCCCGCCTGCGCCCCGCGGCGCTGATCGAGATGACCGCCACCCCGGTGCGCCAGGGCCGCCACCGCAGCAACGTGCTCTACCACGTCTCGGCCGAGGAGCTGAAGGCCGAGGAGATGATCAAGCTGCCGATCGTGCTGAGCGCCCATCCCAACTGGGAGGAGGCGGTGCGCGACGCGCTGCTCACCCGCACCCGGCTCGCCGAGGAGGCCGCGCGCGAGCTGGCCGCGGGCGGCGACTACCTGCGCCCGATCCTGCTGCTGCAGGCCGAGGACAAGCGCGGCGAGATGAACGTCGAGCGCCTGCGCGAGCACTTGATCGCACAGGAAAACATCGCGCCCGAGCGCATCGCGGTCGCCACCGGCACGCAACGCGAACTGGACGGCGTGAACCTGTTCGACCCGGCCTGCCCGGTGGAGGTGGTGATCACCGTGGAGGCGCTCAAGGAGGGATGGGACTGCTCCTTCGCCTATGTGTTCTGCAGCCTGCAGAACGTCGGCTCGAGCCGCGACATGGAGCAGTTGCTCGGCCGCGTGCTGCGCATGCCCTACGCGAAGCGGCGGCGCAGCGAGCTGCTCAACCGCGCCTATGCCCACCTGGCGAGTGCGCAGAGTACGCGCGTTGCCGGGGAACTCGCCGACCGCCTGGTGGCGATGGGCTTCGAAGAGCTGGAGGCAGTGCAGGCGGTGTTTCCGACCAGCCTGCCGCTGTGGGGCGACACGGGCGCTGCGGGCGAACCGTCCGTGCCGGCCTTGCCTGCGCTGGAGCTGGTGCTGCCGGTGGCCGCGGCGGCCGACCTGTTCGCGCTCGAGGTGGGCGCGGCAACGCCGGCGCTGCGCATCGAGACCCGGCCGGATGGCGAACTGCGCGTGAGCCTGGACCAGCCGCCACCGCCCGCGCTGCGCGCCGCGCTGGTCGCGGCACTACCCGAGCGCAAGGCGCGCGAGGCCCTGACGCGCGAGCTCGACCGCTTCGAGCTGCGCCACCGGACCTTCGCCTCGCCCTCCCAGCGTGGCGTGGACTTCCGCCCGCTACCCTTGCTGTGCGTGCGTGATGCGCAGGGCGAGCTGGAGCTGGCCGAGCGCGAGACCCTGCTCGATCTGGCCGGCTTCGTCCTCGCCGACCAGCCGCCCGAACTGCCCGGCTTCCGCCCCGACGAATCGCCGGGCGCCTACCTGGTGGATCTGGACCATGGCCGTCTGCGCATCGAGCAGGAACGCGGCGCTTATGCGGTGAACCTGGATCTGGTACCGACCACGGTGACCGAGGCCGACCTGCTGCACTGGCTGGATGCCCGCCTGCGCGAGCCCGGCACGCCGCAACCGCAGATGCTCGCCTGGCTCAGCCGCGTACTGCGCTGGCTGGAGCACCACGAGGGCCACACCCTGACCGCCCTGGTGCGCCACCGCAACCGGCTCGCCGACGCGCTCGCCGAACGTCTGCGCGTGCTGCGCGAGAAGGCGCAGCGCCAGGGCCTGCAGCGCGTGCTGACCGGTTTCGAGACGCCAGGCTGCATCAGCGCAGAGTACGTCTTCGTGTTCGGCCGCGGGCTGTATCCGGCGCGCCCGCCGTATTACACCGGCCGTCACCGCTTCGCGAAGCACTACTACGGGGTGATCGGCGATCTGCAGGAGGCGGGGGCGCGCCAGACCGACCATGAATATCACTGCGCAGTCGCGCTCGACGGTCTGCCGCAGGTCCGGCACTGGGTGCGCAACCTGGCGCGCTTTCCGGAGTTCTCGTTCTGGCTGCCGACCGCGAGCGACCGCTTCTATCCCGACTTCGTCGCTGAGCTGGAGGATGGCCGCCTGCTGGTGGTCGAATACAAGGGCGAGGGCTACAAGAGCGCCGACGATGCGATCGAGAAGCGGCGCGTGGGAGAGCTGTGGGCGCGCCTGAGCGGCAACCTGTTCCTGCTCGCCGTGGCGCGCGACGTGCACGGGCGTGGCGTGGCCGAGCAGTTGCGCGCCTGCGTTGGCAGCGCTGCGATTGCGGAGCACGCCCGGGTGGTGGCGTTGGTCGACATCGCCTTCGACGGCGGCGTGGTGCCGGCCGGCAACCTGGGTACCGTGGTGTCGGTATATGACGAAGGTGCCGGCTATGCCGTCGAGTTCGGTGCAGTGGCGGGCGAGATGGGCGTGGTCTTCGCCGCTGCCGGCACGCTGCGCAGGGTGCCGTCGTGACCGGGGCGTGCAGGCTGCCGGGGGTGGAGTGCGCTCAGGTCGAACGCGGAAAGGTGGTCGATTATCTGCTGGCGCTCACCCACCCCGATGGGGGGCCGAAGGCGCGATTCTTTCTCGCCCGCGGCGCTCGTGCAGACGCTTGGGAAGCCTTTGCGAGGGTTCTTGTGGAGCATGCGCGCCGCAACCCGGTCGTTGGTGTTCGTGACCATCCCTCGGGGCGGGCGCGCCTCTTTCAGATCGATTGCCACGTAACGATGCCGGACGACTCCGCACCGTGCATTCGCACCGTTTGGGAGTTGCGCGCCGGCGCAGGCTGTCCTCGGTTGGTGACTGCCTACCCCGCTGCGTGACGAGCGTGCGAGCCCGCACCCCGGGTGGGTGGCTATGCGCGTCTGGCCTTATCGAATGCGCTTGAACAGCGCGTCCACCTGTTTCTGGTGTGTCGTGAGTTCGAAGGATCCCGGCTTGTACGGCCCGAGCCAGTCGAGAATCTCGCGACTCTCTGCGCTGCGCGGCGAGCGCTTGGCCTCGAGAATGTTGTAGTAGCCGGGCACGCCGCCGCAGTCCTCGGGCGGGCAGGCGCGTTCGCCGTCGAGCAGGGCGGCGGGCTTGCGCCGCGGGGCGCTCGGCAGACGCTTTTCGATGGTGATGCGGTGGCGCCAGCCGTCGCCGAAGTCGTACTCGTAGATGAAGCTGCGGCGGCGGCCGATGACCTGCCCGAGTTCGACATCCTCGCCGGGCAGGACCTCCTCGTCGAACGGGTTGTCGTAGCTGTCGCCCATGCCGATGCGGTAGTCGCCGACCCTGAACTCGTGCAGGTGCGCATCCTCCCAGCCCATCGCGGCCTGGATCACGTGGTGCAGCGCCTCGAAGGTGAGGGTGTTCTCCACTTCGACGCGGCGCCAGATCGGCGGGTCGATGTCTTCCAGGGCGATGTGCAGCACCAGCCGGCGCGCCGGGTAGTCCTGGGGCAGATCGTGCAGCGGGTCGTCCGCAGCCGCTTCTGCCACGAGGGCGTGCAGGGCCTCGATCAGGGTACGGTTGTCGTGGCGCGGGTCGGCGGCGAGCACGGCGATCCAGTAGTCCGCGCGCTCGCGCGCCTCGATGTCGCGTCCTTCGGCGAGCAACAACAGCACTTCCAGATGCGATAGCGACGGGTCGTCAGGGGTCAGGTGGCGTGCCTCGTTGAAGGCCCGCCAGGCGTTGCGGACGTCGCCACGGTCGGAACAGACCGTTGCTTCGCGTTGCATTCCGGCACTGCGCAACACGCGGTTGTGGGACTTCTTCAGACGTTCGACCAGCGCGTTGCGTGCATCGTACTGCTGGCGTGCGAGATAGCAGTTCATCAGGATGTTGGCGGCGTCGGTGGCGCGTTCGTCGCGCTTTCCGAGGTCGATGAACAGGGGCTCGAGCAGGGAAATCACGTCGTCGAAGCGCTGCTCGTCGCACCAGCGGCTGGCGACCAGCGCGAGCAGGTGCGGTGAAACGCCTTGCGAAACAGGCTCGCCGAGCCGCGTTCGGGGCAGGTGATCGAGCACGCGCCCGAGCATTTCGTCGGGCGGCAGGATCAGCGGACCTTCGTTACCCGCACCGCAACATTGCTTGTACTTGCGTTGGGAGCCGCAGGGGCAGGGCGCGTTGCGCTCGGGGGGCGCCAGCTTGCGCGGACGGAAGTGATTCTCGGGAATCGGGGTGGCGTTCCACAGCTCGTAAGCAAGTCGTATCGCCATGCCTTGCGCTGCGCGTTCGATCTCGGCTGGCGTGCCACCCTGTTCATTGACGACCAGCGCGGCAAGCGGCTGCAGCGCTTGGCGCAGGTGGGCGATCACCGCCGCGATGTCGTTGGACGCGATGATGACGCCGACAGCGCTCTGGAAGGCGAGCTCCATGATTGTCTGGAGGTCGGCATCAGTCGGCACGGATTGTTGCATCGCTGGCATCGTCGGTTTGGCGCGGCTGTTCATGGATTCATCTGGCTCCCTGGGCGTGGGGCGAACCTTAGCTTTTTGTCGCGCGTTACGTCCATCGTCATTGTCGATGCTGCCGCACGCATGGTGCTGCGCTTGGGCCATGGCACGACGAGCCGTTACACTCGCCGACCTGATTGCATCCCCCCTGGAATCCTGTCATGGCGCAACTCATCCTCCACCCCGGCAAGGAACGCTCTCTGTTCCGCCGCCACCCCTGGATCTTCGCCGGCTCGGTCGATCGCCTCGAGGGCCGCGCGCGGCCGGGCGATACGGTCACAGTGCTGACGGCCGAAGGCAAGGCGCTGGCGCGGGCGGCGTGGTCGCCGTCTTCGCAGATCCGCGCGCGGGTGTGGAGTTTCGACGCCGAGGCGGCGATCGACCACGCCTTCTTCAAGCGCGCGGTGGCGGCTTCGGTGGCGCGCCGCGCTGCGATCCCGGCGCTGCACGGGCAGGCGGGCGTGCGCCTTATCCATGGCGAATCGGACGGCCTGCCGGGCGTGATCGCCGACCGCTACGGCGACGTGGTGGTGCTGCAGCTCACCAGCGCGGGCGCGGACAAATGGCGCGACGCCATCGTCGCCGGCCTGGTGCAGGCCACCGGCTGCGCGGCGGTGTATGAACGTTCGGATTCCGAGGTGCGCGGGCTGGAAGGCCTCGAGTCGCGCACCGGCTGCGCGCACGGCGCGCTGCCCGCGGGCGGGCTGACCATCGTCGAGAACGGGGTGCGCATGGAGGTGGACGTCGAAGGCGGGCACAAGACCGGCTTCTACCTCGACCAGCGCGACAATCGGCTGCTCACCGGACAGCTCGCCGCCGGGCGCGCGGTGCTCAACTGCTTCTGCTACACCGGCGGCTTCTCGCTGCAGGCGCTCGCCGGCGGCGCGGAGTCCGTCCTTTCGATCGATTCCTCCGCTCCGGCGCTGGATTCGGCGCGCCGCAACCTCGCGCTCAACCCGCAGCTCGATGTGAGCCGCGCCGAGTGGCAGGAGGCGGACGTGTTCAAGGCGCTGCGGGCGCTGAAGGACGAGGGCCGCAAGTTCGACCTGATCGTGCTCGATCCACCCAAGTTCGCACCCTCGGCCGCGCACGCCGAGCGTGCCGCGCGCGCCTACAAGGACATCAACCTGTTCGGCTTCCGCCTGCTCAATCCGGGCGGCATCCTGATGACCTACTCGTGCTCGGGTGGCATCGGCCAGGAACTGTTCCAGAAGATCGTCGCCGGCGCGGCGATCGATGCCGGTGTGGACGCGCGCATCATCTACCGGCTCTCGGCCGCACCGGATCATCCGATCGGGCTCGCGGTGCCGGAAGGCGAATACCTCAAGGGGCTGGCCTGCCAGGTCGGGTGAGTCGTCCGGGTGTGGCGCCGAGCGATTCGTCACGACCCTTGCGACGACCCCGCACGCCCGATTGCGGCCGAATTCCGCCCCACCGGATCGCCGCGCCTCAGGCATCATGGCGCGCTTGACAACGTAACCGGCAGACAGACCCTCCATGTATCCCATCCACGACACCGACGCGCAGCTGCTGCTGGCGACCCTGATCGCCGCCAAGCGGCGGCCCGCCGCGCTGACCGATATCGTCGCGGCGGCCGAATTCATGGGCTTTCCGGTCACCGCGCCCGGCGCGTGGGCGACGGCCTTTGCGCGCTTCTTCACCCATGGCCTTTTGGTCACCGCAGGCGAGGGCTACGTCCTGACGCCCGTGGCCGTGCAACTGGTCGAGGGTCTGCCCAAGAAAGCCGAAGCCGACGAGCGTGTCTTCCTGGTGCGTGAGCGCCTGGCGGCCTGGAAGCCGGCGGCCGAGCACGCCGGCATCGAGATCAGCGCTGCAGAATTCGAGGCTGCACTGCAGGACCACGCCAAGCTCGCACAGCAGGGCGGCAAGAACCTGCTGATGCCCAAGCCCAAGCGCGACGAGGAGGACGAGCGGCGCCGTCCGTATGGCCGCCGCCCTGCCGGCAACCGCTCCGGCAACGCCCGCCGCCGCACTTGAGCGTGCAGCCTTCAACCAGGGTCACGGCCGGATGATGCCGCCCGCCGCAGCCCCGCCGCCAGCCGACGGCCGCGGCTCACGCGGCGCGCTGATCGGTCGTGATCGTGGTGGTGAAACCTGCGACTGGAGGACTCAAACGATGCCGGTGCCCAATCAGTTGTCCGTGCTGATCCAGACCCTGTCGCCGGATGCCGAGCGCGACCTGGGTGATGCGATCAAGGATCTGGAGGCCGCAGGCCTTGCCTGCACCGTCGAACATCAGGAGCTCGGACCACAAGCCTTCGTCGAGTGGCTGCTCCCGACCGCAGTGCTGATCTGGGTGGGTGAGAAGTACTTCGGCGCCATGCTGGCAGAGGCCGGCAAGGATCATTACAAGGTGCTCAAGCGCGGCCTGGGCAGGCTTTACGACAAGACGCTGGGCCGCGGTGCATCGGTGATCCGCCGCCTGCGCCGGCAGGATGGTTCGCTGGTGGCGGACGCAGCCTTCTCGGGCAACCTCTCCTTCGCCTATGCGTCGCCCGAGGGCTGGACGGTGAAGCTGCTTTTTCCGCTCGACGTCTCGGCGTCGCAATACGAGGCTGCGTGCGTGGCCTTCGCCAGCCTGATTGCGGAGCATGCGCGCGACCGGTCGCGATCGGCGCTGGAGGTCGAAATCGAGGCGATGGCCGAGGAGAAGGCGTCGATCCTGCCAGAGGAAATCACGTCCGCACACATGCGCGGCAGGGTACGCCTGCTGGTGTTCTGGAATTCCGCCGAGGGCTGCTTCCATGTCCCCGACCCGGGCGAATCCGGCTATCGCGGCAAACTGGTATCCCGTCCACTGGGGGCCGTGGCATGACACGACCCGCCCCCGCGCGTGAAGGGCAACGGGCCAAGGCGGCATTGTTTTTGGCCATGTGGCCGGGCTCCGCGCTCGGGATCTGAAAGCAAACCGCCCGCGGCATGCTTGCGCACGCGGCGGGCGGAGAGCGGGCAAAGGACCTCAGGCCAGATCGAAGCGGTCGGCGTTCATGACCTTCGTCCACGCGGCGACGAAGTCACGCACGAACTTCTCCTTGTTGTCGTCCTGCGCATAGACCTCGGCGTAGGCGCGCAGGATGGAGTTGGAGCCGAACACCAGATCGACGCGGGTTGCCGTCCACTTGGTGACGCCGGACTTGCGCTCGACGATGGCGTAGCTGTTGCGCCCGGTCGGCTTCCAGCTGAAGGCCATGTCGGTCAGATTGACGAAGAAGTCGTTGGTGAGCGCGCCGACGCGATCGGTGAACACGCCGTGCTGGCTGCCGCCGTGGTTGGCGCCGAGCACGCGCAGGCCGCCGATCAGCACGGTCATCTCGGGCGCGGTCAGGCCCAGCAACTGGGCGCGGTCGAGCAGCATCTCCTCGGGCTGGACCACGTAGTCCTTCTTCTGCCAGTTGCGGAAGCCGTCATGCAGTGGCTCGAGCACCTCGAAGGACTCGACGTCGGTCTGCGCCTGGCTGGCATCGCCACGACCCGGGGCAAACGGGACGTCGACGTTGAAGCCGGCGGCCTTGATCGCCTGCTCCAGGCCGACGTTGCCACCGAGCACGATCACGTCGGCCACGCTGGCGCCGGACTCGGCAGCGATCTTCTCGTACGCCGCCAGCACCCTGGCCAGACGTGCCGGCTCGTTGCCTTCCCAGTCCTTCTGCGGGGCGAGCCGGATGCGCGCACCGTTGGCACCACCGCGGTAGTCCGAGCCACGGAAGGTGCGCGCACTGTCCCAGGCGGTGGCGACCATGTCGCCTACCGACAGGCCGGCGGCGGCGATCTTCGCCTTCACCGCGGCGACGTCGTAGTTCTTGTTGCCGGCCGGCGTCGGGTCCTGCCAGATCAGGTCTTCAGAAGGTACGTCGGGGCCGATGTAGCGCGCCTTCGGGCCCATGTCGCGGTGGGTCAGCTTGAACCAAGCGCGGGCAAAGGCGTCCTCGAAGGCGGCCTGGTCGTTGCGGAAGCGTTCGGCGATCTTGCGATATTCGGGGTCGAAGCGCATCGCCATGTCGGCGTCGGTCATGATCGGCTTGCGGCGGATCGAAGGGTCTTCCACGTCGACCGGCATGTCTTCCTCGGCGATGTTGACCGGCTCCCACTGCCAGGCGCCGGCGGGCGACTTCTGCAGCCACCAGTCGTGCTTGAACAGCATGTCGAAGTAGCCGTTGTCCCATTTCGTGGGGTTCCTGGTCCATGCGCCCTCGATGCCGCTGGTCACGGCGTCGCGACCAACGCCGCGGGTGGCGTGGTTCATCCAGCCCAGACCCTGTTCTTCCAGCTCGGCGCCTTCCGGGGCCGGGCCGAGGTTGGCCGCGCTGCCGTTGCCGTGCGCCTTGCCGACGGTGTGGCCGCCGGCGGTGAGCGCCACGGTCTCCTCGTCGTTCATCGCCATGCGGGCGAAGGTCACGCGTACGTCATGGGCGGTCTTGATCGGGTCCGGCTTGCCGTCGACGCCTTCCGGGTTCACGTAGATCAGGCCCATCATCACTGCGGCGAGCGGGTTCTCGAGGTCGCGTTCGCCCGAGTAGCGCGAACCTTCGCTGCCGGTGGGGGCGAGCCATTCCTTCTCCGAGCCCCAGTAGGTGTCCTTTTCGGGGTGCCAGATGTCCTCGCGGCCGAAGCCGAAGCCGAAGGTCTTGAAGCCCATCGACTCGTAGGCCATGTTGCCGGCGAGGATGATGAGGTCAGCCCAGCTGATCTTGTTGCCGTACTTCTTCTTGATCGGCCACAGCAGGCGGCGCGCCTTGTCGAGGTTGCCGTTGTCGGGCCAGGAGTTCAGCGGCGCGAAGCGCTGGTTGCCAGTGCCGCCGCCGCCGCGGCCGTCGGCCACGCGGTAGGTGCCGGCGGCGTGCCAGGCCATGCGGATCATCAGGCCGCCATAGTGGCCCCAGTCGGCCGGCCACCAGTCCTGGCTGTCGGTCATCAGGGCCTTGAGGTCCTGCTTGAGCGCGTCGACGTCGAGCTTCTTGAGCTCCTCGCGGTAGTTGAAGTCCGGGCCCAGCGGATTGGTCTTGGTGTCGTGCTGGTGGAGGATGTCGAGGTTCAGGGCCTTCGGCCACCATGCCATCACGGAATCGCTGGCGGCCGTGTTGCCGCCGTGCATGACCGGGCACTTGCCGGCGCTTGAGGTGTTGTCCGCACTCATTTGCATCTCCTTGGTTGGCTGTATTGGCTCAGGAACGATAACTTCGTGATCGACCGGCAAGACTGACTCTCGCCGCTCCAGCAAGGGCTGCCCGGAAGCATCGCCCGGCCCTGTCTTCGCTGCTCACATCTGCAGGTTAGCAAAACAAAGGCATCTGCGAGTCAATGAGCATCATTGCACCGATCTATTAGTGTGTGTTGCGCCGCACAATAAAAGCTATTCTGGACGCAGCCTGCGATGATCGCAGGCTTGGACCGACCTGACCCGAGCTCAAATTGAGGCCCGCTCGTGCGCGTTACCGGCTACAAGAAGACGAGAGGACGGGCGGCGAATGGTTCCGCCTGCCGCGCCGGGCTGGGGTGAGCAGTCAATAACAGGTACATTTCCGATCCTTTAAAACAAGCATTTCCTTATGAAGAAGAACCTCTGGTTGCTGGCCATTGCCCAGGGCCTGTTTTTGACCAACAACGTGGTCTTCATCGCCATCAACGGCCTGGTGGGGCTGGCGCTCGCGCCCGCGGCCTGGATGGCAACCCTGCCGGTGATGGGCTACGTGGTGGGCGGGGCACTGTCGACCGGGCTGGTGGCGCGCACGCAGCGGCAATGGGGGCGCAAGGTCTCGTTCCAGCTCGGCCTGGCGGTGGCCTTCGCGACCGCGCTGCTGTGCGCCTTCGCGCTGTCGATCGGCAGCTTCTGGCTGTTGGTGGCGGGTACGGTGATCGCGGGCTACTACAGCGCCAACGGCCAGCTCTACCGCTTTGCCGCCGGCGAACTGGCGCCGCCTGCCTTCCGCGAGAAGGCGGTGTCGCTGGTGCTGGCGGGCGGCCTGATCGGCGCGGTGGTCGGCCCCAACCTGGCCAATCACACTCGCGAGGCGATGGGGGCGCCCTTCATGGGTTCCTACCTGGCGCTGGCGGTGGTGGCCCTGGTGTCGATGGCGGTGATGGCCGGCATCGCGTTTCCGCCCGAGCCCGGGAAGAAGGCCGGAGCGGGCGGTGGTCGCCCGCTCGCCGAGATCATGCGCCAGCCGGTGTTCATCGTGTCCACCCTCGGTGCGGCCCTGGGCTATGGGGTGATGAACCTGTTGATGGCGGCCACGCCGCTGGCGATGGACGTGTGCGGCATGCCTTTCTCGGACGCCGCGCTGGTGCTCGAGTGGCACGTGATCGGCATGTTCGCGCCGGGCTTCTTCACCGGGCACCTGATCAAGCGCTTCGGCGTGCTGCAGGTCATGGGGGTGGGCGTGGCGCTCAACCTGGCCTGCATCGGGGTCGCGCTGTCGGGTCAGGACCTGCACCAGTTCCTGATCGGGCTGTTCCTGCTCGGCGTGGGCTGGAACTTCCTCTTCACCGGCAGCACCACGCTGGCGATGCAGGCCTATCGGCCGGAAGAGAAGGACAAGGCGCAGGCGGCGATCAACTTCGCGGTGTTCGCGGTGATGGCGCTGACCTCGTTCGCCTCCGGTGCGCTGGTGACCACGCAAGGCTGGACCTGGCTCAACGTCGGCTCGCTGGTCCCGGTGGGGCTGACCGGTGTCGCGCTGATCTGGCTGGCGCTGCGGCAGCGGCGCGAGGCGATGCAGCAGGGGTGATCGCGGGCCTTCAGTGAAAGTCCCGGCTGCTGGCCTCGAGCGTGCCCAGCAGCGCGGAGTGGTCGACCACCCGGCTCGCCACCAGATGCACGACGCGCCCCTGGCGGCTGATCTGGCCGAACACGCCCAGCAGCCGCGCGCCGAGCAGGATGCGGCGCTGCTGCTCGAAGAGTTCGGCGCGGACGATGACGTTGGTGAGCCCGGTTTCGTCTTCCAGGGTGACGAACAGCGTGCCCTTGGCGGTGCCGGGGCGCTGGCGGCAAGTGACCAGGCCGGCGCCGCGGGCGAGCATGCGGTCGGCGGCGAGGGCGATGTCGGCCGCGGTGAGAAAGCGCAGGCGGGCGAGCTGCTCGCGCACGAATGACAGCGGGTGGCGGCCGAGGGTGAAGCCGAGACGGGCGTAATCGGCCAGCAGATCCTCGGCCTCGGCCGGTGCCGCCAGGGTGGCGGCGACGTCGCCGCCGGGGGCGCCGGCGAGCAGGCCGGGCAGGGGCGCGGCGCCGCTCGCCTGCCACAGGGCCTGGCGGCGATGGCCGGCGAGGGTGACGAGGGCGCCGCCGGCGGCGAGCGTGCGCAGGTCGCCGGCGTCCAGCCGGGCGCGGGCGGCGAGCTCCTGGGTGTCGGCAAAGGCGCGCTCGGCGCGGGCGGCGACGATGCGCACGGCGGCGTCCCGGGCGAGGCCACGGATCAGGCGCAGGCCGAGGCGCACAGCGGGCTGCGAGGTGGCAGGCTCCAGGGTGCAATCCCATTCGCTCCGGGTGACGTCCGCCGCGCGCACCTCGACGCCGTGGCGGCGCGCGTCCTGGATCAGTTGCGAAGGCGAATAGAAGCCCATCGGCTGGCTGTTGAGCAGGGCGGCGAGGAAGGCGGCAGGCTCGAAGCACTTCAACCAGGCCGAGGCATAGACCAGCAGCGCAAAGCTGGCGGCGTGGGATTCGGGAAAGCCGTAGCTGCCGAAGCCTTCGATCTGCTGGCACAGGCGCTGGGCGAAGTCGGGGTCGTAGCGGTTCTTCGCCAGCCCGGCGAGCAGCTTTTCGCGGTAGCGCTCGAGCTCGCCCTGGCGTCGCCAGGCGCCCATCGCGCGGCGCAACTGGTCGGCCTCGCCGCCGCTGAAATCGGCCGCCACCACGGCGAGCTGCATCACCTGTTCCTGGAAGATCGGCACCCCCAGCGTGCGCGCCAGCACGCTGCGGATCTCTTCGCGCAGCCCGTCCATCGGATCCTCGCCGCGCGCGGCACGCTCGCGCGCCTGCAGGTAGGGATGGACCATGCCGCCCTGGATCGGGCCGGGGCGCACGATGGCGACCTCCACCACCAGGTCGTAGAAGCGGCGCGGCTTCAAGCGCGGCAGCATGGTCATCTGCGCGCGCGATTCGACCTGGAACACGCCGACCGAGTCCGCCCGCGACAGCATGTCGTACACCGCCGGCTGCTCGCGCGGGATCGTTGCCAGCGTCAGCGGCCGCCCGCGCCAGGCCGATACCAGCGCCAGGCCGCGGCGCAGCGCCGACAGCATGCCGAGCGCGAGCACGTCGATCTTCATCAGGCCGACGGCGTCGAGGTCGTTCTTGTCCCACTGGATCACGGTGCGCTCGGCCATGGCGGCGTTCTCGACCGGCACCAGCTCGTCGAGCCGGCCGCGGGCGATGACGAAGCCGCCGACGTGCTGCGACAGGTGGCGCGGAAAGCCGATGAGTTCCTCGGTGAGCGCGACCAGGCGCCGGGTGACCGGGCTGGCGGGGTCGAGCCCGGCCTCCATCAGGCGTTCGGGCTGGATGCGGCGGCCGTCGAACCAGTGGTGCGCGCGCGTCAGGCGCTCGACCAGCGCCTCGTCCAGGCCGAGGGCACGGCCGACGTCGCGCAGCGCGCTGCGCGCGCGGTAGCTGATCACGGTGGCGGCCAGCGCGGCGCGCTCGCGGCCGTACTTGCGGTAAATGTACTGGATGACCTCCTCGCGGCGGTCGTGCTCGAAGTCGACGTCGATGTCGGGCGGCTCGTTGCGCTCGCGCGAGATGAAGCGCTCGACCAGCATGATGCCGAGCTGCGGATCGACCTCGGTGATGCCGAGCGCCCAGCACACCACCGAGTTCGCCGCCGAGCCGCGGCCCTGACACAGGATGCCGGCCTCGCGGGCGAAGCGGACGATGTCGTGCACGGTGAGGAAGTAGGGCTCGTAGCCGAGCTCGGCGATCAGCGCCAGCTCGTGTTCGATCTGCGCGCGCACCGGCGGTGGTGCGGGGTCTTCGGGCGGTCGTGGCGGGGTGGCGGTGGAGGCGGGGCGGGCGATGCGCGGCGGCGGTGTGCTGTGCCTGTCTGCAGGTGCGGAAGGGAGCGCGCAGGGGGCCTTTGCATCCTTGCCGTAGCGCCATGCCAGCCCGCCCTCGACCAGCCGGCGCAGCCAGCGCGCCGGGGTTTCGCCGTCGGGGACGAGTTCGGCGGGGTATTCGTAGCGCAGCTCGTCGAGGCTGAAAGTGCAGCGTTCGGCGACCGCCAGGGTTTCGGCCAGCAGGGCGGGCGGGTAGCGGCGGGCGAGGGTGTCGCGGTCGTGCAGGCGCTGCTCGGCATTGGCGGCCAGCGCCAGCCCGGCCTCGGCCACGCTGCAGTGCAGGCGCAGCGCGGTCATTACGTCGGCCAGTGGGCGGCGCTCGCGGGCGTGCATCAGCGCGCCGCTGGCGGCCACCGCCGGGATGCCGGCGCTGCGGGCGATGCGGCGCAGCAGGGTGATGCGCGCGCGGTCGCGGCCGTCGAGCCGGACCGTCACCGCCATCCAGGCGCGGCCGGGATAACGCTGCGCCAGCCAGACCGCGTCGGCTTCGAGGGCTTGGTGGGCGGGGGAGGCTTGCGGGCCTTCAGGGGTTGTGCTGGCGGTGTCGATGGCGGTGAGGGGCGGGCGTCCCGAGGGCGGGAAGGCGGCGGGAGGAAAGGCGGCGGGTGGCACCAGCAAGGCCAGGCAGTCGCGCTGCGTACCGGCGCTGCAGGCCGCATCGAGCATGGCCCGCGTGAGCTGGTACGTCCCCTTGACCGCAGCACGCCGAGCCTGGGTGATGAGGCGCGACAGCTGGCCGTAGCCGGCGCGCGTCGTCGCCAGCAATACGATGCAGGGGCCGTCGGCGAGCTGCAGCTCGCTGCCGATGATCAGCCGCGGGCGGTGCTCGCCAGGCAGGGCCTGCAGGGCGCGGTGGGCGCGCACCACGCCCGCGAGCGAGCACTCGTCGGTGAGGGCGAGGGCGGCATAGCCGAAGGCCGCCGCCTGCGCGACGAGCTCCTCGGGGTGCGAGGCGCCACGCTGGAAGCTGAAGTTGCTGAGGCAATGGAGTTCGGCATACGCTGGAATCACTTTGGAACTGTAAAAAAATACAGTCCTTGATGCAAGCGGATGCCGGGCGCGCGGCTCGTCCTGTGCGCGGCAGGCTTCGCTGTCCTTGTCGGTTTCTGTCGCGAAAAACGCTTGCCCTCGGTACACTTGCGCGTTTTCGCCTGCGCCGTGGCAGGCTGCGTTTGCTGACCATTTCAGGCCGACAGGGCCGCCAAGGAGTTTTTCATGCGCTTCAAGATCACCCGCAATGCCTTGTTCGGCGCGCTGGCGCTGGCTTTTGCGATGACTGCGCCCGCCCATGCCCAGCAGAAGTCCGTCGCCATCACCGCCATCGTCGAGCACCCGGCGCTCGATGCCGTGCGCGATGGCGTCAAGCAGGGCCTGGCCGAGGCCGGCTTCGAGGAGGGCAAGAACCTCAAGTGGCAGTACCAGAGCGCACAGGGCAATACCGGCACGGCGGCGCAGATCGCGCGCAAGTTCATCGGCGACCGGGCTGACGTGATCGTCGCCATTGCCACGCCTTCGGCCCAGGCGGTGGCGGCCGCCACCAAGACGATCCCGCTGGTGTATTCGGCGGTGACCGATCCGGTCGCGGCCAAGCTCGTGCCTTCGATGGACGCGTCGGGCAGCAACATCACCGGCGTGTCCGACGCGCTCGAACTCGAGAAGCAGATCGAACTGATCAAGCGCGTGACGCCCGAGGCCAAGCGCGTCGGCATGGTGTTCAACCCGGGCGAGGCCAATTCGGTGGTGGTGCTCGAGCAGATGCGCAGCCTGCTGCCCAAGCACGGCATGAGCCTGGTCGACGCGGCCGCGCCGCGTTCGGTCGACGTCGGCTCGGCCGCGCGCAGCCTGATCGGCAAGGTGGACGTGTTCTACACCAGCACCGACAACAACGTGGTGTCGGCCTACGAGGCCCTGGTCAAGGTCGGCATGGACGCCAGGATTCCGCTGGTCGCCGCCGACACCGACAGCGTCAAGCGCGGCGCGGTGGCGGCCTACGGCATGGACTACAAGGCATTGGGCGTGCAGACCGGCCAGATCGTGGCGCGCATCCTCAACGGCGAGAAGCCGGGCGACATCGCCTCCGAGACCAGCAACACGCTCGCGCTGCATGTGAACCCGGCCGCCGCCCAGCGCCAGGGCATCACCTTGTCCGAGGATCTCGTCAAGGACGCGGCCCAGGTCGTCGAATAAGCCGCCGGCGCACCGGCGCGGGGCGCCCGTCGCGGGTGCCCCACTGTCTTCCCTCATCGGTCATTGCTCATGTCGCTCTACACCTTGCTCGGGGCGCTGGAGATCGGTCTGATCTTCAGCCTGGTCGCCCTCGGTGTGTACATCTCCTTTCGCCTGCTGCGCTTTCCCGACCTGACCGTCGATGGCAGCTTTCCGCTCGGCGGCGCCGTCGCCGCGACCATGATCGCCTCCGGCTCCGACCCCTTCACCGCCACCATCGCGGCGACGGTCGCGGGGGCGGTCGCCGGCATGATCACCGGCTGGCTCAACGTGCGCCTCAAGATCATGGACCTGCTCGCCAGCATCCTGATGATGATCGCGCTGTACTCGATCAACCTGCGCATCATGGGCAAGCCCAATGTGCCGCTGATCATGGAGCCGACGGTGTTCAACCTGCTGCAGCCCGAGGCGCTGGTCGATTACGTCTTCCGGCCGCTGCTGCTGGTGCTGATCGTGATCGTGGTCAAGCTCGGGCTGGACGCCTATTTCTCCACCCAGACCGGGCTCGCGATCCGCGCCACCGGTTCCAACGCGCGCATGGCCCGTGCCCAGGGCGTCAACACCGGGCTGGCGGTGCTCGCCGGCATGGCGCTGTCGAACGCGCTGGTCGGCCTGGCGGGCGCGCTGTTCGCGCAGACCCAGGGCGGGGCGGACATCTCGATGGGCGTGGGCACCATCGTCATCGGCCTCGCGGCGGTGATCGTCGGCGAGAGCCTGTTGCCCTCGCGCAAGCTCTACCTGGCGACGATCGCGGTCATCGTCGGCGCCATCGTCTATCGCTTCTTCATCGCCGTGGCGCTCAATTCCGACTTCATCGGCCTGCAGGCGCAGGACCTCAACCTCGTCACCGCGGTGCTGGTGACGGTCGCGCTGGTGGTGCCCAGGCTGCGCGCCCACTGGTCGGGCAAGAGAGGGAACTGACATGCTCAAGGCAACCGACCTGCATCTGACCTTCAACCCCGGCACGCCGATCGAGACCCAGGCCCTGCGCGGCATGTCGCTCGAGATCCCGACCGGGCAGTTCGTCACCGTGATCGGCTCCAACGGCGCCGGCAAGTCGACCTTCCTCAATGCCGTGTCCGGCGAGCAGCGGGTCGACAGGGGCACGATCGAGATCGACGGCATCGACATGACCCGCCAGCCAGTGTGGGTGCGCGCGCGCCACGTCGCGCGTGTGTTCCAGGACCCGCTCGCCGGCACCTGCGAGGACCTGACCATCGAGGAGAACATGGCGCTCGCCAAGATGCGCGGCGAGCGCCGCGGCTTCTCGTTCGCGGTCAAGCCTGCGCTGCGCGAGGAGTTCCGCGCCCAGTTGGCCACCCTTGGTCTCGGCCTGGAAAACCGCCTGTCCGACCGCATTGGCCTGCTCTCCGGTGGCCAGCGCCAGGCAGTGAGCCTGCTGATGGCGGCGCTGCGGCCCTCGCGCCTGCTGCTGCTCGACGAGCACACCGCGGCGCTCGACCCGCGCACCGCGGCCTTCGTGCTCGAGCTCACCGTACGCATCGTCGCCGAGCATAAGCTCACCACGATGATGGTCACCCACTCGATGCGCCAGGCGCTCGACGTCGGCCAGCGCACGGTGATGCTGCACCAGGGACAGGTCGTGCTGGATGTGTCCGGCAAGGAGCGCGAAGGCCTCGACGTGCATCATCTGCTCGAGATGTTCGAGAAGGTGCGTGGCGAGGAGGTCGACGACGACAAGCTGCTGCTGAGCTGAGTCGTCCTCCGCGCTCGCCGCCCGTGCCACCCCGTATCCAAACGAACGAACACCACCGAACGCAACGATGAATTCCGCTTCCCGCCCCGTCCGCACCCGCTTCGCTCCCAGCCCGACCGGCTACCTCCACATCGGCGGTGCCCGCACCGCACTGTTCTCCTGGGCCTTCGCCCGTCGCCACGGCGGCACCTTCATCCTGCGCATCGAGGACACCGACGTCGCGCGCTCGACCCCCGAGGCGGTGCAGGCGATCCTCGACGGCATGCACTGGCTGGGTCTGGAGCACGACGAAGGCCCGTTCTACCAGATGCAACGCATGGACCGGTACAAGGACGTCATCCAGCAGATGCTGGCCGCCGGCACCGCCTATCACTGCTACATGTCGCCCGAAGAGCTCGACCGCATCCGCGAGGAGCAGCGCGCGCGCGGCGAGAAGCCGCGCTACGACGGCCGCTGGCGGTCCGAGGCGGGCAAGGCCCTGCCGCCGCCGCCCGAAGGCGTGCAGCCGGTCGTGCGCTTCCGTAACCCGACCGAGGGTGTGGTGGCGTGGGACGACCTGGTCAAGGGCCGCATCGAGATCGGCAACACGGAACTGGACGACTTCATCATCGCGCGCGCCGATGGCACGCCGACCTACAACTTCTGCGTGGTGGTCGATGACTGGGACATGGGCATCACCCACGTCATCCGCGGCGACGACCATGTGAACAACACCCCGCGCCAGATCAACGTGCTGCGCGCGCTCGGTGCCGAGGTGCCGCTGTACGCCCACCTGTCGATGATCCTCGGTGACGACGGCACCAAGCTCTCCAAGCGCCACGGCGCGGTGAGCGTGATGCAGTACGACGACGACGGCTACCTGCCCGAGGCGGTGATCAATTACCTCGCGCGCCTGGGCTGGAGCCATGGCGACGACGAGGTCTTCAGCCGCCAGCAGTTCGTCGAGTGGTTCGACCTCGACCACATCACGCCTTCGGCGGCGCAGTTCAACACCGAGAAGCTCAACTGGCTCAACGCGCAGTACATCAAGAAGGCCGACGACCGCTTCCTCGCCGCTGAGGTGGCCAATCGCCTGGCGCGCCGCGGGGTGAATCCCGAAACCGGGGTGGCGCTGGAGGCGGTGGTGGCGCTGTACAAGGACCGGGTCGCCAACCTCAATGAGCTGGCCGACTCGGCGGCGCTCTTCGTCGCCGACGTCCATCCTGCGCCGGAGGTCATCGGCCAGCACCTGACCGAGACCGCGCGTGCGGCCCTTGCCAGCCTGCGCGGCCGGCTCGCCGAGGTCGCGTGGGAGAGGGCGGCGCTGAGCCAGGCGATCAAGGACACCATGGCCGAGCACGGACTGAAGATGCCGCAGGTGGCGATTCCGCTGCGGGTGGCGGTGCTCGGCGTGCCGCAGACGCCGTCGATCGACGCCGTGCTCGAGGTGCTCGGCCGTGATCACGTCCTGGCACGGCTCGATCGTCAGCTCTGAAGCCTCACTGCCTGGGCCAAGCGGCCCGGGCCCGCCTCACGATGGCTTGCGTCGGGGGCGGAACTCGCTCCCCACCCAGCGTGCGAACTCGAGCCGGGTGCAGCTCCCGGTGCGGTTCAAGCCCTTTCCGGCGACCACCCGGTAGATGACGATGTCCTGGTCCGGATTGGCCGAGCGGTGCTCGTCGATGATCTGGCGTACCGACCACTGCTGGCCGGGGCGGTCATTGCAGTAGAAGTGCCCGGCCTTCACCTGCGGCAGCAGGCTGTCGGCGTTGCGCTGCGCGATCGACATCGCGTGGTGGATCACCTGGCGCAATTCTTCCGGACTGACGTCGATGACGACATTGAGCTCGTCCATGGCCTCGCGCACCTGATCGTCGCTGGGCCGGGGATAGCCGCTGCCGCCGCGGCCCGGCGGCAGCGGCGCGTAGTGCGTCAGGCTGGCCGGGTAGCGCCGCCACGGAAAGGGGTAGTTGAAGAGGGCCGCGGCAGCGGCCAGGATCAGGCAGTTCAGCCCGACCGGGTAGAGCGCGTAGGCAAAGCCCAGTTCGTGGATCGCCGGGCCGCCGACCACGGCGGCGAGCGCGGTCGCGCCCCCCGGCGGATGGATGCAGCGCGCCAGGTGCATGACGCCGATCGCGCCCCCCACCGCCGCCGCGCCCGCCAGGGTCGGCTCGGGGATCACGAGCTGGCACAGCACGCCCACCAGCGCCGACAACATGTTGCCGGCAAGCAGCGGCCAGGGCTGGGCGAACTGGCTGTGTGGCGCGGCGAACACGATCACCGCGGCCGCGCCGAGTGAGGGCACGACGAAGACCGCCGCCTCGGTGCCGAGCATGGCCTGGGTGACCGCCACCACGATCGCGATGCCGAGCAGGCCGCCCACGCTCGCCACCCAGGGCTCGCCGCCGTGCTGGCCGCGGTGGGGAATGCCGAGCAGCTCGCGGACATGCTCAAGGCCGTGCTTCAGGGTTGATCTCGATGACATTGACGTTCAGGTGCCTGTATCCATGCGCCAGGCCCGGCCCGGGTCGTGGCGCCTCACTTGCTCAGCCTTTCGTAGAGCTTGACGGTCGTGTCGACATAGCGCAGCAGGCGGTCGCCCTCGGCGAGCAACAGGCGGGCGTGCCGGGTCCTGTTCAGGTGGGAGGGGTCGGGCTCGAGCGCACGGCGGAATTTCGCCCATTGCTGGCCGACTTCGTCGAGCTGGGCGACGAGTTCCGGTAGCTGGCGGCCACTTTGGCGCAGTTCGTCGAGATTGGCTTCGAACTCGGCGATGGATGCGGCGATCTGCTCGTCGACCCAGCCGCGGGCGTCGACCAGCTCGCGAAAGAGGTACAGCTTGCCGATGCGCTGCGACAGCATGCGGTTTCTGCCCGCGACGTTGACGTAGCGGGCATCGGGCGTGCCGGCGCAGTGTTCGGCCGCGCCGGTGAGGCGGTCTGCGGCCTCGAGCAGCGCTTCGCTCTGGCGCAGGAGGCTCGCGCTGTCCGCCGCGGAGACGCCGCCGACAAACAGGGCCTGGCGGTAGGCGGGCCAGGCCTGGAGCACGGCCGCCAGTGGCTCGTGCAGGGCCGCCTCGAGCGACAGCCCACGCAGGCGCGCCAGCATGCGCTCGAAGTCGCTGTCGAACTGACGCAGGCAGATGCTCGCATCGGCGGGCGAGATCGACCAGGCGAGCCGGGCCCAGGCAATCGCCAGCCGCTGCGACAGAAACCGCAGCCGACCGCAGAGATTGATGAGCGCGCCGGGGGCGGGTTGGCCGCCCGTGTTAGCGGCATCGCGTCGCGACTTGCGCGCGAATTTCAGCCGGTGGGCGGAGTCGCCCAGGCCGGTATCGAGCAGGGCGGCGTGCTGGATATGGAAGTTGCGCTTGTCGACCATCAGCACGCCCTGGTCGATCAACTGGCGCAGGCTGCGCGAGAAGGCCTCGGGCGTGAGGCCCACCTGCGAGGCGATCACCTTCTTGCTGGCCTTGAGCGTGACGGTGGTCTCACCGGCCAGCGCCTTGCGGTCGCCCGCCTGTGCGAGCAGGTAGTCGAGGATGCGCTGGGCGCCGGTCGTGCTGCGATGATGACCGCGGCTGTCCGTTTCGATCGTGACCTGTCGGCGGGCCAGGGTCTCGATCAGGTTCGCGCTCAGCGCGGGCTCGGCGGCCATCATCGCGCGCAGCACCCGCAGGTCGATCGCGACGACGATGCAGCGTGTGCTGCTCTCGCACGATGATCCGTAGTGCGTGGCGCTGAAGGTTTCGCCCAGGTTGAGCAGCTGCGGGGCCTGCACGACCTCGATGACCTTCCGCGACTCGTCCTCGAGGGGCACGAAACGCACGACGCTGCCACTGCACAGCAGCCAGGCCTGGCGTATCGGCTCGCCTGCGCGGTACAGCATGGCGTGGCTCGCCAGCTCGAGCAGGCGCCCTGCGCGCTCGAGCTCGTCGAGGCGTTCGGGCGAGAGTCCAAAAAAGATGGCACAGCGGGACAGGAAGTCCCGTTGTGCCCAAGTACCGCGTCGTAACCGTGTGTTCAAGAGAATCAGACCTATCGTCCGTCGTCCGACCGGCGGTGCCGGCACCAGGCCGGTTGGACGCTGGGCCCTCCGGGTCTGCCGATATTAATCGACGTCGTGCTGGGTGTTATAGACGTTGAAATGGACGACGGTAGGCACTCTTGCAGGCTGCCGGATAGCCGCTTTGATGGATATCAAGAATCGAAAGGCCTCAATGGATCCGCGGGTTCTGTGGATTTGGATGCTTGATGATCATCAAGCATCCAAATCGCAGGCAAGAAAAAGCCCCGGTCGGGCCGGGGCTTTGTGCGCTGCGCGCGGGGCGCGATCAGGCTGCCTTGCGCTGGCGCGGGCTGCTGGTCTCGGGTGCGGCGATGATGTCGAGCGGGTTGACCATGGTCAGCTTGCCGGCCTCGTCGAACAGCGACTGGAAGGAGCGCTGCAGGTCAGCGAACTGGCGCGCGCCGACATCGGCGACGTCGTTCTGGGTCTGCACGTAGAGCTCGCCGACGCCGCGCAGGTAGTCGGTGAGGTGCTCGAAGCCCTTGCTCTGCGAGGCGGACTGCCTGGCCAGCGTGTCCTGCGGATCCTTGAGGTCGATCTGCGCGGCGCTGCTGGAGGCCAGTTCGCACAGCGTGCGGGCGGTGTCGAGGTTGAGGGCGAGAAGCTTCTCGGAGGCGTCGATGGCGATCTGGGCGTAGGCCTGCAGGTGCGCGATGCTGGTGTTGGCCGTTGCGGCGAATCTTGCGTTGGTGGAATAGGTGCTCATGGCGATCTCCGGAAGCGAGGTACTGGAAAACCTCAAGCTGTAAATGCTAGCGGAATGCCCGTCGTGGGCACATACCCGCTTCCGCTGGTTCTGCCTACCGGGAAACCGGTAGGCGTTCCCTGTGCACCATTCAAACCTGCCGTGCGACCTCGCTGACCGCGCTCGGGCTGATGCCGTTGGTGATCGCGTAGCGGGTGAGCTCGGCCACGTTGTGCAGGTCGAGCTTGCGCATGATGTTGCGCCGATGCACCTCGACAGTGGAGGGCGCGAGGTGCAGGCGCTCGGCGATGCGCGGCGAGGTGTAGCCCTCGGCGATCAGTTGCAGCACCTGGCGTTCGCGCGCCGTGAGGCGGGGTACGGCGGTGTCGAGTTCGTCGCGATCGCGCAAGGCGCCGGTCACCGTGCCCGCCACGTCGGGGCACAGGTAGGTGCGGCCCTGGCGCACGGTGCGGATTGCACGCAGCAGTTCGTCGCCTGCTTCGCCCTTGGTGATGTAGCCCCGGGCGCCGGCGTTGAGGAGCTCGATCACGAACTGGCGGTCGGCGAAGGCCGACAGTCCGATCACGCGAATCGCAGGATGCGCGGCAAGCAGCTTGTGTGTTGCCTCGATGCCGTTCATGCCGGGCATGGCAATGTCCATGCAGACGAGGTCGATGGGCTGTGTGGCGGCGACGGCAAGCACCTCCTCACCGCTGGCCGCTTCGGCGACGACCTCTAACTCGGGGTCGCGCGCGAGCAGCGCGCGCAGGGCGTGACGAAACATCTGGTGGTCGTCGGCAAGCGCGATGCGAAGCTTCATGATGGTCGCTCCGGCAACGGACGGGGATGGGGGATCGACACCTCGATCACGGTGCCGTCTCCCGGACGGGTCAACAGCACGAACAGGCCACCGGCAAGTTCGACACGCTCGCGCATCGTGATCAGGCCCAGGCCCGGGGTGTTGCCTGGTTCGCCGAGCTGGGCGAGATCGAAGCCGACGCCATCGTCGGCGATGCTCAGGCGGGTCTGCCTCGCATCGCTGTCGAGTGCGATCTGGATGCGCCCGGCACAGGCATGCTTGGCACAGTTCGTCAGGGCCTCCTTCACAAGCCTGAACAGCAAGGTCTGCGCGCTGGATTCGAGGCTGCGGGTGTGCTCGCCCGTCGCTGCGAACACCACGTCGATCCCGGTGCGCTTCCTGAAAGTTTCGACATATTCGCGTAGCGCAGGTTCGAGGCCGGCGTAGTCCAGCGTCGCCGGCCTGAGGTCGGTGCAGATCTCGCGAATTCCCGCCGTAGTGTCGGCAAGCAGGGCTGCAGCGTCCTCGAGCGTGGGCTCACACTCGCGGCGAACCGCGTCGGGCAGGCCGTCGACCAGGTTGGCGAACAGGATGTGCAGCGCGGCGAGGTTGGGGCTGGCGCGATCGTGCAGGGCGCTGGCGAGCTGGCGGCGCTCGGACTCCTCGACCGCGACCAGGTGGCGCGACAGCTCGGCCAGGCGCGCGAGGTGGCGCAGCCGCTCGGCCTCGAGGCGCTTGCGCGCGGTGATGTCCTGCACCGTGCCGTAGAGCTTGAACACCCGCCCGTTCGCATCCTTGTGCGGCTCGATCACCGTGACGTGGTGGCGCAACTGGCCCGAGGGCAGCAGCACCTCCTGCTCGAGCGTGCAGCGGTCGCCGGTGTCGATCGCGTGCCAGAAGAGGTCGCGCGTGCGGTCCAGCGAGGCAGGGGTGTAGTGTGCGAGCGCCTCGTTGATGTCGGGCTCGCCCAGCGCCTCGGGGCGCTCGAACAGATGGAACAGCTCGCGCGACCAGGTCATGCGTCCGCTGTCGCGATCGAGTTCCCAGTCGCCCACCTGGGCGAGGCGCTGGGTGGTTTCCAGGCGCCACTCGGTCAGATCGAGGGCCGCACGCAGCGCCTTGATGCGCTCGGTCGTCATTCCCTGATGGCGCCTTGTCGGGCTGGACGCAGCAGAAAGCGGCCAGGGTCGAGCGCTTCCCACAAATCGCGCTCCAGCGGCAGCGGCTCGGCCGACAGCGCGCTGGCGAGGGCTTCGGCTGCCAGCGCCGACCACACCAGGCCGCGCGCGCCGTAGCCCGACAGCACGTGCAGCCCGGGTTGGCGGGCCAGGCCGGTAAGCCCCGCGCTCGGGCTGCTGACGACGCCCTGTGGCAGGGTGCCGACCATCGGCAGGCGGTCGGGCGAGGCCGGGCGGAAGCCGACGCGGCCCTGCAGCGGAACAGCGCCCAACTCGCGGGTGAAACCGGGCAGCATCGCTTCGAGCTTGGTGAGGTTCTCGGCGTGATCCGACGCATGCAGCGCGGGGTCCTCATCAGTGACGTCGAAGGTCGCGCCGGCGCAGCGCAGCCCGTCGACCTCGGGGCTGACATAGCCGCCGCGGCACACGACGACGCGCGGTGCGCTGCCGCGGGTGGCCGGCAGCAGCGTGACCTGGCCACGAGCGCTGACCACCGGCAGGCTCTCGGCCCCGATCAGCGCACGCACGCCCACCCCGGCGGCGAGGATCGCCACTGGCGCCGCGGCGATGCAGCGGCCGTCGGCGTCCATCGCCTGCCACAGATCGGCGTGGCGCTCGAGCCGGCTCACGGCCTGGCCGAAATGGGTCTGCAATGGGGCGCCCGCTGCGGCGAGGTTGGCCGCGCACAGGCTGGGAGGCTGGACCCAGCCGCTGTCGGCAAACCACCAGCCACCGGCGGCCACCGCGCACCCTGCCAGTTGTGCGGCCTCGCGGGCGCTGACGTAGCGTAGGTGGTCGGCAGGCAGAGCCAGGCGTTCGACCACCGCACGCATCTTTGCGTCCTGGGCGGCATCGCGCGCAAGGTGCAGCACGCCGCAGGCCTCGGCGCGCACCTCGAGGCCGCGCGCCCGCAGGCGGGCAATGTGGGCCCAGCCATGGAGCGTGCCGGCGCGGGTCAGCCGGCTCATGCGGTTGTCGTCGAGGCTGGGCAGCGGGCGCAGCACGCCGGCCAGATTGCCCGAGGCGCCGCTGGCCGGCCCCGTCGCCCCCTCGATCAGTTCCACCGTCCAGCCGCGCTCGGCGAGGCGCTCGGCGATGCTGCAGCCGGCCAGGCCGGCGCCGATGACCAGGGCGTGCCGGGCCGACTCCGGCGGCCCGGCGGTAGGTTCGAGCTGCCCGCGGCCCTCGCCAAGGCGGCCGCGCAACATCTGCCGCTTGCTGCCGAAGCCGGGCACCTTCTCGAGCGCGAAGCCGGCGTGGCGCAGGCCGTTGCGGACCTCGCCGGCGACCGACCAGGTGGCCAGCGTGGCGCCGGGCGCGGCCAGGCCGGCGAGCAGATGGAAGATGCGCGGCGACCACAGCTCGGGGTTCTTCGCCGGGGCGAAGCCGTCGAGGTAGAAGGCGTCCGCGTGCGCCACCAATTGCGTGAGGCCGTCGCGGGCGTCACCCAGGTAAAGGGTCAGCACCACCCGGCCCTCGTCAAGATGCAGGCGATGCACGCCGGGGGTCAGTGCCGGCCATTGCGCCTGCAATTGCGCCGCCAGCGCGCCGAACTCGGGCCAGCGCGCCTGCAGGCAGGCGAGGTCCTCACGGGTGAACGGGTGTAGTTCGCAGGAGACAAAGTGCAAGCGGGTGCAACGGCCCGGGTCCTCACGCCAGGCGGCCCAGGTGGCGAGGAAATTGAGCCCGAGGCCGAAACCGGTCTCGAGCACGACGAAGTGCTCGCGCCCCTGCCAGCGCTGCGGCAGCCCGTTGCCGGCCAGGAACACGTGCCGGGCCTGGCCCAGGGCGCCGTCACTGGAGTGATAGATGTCGTCGAAGGCGCTGGAGTAGGGGACGCCTTCGGCGCTGTGTTCGAGGCGGGCGGGAACGATGGGCATGGGCGGCGGCTGCCTTGGGGGCATCGAGGCCGGGGTCGTGCGCCTGGCCGCGAGGTGGTTTTTACAAGCGCGTAATGGTAGCTTGCGCGCCGGCCAATTTGATCAGCCTGTATTGACCCATGCCCGCACTCAACGCTCTCGTCGAATCCGCCCGCTTCCAGAATTTCATCATCGCGGTGATCGTCGTCAACGCGATCACGCTCGGTCTCGAGACCTCGCCGTCGGTGATGGCCGCCGCTGGTGGCCTGCTGCTCGTGCTCGATCGGCTTGCGCTGGCCATCTTCGTGGTCGAGATCGTGCTCAAGCTGATCGTGTATCGACACAACTTCTTTCGCAGCGGCTGGAATGTGTTCGACTTCCTGATCGTCGGCGTGACCCTGCTGCCGGTGGGCGAGGGGGTGTCGGTGCTGCGTGCCCTGCGCATCCTGCGTGCGCTGCGCCTGATCTCGGTCGTGCCCTCGATGCGCAAGGTGGTCAATGCGCTGCTGCGCGCCATCCCCGGCATGAGCTCGGTGCTGACCCTGTTGCTGCTGGTGTTCTATGTGTCGGCGGTGATGGCGACCAAGCTCTTCGCCGGCGACTTTCCCGAGTGGTTCGGCAGCATCGGCGCGTCCTTCTACACGCTGTTTCAGGTCATGACGCTGGAGTCGTGGTCGATGGGCATCGTGCGTCCGGTGATGGAGGTGCACCCGCTGGCCTGGCTGTTCTTCGTGGTCTTCATCCTGACGACCACCTTTGCCGTGCTCAACCTGTTCATCGCCATCGTCGTCGATGCGATGAACACCAGCGACCACGCCGAGCAGGAAGAGACGCGCGAACTGGTGGCGAGCGAGCACGAGCAGGTGATGGCCGAGCTCAGGAACCTGCGCGAGGCGCTGGCCGAACTGCGCGCCGAACGAGCGTGCGGTGCGCCGGGCGTGCCCGATCAGGCGGCGGCGATCCGCCGGTAGCGGGTCAGGCGGACATCGGCGCCAAGCGCGATCCGGGTGAGCGCGGCCGCGCGTTCGCGGCCCGCAGGGCTGGTGCGGTAGAGGTGGGGCGTCATCGTCAGCAGGTCGGCGATGGCCGCCTGGCTGCCGACTTCGAAGTCGAACTGCAGCGTGCTGCTGTCGAGCAATTCGAAACCGGCGGGCGGCCCGAGCTCGGTGGCGCGCTCGGCCTTGAGCTGCGGATAGATGATCTGGCGCAAGGCGCGCAGGTGCGCGGGGCCGGCATCGAGCTGCAGCAGCACGCCGCCCGGCTTGAGCACGCGCGCGAACTCGGCGTGCACCGGAAAACCGAACAGGCACAGCACGCGGTCGAGGGTTGCCGACAGGATCGGCAGCCGCGCATTGCTGCCCACCACCCAGGTGGCGTCGCCGTCCTTCCTTGCCGCGGCGAGGACGGCCCATTTGGAGATGTCGAGCCCGATCAGGCTCAACGCGCTGGCCGCGCCTTCCGCGGCCAGCGCGCGCAGGTAATAGCCCTCGCCGCAGCCGGCGTCGAGGCAGGCCAGCGGGCCGGCCTGAGCGGGGGCGTTGAGGGTGGCGGCGTCCAGGGTGGCGGCGCTGATCGCGTCCGCGATCGGCTGGTAATGGCCAGCCTCGAGGAAACGCCGCCGGGCGACGACCATCTCCTTGCTGTCGCCAGGATCGCGCGAGCGCTTGTGCTGGACCGGAAGCAGATTCACGTAGCCCTGGCTGGCGATGTCGAAGGTATGACCCGCCGCGCACTGCCAGCAGCCGTCGCGGCGTGCCAGCGCGGCGCCGTCGAGTGGGCAGGCGAGCGCCATGAAGGGCGTCGACGCGGGGCTCACCTCACTGGCCCCAGAACAGCACCAGCAGGAGGGCGCCGAGGGCAAGCCGGTAGAGGACGAAGGGCAGCATGCCGACGCGGTCGAGGAGCTTCAGGAAGAGGTGGATGCACAGATAGGCGCTGAGCGCGGAGAGCAGCGCCCCCATGGCCATCGCCGACCAGCTCACGACGTGCTCTTCCCTGATCAGGTCGAGTGCGCTCAGGCCGCCGGCCAGCACGATGACCGGGATCGACAGCAGGAACGAGAAGCGCGCCGCGCCCGAGCGCGACAAGCCGAACAGCAGGCCGGTGGTCATCGTGACCCCGGAGCGCGAGGTGCCCGGGATGAGGGCGAGGGCTTGCGCGCAGCCGATGAGCACGATGTCGCGGCGGGTGAGCGCGTGCTCGCTGCGCGGACGTTCGACCGTGCGGCAGTGGCGGTCTGCCACCCAGAGCAGCAGGCCGAAGCCGATCGTCGTCCACGCGATGATCAGCGGCGAGCGCAGCTCCTGTTCGACGAAGCCCTTGAGCAGCAGCCCGGCCAGTCCGACCGGGATGGTGCCGAGGATGACCGCCCACGCCAACCGACTGTCGCCCACGCGCTGGCGTCGAAGCAGCGACGCCGTCCAGTCCCGCGTCATGGCGATGATCTCGTCGCGGAAGTACCACAGCACGGCAACGAGGGTGCCCA
Organism: Thauera sp.; assembly: GCF_035444905.1. GTDB lineage: Bacteria > Pseudomonadota > Gammaproteobacteria > Burkholderiales > Rhodocyclaceae > Thauera. The sequence continues at coordinate 35,845 of NZ_DAOMPS010000020.1, forward strand.
GGTGCACCGCCACGTCGAAGGCCAGGCCCTGGTCTTCCCAGCCGGCAAGGCGCGGGAACAGGATCAGGTGCGCCGAGCTCGAGATCGGCAGGAACTCGGTGAGGCCCTGGAGAATGGCGAGGACGACGATCTGGACGGTATCCATGGCGGCACGAGGCAGTTGGACGGAGGCGGCCGCCGGCGCCCCGGCTCATGAGCGGGGGCGCCGGTGGCAATCGGGCGGGAACCGCAGGCAGGCAGCGCGCTCAGGCGCTCATTCCTTGCGCATCTGCGGGAACAGGATGACGTCGCGGATCGAAGGGGCGTCGGTGAGCAGCATCACCAGACGGTCGATGCCGATGCCGCAGCCGCCGGTCGGGGGCAGGCCGTATTCGAGCGCGCGGATGTAGTCGGCATCGAAGTACATGGCCTCTTCGTCGCCGGCGTCCTTGGCCTGGACTTGGGCGAGGAAGCGCGCTGCCTGATCTTCGGCATCGTTGAGCTCGGAGAAGCCGTTGGCGATCTCGCGGCCGACGATGAAGAGCTCGAAGCGCTCGGTGATCTCGGGGTTGGTGTCCGAGGCACGCGCGAGCGGCGAGACCTCGACCGGGTAGTCGATGATGAAGGTCGGCTCCCACAGCTCGGCCTCGGCGCAGGCCTCGAACAGCTGCAGCTGCAGGCTGCCGAGGCCGCCCGGCTTCACCTTCTCGCCGAAGGCGACGATCTTTTCCTTCAGCCACTCGGCGTCGGCCAGTTGCTCGAGGCTGAAGCCCGGGTGGTACTTGCGGATCGCCTCGACGATGGTGAGGCGGTGGAAGGGACGGGACAGGTCGAGCTCGCGACCCTGATAGACGAAGGACTCGGTGCCGAGCGCCTCGCGTGCGGCCTGGCGGATGAGGCCCTCGGTGAAGTTCATCAGGCTGCGGTAGTCCGCATACGCCTCGTAGAACTCCATCATGGTGAATTCTGGGTTGTGGCGCGGCGACAGGCCCTCGTTGCGGAAGTTGCGGTTGACCTCGAACACCTTCTCGAAGCCACCGACCACCAGGCGCTTGAGGTAGAGCTCGGGCGCGATGCGCAGGAACAGCTCCATGTCGAGGGCGTTGTGGTGGGTGGTGAAGGGCTTGGCCGTCGCGCCGCCGGGAATCGGGTGCATCATCGGCGTCTCGACCTCGAGGAAGCCGTGGCCGGTCATGTAGTTGCGGATCGACTGCACGATGCGGCTGCGCGCCACGAAGGTGAAGCGTGTCTGCTCGTTCATGATCATGTCGACGTAGCGCTGGCGGTACTTCTGCTCGACGTCGGTGAGGCCGTGGAACTTGTCCGGCAGCGGACGCAGGCTCTTGGTCAGCAGGCGGATCTCGGCCGCCTTGACGGTGAGCTCGCCGGTCTTGGTCTTGAACACGGTGCCGACGCAGCCGACGATGTCGCCGATATCCCAGGTCTTGAAGTCGGCATACACCTCCTCGCCCACGCCGTCACGCTGCACGTAGAGCTGGATGCGGCCCGACAGGTCCTGGATGGTGATGAAGCTGGCCTTGCCCATCACGCGCTTGAGCATGATGCGGCCGGCTACCTTCACCTCGACCGGTGTCGCCTCGAGCGCCTCGGGCTCCTTGTCGCCGTACAGTTCGTCGAGCTTGCCGGCGGTGTTCTCGCGCGAGAAGTCGTTGGGGAAGGCGCGGCCACTGGCGCGCCAGGCGGCGAGTTTTTCGCGGCGCTCGGCGATCAGGTGGTTTTCATCCACGGGCGGGGTGTTGGTCTGCTCGGACATGGTGGCGATTTCGATTCGAGGGGAAATGGCGCGGGCGCGGAGGGCGTGTGCCGCGCGAAAGGCGTAATTGTGGCAGGGCCTGCAGGGCTGGGCAATTCTGGATGCGGATCACTGCGGCCGGCGGGCCCCGCCGGCCGTTCCGGCGGACTGGAGAATCGTGGCCTAAAGTACTCAAGCTGGGGACCGATAACAGCCCAATCGTTGTCGCCTTCACACGGGAATGCCCCATGAGCACCTTCAGGGAGCTGTACGAAACCATCGAGAAGACGTTCTGGAACTCGCTGACCAAGAAGCTCTTCAGCCTGTTGCTGCTGTTCGTCTTCAATCTCGGCTACCTGCTGGTCTGGCACTTTCAGCGCGCCGGCATCGAGGCCGCGCTGCAGGCGGGCGAGGTCCCGGCACACACCGCGGCCGCCGTGGCCGGGATCTTCGATGGCGGGCTCTACGCGATGCTTGGGCTGTCCGTGCTGGTGCTTGTGGTGATGGTGGGCCAGATCCTCTACCTGCGACACCTGATCGTGCGCCCGATCCGCGTCATCACCGGAATCTTCGACGAGATCTCGCGGGGCGAGGGTGACTTCTCGCGCGACCTGCCGCTGACCACGCATGACGAGTTGCGCGAGCTTGCCGCCAGCTACAACCGCTTCGCCGGGAAGATGCGCGAGATCATCGGCAAGGTGCGCCAGATGAGCGTGCGCATTGCGCGCGAGGCGGTGCAGGTCAAGCTCGGTGTCGAGACCTCGGCGCGCGATGCGCGCCAGCAGGGCGAGATGACCGAGACCGTGTTCGACGCCAGCACGCGCTCGACCGCCGCTATCGGCGAGGTGTCGCTCAATGCGCGCGAGATCGATGCGTCCACCCGGCGCAACCTCGAGATCGCCCGTCAGTCCCTGGGCGAGGTGCAGAACATCGAGGTCAAGATCAACGCCGTCGGCGAGAAGCTGCAGCGCTTCAACCACACCGTCGACGACCTGTCGCAGCGCTCGGAGAGCGTCAAGCAGATCGCCTCGCTGATCCGCGAGATTGCCGACCAGACCAACCTGCTCGCACTCAATGCGGCCATCGAGGCGGCGCGTGCGGGCGAGGCCGGGCGCGGCTTCGCCGTGGTCGCCGACGAGGTGCGCAAACTCGCCGAGCGCGTCAACAAGGCCACCCAGGAGATCGTCGGCAACATCAACGGCATGCTCGAGCTGGTGGGCGACACGCGCGCCGAAAACGAGGTGATCAACGTCGATGTGATGCAGACGCGCGTCGTCGTCGCCAACTCGGCCGACCAGTTCAACCACATGGTGGGTGAATTCGAGCGCACCAGCGAGCAGCTCATCCACATCGCTGCCGGCATGGAGTCGCTGACCGACACCAACGCCCATGTTCATGCCAATGTCACTGCCATCCACGATCTGTCGGGAACTGTCGTGCAGGAGATGGTCGATTGCGAGCGGCGCACACAGGAGCTCGCCAAGGCCACCGAGGCCGTGCAGGAGATGGTGTCGCGCTTCAAGATCGGCAGCGGCGCCTTCGACACGGTGGTGAACCAGACCCGCATCTTCCGCGATCGCATCCAGGCCGAACTGCATGCGATGGCCGATGCGCGCGTCGATGTCTTCGACCGCAGCTACCGTCCGGTCGCCGGCACCCATCCGCAGAAGTTCAAGGTGAGCTGGGGCGACGAATTCACCCGCCGCTGCCAGTCCATCCTTGACGAGTCGCTCGCCGCCGCGCGCGGCGCAGCCTTTGCCGTGGCGGTGAACACCGACAGCTACCTGTCGGCGCACAACAGCAAGTTCTCCAAGCCGCTGACCGGCGATCCCGCGCAGGATCTGAGCGGCAACCGCACCTGCCGCAAGTTCGAGCGCCCGCCCGAACTGCGCGCCGCCCGCAACACCGAGCCGATGCTGCTGCAGACCTACCTGCGCGACACCGGCGAGGTGCTGTGCGACATCGCCATGCCGATCAGCGTCGGCGGCCGCCACTGGGGCAACGTCCGCGTCGGCGTGCCGGCGGAGGCGCTGCTGGAGCGCTGAGCGAACTTGTCGGGGAAGGGGCGTGGCCGTTCAGAACAGGCCCTCCTGCTCACCCTTCTGCCCGGTTGCGCGCATGGCCTCGAGCAGGCCAGTGAGGGCGGGTGGTAGCGCTTGCTGCAGCAGACGATCGAGCAGGGCGAGGTCTCGTGGAGAGAGTTCGCGCTTGGCAGGAAGGCGATCTAGGGCATCTGCATCCATGCTGTCGGGCGTCCACGCCAGACCGCCCCCTTCCCATGGCGCCGCGGCGAGCAAGGCGATGGCGACACCGTCCGGGTCGGGGTCGCAGGCGATCTGCGCCGGGGCAGGTGCGAGGTGCAGCAGGTGCTGCATGGCCCGTAGCCACCAGCCCGGCGGATAGCCCGGCAGCCAGACGAGCGCCTCCTCGGGCGACAGGGTGGCGGCGAGGCGGTCGAACACCGTGCGATTCTCGACCAGTCGCCAGCGGCGGGGAGCCGGCTCGATCCGGGTGAGCGCATGAATCACGGCCGGAGGCACCCCGACGAAGGCAGGCACTGCATCCAGCTCCAGGGAACCTGTCAGCGTATGCGCTGCAAATGAAGCGCGCAGCAGCATCAGCGGCGCGTGGGCAACGATGCCGTCGGCGGCGAGGTCGAAGCGCGCTTCGAGCCAGGCCCAGTCGGCATCGGTAATGGCCTTCGTGTCGCCGCGCGCGAACAGCGAGAAGTCCCGCCGCGTGCCGGCACGCGGCGCACCCGCCGCGCGCGCTTCATCGCGCCAGCGCGCCAGCGCGTCGAGCAGATCGGCCCGCGCGAGCGCGGTTTTCGGCGCGCAGGTGTCGAGGTCGCGGGCGGCCGCTAGCAGATCGGGTGCCGCGTAGTCGAGCGCTTCGCGCCGTAGCTGCCAGGCCCGCAGGTCTGCATCCGGCTCGGCCAGACGCAGCCGTTGGCGCAGCCCCACCGGATCGGTGAAGCGGATGCGTTTCAGCGTCCAGCCGCTGTGGTCGCGTGCTTCCTCGAACTCCACCTGACCGTGCATGAGCAGGTGTTCATGCAGCGCCAGCGCGCTGTTTGCGCCTTCGGCGCCGGCCTTGCGCAGCAGGCTTTCCCACTGCAACCGGGTATCGGCGCTGATGGCGACCTTGAGCCACTGGGCGGCGAGGCGGCGCCACGCCGCTGGCCAGACCTCGGTGTCCGTGGGCTGGACGCGAAGCGCGCGGCGCAGGCGGCGTCCACGCAGACTCGATGCAGTGGCCTTGCCGAGCACGGCGGTGGAGATGCCACGCTCATCGGGTGCGCTCCAAGCGATCTCTTCCGCGCTCATCCTCGCAACCTCAATCCACCGCCCGCTGCAGCACCCCGATCGGCGGCGCCCAGTCGCTGCCCGGCTGCTTCTTGCGCGTGACCAGCGTCAGCTGCGCCGGGGCGAAGACGTTGGCGTTGTGGGTGACCGGGGTGGTGATCAGGTACTGGGCGCGGGTGGCGCGCAGGAAGGTGCCGACGCGGTCGATGTTGGCGACGTCCAGGTGTGCGAAGGGCTCGTCGATGAAGACGAAACCGCCCGGGCGCGCCTCGTCCATCAGCAGGCCGATCAGCAGGATCAGCGACTTCATGACCTGCTGGCCGCCGGAGGCCTCGCCGTCGTTCAGGCCCACCGCACCCTTGCGGTCGAAGTCGAAGCGCACCTCCAGCCCCGCCTGGGCGAGCGAGAGGTCGTCGTTTTCCAGGTGCGGGGTGGGGCAGTCCACGCTGACGTTGGCGAGCTCGCCGAGCGCCTTCAGGTTCTTCGCGTACTGGCGCACGGTGGCGCGCAGCTTGGCGATGTAGGCGGCGCGCGCGTTGTCGGTGTGCAGGCGGGCGGTGGTGCAGTAGCCCTGGCGGTTGAGGTAGTCGCGCTCGCGCACGGCGACGTCGGCGGCGAGGCGGTCGCGCACGACCAGCACCGCGGGGTCGGTGATCCAGTCGCCCTCGTCGAGGTGGCGGCGCAGGCGCTCGAGCTGCAGGCGGGCGCCGCGGGCGTCGCCGTACTTGTCGGCGAGCAGCGCGAGTTCGCTGGCGTCCAGCCAGTGCGCCGCCATGCCGCGCCGGCAGCGGCGCAGCTTCATGATGCGTTCGGCCTGGGCGTGGCGGCGCGGGCCGTGCTCGCGGGCGATGTCGGCCAGGCGCAGCTCGACCGCCTTGAGTTCGCGGTTGCGTCGATCGAGTTCGATCTGGATGCCGTTGAGCCTTTCGGCTAGGTGGTCGATCTCGCCGCGGGTCTCGCTGCGTTCGGCGATCGCTTCGGTGAGCGCCTTGCGCGCGGCGGGCAGCTCGGCCTCGGCGCTGGCGTAAGTCTCGGCCTTGGCGGCGAGCAGTTGCGCAGACTGCAGGCCGAGCAGGCGCTGGCGGATCGCGGTGAGCCGGGCCGCGGCGGCGTCGAGCCTGGGGCGCAGGGCCTGGAGCTGCTTGTCCAGTCCGGCGATCTCGTCCTGCAGGGCGGCGATGCGCGACTGGCGGGCGAGCTCGCCGAAGTGGAATTCCTGTGGCCGGCCGAGGTGGCGGGCGCCACGGCGTTCGCGATGGTAGCCGTCGCGGGTGATCCATTCCTGCTCGCGCGGGAGATCCCGCGCGGCCTCGGCGTCGTCGACGCGACGGATGCGGTTCAGCAGGTCGGTGAGCCAGCGCGGTACCGCGGCGCCGAACTCGACCACCTCGGCCAGGCTCATGCTGCGCGGCGGCGGCGCGGTCTCGCGCTCCGGTACGATGAAGTGGCGGAAGCGTTCGCGCTCGCCGAGCGCCCAGGCGGCGTGGCGGTCGCTTTCGCGCTCGAGCAGGATCAGGTGGCGGTAGGGGCGCAGGATGGCTTCGAGGGCGGCCTGCCAGGCGGGGTCGGTCACCTCCACCACCTCGGCGAGGCTGCGGTGGGCGATGCCTTCGGCGCTCAGCTTGACGCGGAAGCGTGCGACTTCGGCGTCGCCCGGCGGCCCGGCGCGGTTGCGCTCGCCGCGCAAGGTGTCGGTCCTGTCCTCGAAGGCCGCGAGCAGTTCGCGTTCCTTGCGGCGCAGGCCGGCAAGCGCGGTGTCGGCGTCCTCGTGCTCCTTTTCCAGTGCCACGGCGTCGGCGCCATGCTCGCTGGCGAGCTGGGCGCGCAGCACGTCGCGTTCGGCGAGCAGCTTCTCCAGGTCGCGCACGCGGTCGTGCGCGGCCAGGTAGCGTTGCTCGGTGGCGCTATCGGCGTCCTTGAGGCGCTTGCGCTCGGCCTGGGCGGCGCTCTGCTCGGCACGCACGATCTCCAGACACTGGCGCGACTCGCGCTGCTCGACCAGCTTGTCGCTGCGCTCGTGGCCGACGCGCTGCAAGGCCTCGCGCTCGGTGGCGATCTCGCGTTCGAGCTCGGCCACCTCCAGGCGCGGCACGATGTCGGCTTCCAGCGCCTGGATCTCGTCGGCGAGCTGCTTCCATTCCAGGAAGCGGTTGGCCTCGGCCTTCTTCTCCTCGGCCTGGGTCTTGAGGCGGTCGAGGTCGATGCCCAGCTCGCCGAGTTCGCGCTCGGCGGATTTCTGCTCCTCGCGCGCGGCCTGGTAGTTGTCCAGCACCTCCTTGTCACCGAAGACGTCGAACACCAGTTCGAGCAAGGCCTTGGGCGAGTACTCGCAAAGCTTGTCGGTGTCGCCCTGTTCCAGCGCCAGCACCTTGGTGATCGCCGGCGTCAGCCCGCCCCAGGCCAGCCGGTTCTGGTAGTCGCGCAGGCCGATCCAGTCGTTGGTCTGCTCGAGCGCCTCGATCGGCAGGTTGCCATCGACGATGGCGTAGTCGCGGATCCAGTCGCCGCCGGCCTTGCGGATGCGGCAGGCGAGCGTGACCTCGTCGGCCAGGCAGGGGAAGAAGGGTCGCTTGCCGGTGCTGCCCGGCAGGTTGGCGACCACCGCGCGGATCCAGGCGAAGCTGCGCTCGGCACGACGCACGTAGCGGCGAAAGTCGCGCTTGCCCGAGCAGCGCAGCGCGAACAGGGTGCGCAGGGCGTCGAGCAGGGTGGTCTTGCCCGAGCCGTTGGGGCCGACGATGGTGATGATCTGGGCGTCCAGCGGCAGCGCGAAGCGGCGCCAGAAGTCCCAGTGGACGAGCTCGAGGGTCTTGATGTGGAACATGGGCCTGGGTCGCGGTGAGGCTCAGCGCCGCTGCAGAAGCAGCCCGCACTCGAGGTGATGGGTGTAGGGGAACTGGTCGAAGGCCGCCGCCGCGGCGATGCGGTGGGTGGCGGCCAGGGCGGCGACGTTGTCGCGCAGGGTCTCCGGGTTGCAGGAGATGTAGAGGATGTGGTCGAAGCCCTTCGCCAGCGCGACCGTGCCGTCGTCGAGGCCGGCGCGCGGCGGGTCGACGAAGAGCGTGGAAAAGCGATAGCCGGCCAGGTCCACGCCCGCCATGCGGCGGTATTCGCGCCCGCCGGCGAGCGCGTCGCTGATCTCCTCGCTCGCCATGCGCACCAGGGTGACGTTGGAGACGCCGTTGTCGGCAAGGTTGGTGTGGGCGGCGCGCACCGAGGTCTTGCTCATCTCGGTGGCGAGCACGCGGCCGAACAGCGGCGCCAGCGCCACGGTGAAGTTGCCGTTGCCGCAGTAGAGCTCGAGCAGGTCGCCCGGGCCTTGCGGGCTTGCGCCCACCGCCTTTGCCTGCGCCCGCGCCCAGGTCAGCATGTGCTGGTTCACCCCGCCGTTGGGCTGGGTGAAGCTGCCCTCGAACTGCTGGTAGCGCAGGCGAAGGCCGTCGACCTCCAGCACCTCCTGCACCCAGTCGCGCCCGAGCACGATCTTCTGCTTGCGGCTGCGGCCGATGAGCTGGATGTCGAGCGCGGCGGCGAGTGCGCGCGCCGCGGCCTGCCAGGCCTCGTCGAGCGGGCGGTGGTAGACCAGGCTCACCAGGCATTCGCCGCTCAGCGTGGCGAGGAACTCGACCTGGAAGATCTTGCGCCGCAGCGCTTCGCTGGCCTGGAGCGCGTCGCGCAGGCGAGGCATCAGGCGGTCGATCGGCTCGGCGGCGGCGGGGAAGGTCTCGAGCAGGATGGGCTGCTTCGGGTCGGCGCTGTCGAACATCGCGTAGTCGACGCGGCCGTCGTGGTGCCACAGGCGGAACTCGGCGCGCAGCCGGTAGTGCAGCGGCGCGGAGCGGAAGACTGCGGGTTCGGGCAGGTCGAAGGCGGCGAAGTCGGCGCGGTAGCGGTCGAGCTTGGCAGCGAGCTGTGCCTCGTAGCGCGCGGGGTCGATGACGGGCAGGGCCATGGCTCAGCGCGCCTCCTCTTCGTCGTCGGCTTCGTCGGGAAGCCTGTCGGCCTGGGCGAAGGCATTGGCGTCGGGCAGCGGGTGGCCGGCGGCGGCGAGCACTTCGCCCAGGGTGCCGTGGATGATGCGGTCGGCCATCACCCGGTAGTCGAGCGCCAGATCCAGCAGCGGGCCCTCGCTGATCAGGCCGTTGCGGCGCTCAATGAAGCCGAGGCGGACGAGCTTGCCGAGCATGAAGTTGCGCACCTTGGTGCGTCCGCCCAGGCGCGGGCCGAAGTCGGCGATCAGCGAGGCCTCGGTGAGCGTGCCGGACACCGACTCGCCGTGCGCGACCGGCTTGTCGCCGCCGAAGAGGTCGGTCTGGCCATCATCGACCAGCTCGCGCCGGGTGACCTGGCGCTCGCGCTTGGGCAGCACGATCAGCGACCAGATGATCACCAGCAGGGCGACTTCGTCGCGGTTCAGGCCGAGGTTGCTGGCCGCGTATTCGCGCCCGGCGCCGAACACCGGCTCGGCCAGTTCGGGCTGCAGCGCGACACCGATGTGGGCGGCGTAGGGGTTGTCGAGCAGGCGCAGGCCGACCTCGGCCAGGCGACGGTCGAGCTCGAGGCGAAAGGTCTCGTCCACCAGCGCGCGCCGCACCAGGCGGTCGGTGCGCGGCAGCCAGCGCTGCGCGAGCAGGCGCGCGGTGAGGGTCTTGAGTTCGTGTTCCATGAGGGGCGCGGCGTGTCGGCGGCGGGCTCAGCCCGCCGCCTGGGGCTGTAGGGTGGAGACGGGGGCGGTGGCGGTGGCGGGCATGCGCGGGCGCACTTCGCCCAGCGTCATCGCGGCGATTTCGTCCGCGCCGACCGCGGTCAGGCGGTCGCCGAAGTCGACCTCCACCGGCAGCCGCATGAGGTTGCCGACCGGACCGTCTTCGGGGCCGGCTTCGGCACCGTCGGCCAGCAGCGCGAGCAGCGACAGGCGATAGCTGGCGGGGGCGAAACCGCCGCCGGCGACGACCTGATGCAGCGGCTGGGGCGCGGGCAGGGCCGCGAGGCGGTGGGTGAAGTGCTCGAGCAGGCGCAGGTCCTCGGCCTGCAGGGCGACATCCGAGGCAGCCTCGTCGGGTGGCGGCAGGCCGGCCGACGATTCGGCGGCGGTGGCCTCGCCTTCGAGCATCGCCTCGGCGCGATCGAGCAGTTCGTGGCCGCCGGCCAGCAGCGCCAGCTCAGGCACCGCGGCGAAGCTGTCACCCGCCAGGCCGGCAAGGACGCTTGCGTCGAGGCTGCGCAGCCAGGCAGCGACGTCGGACGAGGAAATGCCCGAGCCGCCGAGCGTCACCCGCTGCGCCTCGATCTTGTTCAGCGCGCGCTGGAAGGACGCATCGACCCGTGCCAGGCGCGACTGCGCCAGGCCGATGCGCTGCGCGATGCGGGCGATGTCGAAATCGACCTCGGGGTCGGCGAGCAGCTTGTTGAGGATGTCGGTGCCGCGCTCGAGCCAGCGCCCGTTGGCCGACAAGCGGCGGCGGGCGTCGAGGATGCGGAACTCCGATCCGGAGGCGATCGCTTCCTCGAAGTGCCAGCTGAGGTCGTTGAGCTTGGACAGCAGATGGCCGAGGGCTTCGGGCGTGATGCTGCCCACCGCCTGCAGGCCGGCGAGCTGGGCGGTGAGAAAGCCCAGCTCGGCGTCCTCTTCCTCGCCGAAGCGCAGCAGCATCGCGATCGCTGCGACGGCGTTGCGGCCGACGTCGGAGAACGCGTAGTGGCCGTCCTCGCCGATGGCGAGCAGGCCGTTGTCACGCAGGCGCTTCAGCACCGTCTCGAGCTTGACCGGGTCGAGATAGGTGAAGCGCGCGCGCAGCGCCTCGGGCGACCAGCGCGGCGAGTCTGCCTCGCGGCCGATCTCGCGCAGCACCAGCAGGCGCATCAGCACCTCGGCTTCGGTGCCGCGGAACAGCGTGATGAAGGCGTCGAGCAGCGGCCGCGCCGAGCTGAGCGCGGCCAGCTCGGGCACTTCGTCGGCGTCGACGCCGTGCGCCAGGAAGTCGGAGAGGAAGGGCTCGGTCAAACCTCAGACGCCCTGCTTGAGGCTCGCCGCGATGAAGTCGTCGAGGTCGCCGTCGAGCACGGCCTGGGTGTTGCCGACTTCGTAGTTGGTACGCAGATCCTTGATGCGCGACTGGTCGAGCACGTAGCTGCGGATCTGGTGACCCCAGCCGATGTCGCTCTTGGAGTCTTCCAGCTTCTGCTGCTCGGACTGGCGCTTGCGCAGCTCGGCCTCGTACAGTCGGGCGCGCAGCATGGACATGGCTTCGGCCTTGTTCTTGTGCTGCGAGCGGTCGTTCTGGCACTGCACGACGATGCCGGTGGGCTCATGCGTGATGCGCACCGCCGAGTCGGTCTTGTTGATGTGCTGGCCGCCGGCGCCCGAGGCGCGGTAGGTGTCGATGCGCAGGTCGGCGGGGTTGATCTCGATCTCGATCGAGTCGTCGACCTCCGGATAGACGAACACCGAGGTGAAGCTGGTGTGGCGGCGGGCGTTGGAGTCGAAGGGCGACTTGCGCACCAGGCGATGGATGCCGGTCTCGGTACGCAGGTAGCCGTAGGCGTAGTCGCCGCTGAACTTGATCGTGCAGTTCTTGATGCCGGCGACCTCGCCCTCGGTCTCTTCCATCAGCTCGACGTTGAAGCCTTTCTTCTCGCCGTAGCGCAGGTACATGCGCTCGAGCATGCCGGCCCAGTCCTGGGCCTCGGTGCCGCCGGCGCCGGCCTGGATCTCGATGAAGCAGTTGTTGGGGTCCATCGGGTTGCTGAACATGCGGCGGAACTCGAGCTTCTCGATCGCGTCCTGCAGCTCGACGAGGTCGGCCTCGACAGCCTCGAAGGTGTCGTCGTCGTCCTCCGCCTCGGCGAGCTCATACAGGTCCTTGAGCTCGCGCGACTGCGCATCGATCTTCTGCAGCGTCAGCACGACATCTTCGAGCTGGCGCTTTTCCTTGCCGAGTTCCTGGGCGCGCTCGGCGTTGTTCCACACCGCAGGGTCTTCCAGTGCGCGGTTTACTTCCTCGAGCTTCGATGCTTTCTCGTCGTAGTCAAAGATACCTCCGTAGTTCGCGACCGCGGGCGGCGAGGTCGGCGAGTTTCTCGGCGAGGGCGTTCTGGCGTTCGGCTTCCATGGTGAGGGCTCCGGCTCGATCTGGGAAACCGCGCATTATAACGGCAGGCCGCCGTGGGCTGCAGTCGGGTTTGTGGCCCGGGCAGTAAGTAGTAAGTGCCGGCCTTGCGCGGGGCGCCCGCGAGACACGCGGAATCACTGGAAGCGAGCGGCCCGGCGCAGTTAACATCCAGGCTGGATCGAAGACGAACCGAACGTCATCGCCCCCCACCTTCGTCCGGCGGACCTATGCATCAGAACAAGAAGACGGTTTTCCTGGCCTTGATCGCCACCGTGCTGGGGCTCAATGCCTTCATCGGGGGCCTGCTGGCGTATGCGCTGTCAGCCGCGAAGGAGCGCAAGGAGCAGGAGGTGCGCACCACCGTCGAGAACATGGCGCTGCTGCTCGACCAGAGCGTGACCGCTTCGGTGCGGGAGATTGAGCTGCTGTTGCGCGAGTTGCAGGTCCACCTCGAGCATGAGCTGCGCGAAGGGCGGCCGCTTGTCGGCGGCGCGATGAGCGATCTGATTGCCGAGCATGGGGGCTGGCTGTCGCAGCCGGCCGAGATTCGGGTCACGGATGCCTCCGGGGCGGTGGTGCTCGGTCACGGCGTGACCCCGGAAACGAAGGTGAACGCTTCCAACCGTGACTTCTTCATCGAGCACCGTGAGAAGGACGATGGCCGCACACGGGCGAGTAAGCTGATCTATGGCCGGGTCGCCGAAACCTGGGTCGTCGTGTTCTCGCGGCGCTACAACGCGCCCGATGGCCGCTTTGCAGGCATTGTCGTGGCGGCGGTATCCGCCGCCTATTTTCAGGAACTGTTGTCGGGCCTCCGGTTGGGGCCGCACGGCATTGCGCTGATACGCGACCAGGACATGGTGATGATCGCGCGCTGGCCGGTGCTGGACTCGCCTGCGGGGGCGATCGGCAGCCGTGGCGGTTCGCAGGAACTGAGCGACATCGTCGCCTCCGGGGTGCCGGCGCAATCGTTCTACAGCACGCGCACCGCGGACGGCGTCACGCGCATCAATGCCTACCGCAGGCTCGAGCGCATGCCGGCTTTCGTCGTCCTCGGCTGGGGCGAGAAGGACTACCTGACGCAATGGCACGAGGATGTGCGCAAGGCAATGCTGCTGTGGATGTTGTTCCTTGCGGTCACGGTGCTGGCGGGCGGGCTGCTGTGGCGCCTGGTCAATGCCAACGCGCGCGCCAACCAGCGCAGCCGCATCCTGCTGCAAAACGCGAGCGACGGCATCCACATCATGGATGGGGATGGCAACGTGGTCGAGGCCAGCGATGCCTTCTGCCGCATGCTCGGTTACGCGCACGGCGACATCATCGGCATGAACGTGTCGCAATGGGATGCGTACTACCCCGAGCAGGCCTTGCGCGAGGGGCTGTCGCGCCTGCTCGCGTCGAGTGAGGTCCACACCTTCGAGTCGGCCTATCGGCGCAAGGATGGCAGCGTGCTGCCGGTCGAGATCAGCGCCTTTCCGCTCGAGGTCGATGGCAAGACGGTGCTGTTCAATTCAGCGCGCGACATCACGGCGCGTAAGTCGTCCGAGGCCGAGGTCAGGCGGCTCGCCTACTTCGACCCCCTGACCGGCCTGCCCAACCGCCGCCTGTTGATGGAGCGGCTCGAGTTTGCGCTCGAGGCCTGTGCGCGTGACGGGAGCAAGGGTGCCTTGCTGTTCATCGATCTCGACAACTTCAAGGCCGTCAACGACACCGTGGGCCACGCCGAGGGCGATCGCCTGCTCGAGCAGGTCGCGGCCATCCTCATCCACTGCGTGCGCCGGGACGACACCGTGGCCCGCTTGGGCGGCGATGAGTTTGTCGTCATGCTGCAGGATCTGGGCGGCGATGGCACGGAGGCGAGCCACCATGCCGAAGCGATCGGCAGCAAGATCCTGCAGGCCCTGCACAAGCGCTTCGAGCTCGGCAGCTCCGAGCATCGGGTCTCTGCCAGCGTGGGCGTGACGCTGTTCGGCGACCACCCGGGCGAGCGCGTCGAGGAGCCGCTCAAGCGCGCCGACATGGCGATGTATCAGGCCAAGCTCGCCGGGCGCAATGCGCTGCGCTTCTTCGATCCGAAGATGCAGGCCGAGGTGAGCGCGCGGGCCGCGGTGGAGGCCGGCCTGTGGGAGGCGATGGAAAAGCAGCAGTTCCTGCTGCAATACCAGCCCCAGATCGCCGCTGACGGTACGGTGATCGGCGTGGAGGCCCTGGTGCGCTGGCGCCATCCCGAGCGCGGCGTGATCCCGCCCGGCGAGTTCATCCCGCTGGCCGAGGAGAGCGGTCTTATCCTGCCGCTGGGGCGCTGGGTGCTCGAGACGGCCTGCGCACAACTGGCGGCCTGGGCATGGGACCCCCGGCGTGCGCAGCTCAAGATCGCCGTCAATGTCAGCGCGCGCCAGTTCAGGCAGGAAGACTTCGTTGCCGAAGTGTTGAACGCGCTCGAGCACTCGGGGGCGAATCCGGCCCGCCTTGAGCTGGAACTGACCGAGAGCTCGCTCGTTACCGATATCGACAGGGTCGGGGCCAAGATGGATGCGCTCAAGGCGCGCGGGGTTGGCTTCTCGCTCGACGACTTCGGCACCGGCTATTCCTCGCTCGCCTACCTCAAGCGCCTGCCGCTGGAGCAGCTGAAGATCGACCAGGGTTTCGTGCGCGACATCCTGATCGACCCCAACGACGCGGCCATCGCGCGCATGATCATCGTGCTCGCCGACAACCTGGGCCTGGGCGTGGTCGCCGAGGGCGTGGAAAGCGACGAGCAGCGCGCCTTCCTCGCCGAGCAAGGCTGTCGTATCTACCAGGGCTACCTGTTCAGCCGCCCCTTGGCGCTGGCCGAGCTCGAGGCCTTCCTCGACGCACGGCGGGCCATCGCCGTGTAGGCCGCAGGCCCGCTTCAGGACGCTTGTTGGAGGTCCTCGATCACCGCCTTCAGGAAGCGTGCCGCCTCGCCGCCGGTGACCACGCGGTGGTCGAAGGACAGGCTCAGCGGCAGCACGCGGCGTACGGCGGGCTTGCCATCGACCGGCAACACCTGTTCGTGCACCCGTCCTGCGCCGAGGATGGCGACCGTGGGCGGCAGCACGATGGGCGAGGCGTACTTGCCGCCGATCATGCCGAAGTTCGACAGCGTGATCGTGTTGCCGCGCAGCTCCTCGGCCGGAATCTTGCGCGCGAGCACGTCGGCGCGCATGCGCTCGAGGCCGGCGCGCAGGTCGGCAGCGTCGCGCTGGGCGACGTCGCGCAGCACCGGCACGAACAGGCCTTCGGGCAGGTCGAGCGCGATGCCGACGTCGATGCGGCTGACCAGGCGGCGGCCCATGTTGTGGCTCTCGTACCAGGCGTTGAGCGCGGGCTCGGCGCGGCAGCCGGCCACCAGCGCGCGGATCAGGCGGATGGTGATGTCGGCGTCGGGCGCCCAGGCCTGGATGTCGGCGTCGTCGATGACGGTGGCGGCGGCGACTTCGTTCTGCGCCAGGGTCATGTTCTGCGCCATCGCCCGGCGCACGCCGCGCAGGATCTCGGCCGGGCCCACCTCGGACAGGATCTTCGCCACGCGCTTGATGTCGGCGGTGGTGATGACGCCATCCGGGCCGGAGGGGGTCACCATCTCGAGCTCGACATTGAGCTGGCGGGCCAGCGCGCGCACCGCCGGCGTCGCACGGATGGCGGCGCCGGCGTGGCTGACGGCGGCGGGCGCTTCGGCCTTCACCTCGCTGCCGACCTGCACCTCGCCGACCACGGTGCCGCTGTCGGCCTCTTCGCCCGCGCCCTCGAAGCCGACCAGAGGGGCGCCCACGTGCACCACCTTGCCGGCCTCGCAGTACAGCGTCGCCACGCGGCCGGCATAGGGGGAGGGGATCTCGACGATCGCCTTGGCCGTCTCCACCGACACCAGCGGCTGGTCGGCGGCGATCTCGTCGCCGGCCTTGACGTGCCATTCGACGACTTCGGCTTCCTGCAGGCCTTCGCCCAGGTCGGGCAGCTTGAAGATCTTCATGATCCCTCCAGGGTCTTTCTGGCCGCGGCGACGATGCGTTCGACGCTCGGCAGGTACTGGTACTCGAGGCGCGACAGTGGCATCACCGTGTCGTAGCCGGTGACCCGCTGCACCGGCGCGAGCAGCGAGTACAGCCCTTCCTCGGCGAGATTGGCAGCGATCTCGGCGCCCAGGCCGGCGCTGCGGGCCGCCTCGTGCACGATCACGCAGCGCCCGGTGCGCGCCACCGACTCCAGGATGGTCGGCATGTCGAGCGGCTTGAGGGTGGCGACGTCGATCACTTCGGCGCTGATGCCCTCTGCCGCCAGCGCGTCGGCCGCGGCCTGGGTCTCGTGCAGCATCGCGCCCCAGCTCACCAGGGTGAGGTCGCTGCCGCTGCGCAGGGTGAAGCAGACATCGAGCGGCAAGGCCTCGCCATCGTCCTCGACCGGCTGGCGGAACAGGCGGTAGAGACGGGTCGGCTCGAGGAACATCACCGGGTCGGGGTCGCGGATCGCCGCCAGCAGCAGGCCGTAGGCGCGTGCCGGGGAGGAGGGCACGACCACGCGCAGGCCCGGCGTGTGGGCAAGCAGCGCCTCCGGGCTTTCGGAGTGGTGCTCGGGCGCATGGATGCCGCCGCCGCAGGGCGTGCGCAACACCATCGGGCAGGCGAGGCGGCCGCGGGTGCGATTGCGCAGGCGCGCAGCGTGGTTGATGAGGTGATCGAGCGCCGGGTACAGGAAGCCCGAGAACTGGATCTCGGCCACCGGCTTGAGCCCCATCGCCGCCATGCCGATCGCGGTGCCGGCGATGGCGGTCTCGGCCAGCGGCGTGTCGATCACGCGTTCGGCCCCGAAGCGCTGCTGCAGGCCGACGGTGGCGCGAAACACGCCGCCGTTGGCGCCGATGTCTTCACCGAGCAGCACGACCGCCGGGTCGTTCTCCATTTCACGGCCGAGGGCCAGGTTGACCGCCTCGACAAGATTGATCTCAGCCATGATCGCCTCCGCTCGGTGGGGCGAAGTGCAGCGCCATCTCGCGCTGCGCTTCGAAGGCCTTGGGCAGCTCGGCGTGCAGGTGCTCGAACATGGCGGCCGTCTGCGGTGGCGGGGTGGCGAGGTAGTCCTCGACCGCGGCATTGACCGCCTCAGTGCAGTCGTGGGCGAGCGCCTCCTCCTGCTCCTTGCCCCAGGCGCCGAGGCGTAGCAGGTGGTTGCGCAACCGGGTGAGCGGCTCGAACGACCATTGTTCCTGCACCAGTGCCGGATCGCGGTAGCGCGAGGCGTCATCGGCGGTGGTGTGGTCGCCGAGGCGGTAGGTCAGCGCCTCGATGACGCTCGGCCCGCCGCCGGCGCGTGCCTTGTCGATCGCCTGCTGGGCGACGTGGCGTACCGCGACGACGTCGTTGCCATCGACCTGACAGGCCTCGATGCCGGCGGCGATCGCCTTTTGCGCCAGCGTCGCCGAGGCCGTCTGCGCGCTGCGCGGCACCGAGATCGCCCATTGGTTGTTGCTGACGATCAGGACCAGCGGCGCCTGCCACACCGCGGCGAAGTTCATGCCTTCGTAGAAGTCGCCCTTCGAGCTCGCGCCGTCGCCGAGAAAGCACACCGCCACACGCGCCTCGCGCCTGAGCTTGAATGCATAGGCGGCGCCCGCGGCGTGGCAAACCTGGGTGGCGATCGGCACGCAGATCGGGAAGTCGTTGCGCGGGCCGGCGAAGTCGCTGCCGCGCTCGTCACCGCCCCAGTAGCGCAGGCTCTCGGTCATGGTCACGCCGCGCAGCAACTGCGCCGCGTGTTCGCGGTAGGACGGAAACAGCACGTCCTCGGGCAGCATCGCGCTTGCCACGCCGACGCCGATCGCCTCCTGGCCGAGGGCAGAGGCGAAGGTGCCGAGCTTGCCGGTGCGCTGCAGTGCGATCGCCTTCGCATCGAAGGTGCGCGTCAGGTACATCGCACGGTAAAGGGGCAGCAGTGCCGCGGCGTCGTGCGCGAGATCGGGAAGCGGGGCGAGGACTTCGCCCTGGGGGTCGAGGAAGCGGACGTGATCGATCTGGAAGCGGGCGACGGTGCTCATGGCAATCTCCGTTTCAGTCTCGCTGCGGCTCGAATGACGCCGCCACGACACGGCAGCATGAAGGTGCTGAAGCGCGGGGTGCGCGGCGTCACCAAGCGGGGTGGCAGGAGCTTGTGGCCCGTGTTCCCTGTCGCTGCCTGCCCGATTGGAGCCTATCGCGCCGTCGATGTTCCCGCCATCGCTCAGGCAGCGCCGGCAGCGTACCTGCCGAGCCGCTCGGCATTGGCCGTCGCGCGGGCGTGGATCGGCTCGAGCGCGCGGCGCGCGAGATCGGCCGCGGCGTGGGAGAGCTGCGTGTGTGCATCGGCGCTGGGGGACAGGGCAGCGATCAGCGCCGCGTGGTGCGACATCGATTCGGCAACGTTCGGGCTGCTTGCCGCCGACATCATCGCCGCCATGCCTGCCTGCATCTGGGCGAACATCTGCGTCCACAGCTGCTGGTTGAGCTGCAGCCAATGCGCGGTCACCGACCAGGACGATTCGGTCGCCGCCTCGAACTTCTCCTGCGCCATCAGGCTGAACTCATCCAGATCGTCGGCGCTTGGCGCAGGGCCGGCGGTGGCCATGCGTCCGGTACGGTGGCCGATGACCTCGACGGAGGCGAGCATCATCTCGCTGGCCTGGCTGGCGATACCGAGCCAGGACGCGAGGGGGTCGTGGCAGGTGCTCGCCGCGAGCGAACCGGTCCGCTGGCTGGCGGCGTCTGCGCAGGCTCGGTCCCGGCCTCCGATGCGTTGCAGTGTCGAGGTGGTCATGCGTGTTCCTTGAAGTGTCCAGATGCAGGCAGGGGTTTTAGCACAGGCTGGCCGTGACTGCTAATCGGGGCTGAGTTTGTGCTGCAGCACGTAGCGCGTGATCTCGGCGTTGGATTGCACGTTCAGCTTGTCCAGGATGCGGGAGCGGTAGGTGCTGATCGTCTTCACGCTCAGATGCATCTGTTCCGCGATCCTGGTGAGCGGAACCCCCTTGCTCAGCAACAGCAGCACGGCCGTCTCGCGCGGTGAGAGGGTCTCGTGCGGCAGCCGCCTTGCCGCATTGATCGTGCCGTCGAGCAGTCGCTCGGCCAGTGCGGGGCTGACGTAGCGCCCGCCGCCCACGACGGTGCGAATTGCGGCCAGGATCTGCGCCGGCGGGCTGTCCTTGTTCAGGTAGCCCGATGCGCCTGCGTGCAGCGCCGGCAGCGCGAACTCCTCTTCTGAGAACATGCTGAAGATCAGTACCGGCAGGGCGGGCTGGACCAGCTTGATGCGCTTGAGGACTTCGAGCCCGTTGATGTCGGGCAGCGTGATGTCCAGCAGCACGACGTCCGCTTCGGTCGAATTGACGAGGGCGAGCACCTCGCCACCGGTTGCGGCTTCGGCCGCGACCTCGAAGTCTTCGGTTGCGGCGAGGAACTGGCGCAGGCCGCTGCGTACGACGGCGTGGTCGTCGACGATGACGATTCTGACCATGCTCACGCCTTGCGCCGAATGGCCGGCGCAGCGCCGGCGCCCAGCGGAAGTCGCAGCGTCAGTTGCGTTCCGCTCTGTGGCGTGCCGCTCAGCGACAGTTCGCCGCCAAGGTTCTGTGCCCGCTCGAGCATGCCGATCAGGCCGAACGAGTCGTGCTTGCCGAGGCTGTCCTTCGGCAGTCCCCTGCCGTTGTCCCAGATCCGCAGGATCAGGTTTCCCTTGTGCGTGACCGCGGTGATGCTCACCTTCTTCGCCCCCGAATGCTTGGCAATGTTCGTCAGCCCTTCCTGGATGATGCGGAACACCGCGGTACTGGCCTCGGCCGTGAGGCTCACATAGGCCGGCATGTCCAGTTCGACCGCGATCCCGGTCATACGGGAGAACTGATCCGCATGCCAGCGGATCGTCGCCAGCAGCCCGAGCGTGTCGAGCATGCCGGGGCGCAGGTTGGCGGAGATGCGCTTCACCGTTTGCAGTGCTGCATCCACTTGTTCGAGCATGCCCTGCAACGGGGCCGCCAAGGGTGCAGCCTCCGCCAGGCTGTCCATCGTCGTGGCGAGGCTGAGCTTGAGCATGGTCAGGGTGCCGCCCAGTTCGTCGTGGACCTCGCGTGCGATCCGTGTGCTTTGCTCCTCGCGCACCGATTCGAGGTGGGCTGCGAGGCGCTTCAGGCGCAGCGAGGTTTCGCGCTGGGCGCTTGTAAGTTGCCGTCGCCGGGTGATGTTGTCATGGACCACGACCAGGCGTACCGGACCTTCGCCGGCAAAGCGCGAGATGCGGACTTCAAACCAGCGTTGTTCGACCGGCGTGCTGCACTCGTATTCGAGCACGAAGGATTTGCGCTTCCCGGCCAGGATCTCGCGGATGCCGTTCGCCACCTCGAGGGCGCTGCCCGGCGAACCCGTTGCCGAGGCGTCGCACACCTCGAGATAGTTGGCTCCTTCACTCATCTGATCGGGGTTGCCGCCGTTGGCGGCGGCGAACTCGCGCCATGCCTTGTTGACCGCGACGATGCCGGCGGACTCGTCGAGTACGCACAGGTTGGAGGGCAGGGCATCGATCGTCGCGCGGAAGAAACGCTCCGATTCGGAGAGCGCGAGTGAGCGCGCATCCACCTCGGCGGTGCGCTCGGCGACCTCTTCTTCAAGCACGTCGTTCAGGTGCAGCAGGGCGGACTCGGCCTCCTTGCGCGCGGTGATCTCGCGCGCGAAACCGACGGTGCCGAGCAGCTTGCCGTCATCGTCCAGGACCGGCGCCTTGTAGGTCTCCGACCAGGTGGAGTGGCCGTTGTTGTGAGTCTCCTCCTCGCGCATGATCCGCCGGCGCGACGCGAGCACTTCGCGGTCGGCGGCGACGTAGCCCATGGCCAGCGCGGGCGGAACGAGGTCGAAATCGTTCTTGCCGACGAATTCTTCGGCGCGATCGCCGCCGAATGATCGGGCGAATGCGCGGTTGACGGCGAGAAAGCGGCCGTCGATGTCCTTGAGCCACACCATGAACGGGATGTTGTCGAGGAGGGCGCGCTGGTGGCGCTCCTTCTCGAGCAGCGTCTGTTCCAGCTGCTTGCGTTCGCTGATGTCCTCGAGCGCGAGCTGCAGCACCACCGTTCCGTCCGTCTTCAGGTGACGACGGCCGCTCAGGCGCGCCCAGAAGGCCTCGCAGCTGCTGCGCTGCAGTCTCAGCTCACAGCTGTGGATGTCGTCATGCTGCAGTCCGTGGCGGAGAAACTGGCGCCAGGTGTCGATCGCATCGGAGTGCAGGAACCGCGCAAAACGACGGCCGAGGGATTTGCTGCCGACGGCTCCGAGCAGGGTGGCTGCCGGTCGATTGAGTTCGAAAATGCGGCCCTTGTCGTCAAGCAGGAGATAGGCGGTCGGTGCGTGGTCGAACAGGCTGAGGTAGCGATCGCGCGACGCCCTCAATTCATGCTGCATGTCGTGCGCGACGTCGGTGTGGGCGTTCAGCGCGGTCTGGTCCCCCCGGGCTTGCCGCAGCAGGGCTTCGGCGGTGGGCTCGGGCAAGGCAGTGCCTTGTCGATCGATCGCGACCGGCCCCCATTCTGCGGGGGGGTGGGCCGTCTTCGGGGGCCGGTAATCAGGCTTCATGATCGGGAATCAACTCCATCAGGCAATCCGGTACGCAGCAGTGTCGCAACCCGATCCCGAACCGGGGGACAGCGCGCTTAGCCTACTGCAATCTTCCGCGAAGCGGTGTGCAAGCCTCAAGTGATTGATCAATGTAGGAAAAATCCTACGTGCACGGTGCGGTCATCCGACGCCGATCCAGCGTTTTGCCGACAGACTGCAATCAATCGAAGTTGCATGATTGAGGTGCGGCATCAATGAAAAACGAATGTGCGCGAACAAGCACAAGGCACGATTTTCCGATCACCCGAAAGCGCTGCGCGAAACGACAGCGGGGGTGTCGGGGGGCAGGCACGAGACGAGTGCCTGAATCGCCACCGCGTGGAGGAGACAGCTGTGCAGAACTTGCAGGAGAGGTTTGACGGGATACGCGGGCAGGGCCGGTCGGTGCACGCAATGCCGCCCGTCGATTCATCGCGCCCAGGCTATTACCTGGTCGTGCCCGCCGTCACGCGGGTGTCCGGTCGAAGACGATCAGGTGCAAGACGCGAGCCCGCTTGCGTGCTGCTCGGGCCCTTTTGCAGCGAGATCGAGGCGCGTTTCATCGAGACCAGTGCCCAGGCCCTGGGCCTGTTGGTCGAGCGCACGGACCGGTTTCCGTCGCGACCAAGAGCGCATAGGAATAATCCGACACCGATTGACTGTTTTTCCGACCTTGCGCTGCCGCTGAACTGACAGACGCCTGACGGCTTGCCCTGCACAATGGGGCAGCCTTCCGGATGAGCTTCACCGGCAAGCCGGATGTCATTTTTTCGGCGACCGCCATCGCCACTTTCTACTTTCAGGAGCACACCATGCATTCGATCACGCCCTTGCATGAACGATTTACCGAAGTCGTCACGGCCAACGGGGATGCCTTCAATGCGATCGTCGAGATCACGCTGAACACGGCGGAGCAGATCTTCGCGCTCAACATGAACACGGCGAGGTCGTACAAGGCGAACACCACATTGAGCAATCGCGGGGGCTTTTTCGAGCAGCTGACTGCGCAGTCCGGTTCGGCGGCGCGTTCGTTCGAGCTGGCCAGCGACTACCTGCGCAATGCGAGCAGCATCTGCATCAAGTCGCAGGCCGAGATCGGGCAGATCAACGTCGAGCGCGCCAATGAACTCGCGCAGTCCTTCGGCTCGCTGTTGGACACCATGGCCAGGTCCGGCCCGACCGGCAGTGCCGAGGTCGTCGAGCAGATCAAGTCGGCCCTGAGCAGCGCGACCGAAGCGTATGAACAGGTGATCAGGACCAGCATCGAGTTTGCCGAGCGCAGTCTGGCCGCGGCGGAAGAGGCCGTGCAGCCGGTGGTGGCCGCTGCCGGCAGCACCGAGAAGAAGGTGGCGAGGAAGGCCGCGTAAGCAGACCGTTCAAGCGACCCGAGTTCGAGGCCCCTGAGATCCAGGGGCCTTTCTTCGTGTGCGCCCGGAAGGGGCACGGCGCACTGCCTTGCTTCGTCGCCCTGGGTTCGCCCCCAGATCGGGGACCCAGCCTGCCCGAGCGAGCGCGTCGGTGCGTGTTGCCGGGGGGCAGGGGCGGAACAACCCGGCCGCTGCTCAGGCCGCCTCGAAGTGTTCCAGCATCAACTGCACGCTCGACACCCCGCGGAACTCGTTGATGCCCAGCCGATACGCCGCATGGATCTGTTGCGGTGCGCCGCCGGCATGGTTGAACTGGATGGCCTCGAAGCGTGCGGTGTTGCGGCTCAGCTCCAGCTTGAGGTGGCGCTCCTTGAGCACGCGCTGGCGCTCGACGCGGAACACGTCGTCGAACAGCGGCGCAGGGAAGCCCTGGCCCCAGATCTCGTTGTCCAGCATGCGAACGGCGTCGAGGGCGAAATAGCCGGACTCGAGCGTGCCGTCCGTTTCGATGCGGCGCTCGAGCTGGGCGGGCTCGAGCAGTTCGCTGACCACCTCCTCGAAGGCGGCGTCGAAGCGGGCGAGCTCCGTCTCGCGGATCGTCAGCCCGGCGGCCATCGCGTGGCCGCCGAAGCGCACGATCAGCTCGGGATGGCGCTTGGTGACGAGGTCGAGCGCGTCACGCAGATGCAGGCCGGCGATCGAGCGCCCGGAACCCTTGAGTTCGCCGTCGTTGGCGCGCGCAAAGGCGATGGTCGGGCGGTGCAGCTTCTCCTTGATGCGACCGGCGACGATGCCGATCACCCCCTGATGCCAGTCGGGCTCGAACAGCGCCACGGTGGCGCGGTTGCCGGCGTCGAAGCCTTCCAGGCGGATCAGTGCCTCTTCCTGCATGCCGGCCTCGATGCTGCGCCGTTCGCGGTTGAGCTTGTCGAGCTCCTGGGCGATGTTCATCGCGTGCCCGGCGTCGTCGGTGATCAGGCATTCGATGCCCAGGCTCATGTCCGAGAGCCGCCCGGCGGCGTTCAGGCGCGGGCCGATCATGAAGCCCAGGTCGGTGGTGCTGGCGCGCGCCGGATCGCGACCGGCAAGGGAAAACAGCGCGCGGATGCCGGGCTGCATGCGCCCGGCGCGCATGCGCGCGAGGCCCTGGGCCACCAGGATACGATTGTTGCGGTCGAGCTTGACGACGTCGGCCACGGTGCCGAGGGCGACGAGGTC
Source organism: Thauera sp. (assembly GCF_035444905.1). Lineage (GTDB taxonomy): Bacteria > Pseudomonadota > Gammaproteobacteria > Burkholderiales > Rhodocyclaceae > Thauera. The sequence continues at coordinate 60,211 of NZ_DAOMPS010000020.1, forward strand.
GAGCAGTTCGGCCAGATTGGGCTCCCTGGCGCCGGCAAAGGCGCCGCGCTCGCGCAGTTCGGCGCGCAGCGCGAGCATGGTGTAGAACATTGCGCCCACACCGGCCAGCGCCTTGCTCGGGAAGTCACAGCCGGGCTGATTAGGGTTCACGATCACGTCGGCTTCGGGCAGCACGTCACCGGGCAGGTGGTGGTCGGTGATGATGGTGGCCATGCCGTGCGCGCGTGCGGCGGCGATGCCCTCGACGCTGGCGATGCCGTTGTCAACGGTGATCAGCACGTCGGGCTCGAGACGCGCGGCGATCTCGACCATTGCCGGCGTGAGGCCGTAGCCCAGGGTCACGCGGTCGGGCACGAGGTAATGCACGTCGGCGCCGAAGGCGCGCAGCGCGCGCATGCCGACCGCGCAGGCGGTGGCGCCGTCGCAGTCGTAGTCGGCGACGATGACCATGCGCGCACCGGCTTCGATGGCATCGGCGAGCAGTTGCGCAGCCGCCTGCGTGCCGCTAAGCGCCTCGGGCGGCAGCAGGTTCTTCAGGCCGGTGTCGAGTTCGTCGGCGCGCATGATGCCGCGCGAGGCATAAAGGCGGGCGAGCAGCGGATGCAGGCCGGCATCGGCGAGGCGGTCGAAGGCCTGCTGCGAGACGGTGCGGGGCTGGATGCGGGTCATCGGGCTTGGGCTGGATTCGTGGGAGGCGGGGTGTCGCTGACGGGCATCGGCGCGGGGGCGAGGGACTTCAACAAGGCCTCGAAGGCGTAGGGCTTGCGCCAGAACTTCCAGCGCGCGCTGCGCGACAATTCGAGCTGCAGCGTGCCGCGGTCGCCCGGCGCGGTGAGGCGCAGCGTGTCGAGGCGTCCATGCCGGAACGCAGCGGCAAGTGGGGCGAACCAGTCGCGCTCGAGCTCTTCGAGACCAGCGCGCCACGCCCCGAGGTCGAGCTGCTGGGCGGGTTTGCGTTGGCTGTCGAGCACCACCAGCGTGTCCTGTGCGAGGGCCGCCGTGGCGTCCGGCGGGCCGACCGGCAGCCCGGCGGCGCGGGCGAGGCCGATGCTGACCGGGTCGGTGGCCTGCACCTGGCGGGCGGGCGCCCGCAGCGGCTGTTCGAGTACGCCTGCGCCCCACAGCCAGACGCTGTTGACCGGACGTCGTCCGGCCTCTTCGCGGGCACGGCTGCGTGCATGGTTGTGAAGCACGATCTGTGCTTCATTCATCGTGCGCTGCCACAGGCGGGCGTCCTCGCCCTCGGGCAGGAAGTGCTTGACCGGGCGTCCGGTGACGTCGTCGAGCGGATAGAGCGTGACCGCGGTTTGCTGATGCAGGCGCAGGTACCAGCGCGTGGGCGTGCAGGCCTCGAAGCGGCCGAGGTCGGCGAAGAGCTCGTTCAGTGCCGCCACCAGCTCGGCGCTCTCTTCGGCATCGAGCTCCTCATCCGGAAAGGCCTGCAGCAGCAGGTGCTCGCGCGAGAAGGACAGATTGACCGGATCCGCGCACAGCCAGTGGCGGCCGGGATCGTGGGGCGGCGCATCGGCCTCGCCCAGGCGGCGCAAGGTCGCCATCGGCACGCGGTCGCCGGGTAGGCCAAAGAGCCGTGCGAGCTGGCGGTCGTAGGGCTCGAAGGGGCTCACCTGTCGCCGGCCGCGACCGAGCAGGGTGGCGAGCCCGTCGAGCGCGAGGCCCGCGGCGGGCCCGAGCAGCGTGGCGGTGGGCCACAGCAGGCCGGGAATCAGGAGCTGGATCTGCATCGGGAACACACTGAGGAAAGCGGCGCGAGTCTAGCACGCGCAGCGGGGCGGTCCTTGTCGTGCCGGATCCCGGTTGAAGTGAGGGGCGCAGCTTGACACCCTGGCCTCAAACGGCTTCAATTGATTTCATGCAAGCAATCAGGTGATTAAAGTGCCGACCACCAAGGCCAGTCCTTCCAGCCGAGAGCCAGGCGCTGCGTATGCGGCGCGCGGCGCGCTCGCCGGCGCCAGCATCGAGCGCTACCTGCACGCGGCCTCGGCCCTCGAGCGCGATCACATGGTGCGCGAGGGCTTCGAGCCCGGCTCGCTGGACGCCTTTGCGCACCGCTTCGGTCGCAGCGGGCGCAGCCTTGCGCAACTGCTCGGTGTGGCGCCGGCGACCTACGACCGGCGCGTGCGTGAGGGCAAGCCGCTGTCGCAGGACGATTCCGACCGCGTCGCCCGCCTCATCGACGTCGAGCGCGCGGCCACGCGCGTGTTCGGCGAGGAGTCGGCCGCGCGCGAATGGCTCGCCGCGCCGGTGACCGTTCTCGGTGGGGCGGTGCCGATCGAGCTGCTCGCCACCACCCCCGGACACCAGGCGGTCATGAACGCCCTGCGCCGCATCATGGCGGGTACCGCCGCCTGATGGCTGCGCGCACGGCCACCTTGTGGCGGCTGGCGCAGGACTGGATGGACCTCGACACCGGCGCCGTGCTGTGCGCGGCGGAGGACTTCCGTTGTGCCGGCCGTGGCGCCGCCGCGGTGGGCGGGCGCTGGAACAGCGTCGGGTCAATGGTCATCTACCTGGCCGACAGCCTGGCCCTGGCCCAGCTCGAGAAGCGCGTGCATACGCCCCTGCGCCCGCCGCGCGACATGGTGGCGGTGGAGGTGAGGCTGCCGGCAGCGGCGCTCGAGACGGCGCAGGCGCCTGTCATGCCGCCAGGCTGGAATGCCGACAACGTGGATTGGTCGGTCGGCCGCAGCGCAAGCCAGGCGATCGGCGACGCCTGGCTGGACGAGGGCGCCGCGCTGTTGCTGCGCGTGCCTTCGGTGGTGGTGCCGGCAGGCTGGAACTACCTGCTCAATCCTGCGCATGCGGATGCACGCAAGGTGCGGACCCGGCGCGTGGTGTATCGGGCCGATCCGCGCCTGTGGTGAGTGTCCGAGAGCGGCGGCAAAGTGGTGCTCGTGGCGGCACTCGGGCCGCGTGGCAAGGTCGAAGACAGCACAGGATCCTTGCGCGGAGACCCCCATGACACCCGAGACCGTTGCCACCCTGATCGCCGAGATCGAGGCCGAAGATCCGCTCGACTTTGCCGGCCTTGCCCTGGACGCAGGTGGCGCTCGCCTGCTCATGGCCGCGCACTTCTGCGATATCGATCGCAAGCTCGTCGAGCTGGGGCTGGCGCCCGATCAGCGACTGGAGATGATGGCTGCGATCGCGGCCCATTCGATGGTGGAGAACATGCTGCTCCACCTGTCGCGCCTGCGCCGCGACAGCGAGGGGGCGGAGTTCAGGGCATGGATGCGGCGTCACGGCATCGGCGGGGCCGGCGCATAGCACGCCCGCCCCTTGCCCATCTCAGTTCGCGGCGAAACAGCAGAACAGACCATCACCGCCTGTGCCGCGCAATGCCGCCTGGCTGCATCCGCCCCGGCTCGGCAGAATCATCAGGATCGCCTTTGGCTTGGGCATGGAAGTTTCCTCCTCGTCATTGACACGGCCCCGACGGTGATCCGGGGCGCGGTCTCGCGCGCCTGCAGTCCCGCCACCCCGGACCGCCCCTCAAGCTGGACGCGCAGGGCCAGGAAAGCCGCGACGCGCGAGCCACGCGCACACCCGGGCGGCGCGAGTCAGGCAACTCGCGAATCCTGCGGCGGCAGACTACGCTTGCATTGGCGGCGCGCGACAGGCTGCGCCGCCATCGTGTGCAGCGCCTCGGGAGGGCCGCGATGGGATGCGTTCCGGGCTTTGAGTACGACCTGTTCGTCAGTTATGCGCACATCGACGACGCGCCCGACGTCGGCCGCGAGTTCGGCTGGGTCGCCACCCTCAAGGACAACCTCAAGGCACGCCTCGACCGCCGCCTGGGCATCCGCTCCAACATCTGGATGGATCAGCGCCTGGTGGCCGAGTCGCAATTGAGCGCGCCGATCCTGGCTGGCTTGCAACGCTCGGCCGGGCTGCTCGTGGTGCTGTCGCGCGCCTATCTGAAGTCGCCCTGGTGCGCGCGCGAGCGCGGCGGCTTTCTCGACGGGTTGCAGGATCGGCGCGACCTGCGGCGCCCGCTGTTCATGGTCGAGTGCGACGATCTCGAGCACGAGCGCCTGCCCGAAGCGTTCGGCGATCTGCTGCTGGTACGCTTCTGGCAGCGCGAGACCGAGGGGGCGGCCCCGCGGCGCCTGGGCGATCCGCTGCCGACCCTGGAAGACCGCCAGTACTGGGCACGGCTCAACGACCTGGCGTTCAAGATTGCCGAAGGCCTGACGCGGATGCAGGGCGCAGCCGTCGATTCCGCGCCGGCAACCGCCGCGCCGGGGAGCGCTGGGCCGGTGGTGTTCCTCGCCGAGGTTGGTGACGACCTCATGGACGAATACGAGCGGCTGCAGCGCAGCCTGGAGCAGGCCGGAATCAGGGTGCTGCCCGAGCGGGCCTACCCGCGCACCGATCCCGACAGCTTCGCCGCGGCGATGAGCGAGGACTTGCGGCGCGCGCGGCTATTCGTGCAGTTGCTCGGCGAGTACCCCGGGCGGGTGCGCGGCTGGGACGTATCGCTGGCGGCGCTGCAGCACCAGGTGGCGCAGCGCGCCGGCGTGCCGCTGCGGCGCTGGCGGCGTTTCGGCCTGCGCGAGGAGGACATCCGCGATGCGAACCACCGGCAGTCGGTGTTCGCCACCGACGTGGTCAATGAGGGGCTGGAGGATTTCGCCGCCGGCGTGCTGGCCGCGCTGCGCCCGCCGGCGCCCGTGGCGCCAACGGCCGTGGACGGTGACCTGCTCGTGTTCGTCAATCACGACCGCGACGATGCCCGCGTGGCGGCCGAGCTGTGCGACTTCTTCGATGCACAGGGCCTGGGCTTCCTGCGCCCCGAGCCGCAGGACAGCGCCGAGGCCATGCGCGCCGACCTCGAGGACAACCTGCGGCTGTGCGACGGCCTGGTGGTGGTGTATGGCAGCACGCGGCCCGTGTGGGTGCGCCAGCAACTGAAGGAGACACTCAAGATCAAGAGCGTGCGCGACCGCCCGCTCGGGCGGGTGGTGCTGTGCCAGGCCGAGCCGGACGAGGCGAAGGCCGACCCCGGCATCAAGCTGCCCAACCAACGCGTCATCGACTGCCGGCGCGGCATCGACGCCGGGGCGCGGCAGGCGCTCGCCGAGTTCGTCCGCGACCTGCGGGGCGGCACGCCATGAACATCGCCACGCCCGACCATCTGCCCGAGGAGCGGCCGGCCTCGCCCTATCCTGGCCTACGCCCGTTCACCGAGGACGAGGCCGAGCTCTTTTTCGGCCGCGAGGCGCAGACCGACCAGCTTCTCGACCGCCTGCGTCGCACGCGCTTTCTCGCCATCGTCGGCCCCTCGGGTTGCGGCAAGTCCTCGCTGGTGCGCGCGGGCATGATCGCCGCGCTGCAGACCGGCCTGATGGCCGATGCCGGCGCGCACTGGCGTATCGCCAACATGCGCCCCGGCGCCCGTCCGCTGTGGCGGCTGGCGAGCGCGCTGGCGGCACCGGCGGCGCTGGACATGGAGCGCGACGGCGGTGCTGCCGCGCTCGCCTTCGCCGATGCCACGCTGCGGCGCGGGCCGCTCGGCCTGGTCGAGCTGCTGCAGGAGCGCTGGCTGCCGGCGGGCGCCAACCTGTTGCTGCTGGTCGACCAGTTCGAGGAGATCTTCCGCTTCCGCCAGGAGGGCAGCGCGGACGAGGCCGACGCCTTCGTCGCCCTGCTGCTGGCGTCGGCGGCACAGGCCGCGTTTCCGGTCTATGTGGTGCTGACGATGCGCTCTGACTTCCTCGGCGACTGTGCGCTGTTCCACGGCCTGCCCGAGGCGATCAACGACGGCCAGTACCTGACGCCAAGGATGACGCGCGAGCAGACGCGCAGCGCGATCGTGGGGCCTGCGCGGGTATTCGACGCCGACGTCGAGCCGGCGCTGCTGACGCATCTGCTCAACGAAATCGGCGCCGATCCGGACCAGCTGCCCCTGCTGCAGCACGCGCTGATGCGCATGTGGGAGCAGATGCAGGCGCGGATCGGCGGCGCGGGCAACGGCGACCGCGCGCTGCTCACGCTGGCCGACTACGCCGCCGTCGGCTCGATCGCGAAGGCCCTGTCGGCCCATGCCGACCAGGTGTTCGACGCCCTCGATCCGGCCGGGCAGCGCATCGCCGAGCGCCTGTTCCGCCGCCTCACCCACCGCGCCACCGGCAAGCGCGACACCCGCCGTCCGGCGCGCGTCGACGATGTGGCCGCGGTCGCGGGCGTGGCCGAGCCGGACCTGATCGCGGTGGTCAACGCCTTCCGCCGCCCCGACCGCAGCTTCGTCACCCCGCCCTCCGGGGTGGCCCTGAGCGCCGACACCGTGCTCGACATCGGCCACGAAAGCCTGATCCGGCGCTGGGACCGGCTCAACGCCTGGGTCGATGCCGAGGCGAAGTCGGCCGATGTGTACTTCCGCCTGATGGACTCGGCGCGGCGTGAGCAGGCGGGGCGCGCGGCACTGTGGCGTTCGCCCGAACTCGAGGAGGGGCTGGCGTGGCGCGAGCAGGAGGCGCCCAACGAGGCATGGGCGCGGCGCTACGGCAGCGCCGAGGACCATGCGCTGGCGATGCGCTTTCTCGCGCGCAGCGCCGAGCAGCAGCGTGCCGAACGCGAGCTCGCCGAACAGGCCCGGCGGGCGCAGGAGGAGGCCGAACGGCAGCGCCGCGAGGAACGCGAGAAGTGGGTGCAGGCGCAGTTGCGCGCCGGACGGCGCTTCCGCCTGCTGGCGCTGGGCATGGGCGCACTGGCGGTGGTGGCTCTGGTGCTGCTCTATGCCGCCGTCGACTCGACCCGGCGTGCCGACGCCGAGCGCGCCAGAGCCGAGGTCGAGCGCAGCAATGCCGAAGCGCAGGCGGCGCTGGCCCTGGCACGGCAGCTCAACGTGTCGGCCGAGGTCGCCGCCGACGAGACCATGCAGGGCCTGCAGCGCAGCCTACTTCTGACGCTTGAGTCGCTGCGCACACGGTGGACGCCGGAAGGGCATGCGGCGCTGCTCGGGCGCATCGATCTGCTGCCGGACGCGCCGCGCCGGACATGGTCCTTGCGAGCGGGCAAGATCGCCGGGCTGGCGCCGGGCCCGGACCTGGGCTGGCTGGCGGTGGCGGCCGAAGGCGGCACCTTCGTGCTGCAGCCGGACCCGGCCGCCGAGCCGATCAAGTTGAATGCATCCCACCACGCCGCAGTCGCCACGCTGGCCGCCAGCCCGGACGGACGCTGGCTCGCCGCACGCTGTGATGTCGAGGTCTGCCTGTACGACACGCGCGACTGGCAGGTGCTGCGCCGCTTGCCGATCCCGCGCCCGGCGCAGAGCTTCCTGCGCTTCAGCCCCGATGGCCGGACCCTGGCGGCGGTGAGCTTCCGGCCACCGCTGATGGCGCTGTACGACACCGCGACCTGGCGCGAACGCGTCGCGGTGTCGATGGACGAGGCGCCCGCCTGGGTGCTGCAGTTCAGCCCCGACGGAGAGCGGATCGCGACCTCAGGCAGCAACCGGCTCACGCTGTGGACGAGCGACGGCCTGCGCCGGCTGGCGGCGCTCGAGGTCCGCAACCATTGGGGTGAACCGCTTGCCTTCAGCCCGGACGGGACTTCGATCGCGGTGGAGGGCGAGGGCAACGGCCTGCAGCTGGTCGAGGTCCGTACAGGCGCGGACGGCATGGCCATGCTGGTCATTGACCGCCAGCGCCGCATGTTACGCACCTCCTCGCGCGGCCCGGCGGTGTTCAGTGCGGACGGGCGCCACGTGGCCGTTACCGGGCCGGGACACGATGCAGTGCTGATCGGCGAGGTGGCCGGCGGCGGCGAACGCACGCGTATTCCGCGCACGACGGGTGCGCTCGCCTTCATCGACGCCGACCGGCTGCTGACGGGCAACGACGACGGCAGCGTGGATGAGTGGGACGCGATCGAGAAGGCGGTGCGCCTGCTGCCCCATGACGACGCGGTGGACGCGCTCGCTTTCAGCGCCGACGGCGGACGGCTTGCCAGCGCGAGCGCGACCACGCTGCGCGTCTTCGACACCGCCGACTGGCGTGAGCTGGCGCGCACCACCTTGCCGGCGGGGACCCGCCGCCTCGCCTTCAGCCCCGACGGGCGCTGGATCGCCGTGATCGACGCAGACGGGCTGCGGTTCATCGACAGCGCGAGCACGTCCTGGCAGACCGGCAGGCTGCTGGCGCACGAGGGCGGGGTCGATGAGCTCGCCTTCAGCCCCGACGGCAAGGCGGTCGCGACGACCACCGAGGCGGCGTTTTCGCGCGGCATCGGCTTCACCCGCCCGACCACGCGCCGGGTGTGGTCCCTCGCCGACGGCAGTGAGCTGGGCTGGACGTTCGACCTCGAGCACGATCGGAACGGACCCTACGGCGGTTTCGTCGTGGCGCAGCAATCGCTGGACCGGCTGGTGACGACGGCGGGCGGTGACGCTGCGCTCGCGCTCGAGGCGGCGCACTGGCCGGCCGCGATGGCGCAGGCGAAGCTTCTTGAACTCACGAACAGGGAATGGCTGATCGCGGTCACGGCAAGGAAGACCGGGTTGGCCGCACATGCCCTCGAGCGGGCCACGCGCGGGCACGGCAGCCGTCTTGCCGATTCGGCCTTCAGCCCGGATGGGCGCTGGCTCGCCTCGGCCGGCGCGGATCGCGTGGTGCGGCTGTGGCATCTGGCGCCGGACGATCTCGCCGCCGACACCTGCGCCCGTCTCACGCGCAACCTGCGCTGCGAGGAGTGGAGCGAGATCCTGCCCGACAAGCCCTACCGCAAGACCTGCCCCGCACTGCCCGATCCACCGGATATTGCCGCATGCCCTGCGCTGGCCACCGTGCAGTGATGGATGTCGGGCAGCGGCGGCGGGGCGGGAGGTTCAGCTCGCCGCCGTCGCCGCTCATCGCGCAATGCCGTCAGGCCGCGATGACTTGCCCAAGGTGCAGGCCGGGCCGCTCGACCCGGGTCTCGTGGGTCAGCTGGGCCATGCCCGCGGCGTCCACCGACTCCAGCCTCACCGTGAATCCCCACAGCTGGGCCACGTGCTTCATCACTTCCTCGGTGCTGTCGCCCAACGGACGGCGCTGGTGCTGCTGGTGGCGCAGGGTCAGCGAGCGGTCGCCGCGCAGGTCGACGTTCCACACCTGGATGTTGGGCTCGCGGCTGCCCAGGTTGTACTGCTCGGAGAGGATCTCGCGCACGCGCCGGTAACCGCTGTCGTCATGGATGGCCGAGACCTGCAGGTTGTTTTCGCGGTCGTCGTCGAGCACGGCGAACAGGCGGAAGTCGCGCATCACCTTGGGCGACAGGTACTGGGCGATGAAGCTCTCGTCCTTGAAGTTGCGCATCGCGAAGTCGAAGGTCTCGAGCCAGTTGCTGCCGGCGATCTCGGGGAACCAGCGCCGGTCCTCGTCGTCCGGGTTCTCGCAGATGCGGCGGATGTCCTGCCACATCGCGAAGCCGAGCGCGTAAGGGTTCAGCCCGTTGTACCAGCGGCTGTTGTAGGGCGGCTGATGCACCACGCTGGTGTGCGACTGCAGGAACTCGAGCATGAAGCTGTCGGCCAGCAGACCCTCGTCGTAGAGGGTGTTGAGCAGGGTGTAGTGCCAGAAGGTGGCCCAGCCCTCGTTCATGACCTGGGTCTGGCGCTGGGGGAAGAAGTACTGCGCGATCTTGCGCACGATGCGCACCACCTCGCGCTGCCAGGGCTCGAGCAGCGGCGCGTGCTTCTCGATGAAGTAGAGCAGGTTCTCCTCCGGCTCGGCCGGGAAGCGCGGACCCGGCGCGCGGCTGTCCGCGCGCGCATCCTGGCCCGGCAGGGTGCGCCACAGGTCGTTGACCTGGCTCTGCAGGTAGTCCTCGCGCTCCTTCTGGCGCAGCTTCTCCTGCGCGAGCGACAGCTTGGCCGGTCGCTTGTAGCGGTCGACGCCGAGGTTCATCAGCGCATGGCAGGAGTCGAGCAGCAGTTCCACTTCCTCCTCGCCGTAGCGCTGCTCGCACTGGCTGATGTAGTTCCGCGCGAACACCAGGTAATCGATGATGGCGTCAGCGTTGGTCCAGGTACGGAACAGGTAGTTGCCCTTGAAGAAGCTGTTGTGACCGTAGGCGGCGTGGGCGATCACCAGCCCCTGCATCGTCATCGTATTTTCCTCCATCAGGTAGGCGATGCAGGGGTCGGAGTTGATGACGATCTCGTAGGCGAGGCCCATGTGGCCGCGGCGGTAGCTCTTTTCGGTGGCGATGAAGTGCTTGCCGAAGGACCAGTGGTGGTAATTGACCGGCATGCCCACCGAGGCGTAGGCGTCCATCATCTGCTCGGCGGTGATCACCTCGATCTGCACCGGATAGGTGTCGAGGCCGAAGTCCTTCGCCACGCGGGCGATCTCCGTGTGGTACTGCTCGATGCTGTCGAAGGACCACTCGGAGCCTGCCGGCAACTGGACGGGCAGGGGCGTGGCATTGCGGGCGCTGTGGGCTGAGGGTCTCATGTCAGGCTCTTCTTGAAGAGTTCGCGGAACACCGGATAGATGTCGGCCGGCGACTGGATGCGCTGCATGGCGAAGTTGGGCCGCGCGGCGAGCACGCTCTGGTATTCCTGCCACAGGTTCTGCGGCTCGCCGTCGGTGATCTCGATGTAGGCGAAATACTGGCAGGCGGGCAGCAGCTCGGTGGCGAGCAGGTCGCGGCTGACGGCACAGTCGTTCTGCCAGTTGTCGCCGTCCGAAGCCTGCGCGCCGTAGATGTTCCACTGCCCGCCGGCGTAGCGCTCGCGGATGATGTCGTGCATCAGCCGCAGCGCGCTCGACACCACGGTGCCGCCCGACTCGCGCGAGTGGAAGAATTCGTCCTCGTCGACTTCCCTGGCAACGGTGTGGTGACGGATGAACACCACCTCGATGCGCTCGTAGCTGCGCGTCAGGAACAGGTGCAGCAGCATGAAGAAGCGCTTGGCGATGCCCTTGCGTTCCTCGTCCATCGAACCAGACACGTCCATCAGGCAGAACATCACGGCCTGCGTGGTGGGCTCGGGCACCTTGACGCGGTTGTTGTAGCGCAGGTCGAAGCTGTCGATGAAGGGGATGGCGTCGATCTTCGCGCGCGCATGGCCGATGCGCTCGCGCAGCGCGAGCACGGTGTCGCCCTCGGCGTCCTCTTCCTCCTCCTCGAGCGCGGCGTCGAGCGCGTGCTGCAGCGCGCGCAGCTCGGCATGCCAGGGCGAACCGAGGGCAAGGCGGCGGCCGAGCGCGCTGCGCAGCGAGCGCACCACGTTGATGTTGGTCGGCACGCCGTCGGCGCTGAAGCCGGCACGCCGCGTCTTGAACTCGGTGATGGTCGCCAGCTGGGTGCGGATCAGGCGCGGCAGTTCGAGATCCTCGAAGAACAGGTCGAGGAACTCCTCGCGCGAGAGCTGGAAGACGAAATCGTCCTCGTGCTCGCCGTCGTTGCTCGCCTCGCCCTTGCCGCTGCCTCCGCCGGCGCCGCCGGATGGGCGCTTGATCTGGTCGCCGGTGGCGAACTGGTCGTTGCCGCTGAACACCTGCTCCCAGATGCCACCGCGGCCGTGGTGGATGGTGGGCTCGGCGAGGTCGCGTGCCGGGATCGAGACCTGTTCGCCGTGATCGAGGTCGCGGATCGAGCGGCCCTGGATGGCGCCGGAGACCGCCTTGCGGATCTGCTGCTTGAAGCGGCGCATGAAGCGCTGGCGGTTGACCGTGCTCTTGTGTCTGGAGTCGAAACGTCGATCGATGATGCGGGCCATGTTGCCTCCTCGGGGTGTGCCTCAGGCGTCCGCCACCGGGCGGGCGCCTGCGGCCCGCGGCGCGCACTGGGCGCGGCCGCGGCTCAGGCGGTCGATGTACTCACGACGACTTGCGCACGCGCAGGTACCACTCGCACAGCAGGCGCACCTGCTTCTC